>DATJHM010000199.1:0-8070 GCA_035493895.1 Ktedonobacteraceae bacterium
AACTCCATCCTGACCTCCTGCTCCGCATGTTTCACTACCTGCACACCAAGCCCTTCGAGCAAGCTCACAAGCCCATCGAGTGAAAAAGCCTCCGTATGTGTATGATCACGCAAACGCTCCAGACGGTTGTGCTCCTGCGCAATCGTCGGCTCCGGGTCCGCGATCATATCAATGATGCCAATACGCCCCCCTGGTCGGCAGTCACGAACCATCTCGGCAAGCTGGACCTTCGGCTCCTCGAAGTGATGCACGGCAAAGCGGCTGGTCACCAGATCAAAGGATGCATCCAGATAGGGCAGATGGGCCGCATCGCCCACTTCGAAGAGAATATTGCGCATACCCGAGATGTCAGCCGCTACCTTTCCCCGGCGCAGCATCTCTGGCGTCAGGTCGATCGCGACGACATAGCGCGCGTTTGCCGCGAGTGCGCGGCCAATATGGCCCGTTCCCGTGGCAACGTCCAGCACAACATCATCGGGCTGAGGGGCAAGCTCCTCAATCATCCAATCGAGCCGATGGGTATAGGTCGAACGTGTAAAGCTCGCAGCTTGCTTTTCAAATTCCCGACGTATGGCCTCATTGTGAGCCGAATCGCGTTTTTCCGGTGTGGTATCAGAGGACATGATAACCTCCAACGATGAAGTTCTGTAACACGTACAACATTGTAGCATTGAGAAAAGGCGCTTAGAATGGACGCGTCGGGTCCGCAAAAGAGATGTTGGGCACGAGTGGATACCAGTCGGGACGATGTGGGTCCCGATCATACGGGTATCCCCCCAGTTCGCGATAAAGTTCTGCATACTGAGCCAGCTTGTCGCGATCCAGCTCAACACCAAGCCCGGGCCGATCGGGAACCGCAATTTTCCCTTCGTGATATTCCAGCTTCCCACCTTGAATCAGATCGTCGGTCAACTGATGATAGTGCGCATCGGCGGCCAGAGCGAGATTCGGCAGGACCACGCCAAGATGCAGCATCGTCGCCAGTTGTATCCCCAGTTCACCCGAAGAATGCACGGCAACGCCCAGTTGAAAGGTCTCGCAGACGCCTGCCGCCTTCACACAGGGTCGAATACCACCCCAGAAGGTCGTATCCAGGAGAATCACGTCGATGGCCGGATTGAGAATATTGCTGGCAAGTTGCTCGAAGTTGATGACGACGGTGTTCGTCGCGGTGGGAATACGCACCATTTCGCGCACGCGCCGCATGCCATTTAATCCCCAGGTCGGATCTTCAAAATAATCGTTCCGCACACCCTCGATGGCATGGCCGAAATGGATTGCTTCCTCTACGCTCAGTGTGGCATTGGGATCATATCTCAGATGATCTTGCGGGAATGCGCGCGCAAGGGCCAGATAGCACTCCAGTTCATAGTCCGGCGGAAAGACGCCGCCCTTCAGCTTATGCGTCGTAAATCCGTAGCGCTGCTTCAAATCGCGAGCATGCTCCACCAGTTGCTCCGGAGTTCGTACCTCGCCCTGTCCCGTTTTCTCGTTAGGATAGCGAAAAAATAGATAGCTTGCAAACTCTACCTCATCCCGCACCTTCCCTCCGAGCAGTTGATAGACGGGCACACCCAGTTTTTTCCCGATAATGTCGAGGCAAGCAAACTCGATCGCAGCATGCAACTGCGTCCGATTATTGTATAAGCTGGCCGTAGGATTGGTGATGGCGAAGCGCAGTTTCTCCAGTTCAAACGGATCGTGCCCGATCAGATAGTACTTGAGCCCTTCAAAGGCAAGCTGCGCACTTTCTCCGCCCCCACCCATTTCACCCAATCCGACGATCCCTTCATCGGTTGCAACTTCCACAATGGTACGAACAAATCTGCCCCAGTGCGCGCCGTTGCTATGTCGAAGCGGGGCCTCCAGTGGTACAGTGACGGTTGTGGCTTTGATATCGGTGATTTTCAATTGTGTGCTCTCCCCTTTTCGCCAGACATGAAGAAATAGAGTGCCGTTGTCGTCCCAATTGCGGATCAGATATAGCCGTTAGCTAACCATCCACCGTCGACTTTCAGGGCAACACCGGTCACGTAGTCCGACTCTTCGCTGGCCAGGAAGACGGCCGGGCCGATGATATCGTCCACTTCCCCCAACCTTCCGGCAGGGATACGCGCAATCATTTTGTCGGGCTTATGCACACCTTTGTCGATCAACGATTGCACCAGTTCCGTGCGAATAAATCCCGGACTGATGGAGTTCACTTGAATGCCATATTTGGCCCACTCTACCGCCAGATTTTGCATCAACTGCATCACACCACCCTTGCTTGCGGCATACGCGGCCCGCTCAGGAATAGCCGCATGCGAGACGATGGATGTAATCGTAATAATTTTTCCGCCGCCACCTCGCGCAATCATATGCTGTCCAACTTTCTGACAACAAAGGAAGGTTCCATCCAGATTAATGCGCAAGCAGGCATGCCAGTTCTCAAGCGACAACGACTCTGTACGCGAGACCATGGTAATTCCAGCGCAGTTCGCCAGGATGTCAATCTGACCATACTCTTGAATGACGGCTTCCACGAGGTTCTCTACATCGCGCGGCTCACCAACGTCCGCCTGTACAATGAATGGGCTCACCCCGGTCAGCGCCTGGATGCGCGCCCTCTGTTCTTCTAGCTGGCCTTTTGTGCGGCTCACCAGCACTACGGACGCCCCCTCACGAGCATATCCCCGCGCAATGGCGGCCCCGATGCCTCTCCCGCTTCCCGTAACGACGGCAACCTTGCCCTGTAACCTCATTTGCTACCTCCACTGCAAATAGAAATTTTCGGCCGGATGATATGAGGAAACCTGTACTGTCTCTTCTGCTTCTGTCATACCCAGGCTTCTTTCCCATCTTCAATCCTCGCCTCATCCCAGTATAGCCTATCGTGCAGCGTACGACAATAAATCGCATGCCCTTCTTGAAGCGGGGCTTCTATACAGAAGGGCATGCGATTTATTGTAGAGTTCCGGGCAAAAGTGCGTCTGCCCTTACATATCTTCAAGCGAGCGCTGTTTTGGTTCGGGCAACGTGAATAGCGTCAGGAGCAAACCGAGGAGCGAGATGACAGCAGAAACTTCCATCGCGCCCGGCAGATGCCATGTTGCCAGCAGGTAGGGAAAGGCAAAAGCCCCAATAAAAGCTCCCACTTTCCCCAGACCGGCCGCCATGCCATGGGCAGAACTGCGTATCATCACCGGGAAGATTTCGGCGGGGTACACAAAAGTCGTCACGTTTGGTCCAAATTCTGTAAAGAAGTAAGAAACTGCATAGACAACGAGGAATATAAACGTGACCTGTGTAAAGCTGGGCACAAATGCGAGGAGGCCATAGGCGAGCGTCATCATCCCAAAACCGATACATTGGATCGCTTTGCGTCCCAACCGATCAATGGTCAGGGCCGCCACAATGTAGCCAGGGAGCGCTGCTATGAGGAAGATGAGCAGCGTGTAGACCATATTGGTAACAGTATTTGCATGATCATTGAGCGCTTTCAAGACCAGCGGACTCGAAATGGTAGTTCCATAGTAAGCAATATCTAGAAAAAACCAGGAGCCTGCCGCGCCAATAACCCACTTGAGGTAGCGAGGAGTGAGGAACAGATACAGCCATGACTTCTGAGGAGTGCGCTTCGTACGCGTTTGCTTTTTGACGGGCTGTTTCTTGTTCGCGATACCTGTCACACCGTTGATCGTTTGTGCTGCCTGCTCAACATCCCCTTGCATCATCAAAGCAAAACGTGGTGTTTCCGCGATCTGTCGTCGCAGGTAGAAGGTCGCTAAAGCAGGAACCGCCCCTAAAGCCAGCATCAGACGCCAGGTCAGATCGTGATTAAGCCCGGAGACAAGCAGGATGATTGCGATGATTGGCCCAAGAATGAGGCCCAGACCTTGCATGGAGAAGACCATCGTAATCAGTTTGCCGCGATCTTTCCGATTGGCGTATTCGCTCATTAATGTGGCGCTCAGAGGATAGTCACCGCCAACGCCAAGTCCCATGATGAAACGTAAGACAAGCAGCCAGTAAACATTAGGAGAGAGGGCCGAAAGGAGTGCTCCAGTTGCGAGAACGATTAACGTCAAACCATAAATCATATGCCGACCGATACGGTCAGCAAGAAAGCCAAAAACATATGACCCTAAAGCAGCGGCAATAAGAGAGGTGCTCCCAATCAGGGAAACTTCTAAGGCGTTCAGCCTCCAGAGGGGGGTCAGGATGGAAAGCACGGCCCCAATGATAAAAAGATCATAGGCGTCAGTGAAAAAACCCATTCCCGAGGTAATCATGGCCTTCCAGTGAAAGCCTGAAAGTTGACTGTTATCTAGTTCTGCTAAAAGGTCCTTTGTTTGCTGAGTCTGAACGTGTAACGGCGCATTTTCTTCAACTAACATAAACTACAAGCGACTCCTTCGATAAAGGATAGGTGTGGAATAGACTAACCTGTCTACCCATCGTATATCATGAATCTGAACTGAACTTGAATGTGTAACAATGGATTTTCTGTAACGACCATAAACTACAAGTAGCTCCTGCGATAAAGGATAGGTGTGGAATAGATCACACTACCCATTCATCGTATATCATGAATATTATGGGAATGTTAATAGAAAGTTAAATAATGAGCAAGCCGCTCTCTGAGAGATAGGCCGTTATCGCAGTATGAGCAGACAACCCGTAGAAAGCGTATAGCCAGAGCAAAGCAGGGAGAACAACGCCACTCTGGCCGGAAGGGGTTATAGTATGAGAGAACGGGTTATGGGGTCAAACTTCTCCTGGGTGTTCACGAGGGGCAAATAAGGTCCGCGATAAGTTCCCACTCACACGTTTGAGATGAGGGATGAGCATGGGCGTTCGTTCGCTACTTAACCTGCTTGTTGGTCCCGATATACTCATAGCCGCAACCACCTTCCCCCCGGGACCATAGACGGGCACTGCAAGACAGCGTACTCCTTCCTCTACCTCTCCATTGTCGCTGGCATAGCCGTTCTGGCGCACTGTCTCCAGTTCCTGGCGCAATTGATCCGGGTCCGTAATCGTTTTCTCTGTGTAAGCGGGCAATCCTGCCTCCGCAAGAATAGACGCGATAATCTCATCGGTCTGATAGGCTAACAACACCTTACCGCAGCCTGTATTGTGCATGAACACTCTATTCCCGAGTTCAGTAAACATCCGCATCATACGCATGGGTTGAGCCTGAGCGACATAGACTGCACGGCCCCGCTCCATCACCGCGAGATTCGCGGTCTCTCCACTTATCCCAACAAGCTCACGTAAATAGGGAGTTGCAACCTCGGACCAGTTGGGCATGCGCGGATCACGATTCACTAAAGCACGAAATGCTGGCCCAAGTGCATAGCGACGAGTAAGATGATCACGTACGACGTACTCACGAGCAGCGAGCGTCATAAGCAATCGATGAACCGTTCCGGCAGGCAGACCTGTAGCAGCACTCAGCTCGCTCACTCCTATCCAGTTTGCGGCACGAGCAAGATTCTCAAGCAGATCAAGGGCACGTTCTACAGA
Source organism: Ktedonobacteraceae bacterium (assembly GCA_035493895.1). GTDB lineage: Bacteria > Chloroflexota > Ktedonobacteria > Ktedonobacterales > Ktedonobacteraceae > DATJHM01. Next base: position 5,512 of record DATJHM010000199.1, read on the forward strand.
TTGGACACCATTGAGCGACATCTCCGGTCTGGTATGAGTCCCTTCTTCCATTCAGGCCCCCCTGCTTTCCGGGATACGAATTTTTTAAATTATAGCATACCTATTTTCTACTGAGCAACGTCTATTTATACCCATTCCACGCTCATACCACTACCGTTCCATAACGCCTTGTAACGTTACTATTTACGCTGAAAAATACTCTCGGCCTCAGACTCTCTATGGGCATCACACACAATACCTTCGGCTTCAAGCTGGCGACATTCCTCGGGGGTAAAACCCAGGCTCGCTAAGATCGAAAAACTATGCTGGCCCAGCACAGGGGCAGGTCGCGTAATCTGTCCTGGCGTGCCTGAATATTTCACCGGAAAACCGAGCGCATGCACACGACCCGCGATTGGATGCTCGATTTCGACATCCATCTCACGCGCTTGTACCTGGGGATGCTCGTATACCTGATCAAGGGTGAGCACCGGTCCCGCTGGCACTCCGGCTTGATCCAGGCGCTGCATCCACTCCTCCGTGGTTCGCGTTTTGAAGGTTTCTGTGAGCGTTTCCACAAGCGAGGAGAGATTAGCCATACGGTCACTGTTGGTCGCATACAGTGGCGTCTGTAAGAGATCCGGACGCTCCATAGCCTGGACGAGACGTTCCCAACTGCGCTGATTGCTCGCGCCGATGGCAACTCCGCTGTCGGCTGTGGGAAACACCTGGTACGGCGCGGAAAGGCGGTGCGCCGTTCCCAGACCCTGCGGCGGCACTCCGTTTGCCCAATATTCGTTCGATTCCCAGATCGTATACGCCAGCGCGGCCTCGAAAAGCGACGTATCGATACGCTGCCCCTCGCCTGTACGCGACCGATAAAAAAGCGCCGCAAGAATGGCATGGCTCGCGAATAAGCCCGCGTTGAGATCACTAATCGGGACGCCCGCCTTGGCAGGCTCCTCTGGCGTTCCCGTCACCGAAAGCACTCCACTCATCGCTTGCGTGACCAGATCGAAGCCTCCATGCTCACGATAAGGACCGGTCTGCCCAAAGCCAGAGATCGAACAATAGATCAGTCCAGGATACTTCGCATGCACTTCTTCATAGCCAAAGCCAAGGCGTTCCAGCGTCCCCGGGCGAAAGTTTTCCACCAGCACATCCGCAGTTTCGAGTAGACGCCAGAGCACCTGCTTCCCGGGCGGCGTGCGAATATCCACGGCAATGCCATATTTGTTGCGATTGACCGCCATATATGAGGCGGCTTCCCCCTGGTAGAAGGGTGGGCCCATACGCCTCGAGTCATCTCCCCCCTGCGGCCTCTCGACCTTGATTACTTCCGCTCCCAGGTCCGCCAGTAACATAGCGCAGAATGGTCCTGCCATGATTTGTGAGAGGTCAACGACGCGAATCCCTTCGAGTGCTGTGGCTGAAGACATGCTTTCTTTTCCCTTTCCTCTTGCAAATTCATTTTCCCTGGCTCTCCCCACGCCAGTTCGGACGACGCTTCTCTACATACGCCTGTACTCCTTCCGCAAAGTCTGCGCTACCATAGACTCGTGCCAGAACATCAGCAAAAGCGGCTTCATCACCCTCACGCTCATGCTCGATACGCTTGAATGCCTCTTTGCTGGCCCAGATGGTCAGTGGGGCCAGCGTGCTGATCCGCTTCGCAATCTCGAATACTTCTGCGAAAAGCTGCTCTTCATCCAGAATGGCCGTGAGAAAGCCACACTGCAATGCCTCTTCCGCAGAAAGCAAGCGGCTGGTAAATAACAGCTCTTTGCTGCGCATAGCACCCAGCGCCTGCGCAAGACGCCGATAATTTTTCAGGCTCAGGCAATTTCCCAGTGTCCGCGCCATGGGCGCACCGAAACGAGCAGCACGCGTCGCATAACGCAGATCGCTGGCGGTGGCAATGATCAGACCAGCACCCACAGCGTATCCATGGATCGCGGCAAGAACAGGCTGAGGCATGGTCGCAAGGCGATCGATAATCGCATCCATCCGCTGCTCGTAGGCGATGCCATCGACACCAGAGAATCCCTGAAACTGGCTGATATCCGTCCCGGCCGCGAGGGCACGCTCGCCATCTCCGCGAATGATGATTGCGCGAATATGCTCAGCGGTGGCGAGGTAGGTAAGATGCGCCTCAAGCTCCTCATACATCTTCCAGGTCAGCGCATTGAGGGCATTTGGGCGCGATAACGTGACTACGGCAACGGCTCCCTCTTGCGCAAGAAGCACCGTTCCCCGTTCATCGGAAGTTCCCTTATCCTGATCTGACATCGATACACCTCTCTTCAATCTATTGAGTATGTTGTATAAGGTTACCACTTGTCTGCAATGTCACGTAGATAAGCCTGTACCCGGTCCCCATCGCCCCCATCCCTGTAGAGTCGCTGTTGTCTGCGACCTGGGCGGCAAACCTCCCACCTCGTCGTCGCCCCGGTCGCAGACAAGCAGCGACTGACTCTACAGGGATGGGGGCGATGGGGACCGGGTATAGACGTATTGACGTGACATTGCAGACAAGTGGTAACCTTATACAACATACTCAATAGATTGAAGAGAGGTGTA
>DATJHM010000200.1:0-4132 GCA_035493895.1 Ktedonobacteraceae bacterium
TTCTCTAATAGTTCTCAAAGTCGTCACCCACATGTCCTCTTTTATTAAGATACGTTTCCTCTACCAGAGAGATACAACTTTCTGTTATAACAGTAATGACTTTTTTTTTCGTCTCTTTATGACATGAATAACACATTCTTCTCTGAAATTATGCCCTTTGTACTGGACAGGGAACTCTCTGACATGCTACTTTGATAGTATTGTATACGATATCCACAATTTGCTGACCATGCATGTTTGTAGATTCCGTATGATGATAGAAAGAATCCTTGCTCTTCACGAGAGAAAGCGAAAAAAGATGAAGACTATTCGGCAGATGGTACGTCATCCCGCTGGTAGAATTGGTCTGACGGTGGGCCTGGCGATTGGTTTTGTGGCTGCTACGATGGGTGCAGCGAGTAAAGCGTTGGTGTTTGTAGGATTATGTCGCTTTTTGGCAAGCCGCATTTCCCGCCCCTAATTTCGCCATATGTAGATGCATGCCCGATAATCGTATCGGGCATGTTCTGTTTTCGCTACGCTCCTCTCTTGCGAGAAGTGAACGATGTTAAAATTCGCGTCGGTGCCTCTCTTTCCATTCTATCCAGACGGCGATTAAGAAAGCCTGTAGGACGCCCGCAACAGGGGAGGCAAAGAGCGCTCCCCAGATGCCAAACAGCTCTCCTCCTGCGATCAAGGCTGCCAGGGCGACGATGGGATGCAATCCGACTGATCTGCCGACGACACGCGGTCCGACGATATCACCTTCTATAATATGTACAATGATAAAGTAGACCAGAACAATCACGGCCAGAATCCAGCCCTTCGTTAATGCCAGCAAGACACAGATGACCCCTGTTACTAAGGTCCCAAGAATCGGAATAAATTCCAGGATAAAGGTCAGTACCCCGAGGAGCAAGGCATAGGGAACGCCAAGGATCTGCATACCCACACCAACCAGGACGCTGATCAGGGTACACAACAAGATCTGTCCCCGGATATACCCACCTACGATTCGCTGTAAGGTATCCAGGGCAAATCCCACACGACCACGCTGCTGCAATGGCGCACTGCCCCTCAGCCAGATTGTGACGCGTTTCCCGTCTATCAGAAAATAGATGCTTAAAACGGCGACGACGATCATGTCGACAATAGCCCCAAATACGCCGGTCACAAAGGGCACGATACTCCCTGCGGCTCCACTGGCCTGAGCCACGATCTGCTGGCGTATAGACTCAATCTGATCGGGCTGTATGCCCACTGCGCGTGCGATATCGTTGAGCTTCCCATTTCCGCCGGGCAACAGCAACACATTCAGGAAGCCAGAGAGGGTGGTAAATTGTTGGACCGCGGCCTCGATGATGACGTAGAGTAACGCGCCTATGCCTCCCAAAACGATGAGATAGACGACCGCGATAGCCAGAAACTGCGGCATGACACGCTTAAATATGTTGACCGCTGGCGTCAATGCATACGCTAATAGCGCGGCAATACCGACGATCAGCAGCGTTCTTCCGATATGCTGCGCTGACAAAAAGACGATGTAGAGCACTCCCAACCAGGCCAGTATCGCCAGTGGAATGTCTCTTCTCAGTTGCCATTTGGTGAGATTGTAGGCCATTTCTTCTGCTTTTGTCGCGTGCTCCTCTTCGCCATCGTGCTGAGGGAGGGGATACTCGGCGGCAATGCTCGCGCTACTTCTCTTGTCAGAGAGACGCGGCGCATCACCCGGCCTGGTGTTGATGGCATGCAAAATGTTCCGTCCCGCTAACGCAAGCGTCTGACCAACCGAGCCAAGTAGACGCTGTCGATGCTCTTCTACCCTCTGCGGCGTTTCTTCTGTCTGGGATGGCCCTTCACTGCTCGCCGCCATCGCAACCACGGCTTCCTGTACCATCTCCTCGACCTCCTGCGCACGCTCTTCCATCTCCACTCGATCTATCTTTTTGGCCTCCAGATACATGGCCTCGAATTCTTCCTGATCCATTTTTCCTTTCCTTCATTTCGTTCCTGGCAACAGGCCAGTATACGAGGTCACAGATAACATGCAAACGATACTCTTTTCTGAGATATTACACAACTATATCACAAACGTTCATCAATGCATTTTTTGCGAGTACGTTCCGTCGTCTCCCATTGACTCAGCAACCTTCAACCTGTTCCATCGTAAAAAGAGTAATAGAAGTGTGTTTTGCTCACGCCCTATCAGGAAATAAGAAACGTCAGAGGCTATCTATCTGTTCAGAAGAAGAAGCGCAAAACTTACTGTTGCACTTCTTACGCGCCTGTCATATGAAAGGACATCATCAGTGCAAAACAAGCTATCGACATTACAAGATATCTCTGGGATGTATGCATGGTTTCAGAAGATGCGAGATACACAACCCGTCTGGCTCGATGAAAACAGTGGATGCTGGCATGTGTTTCGCTTTGCTGATGTCAGTACGGTCATTACTGAACATGCTCAGTTCTCATCGGAACGCAGACGGTTCGCCGCAACTTCTCACGAGGCCAACGCTGATCTCGCAGCTACAGCCCCTCAGAACGGGCAGAAACGCGGATTCGGACGAAGTCTTCTCACGATGGATCCGCCACAACATCGTCAGTATCGCAATCTCGTCTCGCCATCGTTCACGCCTCGCGCGCTCGCACGTCTCTCCGGACGAATCGCGGCCATTACCCAGGAATTGCTGGATCAGGTCCTGCCTGCGGGTACGATGGATTTCGCAACCGATTTCGCCTATCCATTGCCCACTATCGTCATTGCAGAGATGCTGGGTGTGCCTGTATCTGATCGCCCATTGTTCAAACGCTGGGCGGATGGGCTCCTCAACCAGCAGCTACGAGATGAGGAGGTTTTTCGACGCGGGGAACCGACACGCAATAGTCCAGAGTTGCAGCACATTACGCAGCTTTTTGAAGAGATGGGGGACTACTTCGAGGCCATGCTCGAAGAGCGCCGCCGTCAGCCTCGCGAGGATATGATGAGTGATCTCCTGACGGCCGAGGTGGATGGTGAGCGTCTCAGCATTGAGGATACGATCAGTTTCTGCATTCTGCTTCTGCTGGCCGGTCATGTGACGACAACCAATCTGCTCAGCCAGACGATCCGTTGCTTCGATGAGCATCCCGAGGCCCTGGCACAATTGCGCAAGCAGCCGGATTTGATGCCCGGTGCCATCGAAGAGGTGCTCCGTTACGCCTCCCCGATCTGGCGAACCTTACGCACGACAAAAACCGATGTCGAGCTTGAGGGCGTGACCATTCCAGCCCATACGCCGGTTTTTGCCTGGCTGTCATCCGCCAATCGCGACGAGCGACAATTCCCTGAGCCGGAGCGCTTCGATATTACGCGCACGCCCAATCGTCATGTCGCCTTCGGCCATGGCATCCATTTTTGCATTGGCGCGCCACTCTCACGTCTTGAGGCTTCTATCGCCCTTCCCATCTTGCTTGCACAGTTGCCAGAGTTCCATATCACTTCTGAGCAATCCCTGGAATTGTACGAAGGACGCAATCTGTTCGGCTTCAAACATATGCCGCTCACATTCACCGCTTCCATGCTGGCCGGTGGGCAAAAACGTTCATAAAACGTGACATTCATCCCGGCCCTGACAATTGCGAAGTGTTGTCAGGGCCGGGATTGCATTGTAAGATGAAAAGTAGATTAATTAATAAGGAAGGAATACATAATAGACATGAAGGTTAGTGAAATCTGGACTGGCGAGGCTGCACTGTACAATCAGGCGCGTCCCACGCCTCCGCTGGTCCTGCTCGATATTCTCACGCAACTGATTCGCACGCCACGTCCCGCCCTGGTTGTGGACCTGGGCAGCGGCACGGGTCTCTCAACGACGGTCTGGGGAGAACGAGCACAACGCGTGATCGGGATCGAACCCAACGCTGACATGCGTACGCAGGCCATACACAGTCTCAAGAATCATCCCCATGCGGCGAATATTGAGTACCGTAAGGGCGTCTCCCATCAGACCGAGCTACCGGACAGTAGCGTCGATATCGTCACCTGCTCCCAATCATTCCACTGGATGGAGCCGACCTCGACCCTGGCCGAGATTGCGCGCATACTACGCCCCGGTGGTATCTTTGCCGCGTACGACTATAACTGGCCACCCACGCTCAACTGGGAGCTTGA
>DATJHM010000201.1:0-12478 GCA_035493895.1 Ktedonobacteraceae bacterium
GCTAAAAATACTCAGTGGCAAATACGCGCCGACCACAAAGTTTGGCATATCGACCACCTCGCTCAGCTTGAGATCGACGGCGACGCTACAGAGCATGTAGGCGTCCTCGCGTGACAGGCTGTAGGTGCGTTGCAGGTGAGCTATCATGTGGCGTATGGCGTTGCGGGTGGCGGTGAGCATATCGGGGCCGATCCCATCCGTGACGTAGTAGGGGGCTGTATTGGTGCGCGGCGTCAGGGGGCCGCTGGTGAGAAACTGCGGCTCCGTGATCTGGAGATCCTTGCGAACCGTCAGGCGCACGGTTGCGCGCATCGGCGTCTCGATCGCCGTTCCGCATACTTCGCCGTCTCCCTGCGCCGCATGTCCATCGCCCAACGAGAAGAGTGCGCCGGGGACCTGTACCGGTAGATATAACTGGACTCCGCGGGTGAGATGTCGGGTATCCATATTGCCGCCGTGATGATAGGGTGGGATGGTCGAGAGCGCGCCCGGCTGAGCAGGAGCCAGACCAATTTCACCACAGAAGGGCGCGAGCGGAATGCGGATGCCCGGGGCAAACTCTCCCCAACCATCTGCGCCCCCCTCCAGGTGCCAGATCTTCAGTGCAGGCTCAGAAAATTCATCGGCCAGCAGACCGAAGCCAGGGATAATCGCCGTCCAGCCCCATTCTGCTGGCTGGAGATCCAGAAACTCTACCTGTAACGTGTCTCCTGGCTCAGCCCCTTCAACATAAATAGGTCCATTCACCTGATCCACGCGTGAAAAATCGAGCGTGCGGATCGCTTCAACCGTGCTTTCTGCCACGATTTCCCCGTTGGAGGCATCGAGCAGATCGAAAGAGACCGTTTCTCCAGAGTGGATCGTTGCAATCGGTGGCAGGCTATTATCCCAGGCCAGATGCCACTGATCCCGCCGGATGTGAATGGTGCGGGCAGTCTTTGGGATGTCTGTCATAAGCTTTCGAACTCCCTTCGCTGGATGAATTAATTTCTTTCTATTTATACCAGAAACTGGACTGGATGTGTTGCTGGCGCGATAAAGCAATCTTGCGAAAGTGGCAATCGGTAGACAAAGTCTCGCTGAGGGTGCTACACTCGTAGCTGCAAGCAAACTTTTCTGCCGGGTCACGTACTTCTGTGCGCAGAGTTACGTGCGTATCAGCATGTTTCAGATCATGTCCGGCAAAATAAGAAAATTCCTGAGGCAAGAAAGAAAAACCTCTCACAACTTTCTCAGGCGAGATTGAGAGAGGAAACAATAAGGAGCAGCATTGATCATGTATTTAGAGAAACCTCTTCAGGACTACCTGGATGATCTGGCATCCGCGAAACCGGCACCCGGTGGTGGTTCAGCGTCAGCATTGAGTGCGGCCATGGGGGCAAGTCTGGCCAGCATGGTGGCGCGTTTAACGCTCGCCAAGGCCGATTATGCGGCTATGCATGCAGAGATTGAGCAGATTGTGGCGCAGACCGAGCAGCTACGTAGCCGTTTTCAGGAACTGATGCGGGCCGATATCGAGGCATATGGAAATCTTTCGGCCAGCTTTAAGCTGCCACGCGCCACGGCTGAGGAGAAGGCCGCACGCACGCAGGCCATTCAGGAGCGGCTGGTTGAGGCCGCTCTGGTGCCGTTAGAACTGGCAGAGGGCACGGCACAACTGGTCACGCATTGTAAGCGTCTCGCCGAAATTGGCAACAAAAACGTCATTAGCGATATTGCCACCGGGACCATGCTCGCCTCTGGTGCGGGTACTGGAGCTTCGTGGATGGTACGCACCAACCTGCAAGCGATGAAGAATCAGGATCTGGTCGAGAGTCTGGGCAAGCGTTTGAGTGTCGCTCTGGATACGCTGTCCACCGCCAGCCAGGATGTGATCAAAATAGTAGGAGAGCGAGCGTGACTGCAAGAATCATCGATGGGCGCGCCTTAGGGAGCGCGATGCGCGGAGAGTTGCGTGAGGAGATCGCACAGTACGTCCAGGAGCATGGCAGCGCGCCGGGACTGGTCGTGCTGCGGGTAGAGGGAGACGCTGCATCCGGTGTCTATAGCAAAGCCATTTTGCGTATCGCCAATGATGTCGGCATACAGGCCCGACAGGAAGTATTGCCCACAACCACCAGCCCGGAAGAACTGCGTGCCTCCCTTGTTCGTCTGAACCAGGACGAGACAGTTCACGGTATTATTGTCCAGATGCCGCTGCCCGCTCATCTGCCGCAGCAACTGGTCATCGAGACGATCTCCGCCGCCAAAGATATCGACGGCATCAGCGTGCGGAGCGCAGGAAATCTCTTTCTCGGCCTGCCAGGACTTCAGCCTTCGACGGCGGTCGCGGTCATGGAGAGTTTGAAGCGCAGTGAAATCGAGCTTGCGGGCAAGCAAGCCGTCATTGTGGGCAGAAGTAACGTCGTGGGGAAGCCGTTAGCGCTGCTTCTCTTGCAGAAGCATGCCACCGTGACCGTTTGCCATTCGCGCAGCGCTGATCTCAGTGCGCTCACGCGTCAGGCCGATATCCTGATCGCGGCTGCCGGGCGGGCGAAGATGATTACGGCAGAGATGGTCAAGCCAGGCGCGACCGTCATCGACGTGGGAACGAATGCGTTGCCCGAGGGTGGAATCGTTGGCGATGTGGATTTTGCCACCGTGAGCGAGGTTGCTGGTGCGATTACACCCGTCCCCGGCGGAATTGGACCATTGACCAATGTCATGCTGCTCAAACAATGTCTGCAAGCGGCCAGAGCAATAAGCGCGTAAACTTGAGGGAGGGGCTGTGGTTGATTTCGATCCTGGCCCCTGCATCCTCTGTCTACGTAGCGGTCGGTTCCAGGCCTCGTTCAGGGTTGCTGACGGGAAGGGAAAACCAGAACGTCGAGCCCTTTTCGTCTGGCGTGCTATGCATGCCTACCTGACCGCCGTGTTCCTCAATAATTGAGCGGCTAATAAACAGGCCCAGACCGAAGCCAATGCCAGAGCCGTTGCGGACAGCATTCCCTTTGGCCTGATAAAAACTCTCCCAGATCAACTCCTGTTCTTCAGCCGCGATCCCCGGACCTTCATCCTGCACAGAGACGCATGCTCGCGTATCCTTAACCACCAGCGCTACCTTGATCGGTTTATCGCTGGCGGAATACTTTAGCGCATTCGAGAGATAATTTGTGATCACCTGCTCGATATAATCTCTATCGACAGAAACAGGAACCGCTCTGGGCGGCAGGATGAGCGAGAGCGTGCGCAGTGGCGTTTGTAGCTGTTGTTGATAGAGCGCGCTTTGCACAAGCTGCGCGAGGTCACAGGGCATCATATGCATTTTTAAATGCTGGGAGCGAATGCGAGACGCCTCAATGACATCGCGAACCAGCCGTGTCAGGCGGTCTACCTGGTGATTAGCGCGTTGCAGAATGGACTGAACATCAGAAGCGGTGTGTGCTTCAGTCATTGCCATGGACGCTGCCTGTTCGTGTTCCATGCGACGTTGCAGTAACTGGATATTGCCCTTGATAGAGGTCAGCGGCGTTTTCAACTCATGACCGGCGAGACTAAGAAATTCAGCCATACGCTCATTGGCCTCCGTGAGCGCAATCTCCCTGGCCTGCGTTTCCGCTCGTGCCTGCGAGAGTTGCTCGCGTTCTAGCGTCAGGGCGAACAGGCGGCTAAGCGTACTTGCGCCATGTATCTCTTCTTCAGTGTAGTGATGCTCATGCGTTGTGCCATAGTCGAGAGAGAGAAGGCCAACCAGTTGTGCGTCGAGCATCATGGGCGCGACCAGCCAGCTACAGGCGTCATCGGGAGTGGGGAGTATCTGGGATGACGGATAGTGTTTATCCAGCACAAGCACCTCGCCGTGTTTGGCACGCTCGACCAGTTGTGGATCGTGTAATTGATCGAGCAGGCTTGTATCGGGAATGTAGCGCCACCAGTTTTGCTCTTGTCTGCGCGAAAAGCCAAGAATCGCCACAGGTTGAAGCAGGTTGGAGGCCGTATTGGTCGTCATTACACTTATATGTTTGCAACCGAGAATATCTTGCGTCAGATCCAGCATATGTTTGAGCAGTGCATGGGTCGTCCAGGCTTCCCCGTCCTCTGGCGACGTTTCCTCTGAGCCAAGGATCAGGATCTCCGTCAGGGCAAGCAGCGCCTTGAGTGAGCGATCAATGCGTTGTTTGTCCTGTTGTGTTTCAAGTGCCGCCATCTGTTTCTGCTGATCTTTTGTGAGTCTCTCGTGCAAACAGTGTGTGTAGTGTGCTTGAAAGAGCTGTTCCAGGGCCGTCCCGGCGGCGAAATGTTGCGCAAATTGTTGTGGGATAAACGTTTCGTCGTTGACAGACAGACGTCCCTGGAGATTTTCGACCCAGTGGTGGTAGAGTTTAATCGTGGAGAAAATGCCTGAAAGAGAGAGATAGTGAGTGCCGAGAACGCGTTGAAGCTCCTTGCGGCACCTTTCAGCGTGTTCGGTATCGAGGAAGAGATGGAGTGAGCAGGACAAAAGGATGTGCTCAAGGTATTCATCAGACGAGGGCCAGTCGATGAGCGGAACATAGGTATGGAGAACGAGAAGATGCTGCTCAATTTCCGTAGGGGGGCAGAGTGGTCTGCGCAAAAATGTAAGGATATCCTGCTCCTGTAAACCGAGCCGATGCAGCGTAATGCCGTGGAAGCGCAGATCATAGGGGGAATGACTGTGGTAAGAAAGCGCAAGGAACAGCTTTTCTTTGAAAAGATATGGCAGAGGATTGAGAATATAGCCGGTATGTATTTGTTGCCAGAGCGTGTGCAGCATATCAGGTACCGTTTGCAGGGCAAGAAAAATCGGCGGAATAAAGCTATAGTGCCGGTAAATATCCGCTAAAAGCTGTTGTGTTGTCTGTCTATTGCGCGTATCCATCCAGATAGTACCTTGCTGTTTTTTTAACACGTGTGAGGCAAGCATTTCATGCCCGACACAGAACCGAGAGGAATCGTGAAGCAGAAGATACCTCAACCACATACACGAATGGTAAGCGTAGCGCGTCTCACTCTCGCCTGCACGCCAGAAATTCTCAGCAGATTTTAAATTGTATAAGAGAGAGGAAAGAAAAAATACTGTTTGACCTAAAAGAAGAAAAAATCTGTCTATGGGCCCGGTTCTATTGGGAGATTCGCGCCCATAGACAGAGCAAAAGAAGCGTCAGGCCTTGCCAGCTCGTCTGCGGCGTGCCACCGCAGCCTTCTGACGTCTTTGACGACGGCGTTGAGCAAGCTGCTCTTGTTCCTCAGCACTGCGATTGCGTGCCGTGACCGTCGTCGTTGTCACGGACGCCGCAGGGGCAGTCAGCCGAGCCCGAGCCCGGCGCGCCTTCGTGTTTTGATAGACCACGACTCCCGCGAGAATGACTGCCAGGACCAACATTGTCAGATAGATTGGAAGTGCCACCGGACGAACGCTGGCAGGAAGCCAGCCATTGGAAATACTAAGACTGCCGACGAAAGCGAGTGCCAGCAAAAGATATTCGATACCAGCAAGAATGCTTAACTGCTTATACCAGCGCTGCTTTTCGCCCTGCGCATGAGCCTGGCGTAGACGTTTTATCCCCAGATAAAGATTGAAAACCGCCAGGCCCACAAAAATCAGGCAGAAAACCAGCAGGAAGCGTGGGTCAATATTGGGCATAAGTGCTCCTGAAACACTAAACGCAACCCCCCCACAGGTGCAAACTAACCGGAAACAGCCTGTACCGAGACGCCGAGCCTGATAGGCTGAGGCGTACCGGGATAGACATCTATATGATACAACCCATCACCAGCCTGAACGTTATGGCAACTTATCGTGATGACCTGTACATCCGTAGGCACTGCCGGGGCGTTTGGATGGTTCGGGTCAACGGCCGTAGACCCTGCTGGTAAGACCTTGCCATCTGCCTGATTATCGCCAATGGAGAAGTTGCCTGTTGCATCACCTTCTAGCTTGACGCTATAGCTTACTGTCGTATTCCCGAGATTTGCGATCGTAATAGAGCTATTCACACAGTTTCCATCTGCCGTACGTCCGACGACAAGGGTGGTAGATGGGGTCACAATGATCTCGTTCCCTGTTGGCGTTACCGTCAGAGAGGCTTTGAGGATCATCTGGCCCTGCTGATTCTGGGCATTGGTCGTATTGATGACCACGTAGCCAGAGTACGGCTTTGCGCCCTTGAGCGTGGAGGCCATATTCATGGCATCGGCGTTGATACTCAATTCATCCGTACCCTGAGCGGCAATCTGGCCACTGGTATGCGCCCCACTTACCAGCCAATCGGTGCTATCCGTGCCAATAGGGGGCTTTTTGGGGTCGCCTTGCACATAGTCATTAAACGTCGTCACCGACCACGTGACGGTGGCATCCGTTGGATTCGTGAGCGTAATCTTCTTGACAGGCGAAATAGGATTCGTCGTATTGACGGTAAAGTTGAGTTGGTCTGCCCCGGTAGCCTGGAGGGGCGTTGTATTTGCCGTCGAAGAAGGAAGCACATGCACCGGCAAGAAAGAGATCGCCTTGGTTTTATTATCGACCGCTTTGAGTGTGTAGCTACCGGCCTGTGCACTGCTAGGAACCGTCAGCGCAGTGCTGATGGTGCCTGTTTTACTACTCTGTACGCCCTGTGTCTGACCATCAGCATTTGCGCTATCGAGGCTCAAGGTGACAGTCGAGTTGGGTGAGAAACTGTCTCCAATCACCTGGATATCCTGTCCGGCTGTAAATGTGGTGGTAGCCGTTTTGCTGACCAGAAGATTGGGGTGAAGAGCGGGGGCCGCCAGTGACGTTGTTGAGCCGCTATTAGAAAAAGTGGTCGCAACATAGCCAATCAAGCCCACGATAATGCAGGTCATCAGGATCGTGGGAAGCCAGAAGGCTCGCCCTTTGCTGCGATCTACAGGCGGTTTCTCATGCGTTTTCATCACCGCACGCATACGTGCGATACTATGCTGCATTGCCAGCAAGGGTTCTGGTACCTCTGCCTGACCTCGGTTGATACCAATCGCAGGGCCTGCTTCCGCTTTCTGGCGCATACGCCAGCTCTCGCGCCAATGTTCCGCTGCCTGACTGGTCATCATCATCGAAGGGTCATTATAGAGATCATCCAGTGAGAGCCCATCCCAGAGTCCCTCACGTACGCCAGATTTGGGTGGCCGGGCTGGTGGTGGCGCGGCTGGTCGATTCGCATTGGGTGGCGTAGAAGTACGCACGATCTGCTCAGACGGGCGTCCCTGCCCCTGATTATTCCAGCCCTGTGGGGGCATAGGATTTTGAGGCATGCCAGGTTGGGGGGGGCGTTGCGCGGGCGGCCCACCCTTCTGCGGGTCTGCACCGGGCCCTGCGAAAGATCTGAGTGAGCCAGCTTGCTGTGGCGGTACGTTTCCCTGTGGCCTGGGAGGAGTACTGTTGCGCACAGGCTGAACGCCAGCCGCTCCCATGCCAGGCTGAGGGGGCGCTGGATGAGAAGCCGGTGGTTGCGCCTGTGCCGGTCTCCCCTGTTCTTTGACCGCCATCATCCTGGCATTCGTTCGATTAAAGCCGCAGCGTGTGCAAAATGTCGCATCCGCAGGAAGTTCAAAGTGACATTTAGGGCAGCGAAACATGGACATTGACCTTTTCTCACAAGCAAATTTTATTGAAGTGCTTTACTACAAATAAAAGCTCTTCCCTGGTATAAATAAGATCTCTTATATGTGTGTATATTTACATATTTTCAGCGGAATGAGCAACTCTTCAGTACCTTTCTCTCTCTATAGATAAGACGTACTGGCGAACGAAATTTGCTGGAAGCACTGATGCGTGAGAAAAAAGCTCTGAATCTTCTGAATCTCAAGAAGAAAAAAGAGATTTGAATCGACAGAAGAAATTGGTTAGAGGTATTGATGAGGGCGAAAAAAGAGATTTGAATTCGCTGTATACGTGCTGGTAAAGAGAGGCGTGTTTTTGTATGATACAGGTATTAGGAGAGAAGGAAAAGTAGGACATAGAGTGTTGTGGAGAGGCCATCAGCCCGAGCGCGTACCACAGGAGGCATGCTCATATATTCCTCTATCAATGTCACCCTATGTCGTCTGTATTGATGCTCTCGTTGCGGAGAACGGGTAAGGTCATTCAGGTGAAAACCTGAGATGCCATACAGGATAAACCTGAGAAGATCTCATGCATTGAGACCTTGACGAAACTCAAAAAATCGCTAAAATCTCTATTAGAGAATTAAGTAACTGTAAGATTTATGAGGTTTGCATGCATATCGTTGTCGTTGGCGTTGACCATATCACCGCCTCTATAGAATTGCGAGAGCGCCTCGCGTGTTCGACTCGTCAGATTCCTCAAGTCCTTATGGCTGTACGCCAGGAAACGCAGGAGAGCGTTGTGCTGTCGACCTGTAATCGTCTGGAAGTCTATGCCGTCTGTGCTGAGGCTGAAGAGGGATGCAGCGACCTGCTGAGGATTATCGGCGAGGCACGCCAGATGGAGCTGGAAGAACTAAAATCGCACGCTTATACGCTGGTGGATGAGCAGGCGGTGGCCCATCTCTTTGGCGTGACCTGTGGTCTGTATTCGCTGGTTCCTGGTGAGCCACAGATACAGGGGCAGGTTGTAGATGCGCTGGAGATCGCTCAGGGAGGAGGCTATGCCGGGCCGATTCTCTCCGCGCTGTTTCGCGCTGCTGTCGTGACTGGCAAGCGTGCGCGTACAGAGACAGGAATCAGTCGGAATGCTGCTTCCGTGAGCCATGTGGCCGTGCAACTTGCACGCCATTTTTTTTCGAATCTCCACGAAGCCAATATTCTCTTAATTGGTTCCGGCACTATGAGCGAGCTGGCCGCACGCAATCTGCGTGCGAATGGGGCCGAGCGGCTCGTGATTGTCAATCGTACCCTGGAACATGCGCTGAATCTGGCGAAAGAGCTCAATGCCGTGCATCGGCCTTTCACCGAATTGCGCGAGGCCATCGTCGAGAGCGATGTCGTGATCAGCTCCACACGCGCGCCGAGAGCGATTATTACGCCCGAACTGATGGCGCACGTCATGGAGCAGCGTCAGGGCCGCTCATTACTCTTGATTGATATTGCTCTACCTCGCGATATAGACCCGCTGGTGGCGGATCGTGAGGGCGTGCATCTCTATAATATCGATGATTTACAACAAGAAGTGGACCATGGTATCAGCCTGCGTATGCAAGAAATTGAGCATGTGCAGCAGATTATCTCTGAAGAGCTGACTGCGTTCCAGCGCTGGCAGGCGTCATTGAGCGTCGTGAGCACGATCAGCGATCTGCGTCAATATGCGGAAAGTTTGCGACGGCAAGAGCTGGCTCGTACTCTACGCCAGCTTGGTCCAGGTCTTACGGAGCATGAGGTGGCGGTGGTGCAAGAAATGAGTACACGTCTTATCAATAAATTATTACATATACCTATGAAACAACTAAAAGAAGCCGCCGCTGCTGGCCAGGGGCACATTTATACAGAAGCGATGCGCTATCTATTCGATCTGGATGAAGAAGAAGAAGAACAGTATGAAGCGAATACGCATAGGGACTCGAGCCAGCAAGCTCGCCATGACGCAGACGAACTGGGTCAGCGCGCAGCTACATCGGCTGTGGCCCGATCTTGACATTGAAATACAACAGATCCGCACTACGGGCGATCGCAATACCTCTACTCCTCTGGCTCAAATCGGAGGAGATGGGGTATTTGTGACCGAAATTGAGCATGCATTGCAAGCGCAAAGGGTTGATCTGGCGGTGCATAGTCTGAAGGATTTGCCGACTGCGCAGCCAGCAGGTTTACGCGTGGTGGTTACGGGACCGCGTGAAGATGTGCGGGACGTGCTGGTTACGAATGACGTTTTCTCGTCGGACGAGCAGGCGCAAGAGGCCCTGCGGCGCGTTGGCACGGTAAGTTTACGCAGAATTGCACAACTTCGTGTGTTGCTGCCCGGAGCCGATATCCTGCCGTTACGCGGTAACGTCGATACTCGTGTGCGCAAGTTGGAAGCGGGAGAATATGACGGTATCCTCGTGGCCGCTGCCGGTCTGCATCGTCTGGGCTTGCAGGAGCGGCTTGCTGGGCGACTCCGCTATTTCCCGGCAGAAACGTTGCTGCCAGCGCCCGGACAGGGGGCGTTAGGGTTGGAGTGTCGCGACGAGGAAGAGATGCTCGCATTGCTGGCTCCGTTGCGCGACGATGACGTGCAGGCGGCGACCAGTGCCGAACGGATGTTTATGCGCCACCTGGGAGCTGGTTGTTATTTGCCAGTGGCGGCCTACGGAACGCTCAAGGATGAACAGTTGCAGCTGGATGGTCTGGTCAGCAGTCTGGACGGGACACGTCGTATCCGTGTTCAGCAGCAGATACGCTGGCAGGGGCAGATGAGAAGCATCGAGCTGGCGGAGCAGCTCGGGGTCAGTCTGGCCGAGCTGGCGCTGGCTGAAGGTGCGGGCGAGATCATCCGGGAATTGAGCGTGATCAGGGAGCAAGAGCATGTCTGAGCAGACCCTCTCATTGCTTCAGGGAAAACGTATCCTCGTGACGAGAACGCGCGAGCAGGCCAGCGCCTTTAGCCAGCGTTTGCGCGCATCAGGGGCGGAGCCGATTGAATTTCCCACCATTCGCATTGTGCCACCGA
The DNA here is from genome assembly GCA_035493895.1 of Ktedonobacteraceae bacterium. Classification (GTDB taxonomy): domain Bacteria; phylum Chloroflexota; class Ktedonobacteria; order Ktedonobacterales; family Ktedonobacteraceae; genus DATJHM01. Next base: position 10,622 of record DATJHM010000201.1, read on the forward strand.
CTGACTGGCGCGAGATGGATCGTGCGCTTGTACGGCTGGCCCAGGCTACGGAAACAGAGAAGCCCTATGCCTGGGTCGTTTTTACCAGCGCTAACGGCGTCACGATCAGTCTGCAACGGCTACAGCAGCTCGGATACGCTCCGCACGTCTTGCGCAATACACGCATCGCAACCATTGGACCCGCAACAGCCGCAGCCCTGGCTAACTATGGGCTACATGCTGATCTGGTGCCTGATGACTATATCGCTGAGAGTGTCGCATCTGGCTTAATCGAAGACGCGCGTCGGAGAGGGAGCACGCTCGTGGGACAGGAGATTCTGCTGGCACGAGCTGCGGAGGCGCGCAAAGTGCTGGTGAGTCAGCTTCAGCAGGCCGGGGCGATGGTTGACGAGGTTGCGGCGTATTATACGGAGACGGTGGCGCGTGACGATGCTCAGGGGCAATTTGTTCTACACCTGTTGCAAGAAGGGCAGCTCGATATTTTAACGTTTACCAGTTCTTCAACGGTACGCAATTTTATGGGCTGGCTCAAAAGTTGCGCGCAGGGAGAGAGCGAATCATCCGGGAGGCTGCTTGCGCATGCGAAGGTAGCCTGTATCGGGCCTATTACGGCGCAGACGGCGCGAGAGCTTGGTCTGCACGTGGATATTGAGGCCAGCGAGTTTACCATTGCCGGATTGACCGAAGCGATTGTGAGCTATTATAAGGAGAAAATTTCATGACTGAACATACCGTAATCACGCCGAGTGGCACGATCCAGAGTGGTCCTGCTGCTGCGGCCGAGCAGCCAAAGCCCAAACAGCCACGCCAGCTTGTACGCTTTACTTTTTTCAAGCTCGATCCCCAGTGGCTCCGGTTGCCAGCCGATGTGCGTGAACAGGGCAGGCGTGAACTCGAAGCTATCTACACCGCCTATCAGGAGGAGGATGAGCTGATCCGCAGTTTTAGCCTCTATGGTATCCGCGCGGATGTCGATTTTATGATCTGGCAGGCCACCTACGATATCGACAATTTGCGCAAGCTGAGCAGCCAGATTCGTTGCAGCACGCTGGGTGCCTATTTGCGTGAAGAGCGCTCCTTACTCTCAATGACCAAGCGTTCGGTCTACGTCGGCAAAAATGCGCGTGGTACGCATGATCCCCGTCTGGTCATCACGCCGGATGACAAAAAATACCTGTTTGTCTATCCATTTGTGAAGACGCGTCCCTGGTATGCGCTATCTATGGAAGAGCGCAAGCGGATGATGAGCGAGCATATCCGTGTTGGCTTGAAATATCCCTCTGTTTCGCTCAATACGACCTATTCGTTTGGTCTGGACGACCAGGAGTTTGTGGTCGCCTTCGAGACCGATAATATCTCCGATTTTCTGGATCTTGTGCAGGAGTTGCGCGAAACGGAGGCGAGCATGTACACATTGCGCGATACGCCGATGTACACCTGCGTTGCTCAACCGTTTGGAGAAATCTTACAGTCGATCGGTGTGTAGTTAGAGCATTTTTCGTAGCGGTGCGGTTGATCTGCACCCAAATGAACATCAGTTATCCCCGTAGAGGCGCGGCTTGTCTGCGCCAAATATGCATCAACCGAAGAAAGGATGTGGTATTCGAGAGGGCCGGTGGGGCTCGCGGGCAGGGATAAACCGCTGCCCTACCTCTGTTTTTCTTCGAGGGTGAGGAAGGTATGTACCCCATTGCCAGGAGTGATCCGGTTCCACTTAACACCAGAGTGACGCGTTATAAAAATTTGTAAAAGTGCTACACAGGCTACACAAAGGTGGATGTGATGGGGAGCTTGACCCTACATCCAGGTTACACTTCCTCTCCGGCAGGCTACATTGTTGTCGGGAGCGATGAGAGA
>DATJHM010000202.1:0-46533 GCA_035493895.1 Ktedonobacteraceae bacterium
TTCATAGCGTATTTCGCTTGTCTGATCAAGTTTGAGATACTCTTCAACGCTTATTTTTTGCTGTTGTGGGTGTTCAACCACGATTGAGGCTCCTTTACGTACACTACCATCATCACCAACGGCTTCATTCCACTAGTTTCAGTATAGCATATTTTTACGTCCGATTTCTTCCCAAAAACCCCCTATACTGTTTTTCGGCTGACGTGATCCTTTTATTTGCGTGACATTGGATCGTGGGGTTGGCCCGGTCGCAGATAAATGGGCGACTCTACAGATTTGATGGGAGATTCCCCTTGTTTCCGTGACATTGGACCGGGGGATAGACAATTCTATCGATCGAGGAGAGAGATTTACAAAGGGAATTTGACAGCGTTGGGAGGAGCAAGATATGCTAAAAGCGGTTCACGATTTGACGGTTTTGGTATTTGACAATTGTTCTGTCTCAGTTGAAAGTAACGAATTTATGACATCTCCCAGTGCAGATCTCCGAGCGACCTGCAAGTATTTTTTATCAGGGCATCTGCCCCGAACGCAGCGAGAGTGGCTGGAATATCTGGCGGCCTCTCCCATGGCTGACCTTTCCTCTGATCGCTATGGGGATGGACCGGCTATTGCGCTGCTTGAACAAGAAGTTGCTACTTTGCTGGGTAAGGAAGCGGCCATTTTTGTGCATAAAGGGGTGATTGCGCAGTTGATGGCTTTGCGTGTCTGGACGGAGCGTGCGGGGAAGCGGACAGTGGCTCTGCATCCGAAGAGTCATATTGATCTGGATGAACGCAAGGGATACGAGCAGGTACTGCAACTCAGGGGTCTGCGTACGGGTAAGGATCATAGTCCATTTACCTTGCAGGAGCTTAAAGATCTGCATGAGCCCTGTGGGGCTATTGTCGTCGAGCTTCCGTTGAGGCGTGCTGGCTTCAAATTGCCATCCTGGGAAGAACTGGTGGCAATCTCGACATGGGCTCGTGAGCAGAGTGTGCCCCTCCATTTTGACGGCGCTCGTTTGTGGGAGAGCGCACCATTTTATGGTCGATCCTATGCAGAGATTGCGGCGCTGGCTGATTCTATTTACGTCTCTTTCTACAAGGGATTAGGTGGGCTTGCCGGTTGTGTCCTGGCTGGTTCAAGAGACTTTATCGAGGAGGCGCGTATCTGGGGAGATCGTCTGAGCGGAAGCCTGTACACGGCATTTCCCTATGTGGTTGCCGCGTATGAAGGGTTGCATCGGCATGTGCCAAAGATGGCGGGATATGTGGCACGTGCGCAAGAGCTTGGAGGCGCGCTGAGAGAGTTGCCGGGTGTGATGATCGTGCCTGATCCGCCGCAAACCAATTCCTTCCAGATCCATCTTCCGGCGACCCGTCAGGCGTTGCAAAAGGGCGTCGAGTATCTGGCGGAAACGGAAGGTGTCTGGCTATTCAATGGTCTGGTAGAAACCACGTTCCCAGCATTGACGATGGCGGAAATTGCGATTGGCGAGGCGGCTGAACAGTGGAGTATAGAAGAGGCCGTGGCCTGGGTGAAGACGTTGCTGCACTATGCGCAGACGAACGAGTAGGGAGAAGTTATACGTACCAATCAGTAGAGAGATATTTACATTGCTTCTCTACTGATTGGTATGCAGAAATAGTGGGAGGATTGGGCGGATCAATCCTGTAAAGAGGGACGGCGTGAGCGTGAAGGGCGGCGAGGGAGGGGAGGGATGGCTTCGGGAGCGGTTTGGATGCGTGTGACTTTTTCGCGGATGAGGGCAATTTGCGAGTGGACAGCCTGACGAGATTGTTGTAGTTTGCGAGCGATTTCAGAGGGGCGTTCATTATCGACGAGGAAGCGGCAGATCGTGGCCTGTTTTTCCGTGAGTTCGACAGTTGGATGATCGAGGGCGGCGCGCGCTAAATCTTCAAGCTTACCAAACTTACTACGCCGATAATCGGCTAAATCGTCAGGGGAGAAGAGCCAGCGGTCAACCACACGGACACCAGGGATGCGCCCCGCTTCTACCAGATGCATAAAGTGCCAATAACTCAAATCCAGTTGTTTCGCGGCTTCATGTGTGGTCAACATGCCATTAAGATGTTGAAGATTACGGTGTAGCTCATCGCTCCTAAGGACCATAGCGGACCCTTTCTACGGCTGTGCCGTATGCCAGAGAGCCTGGCAAAGCTATAGTAAGACAACATGAGTATACCATACAAGTGTATGGCGCGCAAGATGGAGAGAGTGAAGGGGACAGACGGGCATGAAGGGACATTCGAGGAATGAACGGAATGAGAGAACGCCCCTGCATAAAAAGTATCCTTACGAACAGAATCGGTCGAATTAACGTTTGAGCTGGAAGAGTGAAGTCAGACGTGGACCGAGAGAAAGATCGCCAGTGGGTTTGATCTTGCCAGTGAAGAACGCTTGCATGGGATCCAGACGACCTTCAGTGATAGCAAGCCAATCCTTATCGCTCATAGCCAGGGCCAGATCTGGTTTATCGACGCCACCAGCAATCAGTTCGCAGGACTGATTGGCGATTTTGAGTGCCCATGCACCGGCCTCCTCACCACTGAGATTTAATTGTATCGTCTTATTCAAGCCAGCAGCTGCACCAGGATTGAACCGGGTTCGCATCATGTCGAAAGTCTCTGCAACGGTCATGTGTTTTGCTCCTCCTCCTGAATGTAAACGACAGGATCGGCTCCTGTAAGCTCATTATTAGTATAGCATATCGTTTCTGTACTCTGCCACGTTGCCGCAGGGATAGTCAAGGGTTAAAGAGAAGGTATTGCCCCTCGGTCGCAGTGATGATATGCTGGCACTACTCATTTTCGTATAGCTTGTATGCGGTATTTTTGTTATCCGAGAAAAATGAGAGTAGAGAGAGGGAGAATCAGCGCTGCATGCGTAAAGTAAAGATTGAAAAGGGATATTTAGACTTCAGTTCCGCCCATTTTATCACCTATAGTGGAAAGTGTGAGCGGTTGCATGGGCATAATTACGGCGTGCTGATAGAGATCGAGGGTGAGCTTGGCGAGGATAAGCTCGTCTTTGATTTTACGATATTGAAGCGTATAGCCAAAGAGATTTGCAAGCAACTGGACCATCGTTTTCTGTTGCCTTTGCATAATCCGCACCTGGAATTGAAGGCGAGCGAGGAGGAGTGGGAGATTCGCTTTAAAGCGCGGCGTTATGTCTTCCCACGAGCGGACGTCGTGGAATTGCCGATTGATAACTCGACGGCTGAACGGCTGGCAGAATATTTTTGCGCTGAGCTTTGCAAGCGGCTGGCGGAGTATGATACGGCACATTTGCACACGATCATGGTAGGGGTAGAGGAATCCGAGATGCAGATGGCTTACTATCAGGTTTCAATCCCGCAAGCCGGGTTGGGAAAACGGTCGTGATGTCCATATGTGTGAAGTGGATCGCCTCTCCTCTCAAGGGCGAGAGGGGTGGAGCGAGTTCGCAGGCACCGTTCCGTTCTCACTCCACCGTGCCACTGCCGGGGTTACTGTTGGGAAAATGGTCTATGATGCATGAAAAGCAGAGGCAATTGTCGCAGAAAACGGACGTTTGTGAAACGTACTCTTCACCCAGGAGAATGGGTAAAGCTTGACAAAATTTGTTTGTAAGTGCATACTAACAATATGGAAAAGAAACGTACTACTCTTTCAACGCGCATGTCCGCGCAAGAGCGACGTGAACACATCGTCAAGGTGGCTCTGCCGATTTTCGGGATCTATGGCTTACATGGAGCATCAACCCTTCTTATTGCTGAGCAGGCTGGCATTTCGGAAACTTACATCTTTCGTCTGTTTGGCACAAAGAAAGAGTTATTTTTGGCTGTGATTGAGTACGTCCATGAACGGATTATGCTGATATATCGAACTTTCTTCGCGAGTACTGTTGATCATTCACCTGAAAATCTCCAGACAACAATGAAGCAAACCATTTCTCTGGAGGAGCGTTTACTCTGGCTCCAGGCATATGCTGCCTGTCAGGATGAAGAGATTCAGCGCGTTCTCCAGGAGAAGTTTCGTGAAATGTACGTGTATGTTTTGCAAAAGCTGGAGAAACAGGAAGAAGTACAGGCCTTTTTCGCCTCTAACATGCTTGCTATGATACTCATGGCGCTTGGTATTGCTGATATTACGCTGCTGGCTCAATAAGGGATTTTTCGTTCCCCAAAGAGGACCTGGAGCTCTTTGGTTTTCTCGTAGAGAAGCACTGAGGAACAAAATGTCCCAGGTGAAGCATTTTTTTTGAGATGTTTTCTTTGTTCAGAAGGATTATGTTTTTTTTTGTCTCAATTTGTTTGTAAGTACTTACAAACAAATTGTGATAGCTAGGAAAAGGTTGGTTCATGATGTCTTTTCACTTGCCTTTAGAGCAGACAGAGGTTCTCATTATTGGCGCAGGTCCTGTTGGGCTGACGGCTGCCCTGGAACTCACACGCCGGGGTATCTCCTATCGTCTTCTCGATCAGGCAGATGGTCCCACTTCCTTCTCGCGAGCGTTGGGAATTCATCCCCGTACCCTTGAACACTTTGAGCAGATGGGTCTTGCTGATCAGGTCCTTTCAAGGGGCGTGTTCAACTATGCAACCAACGTGTATATGGGGGGGGAGCGACACCTTCGTCTTCTCACAGCCGCCATCGAAGGAGAGTCGCTGATCGATGGTATGTTTTTTATTTCCCAGGTTGATATTGAGGCCATTTTACGGACACAACTCGCCTCTCTCGGTGTGACCATTGAATATCGCTCGGCGCTGCATGATTTTCAGCAAGATGAACAGGGTGTGACCGCAACCATTCATCCATCTACAGGTGATCCGTTTCACATTCGAGCCAACTGGCTCATTGGATGCGATGGAGCCCATAGTACCGTAAGGAAACAATTACGTCTCCCATTTGAGGGGAGTCAAGAGGAGACCTGGCAGGTAGCTGACGCATACCTGGATTGGGGGCTCAATGCTGACGTGCTTGAGACCCACGTTTTCCTGGCGAACGAGGGAGGAGTTGTGGCCTTTCCTTATCCCGAGCGTGGCCGCTGGCGTCTCTTAGATACATCACCAGATCCCACTACTCCTATAGAGGAGATACAGACCCTCAAAGAGCGTCTGCTCAACCGGATTGCGACGGCGTCCGGTATTGTACCGACGATTCAGGAACTCGTCTGGCCTTCTCGTTTCACCATTCAGCAGCGAAAAGTCCCCCATATGCGTGTTGGGCGCTGCTTTGTGGCTGGTGATGCAGCCCACTGTCATAGTCCCGCTGGTGGGCAGGGCATGAATACTGGCATTCAAGATGCGTATAACCTGGCCTGGAAACTTGCGCTGGTCTGCCAGGATCGAGCAAAGACGACGATCCTGGACTCCTACTCAGAGGAGCGCGAGCCCTTTGCACAGGGCGTGCTGCGAGGAACGCTGCTGTTATCACAGGTAATTGGCTTGCAAGATCATACAGCCATTCGCTTGCGCAATCAGGTGATACAAATGGTAGCGAGCCGTGGAGGATTCCAGGCGTTACCTGATGCAGTCGTACGCCAGCTATCATTGGCTCTTTTTCAATTAAACGTGGCCTATTCAGCAAGTTCATTGATTGAGGAGCATTGGACCCCATCGTTTTCCATGCATACGCAGCAACGAGACTGGACCGCTGGTACCCGTGTTCCAAATGTCTCCCTGGGTGGTTCCTCTTTAGGAACGGGACCACGTCTGTTTCAGGTGCTCAAAGAGGGGCAAGGAAAGCAGGTCTTGCTCATTTTTATCGGCCCAGAGGAAGAGCAAACCATTCTTGACCATCTCTGCGACGTGGGACACAAGGTCCAGCAGGACTATGGAGAGAGCATTGTTGTGCAGATGGTCGTGCCGCATCCTGCCATTCAGAAGCGTCTGTCCTGGGAAGGGCCAGTATTGCTTGACGGACGCAATCCTCTGTCAAGCTTGCGAGGTCGCTGCCAGATTGAGCGAAACGGACTGTACTTGCTGCGGCCAGATGGAATTGTTGGATATCGCAGTCAGCCTGTACAACCGGAACATTTTTTTGCGTATCTGCAAAAACATTTTCTCGCTTCAGATGATCCGCATCATTGAAATTTTACCCATACCCTGGCAATCCCACGACTACACGGTACCGTGCCACTACCGGGTTGACATCGACCTCATAATGGCGCGGGTCCGGGAGGGACACGAGGATCAGAGGCACGAACGTAAGCGGCAGTGTGTTCCTCCGGTGGGGTATTTGGGCCGGGGCCGGTCGTGGTGGCAACGGGGCTATGCGTGGGCTGTTCTTGCGTAGGGAAACCAGAGGAAACCACGTGTAACGGTGTTGGTCCGTCGGGAGCGTTGAGCGCTGGTGGAAAGGGACTTTTCTGCGCGATCAGCATTTCGTAGACATCCAGTCCACGAGGCATATTGACCGCAAGTGCGGCAACCATGCGTCCTTTGTGTCCGTAGGCTGCGACGAAGCGACGTGCGGAGACCGAGCCTTGCGTGACAACAACCTCATCAGCAAACGTGGGCAGGCCGACCGATTTGATATTCAGGCCAAATTGATTGGACCAGAAATTTGGAATATGTCTATGTGCGCGGCGCTCAGTCGGTGCGCAAACCATATTGTGAGCCGCAATAGTTGCCTGTGCGACCGCATTGCCCCAGTGTTCAACAGCGAGGAGTTGCCCATCGAAGAGTGGGTGGGGCCAGCGTGCAACGTCCCCGGCAACGAAAATGTCATCAGTGACGATACCATCGGCGTCGAACACGCGACATGAGGCATCACAGACAACACCGCGAGCGTCTGCCGCCAGCCCAGAAGATTGTAGCCATTCAATGTTCCGTACCGCCCCGAGAGCCATCACCGCAACATCCACCTCTAACGCATCCCCGTCCGAGAGGCGAGCCAGGCACAGACGTCCCTGCGCATCACCTTCAATCGACAGGACCGTGACATTGCAGCGTAGATCGACCCCACTGGCGCGTTGAAGATGAGCCGCAATCATGCCCGCCGCGCCTCCCAGCGCGCCCGCCAGTGGTGCTGCGCTGCGTTCCGTAACCGTCACCACCAGGCCGAGTTCGCGGCAAACCGAGGCCACCTCTGAGCCCGTAAAGCCAGCGCCGATCACCAGAACATGCTTCGGACCAGCAGCCAGGCGTTGACGTAGCCGGGCCCCATCATCAAGCGTGCGGATAGTAAAGACACCGTCCAGGGCCGCCTGAGTTGCATCCGGCCATTGTCGTGCTCTTGTCCCGGTCGTAATCAGCAGGCGATCAAAGGGGATGAGTTGCCCATCGGCGAGAACGACAGTTTTCTGCGTGAGATCCAGTTGTGTAGCAGGTTGGCCAAGGAGCCATGTAGCGTTGATATCGTGCATCTGTGGCAGGAAAATGTTCGTGGCAGGTAGCCAACCGGTCAGCACCGACTTCGAGAGTGGTGGGCGGTCGTAGGGTGGATAAGGCTCATCGCCGATCAGCGTCAGTGGTCCGGTGAAGCCCTCTTCCCGCAGCGTCTCAGCGGCGCGCAGACCGGCGAGAGATGCGCCAACGATGACAACACGTCCGTCAAAGCGGACGTCCTTATGTATCATGACAAACCTCCTGCGGCTACTGTTGTTTGTTTGCTATTTGCTCGTTTGCGCGACCGATACGGATGGCTTGAACGGGACAGGCGGCAGCGGCGCGTTCAACCTGTTGGCGCAGGCTATCATCAGGATTGTAATTGAATTCGAGAGATTCTTCCCCATGCCACCTGAACACCGTCGGAGCCGCATAGATGCATTGGCCATAGCTTTGACATTTATTCAAATCAACAACAATTTTCATCACAAACCTCCTGAAGCTGGCATAGGTGATACGTAGTTAATGAACAACAAACAGAACAGGCTGTTTTTACTGCTATCATCAGGATAAGGTCGTTTGCTTTTGTCTGTCAAGCTGAACAAAGAGAGTTTTTGTCAGGGGGGAAGAGTAGATTAAGGGAGGATGATTATGGGCCAGATTGCAATCCGGCCCATAAAATCGAAGGGGAAGAGATTACTCCGTAATGAACTGGCGACCGATCGCAGAAGCAATAGCCTGTGCGCGGGGCATCAGATCGCGGAACTGATCGATCGTCAGAGACTGAGCGCCATCCTTGAGGGCCTCATCGGGATTCGGGTGAACCTCGATCAGGAGGGCATCGGTACCGGCGGCCAGGGAAGCGAGCGACATAGGAGTAACCAGATCGCGGCGACCCGTGCCCTGACTGGGATCAGAGATAATCGGCAGATGGGAAAGCGTCTTAATCAGAGGGATCGCACTGATATCCATCGTATTGCGGGTCAGTTTCTCGAACGTACGGATACCGCGTTCACACAGGATAACATTCCGGTTGCCCTGAGAGAGAACATACTCGGCGGCCAGCAGCCATTCTTCAAAGGTTGCAGACATGCCGCGTTTGAGCACAACCGGCTTATTGGTACGACCGACCTCATCAAGAAGCATATAGTTTTGCATATTGCGCGTACCAATTTGCAAAATATCAGCATACTCGCAGACCATAGAGACATCCGTAGGCGTCATCACCTCAGTAATGATCGCCATGCCGAACTCGTCGCGAGCTTTGGCGAGCAGTTTCAGGCCATCTTCGCCAAGGCCACGGAAGCCATAGGGGGAAGTAGAAGGCTTGAAGGCCCCACCGCGCAGGATCACCGCGCCCTCTTTGCGTACCGCCTCAGCCGTCGTCATCAACTGCATCTCGGTTTCAACCGTACAGGGACCGGCCATCATCACCACCTGGTTCGAGCCGATCTCCACGACGCCAGAAGAGACACAGGCAGCAGGGACCTCAACAATAGTATCGGCGGGATGGAACTCGCGGCTAGCAAGCTTATAGGGTTTAGATACGCGTAGAACATGCTCGACGCCGGGCATACCTTCGAGAGATTCGCCCAGAGAAGGATTAATGCCGCCCAGACCGCCAGGAGCGCCCGAAGGGCCAACGGCACCCAGGACACCAATCACAGTGCGTTCAACACCATGGGAGAGATGACCGCTCAGACCATTTTTGTCGAGAAAAGTCAGAACGTGTTTTACATTATCATCGCTACAAGACGATTTCATCACAACGATCATGAAAAAACTCCTTCGGATCAAACTGTAGAGAGCCAGCGTGTACACCTACCACCAGAGAGTGGAAGGTTAGAGAGAAAGCCAGTTAAACCTCCACCCCGAACGTTGGTCGCAGCGTGACCGCTCCTCGAATATATACATGTTGCATCTCAGATGCTTTGCGCGTTGTATTAACGTGCAGAAGAATACGGATACACTTTTCTAAACTACCAGGGACAGGAATCTCACGGGTGCACATGAGCGCAACCTCAGTCCAGCCGAGATTGCGCGCGGCCAGCGCTGGAAAGGCAGCATCCAGATCAGTCGTCAGCGTAAAAAAAGCGCTGACAACATCCTCAGCCTGGAGATTATTTTTCTCAATGAGCAGGCGTAGTAACTCTTCAGTAGCTGCAAGAATCTGCTCTCGGTCATTTGATTCAACGGTTGTAGCACCGCGAATACCGCGACAGTACATCGACAAAATCGCCCCTTTCAGTATGGTCGTCTTTTTTGCAACGCAGCGTATGCTTGCCGGATAGACGCTCCTTGTATTGTAAGGGATAATGGCAAGAGAAAAATTACAGCTTGCACTGGTTAGAGTGTACATCCTGTTACAGAGAGTTGCTATAGGTAAACTAGACTATATTTGACGCAGACTCTGGATGTATTGTCGTACCACGTTTTCCTGTTCATCCTCCTTGTGCTGGTCGATCAAATGGACGAGCGCGCTACCCACCACGGCTCCTTCAGCATAGCGAGCGATCTGCGCAATATGTGCAGGAGTCGAAAGGCCGAAGCCGACGGCGAGAGGGAGATGTTTGGGATCCGTATAGGTGCGAACGCGTTGAATAAACTCCTGCAAATGAGGCGGAAGCTTTTCGCGTGCGCCCGTAACGCCACTGAGCGAGACGCAGTAGACAAATCCCCCGAGGCTCTCGGCTGAAAGCTCAGCAATGCGTGCAATGCGAGCGTCAGGAGTGGTCGGCGGGAGCAGAAAAATCAGAGTCAATCCCTGCTCGCGAGCGGCTAAACGTAGCGGCTCAGCCTCCTCAGGAGGGAGATCAGGAATAATCAGGGCACAGACTCCGCTTTGTCGTGCCGTCTTGCAAAAACGCTCAAGGCCATAAGCCCGCACAGGATTATAATAGCCCATCAGAATCAGAGGGACAGACGTTTTTGCCGAGACCTGACGTGCCACCTCCATACAGCCATTGACGGTCATACCGCGTTCCAGCGCAATCTGGCCCGCGTGCTGAATCGTCGCGCCATCGGCGAGTGGATCGCTGAATGGCATGCCCAGTTCAATAATATCCGCGCCCCCTTCGGCAGCGGCGAGGACCAGCTTCACACTTTGTTCTGCCGATGGGAAGCCGCTCATCAGATAGGGGATCAAGACACTGCGCCCCTCTTTGCTTGCGCGCGCAAACGCTTGCGAGATGCGTTGTGCCGGAATCCCTTCAGTCGTATGGGATACCGTACTCTCATTTATTGTCGACATGGTTGATTTCTCCTGATCTCTTTCTACAAGCTAACGTTTAGGGCCTTGGCGACCGACAGCATATCTTTATCGCCGCGACCTGACAGATTGACAATAATGAGAGAGCCCGCAGGAATTTTACCCTGTTCTCCCTGTTCGAGCAAGTAACCGACGGCATGGGAAGATTCGAGCGCAGGAATAATCCCTTCCATGCGGCTCAATGTTTGCAGGCCACGAAGAGCAGTGGCATCGGTGGCATAGGCATAGCTTGCGCGGCCTGTGTCTTTCATATAGCTATGCTCCGGGCCAACACCGGGATAATCAAGACCGGCAGAAATGCTATGCGTCTCAATCACCTGACCATCCTCGTTTTGCAGTAGATAGCTCATTGCGCCGTGCAGGACGCCGGGGCTACCAGCAGCGAGCGTTGCGGCATGCATGCCCGTGTCCAGACCACTCCCCCCTGCTTCGACGCCGATCAGTTGTACCAGGGGTGCGTCCGCAAAGGGATAGAAAATGCCGATAGCATTGCTACCGCCGCCAACGCAAGCATAGATCTGATCAGGGAGGCGGCCTTCCTGGCGAAGAATCTGCGCGCGTGCCTCCGTGCCGATGACGGCCTGGAAATCGCGTACAATGCGTGGATAGGGATGAGGGCCAGCCGCAGTGCCAAAGACATAGAACGTCGTTTCCACATTCGTCACCCAGTCGCGGATGGCCTCATTGATTGCATCTTTCAGCGTTTGCGAGCCGCTGGTGACCGAGCGCACCTCAGCACCCAGAAGTTTCATGCGAAAAACATTGAGCGATTGACGTTGGATATCGATCTCACCCATATAGATAATGCAGTCGAGACCAAGCATAGCGCAGGCCGTCGCCGTAGCAACACCATGCTGACCCGCCCCCGTCTCGGCAATAATGCGCTGCTTGCCCATACGTTTTGCCAGCAGACCCTGACCGAGAGCATTATTAATCTTATGCGCGCCTGTATGAGCCAGATCCTCACGTTTGAGGTAGACTTTCACATCCTTACCGAGCAATTGTGAGAAGCGAGGGACATAGTGCAGAGGCGTTTCACGGCCAGCGAAGCTGCGGAGTTGATAGTCCAGCTCATTTTGAAACTCAGGGTCCAGGCGGGCATCTTCATAGGCAGCCTCCAAGTCGTCCAGGGCCGCCATCAGACTCTCGGGCACAAATTTGCCGCCGAAAGCCCCGAAGCGTCCGTGAGCATCAGGGTAAAGCTGATGCTGGTAGCTCTGTTGTTCCTGTGCGCCGGATGGTATTTGTTGCATGTGTTGCATAGAATTTGTATCTCTTCCTGATAAATGAAGCAGGGATGAACCATAACTTCTCATAAAGGGTAGCGGTTCACCCTACCTATAATTATATCGTTGGGTTAAGCAGTGACCTGACGAACGTTTTGAAGAAAGGTGTGAATTTTCGCACTATCTTTCTGCTTGTTCGTTTCGACACCGCTGCTGACATCCACCCCCCAGGGATGGACCTGATAGATGGCCTCCGCGACATTTTCGGGCGAGAGACCGCCTGCGAGCAGAATGCGATTCTCGCGTGCAACCTGACTGGCGAGCTGCCAATCATGCGTCTGACCGGAGCCGCCCCAGTCTGGAGTGGGAGTATCCAGAAGCAGACGCCACGCGTAGGGCGCATAGCGTGCCACGAGATCAAGATCAGAAGGCTGCTCGATGTGTAGCGCCTTGATGACAGGACGTTTGATCTGCTGTAGCAGTTCAGGAGATTCGGTGCCATGAAGCTGAACGAAATGCAGACCAGCCTGATCGATTGCCGCATTGATGAAATCGACATCTTTATTGACGAAGACGCCTACGAGATCAGGTGTGCTCTTTCCGGGAGCTGGATCGCTGAGGCTTGTGCTGGCCTGGACGAGCTCCTGAACCTGGAGAGGCGTGATATAGCGATGACTGGGCTCGTAAAAGATCGCGCCCAGCAGATCGGCACCCGCCTCAACCGCCGCATTGACATGTTCGGGGAAGCGCAGACCGCAGATTTTGACCTGGACGCTTTCGTTCGCCGCCTGCAAGAGTCGCCGAATATGCGCAGGGATATCGGGCGAGACCACCAGCGACTCACCAACAAGCATCGCCTGAACATCGTAGCGAGCGAGGCGGCGCGCATCGGCTGCACTGTGGATGCCACTCTCCGCAATGACAATGCGATCCGCCGGAATGATCTGGCGAAGCTCACGCAACAGGTAGGGATTCATCTTAAACGTCACCAGATCGCGGCTATTGACGCCGATAATCTGTGCCCCAGCAGCCACGGCGCGCTCGGCCTCTTCCCGGCTGTGCACCTCGACGAGACAGCGCATTTGTAGATCGTGTGCCAGCGTGAGCAGTTGGCGGAGTTGTCGATCATCGAGAATCGCGCAGATGAGCAGGAGCGCATCTGCTCCCCAGGCGCGTGCTTCGTAGACCTGATAGGGATCGACAATAAAATCTTTCCGTAAAACCGGAACCTGAACCGCCGCTTTAATGGCCGTCAGATACTCCGGCGAACCAAGAAAGAAATGCGGTTCAGTGAGCACCGAGATCGCCGCCGCGCCATTGGCCTCGTAGAGACGAGCGGTAGCGACCGGATCGAGATCAGGAGCCAGCAGACCCTTCGAAGGCGAAGCCCGCTTGACCTCCGCAATCAGATGGACGCGGGAGCGGGGCGAAAAGGCGGCGGCCAGATCGCGTGGCGGAGGCAGCGTTGCGGCGCGCTGCTGCAAATCAGCAAGCGTAACCTCGCGTTTGCGCTGCTCCAGATCAGCAACGGTTTGTGTAACGATACGGTCAAGAAACATAGGTATAACTCAAACTTCCCAGGGTCCATTTCCCTTGTAGAGGCGGGGTTTATCTCCGCCGAATATGCATCAACCTGAGAGCCGAGAGGGCCGGTGGGGCGTGGACCGGCATAAAGCCCGGTCCCTACCTCTGCCTTTCTTCGAGATTGGGGACCACATGCACCTTTCTTCGGTTGATGCGTATTAGGCGGGGTTTTATCCGCCTTATTCCGCCTTTGCCCCATGTTGGAGGAGCAAAGGCGGAGATAAACCCCGCCTCTACGGGGATATGTAATGCCTATGGGCGGAGATAAACCCCGCCTCTACAAAGACGATAAAACGATTAATTGCCGATTGCTTGCGAACAGGCAACGACCTCCGCCAACTTCTCTTTCGCCTTCCCGCTGCGCAGCGTTTCGCGGGCGAGTTGCACCCCTTCTTTGAGAGAAGAGACCATCTCGCTGGCAAGCAAAGCCGCTCCGGCATTGAGAGAGAGCATATGGGAAGGAGGCGAATCGCTGTCAGTCGCGAGCAACTCCTGTAGCATACGAGCGTTATGTTCGGGACCGCCGCCCTGTACAAGGTGGCGATCATTGATGCGCATCAGTCCTACCTCTTCCGGAGTGATGGTATATTCGCGGAGTGGTGCACCCTGGCGAACCTCACAAATGCGCGTCGGAGCACTGAGCGAGCACTCATCGATACCGTCCTCGCCATGCACAATCAATGCATGCTGGCAGCCGAGATTGAGGAGAGCCTCGCCCATTTTGCGCAGAAGCGAGCTCGTGGGAACACCCAGGAGCTGATAGGGAGTATGAGCGGGATTGGTCAAAGGGCCGAGAATATTAAAAACCGTGCGAATCCCGATCTCACTGCGGGTGGGGCCAACATGCTTCATCGCAGGATGGAATGCTTTGGCGAACATAAAGCCGAAGCCCACCTCCTGAATGCAGCGTGCCACGTCCTGTGCGCTGAGATCAATGCGAACGCCCAGGGCCTCCAGTACATCGGCGCTGCCGCAGCGGCTGGTAGCCGAGCGATTGCCATGTTTAGCGATCGTAGCGCCAGCGGCCGCAGCGAGAATACCAGCGGCAGTGGAGACGTTGAACGTGCCTGAGGCATCACCACCCGTGCCGCAGGTATCGAGCGCACGGGCGGCGACCGAAGCATCCAGCGTAACCTGGACGGCTTTCGCGCGCATCACGCGCGCCATCCCCGTGATCTCCTCAACCGTCTCGCCACCGGGACGCAGGCGAAAAGCCGTCAGAAACGCGCCCATCTGCGAAGGGGAGGCGGTCCCGCTCATAATCTCCTCCATCACAATGGCCGCCTCATCTTCAGCCAGAGTAGCTCCGGCAGAGACATGAATAATAGCCTCGCGAATCATCGTAGTTACCATCTCCTCAAAATGTAGGAAAGACCTCAAAAGACAACGTTCAAAGTTGCGTTAGCGCGCCAGAAAATTGCGTAACAAATCTTTTCCCACAGGGGTCATAATAGACTCAGGATGAAACTGCACGCCCTCAACGGGATACGTGCGGTGGCGAAGTCCCATAATCAGGCCATCGTCAGTTTCAGCCGTGATCTCCAGTGCATCTGGAAGCGTCTCGCGTTCAACAATCAGACTGTGATAGCGATTGGCCGCAAAAGGTGCGGGGAGGCCGTGAAAGACGCCCTGCCCTTTGTGAAACATCAAAGAGGTTTTGCCGTGCATAGGGAGTGGGGCACGTACAACACGTCCACCAAACACCTGCCCAAGCGCTTGATGACCCAGGCAGACGCCGAGCAACGGAATACGGGGGCCAAATGCCCCGATAATCTCACAGGAGCGTCCCGCCTCGTTGGGCGTGCAGGGTCCTGGAGAGACCACAATATGATCGGGCTGTATCGTCTCAATCTCGTCGAGCGTGACCTGATCATTGCGGCGAACCAGCACCTCAGCGCCAAGTTCGGAGAGATACTGATAGAGATTATAGGTAAAGCTGTCGTAGTTATCGATGAGTAACAGCATCTTATTCTCCTTTTCCGGCAGAGAGAGGGACCCGGGTCGTCTCCGTTGCCGCAATCGTCTCAGCCTCGTCGAGAGCGCGTAAAAGAGCGCGGGCCTTATTCAGGCATTCCTGATATTCGGAAGATGGTACAGAGTCGGCCACCACGCCGCAGCCAGCTTGAATGTAGGCGCGACCATCCTTCATAACCATAGTACGGAGCGCAATTGCCGTCTCCTGATTGCCATTGTGACTCAGGTAGCCGACGGCACCGGCGTAGACACCACGCTGCTCGCCCTCCAGTTCGCTGATAATCTCCATCGCGCGAATCTTCGGCGCACCACTGACCGTCCCGGCCGGAAAGCCTGCGCGCAGGGCATCGAAAGGCGTTGCATCGGGGCGAAGCTCGCCTGCAACATTCGTCACCATATGCATCACATGTGAATAGCGTTCGATATCCATGAGCTCGCTGACCTTGATCGTGCCCGGCGTACACACGCGGCCGACATCGTTGCGGGCGAGATCGACCAGCATCACATGTTCGGCGCGCTCTTTCGGATCGGCCTGAAGCTCTTCAGCCAGACGCTGATCGGCCTGACGATTTTCGCCGCGTGGGCGTGTGCCAGCAATCGGGCGGATCGTCACCTCATTCTCTTCAAAGCGAACCAGCAGTTCGGGCGAGGCACCGACCACATGGAAATCATCCATATCCAGAAAGAACATATAAGGAGAAGGATTGATGGCCCGGAGTGCGCGATAGACCGTAAAGGGCGAGGCGTTCACCTGACGGCTCAGGCGGAGAGAAGGCACCACCTGGAAGACATCGCCTGCTTTGATATATTCGACCGAGCGGCGAACCATCTCCTCAAACTCGGGTTGCGTACGATTGCAACTGATGCGTAGTGCCTGTTCATCGTGCGTCGGCTCAGGTTCTGCGGGAAAGCGGAGGTCCTGATGCAAGCGCTCCTGTATATCGCGCAGAATAGCGATCCCGCGCTGATATTCGGCCTCGAGATCCGGCGCATCGAGATGCAGATGCGTGACGGCGCGCACACGATGTTTCACATGATCAAAAATCAGGACCGTCTCCGTAAAGCAGAAGACCGCCAGGGGGAGAGCCAGCACATTGTCAGGAGGCAGAGGCAGGCGTTCAAAGCGTGTTACCGTATCATAAGAAAGGTAGCCGACCGCGCCACCAAAGAACTGTGGCAACTCATCCTGAGCCTGAAGAGGAGGCGTCAGCAGGCGAAACTGCTGGAGTTCGGCCTCGATCAGCGCAAGAGGATCATGGCAGGGGCGTTCTTCCACCTGAATGGCACTTGAAGACCGAGCATGCTGATGAGCAGGCATGTGCAAAAGTCGCATCGTCTCCCCGCGCTGGATCATCACCAGATAGGGATCGATGCCGATAAACGAATAGCGAGCAATATTGACGCCGCCCGAAACGCTCTCTAACAGGAAGCTATAGGGGCTCTGTGCCGTTTTGCAATAGGCCGAGACGGGTGTTTCCATATCGGCGAGAATATCGCAATAGAGTGGCAGAAGAGGGCGGCGTGTATCGGCATGGTCCTGAGCGTCTAACGCAGAGGCGCGCAGTTGCGTAATCTCGTCAAATGTTGGATAGAACATAGACATGCACCTTCCTCGGAAATGAGAGTAGAGGGTGAAAGTTCACCCTCACAGAATTAGCCCAGACCGACCGCACTTTTCGCGCGATCCAGCGTCGAAGCAGCGAGAGGGCGAACCTCATCGGCCCCTTGCTTCAGGAGCGCCTCAAGCGTCGGCAGGTCATTCATATAGTCGTTATAGCGCTGTTGGATTGGCGCGAGCGTATCCACCAGGCGATCCGTCAGAGCTGCTTTCAAGTCGCCATAGCCCTTGCCAGCGAAATCGGCCTCAATCTCCTGTTGCGTCTGCCCGGTGAGCATTTGATAGATCGTGAGCAGATTTGTGATGCCGGGTCGTGTGGGATCAAAAGCCACGAGCCGTTCAGAATCGGTCGTAGAGCGAGCGATTTTCTGCTTGATCGTTTTTGCGTCATCCAGAAGATTGATGCGAGAGAGAGGATCGGCATCGCTCTTGCTCATCTTCTTCGTAGGATCGGTCAGGGACATAATACGAGCGCCAACCTCGCGAATTTGTGCTTCGGGCAGCGTAAAGACGCGTTGTTTAAACGTGCTATTGAAGCGTTGTGCCAGATCGCGTGTGAGCTCGACATGCTGGCGTTGATCATCGCCAACCGGAACATAATGCGTTTGGTAGAGGAGAATATCGCAGGCCATCAGGACCGGATAGCAATACAGGCCAGTGCCCACCGAATCCATATTCTCGCCAGCCTTCGTTTTGAATTGCGTCATGCGATTGAGCCAGCCCATAGGGGTGTAGCACTCCATGATCCAGCTCATCTCGGCATGTTCGCGCACATGTGATTGCACGAACAGTTTGCAATAGTGAGGATCGAGACCGCAGGCCAGGTAGAGAGCAGCCAGTTTACGGGTATTCAAATGCAACTCTTTGGGTTTGATGGGCAGCGTGATCGCGTGGAGATCGACGATGCAGTAGATGTTCTCATAGAGATCCTGGCTGGTAACCCAGTTGCGGATCGCGCCGAGATAGTTGCCCAGATGAATATTGCCGGTTGGTTGGACGCCCGAGAAGACGCGTTTCTTTACCGGGGGCGTGCCTGGCTGCGCCACAGGTTGTGCTATTGTATCGTGATGATGTGTGTCAATAGACATAGGTTCGAGTCCTCCTGACGAGAAAAAAAGAGCAATAAAAAACGCCTCATCATCCCCTGAAGGGACGAGAAGCGTGAAGCTTTCGTGGTACCACCCCTGTTTAGATTTCCTGCCTGACAACCAGATCGTAGCAGGAGAATCCCTCAAATGCCGGATACGAGCAAGCGTTGCTAAGAAAAAAGTATGGAAGCAAAGCGCTTTCTGATATCCTGTCTTAGATAACGGTAGACATTCCGAAAGAGTCCTACTAATTCTCGAAGAGAGAACGTTTGCTCTTTAGCTTGCAGGCCCATTCCATAATCGCAGTGGTGTCGGTTTCCACCGATGCCGACTCTCTGTGCCCATGCCAGATTATGTACTTTTCCTGTTCATGGCTGTAGCATATTGTGTTGTTGTAGAACAGTATAGATTGTTTCTCTGGATGTGTCAAGAGGAAAATAAACAGAAGAGATACCTTGAAAAATACGGTACGCGTTTAGCTAAAGCGCCGGGTCAGGAAGAGCACGTTATTGACATAAGGCCAGTTAAAAATGCCCCTGTGCCTGACCGCATAGCCTCCTTCATTATAGGCGCTAATAATCTGCACGCGATTGCCGTCGAACTGTCGCCAGAGGACGCGTAAATAGATGGCGCTCAGATGGAGATTATCCTGTAGCTTATAGGGATCGAAGCGTCTGTGCGTCATCTTATTCAGCGAGTAGGCGGTATAGGGCATGAGTTGCATCGTGCCGATACCACCATCGCGTGCAATCACATGGTGTCGCCAGCCGCTTTCCTGCCAGGCGATGGCAAGCATCAGACTGGTGGGTAGGCCATAGAGAGCGGCAATGCGGCGGATCGAGCGCGTCGTTTGCGCGCGATTGGGGTGTTCCAGAGCGTCATAGGCGTACCAGCGGACAATGCCATTGTGCAAGAGACCGCTGGAGAGTCGCCTGCCATAGTTTGGTCTGGGAATGCAAAGCCGTTGACGAACACGAATCAGGTTGGCATTGCGGAGCGCATTGGTGCGTGCAAGCGTTCTGATGCTGGAGTGATAGCGTCTGGCCAGAGCGGTGAGCGTATCGCCAGTACGCACCTTATACCAGAAGCAGGAGTAGCCAGTCGGCCGAGCAGCCAGAGCATCGGTTGGATGTTGTAAAATAGTACAAGAAGCGGAGAGCACGCCCAGCGTCAACGTAAGCAAAAGATATCGTTTCAAGGAGCCGGAAAACACACGAAAGAGCACATATCTGTACATCACGGTAAATGCCTTTCTGATAGGGGTACTGCCAGGATAGATTGTTTCGCCTGGAGGAAATGTTATGACGTCTTTCTTTTCTGCTCTTACTATAGTCCTCAGAAGAATAGAAAAGAGCATATTTAACAGGTGCCACTCCTGGGGAAGTTTTTCTTGTATGGATGGCTGCTTGACGTTGCAAGACATGGGTGCTAGAGTGTGGACGGAACTTGTTGAAACACTGAAACGGGGGCATCTGTGAGATCTGAAGAGCTTTTGAGCGCAACAGTAGAAGAATATCTGGAGACGATTTACAACATGAGCATGGAGGATGAGGTCGTGATTGGGGCGAGGTTAGCCGAGAAATTTCGTGTCGCTGCTCCTACTGTGACAGAAATGTTGAAGCGTTTGACGCGAGACGGTTTTGTAGAAATGGATGCCAAGCGGCATATTACGCTCACAGAGGCCGGGAATCAGGCGGCAGAGGCTGTGCTGCGCCGTCATCGATTGACCGAGCGCTTTCTGGTCGACATGTTAGGCATGCAATGGCATCAGGTGCACGAAGAGGCATGTCGTCTGGAGCATTTTATTTCAGGAGCAGTCGAAGCGCGTGTCGTCACGAGTTTGCACCAGCCCACCACCTGTCCTCATGGCAATCCTATTCCCGGTTTAGTCCCCGATGCGCGTAACTACCTGAAGGATCATCAGGCGGTGCGGCTCTCGAGCATCACTGCGGGAGAGCAGGCGACCATTTTGTGTATCTCAGAAGTTGTCGAAGATGAAGAGGGTCTGATTCAATACCTGCAAGAAAAGGGCCTGATGCCAGAGATGCGTTTGACCATGCTGGACCAGGAAGGCATCAGGGAACCGCATGAAAGCGTGAAATTGCTGGTGGGGGAACGAGAAGTCGCCATCAATAAAGTCTCAGCCAGCAAGATCTGGGTTACCCGGTAAGCCATTGTGTAGGGGAGGAGCTTGTCTCCTCCCACCTCGTTAAATTTCCACCTCATCAACCCAGTAGAGGCACAGTTTCGTTATCACACCACCGTGCGTCTACTATGCCTACGTCCTCGTGCGAGTTCCCAGGCACAGTTCCACCGTGCGTCTACTGTGCTTGTATAGTATTGTGCGCAGACAAGCCGGGCCTCGACAGTGAAGATCGCAAAAATATTTACGATATTCGTAGCATTATCCGGGAGTTTTTGCGCAAAATCGTAGCATAATGCCAGAATTATTGCTATTTTCAAGAGTTATGGCATACAATAGCCGTGAGAGATCTATGAGTTTATTTTTGAAAGCTATTCTTGATCGGTCGAGAAAGGATAACGTTATGCTGCGAGAGCCAATCACCATCAGCCGCACACTGGTTGGAGAGATAGTGGCGCGGGAAGATGCAGAATTCGGGAAGCGGACGCCGCGTTCGCAGGAAATTTTTGAGCGTGCAAAGAAGACCTTACCGCTGGGCGTTGCCAGTTCGTTCCAGGCCGTGCCGCCCTATCCTATGACCATCAGTCGTGGCGTGGGGAGCCATATCTGGGATTATGATGGGAACGATCACATTGACTTTCATCTTGGATTTGGTAGCTTGCTTGTCGGGCACTCGCACCCGGTACTGGTCAAAGCATTGCAGGAGCAGTTGGAGAAGGGGAGCCTCTACTCGCTCCCGTCAGCGGACACCGTATTCCTGGCGGAAGAGCTGGTGCGACGTTTCGCGCCATTGGAGCAGGTGCGTTTCTGCAACTCGGGGACCGAGGCGACCATGGACGCGTTGCGGCTGGCGCGTGCGTATACTAAACGGGACAAAGTGGTAAAAATTGAGGGCTCATATCACGGACATCATGATACCGTCATGATGAGCACCAAGCCGTCGCGAGAGGCGGCAGGACCAGCTGAGCGACCTAATACCGTCCCGGCCTCAACCGGTATTCCAGGGGAAGTCAAAGGCAACGTCATTATCGCGCCCTATAATGATCCAGATGCGCTAGAGCAGATCCTCAGCGAGCACGAAGGGGAAGTGGCCGCAATTATCACCGAAGCCGTCTTGATGAATGTTGGCATTATGTTGCCGGACGAAGGGTATCTCCAGGCCGTGCGCGATATCACGCGGAGGCATGGCGTCTTGCTGGTATTTGACGAAGTCAAGACCGGCGTCACCGTTGCGCCCGGAGGGATCACAGAACTCTATCCCGTGGAGCCGGACCTGATCTGTCTGGCCAAATCGATCGGGGGAGGCATGCCGATCGGCGCGTTTGGTGGGCGCGAAGAGATCATGCGTCACATCAACCATAGTGAAGTCCTGCATCTGGGTACTTTTAACGGCAACCCGATGTCCATGAAGGCCGGACTGGTCACGCTCACGCAGCTCTTCACGCCGGAAGCGCACGCGCATGCGATCGCGCTCTCCAAACGTCTGGCCGATGGTTATAGAAGCGTCATCGACGAATACGAGATGCCGATGCATGTTGCCCAGATTGGCGCAAAGGGGTGCGCCATGTTCCGCCATCAGCAGGCCCGTAATTATCGTGCGTGGTGGGAGATCGACATGGATCTCTCGTACGCGTACTGGCTCTTCCTGGCGAACCGCGGCATTCTCTTCCCGCCCGGATTGGATGATCAATGGACCATCTCGATTCAGCATAGCGAACAGGATATCGACCGACATCTCAGCGTCTTCCGCGAATTTGTTTCGGAGCTACACAGCTAACAATTATCTTCGTCGAGGCTGTATCCGGTGCCCATCGACCCCCACCTTTGTAGAGTCGCTGCTTGTTTGCGATCGGGGGCGATCATCTCCCGGCTTGTCGTTGACCCGGTCGCAGACAAGCCGGGAAATGATGGGCGATTCCCTTTATTTACGTGACATTGCAGACAAGCAGCGCCTCTACATTTTGTGGCGGGGGACCGATGTATTGGAGTGGGTAAAGAGAGGCGATTTGTTGGGAAGCAAGGATGTGGGGAAGGGACTGACGAGAGGGCGGGGTAGAATATTATAGATGAGGTAGTCATAAATCTTACCGATGTGGACGGGCAGTCACCACTTTTGTTATACTACATAATCATTGCAAACCTATGCACACCTTTGTAAATGTATAGCAAGCTATAGCAAGCAAAATTTTATTCTCTACTAGAGCGAATAATTACAAAAAGGGCGGGATGGTATACAATCGATGAATAATCAACATACACCGCTGCCATTGTCAATGACAGATGCATACCAATCAGGGCATGAGGACACACAAAAAATCGTGCAGAATCCGTTGCCTCCACACGGGTTGCAGGAAACATCTTTCTGGCGTGAACGTTGCATAGAGGGAGGCTTGATTATCTCTCTAGTGCTTTACTACTTCTGCTGTAATAAGAACCTGCAATTTGGTATTTTCACCGATCAGAATCCCCTTTATTCATTACCTTTCTTATTGATCTTTGCTGTACTCTGCTGGTATCGTCTGTCCATCGCATTAGCGCTGCTTCCATTAACGCTCCCTTACTACCTGACCGCATACCAGAAAATAGTAGTGAGCGATAAAGCCTTTAGCCTGGTAGAGGTCATGCTGGCGACCTGCGTGCTGGTGGCGGCATTGCGCTTTTTGCTGCTGAAAGAAGAGCGACGTTTATGGCGTGGGTTATGGGCGAAGATCGGGCCTTTTTTGTTGCCAATCGGCGTATTTGTGCTGGCGACCGTGATTGCCAGCGTACTGGCAGTCTCAAAAAAAGCTGCTTATTATGCGCTAACGGAAGAGGTAATCGGGCCACTGCTGTATCTGGTATTAGTGCTTGTCTACTTGCGTACGCGGCACGATATACAGCGTTTGCTGGCAGCTTTTATCGGTACCGGAGTCGTGATTACCATTCTGGGATTGGCCCAGTATTATATCTTCAAATTGCCAGTTGACCCCGAAGGGAGCCGGGTGCACGCCGTCTATGGGAGCGGGAACAACATCGGGACCCTGTTTGATTATATTCTGCCATTGCTTCTGGCGCTCCTCATCGGGCGGAGAATAGCCTGGCAGTATCGTCTGCTCGCATTTGTGATCAGCGTCCCTATGAGCTACGTGCTCTACTTGAGTCAATCGCGTGGAGCCTGGTTAGCGATCGTCTGCGCAATCGTGTTTATCGCGATCTGCTCGATTCGCAATCGGAAAATCATGCTGATTGGCGGAACGATACTGGCCGTCGTGCTCGTAATCGTCCTGTTGCTCTTCCATAACAAGTTGTTCAGCTTTTTAGAGAAAGGCCACGTCAGTAGTACCGGACAGAGTACATTGATGAAGCGACCATACCTCTGGCTGACGGCCGTGCATATGATCGAGGATAACCCCTGGATGGGATATGGCATGGATAACTGGCTGTGCTATTATAGCAATAATACATTGTGTAAAGCGCCAGTCAAACATTTCTGGGTCACGGTAGACCCGATCACGCACAAACCGACCGGATTAAAAGACGAGCCAACCCTCTCACATCCGCATAATATCTTCTTACAGGTCTGGGTCAGCGCGGGCTTCTTCGGGTTCCTCGCATTTGCAGCTGTACTGGTCCTGTTTTACTGGCTCTTTGCGCGTATACTGGCGCAGATCCGTGTATCGGGGGAGCAGGAGAAAGAGCGGCAGCTGCATTGGCTGATCATAGGCATTGGGGCGGCAATTGGCGCGGCGCTGGTGCAGGGGCAGGTGGATAGTACATTTCTGGAGCAGGATCTCGCGTTCTGCTTCTGGGCGCTGGTAGCGGCGTTGCTCGTTGTGCGTTTGCAGGCGGGCGTAGCGTGGCGTGGGCAGCAACCTGTTGATACAACAGGCATTGCAGATATGAAATAGTTCACACTGCCAGCGAGAGCTACATCATAGAGACTTTCTCTTTGAACAGATACACTGGGGAGAAGAGAATTATCAGGGAGAAAGTCTATGTTGATAAACATCTCCATTCCCACATTCCTGGCCTGGATTGCATGCCATTTCGTCGGTGATTTTGCTTTTCAAAGCACCTGGATGAGCATGGAGAAAGGCAAAAGCTGGGAAGTAAACTTTTATCATTGCGCAACCTATACGGCAACCTTCGTCCTCTTTGTTCATCCTTCCATACAGGCAACCGTGTTTCTCCTGGCTACACATTTTATCGTAGATGCTTTAAAGGCACGCTACAAAGTCATTGGGCCAATCTGGCTGGACCAGCTTTTACACATTTTTACCATCATACTGATCTTATTTTTACATATGTAGAAGTTGCGACATATGGACATTACGGCGTAAGGTTGTCATATGAGCGTAGAGCTTATAAGTGGCAGGGGAAAAGAAAAACGTTCCTTCGTCCATCTCTGGACGAAGGAACGTTTTTTTGCGTGATAGGGAGTGGGTTTATGGTTGTGGTGTTGAGGGCGCATCTGGTCCAGGAGTAGCTCCCGGGGTACCAGAATTGTAGATCAGATCAGAGAGTTCCTTGCGCGTGCGCTCGAGAATAGCGCGCAGGCGTGCGAGCTGCTCGGGATTCGTCACTGCCGTACGACCTGCGATAGTGAAGAGGCGAGCGACCTCCATAGCCTCACTGCGCAGGGCCTGGAACTCGGGGGCATGCCAGCGGTTGCGACGGCCAGGGCCGAAATTGCGTGCCCAGGGAGGACCATCGAACTCTTCTTCGCTTTTCTGGCGCTCGTTGAGCAACGCCAGACCGGACTCAGTGATGCTATAGACTTTCTTGCCATCTGCCTCAGCTGAAGTGACCAGACCGCGATCCTCAAGCATTTGTAGCGTCGGATAGATCGTGCCTGCGCTTGGCACATAGAAACCGTTGGATTTTTCTTCGAGCGCCTTCATCATCTCATAGCCGTGCATAGGGTGCTCTTTGAGCAGGTCCAGCAGGGCGAATTTGACGTCGCCGCGTCCAAAGAAGCGACGAGCCATACCAGCAGGACCTTCAGGACCGAAGGGGCCTTCAGGGCCGAAGGCACCACCAGGACCGAAAGGGCCACCCGGGCCAAAGGGTCCTCGGCCACGACGCATCTCAAAAAAACGGGGGCCGCGACGGTCCTGGCGCTGCCAGGGAGGATTCCAGCCTTCCCAATCGTTACCCTGTCCCTCATAAGCGAAACGTCCACCAAATCTACGAAACATAGGTTAGCATCCTTTCTTGTCTATTTTGTGTTTTGTCTGTATTGGCAATGCCATGTTCTCACATAACGATATATCGTTATGTGAGAAGTATATACGATATATCGTATTCATGTCAAGTCTTTTGGAAGGAAAATGTGGATGGATGTATCGGACTTGTCTAATCCCCTGGTATTGATTGGCGTCCGCCAGAATACACCTGTGAATAGTACCTTAGTAGCATTCGTGCCACATGCTGCATTCACTATACTACGGCATAGAAAGTTTGCGAGCGCGTATCCTTGCAGGCCTGAGTCTCCTCTGGCTTCGCGGACGGTCTGGTGGACACGTATCGTAGTATACCCACCAGAAAGGATTCTCGCGATGGGGGATTGTGAGAGCAATATGCCCGGCTCTCTTTGCACATACAGCACTACCGGACAGATTATCCACTCTTATCATGAGCCGTCGTGCTCATATTCGTGATAGTGCTAAGAAAATATGGATTATGCCGAATTATGCTATGTCCATTAAAAGGAGAAAAATGTATGCAACAGTCGCAAGTACAAGGAAGGCAAACAAACTTCCTCTTTGGGATAGTGATCGCAGGGACTGTGCTCACCGTTCTACTAGAAGTGATCGTCCAATTGTTGCCTCCGCATTACAACGCGATAAGTCAGCCAGAAAGTAATCTGGCAATTGGTCCTTATGGTTTTCTGATGAATATCAATTTTGCCCTGCGAGGCATAATTTATTTCATTTTTTTAGCGGCCTTGATGCGTGCTATCCCTAAAAAAGGTCTGTCTCGGAGTGGCCTGATCCTTCTGGGCGTCTCAGCTGTTGGGAAGCTGATCATTGCGTTTGCGGAAACGGATCTCACTTCGCCTCCGCATACGATGCACGGTATTATTCATACGCTCGCGGCTTTAATCTCCTTCTTTTGTGGAGGATTAGGAACATTGCTGGTCTCGCGCTCCCTGCGTCATGTGCCGAATGTGCGTCCCTCGCAGCGTTTCCTGGTTGGACTGGGAACGGTGACGCTCATCTGGTCCGTGGTCGTCATTGTCACCGTCGTTGCGTCGGCGCAGATCGGCGTCTGGGGGCTACTCGAGCGCATCTTTACGGGGTTGTTCTCCTTGTGGATACTCGTCCTCGCATTCGGTTTATGGAATTATTCCTCCGTAGACGTCATGCCATTTCCTTATTCATCTGGAGAGTACCGGTAAAAAGAGGTGCCTTCTTCCCAGTACCTGTTTAAAATACAGTTTTGCTGTAATTTGCTATTCCAGAGTTTGATAGGTACTAAAGCTTAGAATTGTTCGAGTTTCGGTGTCAGTTATCAATTGATATGATAACTGACACCGAAACTGCAAATAATGGCAGTCAACGTTCTACCTTTCAGGTCTTTTCACAAGCCAGTACCGCTCCTATGCTTAAAGCATTATTTTGCTCTTCTTTTTCGTACTGAGAGCATGTATGCTTCACCAGGAACGCAAAAATAAACTTGTGCATAGTCGCTGAAAGGATTCATTGTGTCAGTAGTACGAGAAGACTCAGATGCGCAATCAACAGAGACGAAAGTAGCTATTCCGTTATGGCGTAATCGAGACTATCTTATTTTGCTGAGTGGGAAAAATATCTCCCGGCTTGGCAGTGGAATTTCACAACTTGCCCTCCCGCTTCTTGTTCTTGCTCTCACCGGATCTGCGGTCCAGGCGGGCCTGCTGGGGACAGTCGAAGTGCTTCCTCAACTGTTTTTTGGGCTCATCGCTGGAGCGCTCGTTGACCGTTGGAATCGCAAGCGCGTAATGATTCTCTGCGATACAGGACGCGCTCTCATTCTCATGGCCGTGGGTGTGGGGCTCATATTCAAACAACTCCCGTTGCCCTTGCTGTACCTTCTGGTTGCGCTTGAGGGGATATGTGCCGTCTTCTTCGATCTTGCGGCCGCTTCTCGCCTTCCCCATGTCGTCACAAAAGAGCAACTGCCCACGGCGGTAGCGCAAGATCAAACAGGGATGGCAGTGCTCTCTCTTCTGAGTCCGTCGCTGGGAGGAATGCTTTTCTCGCTTGCAACCTTCTTGCCATTTCTGGCCGATGCGCTCTCGTATATCATGTCTGTGATCTCCCTGTGCTTCCTCAAGACAAACTTTCGGCATGAGCGTGTTGCGGGCAAACTCAAGCTGCATCTGGAGATACGAGAGGGCATACTCTGGCTCTGGCAGCGTCCTCTTGTGCGCATCCTCGCAGTGCTGGTCAGTGGGGTTGGATTTGTAGCGGGTGGGCATACGCTGCTTTTGATCGTGCTTGCTCAGCACAGCCATGCCTCTCCGGCGGTAATTGGCGTGCTTTTTACGGTTGCAGGTATTGGGGGTGTTGCTGGCACGCTCGTAGCCCCGCTTATCCAGAAACGATTGAGCTTCGGTTGGATCATTATTAGTGGAAGCTGGATGTTTGTCTTGCTCTGGCCTCTGTATACCGTCGCTTCCTCGCCTCTTGCGCTGGGGGCAGTGTTTGCGGGATTAGCGTTTGCAAGCGTGATATTGGATGTGGCCCTGCTCAGTTATCTCCTTCTCCTCATCCCCGACGAGATGCGTGGACGCGTGAACAGCATCATCAACCTTTTGCTGCTGCTTGCTCGCTCGGCAGGGGTCGCCCTGACGGGTTTTTCCCTGCAATGGTTGGGAACCTTGCCCACAATCCTCTTCTTTGGGGGATGTCTGCTGCTGCTTGCGATCGTATCGCTTCTCAGTACGCATCTTCGTGCAGCGCATGATCTTGCTACAACCCTCTAAGCCAAATATGATATCCCGTCATATGATGTCTTGACAATATCCAGGGTTAGAGGCTATAGTATTTTCAGGTATATGATTTCAAGTCATATAGTGGCAAAACAAAAATCTCACTGAAGGAAGGAGATAGTGATGAAATTTGCGAAAATGGTGTTTCTGGTTGCCGGAATATATGGCATTCTGGTGATCGCGCCCCTCTTCGTGATGGAGGGCGTTGTGAATGCCACGCAGCCGCCAGCGATTACGCATCCTGAATATTACTATGGTTTTGTGTGTGTTGGCCTGGTATGGCAGATCTTTTTTCTGATCGTGGCACGCGATCCGTTGCGCTACCGCCCATTGATGCTAGTGGCAGTTTTGGAGAAGGCTTCTGGCATAGCCTTTATCGTGCTTGTGCTCATGCATCGTTCGCCGCCATCAATGTTGATCGGACTCGTGGATATCGTGCTGGGCATACTCTTCCTGATTTCCTATATCCGAACAGGATCATCCAGTTCCCAGCCGATGGTTGCGCAGAATGCCTCTGCCTGATGCTTCCAGCGGAATCTGGCCATGCGAACAGTCCACTGTCCAGGCGTTCCTGCTATAGTGATGTTGTGGGCATTGCTAATCTCTAGCTGGAACAAGTGCCTGTTTACCAAAAGGAAAGTGGGGAATAAATAATCGTGTCTGAACAGTGGCCTCCCGAATTTCCGGTAATGCGGATGCGTGTGGCGCGTCCTACCGATCGTTTAGAAGAAGTCGTCGCATTTTATCGTGATGGTATTGGTTTGCCAGTGATTGGTGCATTCGAGGGTCATGCTGGCTATTCCGGCGTGATGCTCGGCTTGCCAGGAATGAACTATCACCTGGAATTTACTCATCACGAAGAGGGCAGCGATTGTCCTGCACCGTCCAGAGACAACCTGCTCGTGTTTTATCTCGCGGAGAGAAGTGCGATGGATCACGCTGTAGCGAGATTGCAAGCGATGGGCTATCCATCCGTACCCCCGGAAAATCCGTACTGGAGTGCAGATCGCAGTGTGACGATAGAAGATCCTGATGGCTGGCGTGTGGTCTTTATGCTGCTTCCAGATCCTCAAAAATAACCATAGATCATCTTCAGGGCGAATCTTCAGAGCGAGCGCCTCTGAAGATTTTCCTGTACTCCACCACCTCTCACTAAAATCCTGAATGGGCGCGTTTAGTTGGGTGTAGCGGTAACACGTTTTGCCGCACAAGATAATGCAGGGTAGCGCAATTGCAGCAGAGCACGTGGAGTTATTATTATGTCAAGTCTAGAAGGAGCGGTAATTGGTGGGTATCTCTTGCAGTCCTGTCTGGGCAAGGGAGGGGTGGCGGACGTCTATCGGGCGCAGCGGCCAGGGCAAGAGGGAGAAGAAGTCGTCATCAAAGTATTTCGTCATGGATATGCGCAGCGACCGGCCTTTCGGAGCTATTTTCTGAGCGAGGCAGAGAAAATCGGGAAACTGAAGCATCCGCATATTCTCCCGTTTCTGGAGTATGGGCAGAGAAAAGAGTTGTTATACGTCATCATGCCCTATATTGTCAGCGGGAACCTGGAAGATCTTCTGGCGCGGGTGGGAGGGCGGCTCTCAGCAATGCAGGCGTTGCCTGTTGTAGAGCAGTTATGTAGCGCATTAACCTATATACATGAGCGGCAGACCATACATGGGAACATGAAGCCGCAGAACATCCTGGTAGCGTCGGATGGGCAGATGCTCCTCTCTGATTTTGGCATTATGCATAGCTTTGATGATAGTCAGCAATCGTTGACGCGTATTGGCTGGGGATCGGCAGAATATGCCTCGCCCGAACAATCGTTGGGCATACAGCGTTACGCGAGCGACATCTACGCACTGGGAGTAATACTTTTTCGTATGCTTGCAGGCGTGCCCCCCTTTACGGGACAAACGCCGGTGGAAGTCCTGCTCAAGCATGTGCGTGAGCCTGTGCCTTCCGTGCGAAGTCTGGTGCCAACGATTGCAGAGACCGTCGATAGTGTGCTGAACAGGGCTCTTCAGAAGCGAGCGGATGAGCGCTATCGTAGTGCAAAAGAGTTGTACGAGGCCTTGCAGGCGGCAATCATCCTCGCACCCATTGCCTCGCCAGTCGTACGAATCGTCACGCGAGAGCAGGCAAGATCTCCGGAAGCGCCACTGAAGAAACTCCCCCTTAAAAAGCTTTCCTTGCAAGGTGCAGATCCCACGACCCCGATCCCCATCAGCCTGGCATTAGATGAATGGCAAGGACAACGTTCCGGGGAAGCGTGGTGGCAGACAGAGGGCAATGTCGCGAACGTGCTCGAACAGGAGAAGACGTTGCCCACGAACGTGCTCGAACAGGAGAAGAAATTGCCCGTGAGAGAGCCAGGACAGGAGAAGAAATTGCCTATGGATAGTGAGCATCAGATTCCCCCCTGGGTAGCATCGGAGCCGCCGGAGTGGTCACCGCTGGCTCGAGAGGGAGAGCCGCGCGAAGTACCGCTCACCGTAGCGGGCTATTTACAGCAGATGGAAGCCGTGGACGAGGCGAGATTTGTGGTGGGAGGGCAGATGACGGGGGAGCAGGAAAGCGAGACGAACGTGATGTCGTCGGCTGGACAGATACAGCGTTGGCTACCAGTCATCGTCGTCGTTTTGTTGTTGTTGGGTTTATGTGGGGCGTTGCTTTCGGCGGTATTTTTGGGCTAGAAAAGCCCTTTGCAAAACAGACAGGCAACAGACACTTTTCATGCCAGTTGCCTGTTTTGTTTGTGGGCGATAGTATGTGTTTGCATATTCACCAAAGTATTTTTGCCGCACTACGCCATCGTATCCAGGTCTATGAGCGGCGAAAACCGCCGGTTACCAGACATGGACCAACTCTCCTTACTCTTTCATAGAGTGAAGTACAGAGACCAGTACGTGGTATCGTGCACGAAGGATAGTGCCAGGGGCGCGTAAAAATAAGTGATACGAAGCAGCATTGCTTTGTACAGGTCAGCCATTTGGAAAAATCAGGAATACGTCGTCGAGAAATGGGATGTCCTGGGCAGGGTCTGAATAGCTAAACGCGTGTAATAGCTATGATTTGCGAATGTCCATAACGCCTGGAAAATGGCGGGTTCGCGGTGTTCCAGGAGGCGTAAAAGTGCCTGTTGTTTTTCCATACTAATGTGACAGAAGTTACCACCAGCAGAGGCATTCAACTCGCGCATCACAGCGCGCAACCGTGTTTCGCTCAGCATCAACGCAGTCTTGCTTCCCGCGCTGGGAAGAAGATGCTGTAGGACCTCATCGATGAGATGGAGACTGGAAGGAGGAGGAAAATCTTGATCGGACGGTATAAGCAGGTCAATAATAGTGTTGAGCTGTTTGCGCTCGTCAAAGCTCAGCTCGATTGTCTGTTTCGCTCTGGAAACAGAATAGGATCGTGTGGTCATAAAAGCTCCCCTCGGACGTGGCTGGAAACCTCATTTTTACCTCACACAATGGTATCATAAAACATGTCTATAATTCAATGCTGTACAGAATACTTACACTTTCTTAATGAAAAAAAGTTAAGAACAATCTTTCATCATGGAGGCTATTGCGTACGTAGAGAAAGATGAGATGAAGCGTCAGGGGGGCTTCTGGGTGGTTTAGGAATTTCGGGTGGAGAGCAATGCCCCACCCGAACATCTGAGAAATTAGAAAACGATCGTTTTGTTCGCGTACGTGAGCACACGATCTTCCGTATAAGCGCGAACTGCATCGGCCAGGACGCGGCGTTCGACATCGCGTCCCTTGCGTGCCAGATCGTCGGCAGTATCGCGATGGTCGCAGTGGATCACATCCTGAGCAATGATCGGGCCCTCATCCAGGTTCTCGGTGACATAATGTGCTGTTGCGCCGATGAGCTTGACGCCGCGCTCGAAGGCACGCTGGTAGGGATTAGCACCGATGAACGCAGGCAGGAAACTGTGGTGAATGTTGATAATCTGCTGAGGATAGGTGCGAACAAAAAACGGCTCGAGAATCTGCATATAGCGCGCGAGAATGAGAAAATCAGCCTTGTCAGAGAGAAACTCGAGGATGCGTTGCTGGTCCTGAGCGCGCGTCTCTTTGTGCACGGGAAAATGATAGTAGGGAACCTGATACATCTGGGCCAGATTTTCCAGGTCGGGGTGATTGCTAATAACGCAGGCAATCTCCATCATAAGCTCGCCACTCTTCCAGCGCCAGAGGAGATCCGTCAGGCAGTGATCGAGTTTCGAGACAAAGATCGCGGCTCGTTTGCGTTTGCGAGAATAGCTCACGCTCCATTGCATCTGGAAGCGTTCCGCGATCGGTTGGAAAGATTGATGTAGCTCTTCTTCCGTCAGATCGAAGGTATCTTCAGCAAAGCTCACACGCATAAAGAATGTGCATTCTTGTTGATTCGTCGCATACTGATCAGACTGGACAATATTGCCGTGGTGTTGAAAGACGAAACTGGAGACGGCCGAGATGATGCCGGGTCGGTCAGGGCATGAGATTAATACTGTAATCGTCTCTTTATGTATAGACACATCGCACTCCCACATCGTGATGTAAATTTATTTTTAATCGAGATTTTCGGGAAGGAAACCTCGGGTAAGAGTATACCATAGGCAAACAAAAAAGCGATACAAGCAAGGAAAGAAGCCAGGCTTACGCAGGTTCGGCTTCTTTCCTTGCTTGTCTATGTTCCGTATCTGTCTCCTACTTTATAATTATAGCGTGTTATCTGTAAGATCTGTCTAAGTTGACAGCTTGAACGTAGCGGGTTGCTTCTTGAAGCGTGAGACGATTTCAATGGAGAAAAGACATGGCTGGACATAGAAACGACGATCATGCGGTAGAGCTAACAAGTGGACGACCGGGTCGCAAGCTCTCTGTCTATTTTATCGCGTCCGTGGCTGCCCTGGGGGGATTGCTTTTTGGCTATGATACGGGGGTGATTTCGGGGGCGCAGCTCTATCTGGTGAAAACCTTCGCACTTGATTCGAGAGCTCAGGAATTTGCAGTGAGTAGTGTCCTGATCGGTGCGCTGATTGGAGCACTGATAGCAGGGAAGTTGAACGATATGTTTGGGCGGAAAAGGACGCTCATCATCCTCTCGATTGATTTTACCTTGGGAGCTCTACTGACCGCGCTCTCGCCTAATTTTTGGTCGTTCATTCTCTTCCGTATTATGGTTGGTCTGGGAGTAGGAGCGGCCGCGAGCGTCGTGCCAGTGTACATTGCCGAAATGTCGCCTTCGGCTGTGCGCGGTAAACTGGTCACATTTAATCAGCTTGCCATTACCATCGGGATTGCCGTTTCCTACTGGGTCGATCTGGCGTTTGCGGCAGGTGGTTTTGATTGGCGACCGATGTTTGCGGCGGCGGCCGTGCCCGGGATACTGCTTTTCCTGGGCATGCTCGTCAGCCTGGAGACGCCGCGCTGGTTGGCGAGTAAGGGACGTTGGGACGATGCACATCATGTGCTGACGCGTGTTCGGGGAGCCAATCCAGATGAGGAACTGGCAGGGATTCGCACTGCTCTTCTCGAAGAGAGTGTGCAGGTGGGGGTAAAAGAACTGCTCAAGCCGGGACTGCGTATGGCCTTACTCGTAGGTGTGGGGCTTGCCGTCTTCCAGCAATTCGTAGGTATCAATACAGTGATTTATTACGCGCCGACCATTTTCCAGGCCGCAGGTGTTGCTTCGGCCAGTGCCGCGATTTTTGCCACCAGCATTGTAGGCGTAGTAAATGTCGCGTCTACGATCCTCTCGCTCTTCCTGGTAGATCGTGCGGGAAGGCGTGTGCTGTTGTTGACCGGCATCGTGGGCATGATTATTGGCCTGATCTGCATGGGGGCCGTCTTTGCCGTGGGACCTACTTCGGCGGTAGGCTTAATTCTTGCGTCACTGATTCTCTACATCTTCTCGTTCGCGATCAGCCTGGGCACCGTGTTCTGGTTGATGAGCGCTGAGCTTTTCCCTACGCGCGTGCGTGCGGTGGGCGCGAGCATCTGTGCGTTCTCGAACTGGGTGTCGAATTTTCTGGTCAGTGTCACTTTCCTTACGCTGGTGAATGGCATCGGGCGGCCCATGACATTCTGGCTCTACGCCATTATGGGAGCGTTGGCCTTTGTGTTCTGCTTCAGCCTTGTGCCAGAGACGAAGGGAAAGACACTGGAGCAGATCGAGTACTACTGGCTGCATGGACGTCGCTGGCGAGAGGCACCACCTGATATCACGAGAAGGGAGCCTGCGCTGTAAATCTCATGGACGGAGCGTAAACGAGATCCTGCGGGTGGCATATTTCTAAACACCACTCGCAGGATCTTTTGTTTTTGGCTCCGCAATAGACGTTTCGCTTTTTGCGCGCAATGAAGCAAGCCAGATATTGAAGAGATTGCGGCTGCTAACGGTGCGGGAGCGGGGCGGGGAATTGCGGCTACGTACTGCTGCTAGTTCATGTGCGTTTTCTCTTTCAAAAGTGCTCGTACCTCAGCGGCATTGCGTCGTTTGAGCGCCTGCTGTGCAATCTCGCGAGCTTCTTCCAGCGTATAGAGACGGAGCTGCTGTTTACAGAGAGGGATAGCCTTGGGCGTCATGCTCAACTCGTCCAGACCCAGACCGACCAGGACGGGGAGCGCAAGCGGGTCGCCAGCGAGTTCTCCGCACAACCCGACCCAACGGTGATGCTCATGAGCGGCTTTGCTGACCATCGCAATCAGGCGCAATACAGCCGGATGAAGGGCATCTGAGAAGGAGGCCGTCGCCTCGTTCGTGCGGTCGGCAGCCAGGGTATATTGGGTAAGGTCATTGGTACCGATGCTAAAGAAATCCACCTGTTCAGCCAGGAGATCGGCCATCAGAGCGGCGGCTGGTACCTCGATCATAATACCCACCTGGACCTGTTCGGCGACGGCGATCTGCTCCGCCTCCAGTGCCTGACGTGCAATCTCGAGCTGTTCTCGTAGCGCGATAATCTCTTCACTGCTGCTGACCATCGGGAACATGATGCTCAACTGATGTCCTGTTCCTGCGCGCAGTAAGGCGCGCAACTGGGTTTGCAGAAGATCTCTGTGCGTGAGCGCCAGACGAATGCCGCGGATGCCCAGGAAGGGATTCATCTCCGCTGGCACGGTCATATAGGGAGCCGGTTTGTCTCCGCCGATGTCGAACGTGCGGACAACGATGGGGCGCTGCTCCATTGCTTCAAAGATAGAGCGATAGATCGTCACCTGTTCTTCTTCGTCGGGGGCCGTGGCCCGCTCGAGAAAGAGAAATTCGGTGCGCAGGAGCCCGATCCCCTCGGCACCGTAAGAGAGCGCTCCGGCCACCTGATCGGGCGAGCCGATATTCGCCACAATCTCCACGCGTGTGCCATCAGAAGTATACGCCGGTTGGTGGGCGGATGCGAAGGCAACCTGCTGATGCTGAGCCAGCGTTTGTGCGCGCTGACGATAGAGTTCAAGCGTTGCAGAATCTGGTTCGAGCAGGATTTCTCCGTTATTGCCATCGACGATCACCTGGAGACCATCAGTCAACTGGTCCAGTTCAGTCCCTAGACCGGTAATGGCGGGAATGCCGAGGGCTTTCGCCAGGATCGCCACATGCGAGGTGGGGCCGCCGGTTGCGGTACAGAAAGCGTAGACCTTCTGGCTATCGAAACGGACCGTCTCGGAAGGTGTGAGATCGGGAGCGACGATAATCGCAGGCGTTTGCAGGTGCAGTGTTTGCTCCTGCTGACCACCTAAAATACGCAAAACACGTTGTCCGACATCCTCTAGATCAGCGGCGCGTGCGGCCAGATACGTATCGTTCAGCGAGCGTAACTGATTCGCATACTGCTCGACGCCTTGCTGCCAGGCATACGCGGCGGTACGAGTGTGTTGTTGGATTGTGGAATGCACCTGGTCAAGCAATTCGGGGTCATGCAAAAAAGACTCGTGAGCTTCAAAAATAGCTGCTTCCTGGGTCCCAACGGATTGAGTGGCCTGTTCATAGAGACGATGGACTTCCTCGCGCGCCTGTGAAAGGGCTTCATCCAGATGTTGCAGTTCGCATGGCACATCAGAAGTCTCTTGCTGGTGAACCACAAGCTTTTGCGCCTCATAGCGCACGATAGGCCCGATTGCGATGCCTGGGGATGCTGCGATGCCACGAATTGCTCTTGTCATACTCATTTTACTCGGTCTCTCCAAAGTTTGTTGTAATCAGGTTGCTGAGTGCAGTGATCGCGGCATCTTCATCCGTGCCATCAGCGCTAATACGCAGGCGATCATTCATCTGGATACCAGCGGCGAGAATGCGTAAAACACTCTTCGCATTGACAGGCTCAGTCCCCTTCGTCAGATTTTCGACCTGTATGGTAGATGAAAAAGTTGCAGCCAATTTGGCAAAAACTGCTGCTGGACGAGCATGTAAGCCAACGTTGTGAGAAACCACCACTTCGTTTGATGTAGCCAAAGGTCTTTCCTCTTTCCTTCTTGCACGCAGTGAAAAGCTTAGTTGCGATGAGTGATTTGCTGTGTCAGATTGATGACACCTTCTTTCGCAGCCTGTAAGGCAATTGCCGTCAGTTCACGAAGCGAAGAATTCTCTCGTTGGATGAGTAGTTCCAGAAGCATCGGAAGATTAACGCCACAGATCACCTGCGTGCCATGAAGTGCCAGACGCGAGCTGGCATTGGCGGGACTGCCTCCCAGAATATCGACCAGAACGAGAGCCCCATCAGTGCCCGAAACCTCGGCCACGGCCAGTTCAAGGGTTGCACGTAAGGACGCAAGGTCCGTATCTGGCTGCATGCCGACGGTCAGAAAAAGCTCCTGAGGGCCAACAATCATCTCTACAGCATTTTTCATACCCTCCGCCAGTAACCCATGTGAAATAAGAACGATACCTACCAAGGGAAACTCCTTTCTTTCCTTGAATGGACAGTATCTTAGCAGGTCTGGGCAATGGGGAACTGGCAGGTGTCCTCAGCCCGGGAGAGAAGATACTCTTCCGGGCTGCTGAGACTATTTATATCTCCAGGACGAAGAGGACATCGCGCCCAGCCCGTACTACACCACTGGCACGTTCGACAATCTGACCGGCTCCTGAAGAGACAACCGGGCTCAGGATGACTTTGCCCTGGTGCTCAATGATCGGACGTTCAAAGCGCACGATCGTCGTGCCAACCTGAACCTGCTGTCCCTCAGTCGCAATATTTTTGAAGCCTTTGCCATGCAGCTCAATCGTATCGAGACCGATATGGACAATCATTTCGACCCCTTCAGGTGTCGCGATACCAAAGGCATGACCACCTGGAAAAAGCTTGACCAGCGTACCGGCTACCGGAGCCACGGCCACAGATCCCGATGGATCGATAGCCACGCCATCGCCCACCATTTTCTGTGCGAATACCTGATCAGGGACCTGTTCCAGATCCACTACTGTGCCATCGAGTGGCGCTATTACCTGTATTCTTGTCATCTTCGAAATTCCTGGTTATGTGAACCGGGCGGAGATACGCTCCGCCCTTCTCTAATGCTATTCGCTAGCTGGAGTTTCCACGCCCTCTTTCATCAGGCGCTTCATATCACTGGCGATATTATCCGACTGCATGCCCATGATGACCTGGACGACCTTCCCTTGCTTGACCACTCCGGAGGCTCCCAGGCTCTTCAAGCGAGGCTCATCGATCTGGGCAGGATCTTTGATGAAGAGGCGCAGGCGGGTGATGCAGCCCTCGACGCTTTCGATGTTCTCGCTACCGGCAAGAGCAGCGATCACCTCAGCCGCCAGTGTATCATTTTTATTGGCCGTAGCAGTGCCACTGGCGCTGGCCTTTTTGGTCGGCGACGGTCCGCGCTGACTTTCAGGCAAGATCCAGTCAGCCGACAGACCCGTCGAGGCCTCACCACGTCCTGGCGTACCGAGATTGAAGAATTTGATACAGAAGCTGAAGAGGAAGTAGTAGATGACGGCATACACGACACCGACCAGCAGCATGGTCCAGGCACCAGTCGTATTTTTTGCGCTGAAGTTAATCAGGTAGTCGATCAGACCAGCCGAGAAGCCAAAGGCCATATGGATATTGAGCAGCGCACAGACGAATAGTGCCGTGCCGGTCAGGAACGCGTGGATGACGAAGAGAACCGGTGCGACGAAGAGGAAGGCAAATTCGATTGGCTCGGTGATGCCAGTCAGGAACGAGGCGAATGCTGCGGAGAGCAGGATACCAGCCGCAACTTTCGGGAAGCGCGCCTGACGGATCATCGCCAGACAGGCAGCGGGCAGACCAAACATCATCATTGGGAAGAAACCAGATTCGAAGAGTCCGGCATTTGGATCGCCTGCAAAGTAGCGTAAGAGGTCACCGTGTGTCACCACACCCTTAGGATCAGTGTAGGTGCCAAGCTGGAACCAGATGTAGCTATTGAGCACGTGATGGAGACCCAGAGGGATGAGCAAGCGGTTAAAGAAGCCGTAAATGCCAGGGCCGAGAGGGCCGAGTCCGATAATGGCGGTCCCAAATGCCTGAAGTGCGTTCTGAATTGGAGGCCAGATGTAGCCGAAAATCACCGCCAGCACGACAGCCGAAAGGCCAGTGATGATAGGTACGAAGCGGCGTCCGCCGAAGAAGCCCAGATAATCAGGGAGGCGAATGTTATGATAGCGGCGATAGAGACCGGCAGCAACCAGGCCCATCAGGATGCCTGACAACACATCCATGTTGTTATCATGTGCCCCTTTGCCGATCGGGCTGAAATCGTTAAAGACGGCGTTAAAGATAAGGAAACCAACCAGACCGGCAAGAGCAGCCGCGCCTTCGCCGCCTGAGAGACCGAATGCGATACCGACACCAAAGATCATCGGCAAATTAGAGAAGATCGCGTTCCCTGCGTCAGCGATAAATGGAGCGCCTGTTGCGTTCGGATTATGCAACAGAGCCTGCCAGAGGTCAGCCTGTCCCAGGCGTAACAGCAAGGCGGCAACGGGCAAGACCGCAACGGGCAGCATGAGGGAGCGCCCGAGGCTTTGCAAGGCACCGAGGATGCGGCTTCCTACACCGGGGCTTGATGGTTGAGAGGCCATTGATTGGGAAGATGTGTCAGCAACACTCATTGCTCATTCTCCTCTGTTCAAGCGATAAGCAAATAACGTTTTGAGCCAGTTTCTCCTGGCAAGATAAAGAAAAAGGACGCCGGAAAAACCCCTATGAGAACATACATGCAGATAGACAAAGGCTAAGAACCTCTGCATTGCGTGCTGGATCATGCTTGCCACGCCAGCTCGTGGTTGCGCTCCTTTCTTATCGTAATAATGTATTAAAATATTCCCTGCCAGTGTTATGCAAACTTCTGCGTGTAAGAAAAAAACAAAATAGCCCCTGCTTACTCGGAGAGCACAAGAAAATTGTGAGGCTCCTGTGTTGCAGAACGCTTACTGGCGAGTGGAAAGAGAGATTTTGTCGTATCCTTTTTTTCGACCGGGAACTGAATTTCAGTGACATAGCTATCAAGTTCCCCATCGCGTTGCAGGCAAACGTTGCGACAGGGACCGGTGATCACATAATCATTGGCCTGAATCCAGGTGCCCAGTGGCTGATAGGCTTCAGATAACGTGTAAGGATTGCCCTGATAGAGCAGAGTCGCCATCGTATTCACGCCCGGTAGTTCGCGAATCGTGATGCGGCCACCGCTGCGTTCAACGATATTGCCAACGGAGGAACTCTGTACAGGGACCACGACCTCAATAATGCTCACATCATTTTCCCGATACCCACCATCGGAATCAATAAATAAGAGATGGTCAGTCTGCTTTACGCCATTGTGTTTGAGCGTATGCAGCATATCGGTAGCGAATTGATGCTTCAGGGCAAAGTTGGCAGCCAGTGTCCGGCTGGAGGCCACAATCTGCGATCGCACCTTCTTCAGGGCGACTTCGTGAATCAGTTTTGTGCCTCCCGGCTCAAGCTGTTTCAAACGGGCCTCTACGCGTGCGAGCCGTTCCTGCTCTGCCAGCACGCGCTGTTGGATTTCGAGTTGCTTGAGACGGAGCATGCCGCGCAATTGTTCGGGAGGGAGATCGGCGTCCAGAAGTTGCACAATTTGCGCCAGCTCGAAGCCAAGATCTTTCAATGCGAGGATACGTTGCAGGCGAGAGAGTTGCTCAACGAGATAATAGCGATAGCCGGTCTCGCTATCGACATGGACAGGTTTCAACAGCCCGATCTCATCATAATAGCGTAGTGTGCGCATCGACACCTGACTCAACTTCGAGAAATCGCTAATTTTGAACACGAGCCGGGTTCCCTCCGTTTCTGGGTAGTAAAATCCACGCGTGGCTGGCATGCTGAATGGATTAGTTATAGCATAAACATTCACGTCACGTAAAAGTCAAGGGCGAAAGTGACTATTTTTTTTGTGATTATATATTACTTTGAAATGGATGAGATGAGCGTCAGTGGGGCAGTGGAATCTGGCCGAAATTGTCCGCAATCCTGGCTTGCTTCTCCCTGGTTCCTCAGAATTCGAGGATCAGGAACGGAAGTCTTGCTGGAATCCTGCGCAAGCTCCATTTCCTGACTAGAGGCGCTATAGTCCCTCACCATGTTCATCGGTGGCACCCTGGCGATACTTCTGGATGATGAGTTGAAGTGGCACTAATTCGGTGATGAGGAAGCGGAACGTACCCAGGGAGTCGAGAATCTGCGGGCCATAGATAGAGAGTATCCAGCGCCAGTATGGGGAAAGAGATGCCTGATGGCGGTTAGATACTTCGGAGCCACGTTGGATGAAATCGTTTACCAGCGCCTCCATCACCTGATTGGTCTCGGGTTTATTTGCCATAAACGTGTTGGTGAAGGAGTTGTAGAAAGTAGACCAGGCATTATTCTGATACTGCCAGTTGGACGATTGTTCTTTGGGTGGTGTCTCGCGTGGAGACTGGCGTGCAAACTCTGAGATATGAGCATTGAAGCCTGATATGAGGATGGTTGCCTGTAACAGGCCGCAGCCGCCAGCAGTAATGGGCCAGTAGAGCCAGGCTTCGGGAATCTGAGTGTTTGAAGTTTGATCGAGAAAGCGTTCGCGGATCAACCGGCGTGTAACGTCGATGATGCTCTGTCCTGGGCCGAAGAAGGATTGAGAGAAACGGGCCATTGCAGTATTAATTCCCGTGCGATGCGAACTGCCAAGATCGGCATGCATAGCGAGAGCATTGACCAGGTACGTCAGATGAGAGTTATACGTTTCGATTTGTGAAATGAGCGATGGGGATTGCATGACATGCTGGCGAGTCTGGCCGAGAAAGTGTTCGAAAGCGTTCCAGTTAACCTGCCAGTCTCCATGTGTATCAAGCGTAAGCAGGAGCCAGTCTGGTTGTCCTACTGGTAAGAATGGAAGGCGATCGCCACCGATACAGGTCGAGCCGCATTTTTCCAGATTCAGAGCAATGCCGCAAGTTTCGCAAAATATTCCTATAGCCTGCCATGCTTTGTCCATCTCATCGGCTGAGGTCCCCAGGATACAGATATCGTCGATGGCGCGAATAATCTGCACATGAGCAGAGCGTTCGAGATAGTGCTCGAATAGACCTGATACCAGTTCACCCA
Organism: Ktedonobacteraceae bacterium; assembly: GCA_035493895.1. Classification (GTDB taxonomy): domain Bacteria; phylum Chloroflexota; class Ktedonobacteria; order Ktedonobacterales; family Ktedonobacteraceae; genus DATJHM01. The sequence continues at coordinate 41,744 of DATJHM010000202.1, forward strand.
GCAAGTGAGAGAGCTGACAATAATTGGGGATGCCATTGGTGCTGGTTTTTGTTTGTCCTTGATAGGTGAGAGGAATCTGTAAAAACGTTTGAAAGAAGGCCAATTGGGAGGGAGATGCGCCGTAGCGTTGCAGAATATCCAGTAGCAGTTGATGAGAAAGGCTGGGATAGAAATCTTTGAAGTCAATTTTAAGAATGTGTAAGGGGCGTGTTGAGGGGAGTGCGCGTGCCAGCGCAATTTCCGCATTGATCAGTACAAGTGCTTTTTCTATATTGCTGATCTTGTCCAGAGCATCATAGTCCGAGAGTTGATCCAGATCCCTGAGTTCGCTTTTCCTGTGGAGGCGCATATGAAGAATAGAACCAGAATCCAGATGATCGAGATACTCTTCTGTGGTAAGCTCGGCCTGCTTTTCTGCGTCCCATATATCGATCTCCATGAGCGTGCTGGGACGGAATCCTTGAAAGTTATAGAAAAGGGTTCGTGTGGCACGTGTAAGCTGGCGATGATGGAATAGGTGCAGGCGGGCCTGACGTTCGGCGTTGAAAAACTGCTGGAGGATAGATTGCCAGCGCTGGCCTAAAATCTCCAGAAAGCAGGCGGTAGGAAGATCTTCGTCAATGCAGAGACGCCATTTGGTGAAAGTCCAGAGTGCGCGAGGTGGGAGTCCTTCCTGAGGACGTTGCCATTCATCTAAATGTTCGAGCATGATTGTGAGAGCATCTGAAAGTTCTTTTTGCATCGTTGTATCTGCAAGAAAGTCCTGTGCTTGTTTGCGTAGATTTGCCGGGTGATAGGCGTTCGTGCTTACCTGCTCCAGAATATCCACCAGGTCCTGAACTTTAACGCGCTGACGTAATGTATCGCCCACTGCTTCCTGAAACTGCTTTATACATTCATCTTCGTTGCTAAAAGCGAGATCAGCAATCAGGCTATCAAGTAGAGTGGTATAGTTACCGGTTGTTGTTGGCTGTAACAAACGTTCTACTAATGCTGTTTGTATTTGCTCGCTCTCTTCGCTGCTTTCTGGCCTGGTACTGGTGGCGGCTGAAGCCCATTCTTCCAGGAGTGCGCCAAAGATATACATAATCTCGGAGCGAAGCAGGCCGCTTGAGAGTTCTTTATCCAGACGTTCGCGCCAGAACGTGATGGTTTCGCGTGAGATGGGCTCACTCTCTGTATGCTCAAAGAGCGGCTCCATATTCGCAATATCCGGGTGAAGCTTCTGGTTGGCGAAGGTAATACGACGTAACCCTTCAAATAATATGCGCAAACGGCCTGTTTCTGTCGGTTCCTGTTCAACGGTCTGGCGGAGGTCGTTGTAGGCCTGAGATAGCCGGTTACGTTGTATACTCAGCTCGCGCAGCTTCATCTGCGTAATAAAATGCTCGTTTTTTGTAACCATGCCTGCAAAATTCCTTCTATAAATTTTTGTAATGAGAAAGAACAGGTTCTATGATTGCTCATAAAACCTGTTCTTTCTCATGGACGCAATTACGGAAGAAAATTAGCCAGATGGAGAAAAATGCAAAACGTGGTTATTGCAACCCACTTATTCTATTGCCATTTCGGGTCATTGGTGACAGGCGGGTAAGAGGGTTGGGATGGTGGATAGTACATTGGTGGTTGTGATTGATAGATTTGTCCATTGCCTGGACCCAGTACCTGTGGCGATGTCTCAGGAACCGTTAGTAGATAGATCAACATGGCAATACCGGTGAATAACACTGTACAGATAAACCATCCCCATTGCTTCAGCCTGACCTGTTTAATAAGCGTACCAATCCAGGCAATTATTCCTAGTAGGCTCGCGACGAAAATTGTGACAATAAAGGTCACAATTTCGGTAGTTTGATATGGATGAAGGAGCAATTGCATGCGGGGGGGATGAGGTAGCAAATAGAGAAGAGATGCTATGACAGCAATTACTAAAAAAGGAATAGACAGAATATAAAGAATTACAATGGTTTTCTTACGCATAGGAAGAAATGAATCCTTTCATACGATTAAGAGGTCCCTTGACATCGGCCTGAGACAATAAAAATGTTAATTTTCTTTGCCTTTCCAGCAGTTTAGCAAGGTTTGAAGTTTATGTCTAGAATACGTTCATTATTCCTGATGTGAGGCCCTGGTAGGAGGTCAGTTTTCAGGGAGAAGAGTGTGGATTTTCAGTGGAGCAGATCCTGTGGAGATGTGGTGGGGTTCCAATAAAAAGAAATGGCATGATACGATTTGTCATCATATCGTATCATGCCATTTCTTTGTGAGATGTTTTCTATCTTCTCTTTACCGTAACCATCACAGGCTCGCCTGGTCGCAGGGTCACATGATGTCGCGGATCGAGCGTGATCGTCTGGCCGGGAACCAGCGAGAAGTGGACGCGTTGAGCGATGGTTGCGAGCAAGAGATGGCCTTCCATCATCGCAAAATGTAGACCGATGCAGATGCGTGGGCCTGCACCGAAGGGGAAGTATGCATAGCGCGGAAGCAACTTCTCGCGTTCGGGCGTGAAGCGTTCAGGGACGAACTTTTCTGGTTCCGGGAAGTACTCTTCGCGGCGGTGAAGTGTATAGGGAGCTACCAGTGCAATCATGCCTTTAGATAGATGATAGCCATCGATCTCCACATCGCGTAATGCACGTCTGGCTGTGGCATAAGCAGGAGGGTAGAGGCGCATGGATTCTTTGAAGACCTGGAGGCAATAGGGTAAACGCGCCAGATCGGCATATGTTGGCGTGCGACCCTGCAACACACTATCCACCTCCTCCTGTATCTTCTGATAGGTCTCAGGATGCTGGCAGAGCAGATACCAGGCCCAGGTCAGCGCCGTCGCAGTTGTTTCATGACCAGCGCCGAAGAGCGTCAGGCACTCGGCCATCAACTGCTCATTGCTCATTGGATGGCCATCTTCATCTTTCGCTTTGAGCAGAATAGAGAGGAGGTCATTGCGTTCCTCGGAAGCATTGTTTCGCTCATCGATAAAGCCCTGGATATGATCGCGTAGAATCTGCATTGCTTTGTGCGTGCGAAGATTGCGCGGTAGCGGCCAGCTATAGGGCGGTGGCAAAAGCGACGCAAGGGCGTGCGAGATATATTCCACGCTGACCTTCATGGCCGCGCCCAGTTCATCGGTTTCGGCAAAGACATCGGCATCGAAAAGCGTTTTCCCGATGACACTCATCGTCAGGCTGGTCATTTGCTGATTGATATCGATCGTCGAGCCATCGGCCCACAACTGCTGAATCTGCTCGCCATACTGCGCCATTGTCGCGGCATATTCGGCGATATGGCGTGGCTGGAAAGAAGGGGCCATCAGTTTACGCTGGTGACGATGGAAATCGCCCTCGCTACTGAAGATGCCATCGCCAATCGCAGGGCGAAATGTGTTATGGATGGAGTCACCTTTGTCGAAGTCATATGCGTGTTCGACGAGAATGCTGTGGATATGTTCCGGTTTGTTGAAGAGAATCGCCGGGATCTGACCAAAGTGGATGCCGTACACATCGCCCTTATCGGCGACACGTTGCAGGAGCGTCAGGCGATCGCGGGCAAATTCGGGTAGATTTCCGACAATGGGATAGGCACGAATAAAGTGGAATGCCTTCTGAGACTGGGCCTCTGTTTTTACTTGAGTGACCATATGTGTATTCCTCGAAAATCTTAGCGTCGACAGAGCCTCGTGGATCATGGTGAGGTGCTCTGAAGTGTGGCTGCTTGCCAATTCTTACTCATTTTTTTCTCTGTTAAGATCATACCATCGGAATGGAAGAGATGCCATCCTGAAATTGAAACTATTGTAAAAAATGCGCGAATTGTAAACAGGTGACATCAGGTCGCAAGAGCATGCGGTATAATATATATTGTCTCTACTGAGCTAAGAAAGAGAGTATTAGAAGGAAGCAAAGATATGCGCATCGCTCTTTTATCCGATATTCATGGAAATTCGCTCGCGCTTGACGCGGTGCTTGCGGACATTGAGGCGCAGGGTGGGGCGGACACCTACTGGGTGCTGGGGGATTTCTCGTCTTTAGGTTTTGATCCAGTAGGCGTGGTAGAGCGTGTCACGAAATTGCCCAACGTATTTTTCTTACAGGGGAACCATGATCGCTACATCATCATGGGCGATCGTCCAGGTCTGGCGCGAGCACGGGCGAATCCCCGTCTGGCCGCATTTATCGATACAATGACGATGAATGTGCTCTGGACGCGAGAGCTGATTGAGGATAGTGGCTGGTTGCCCTGGTTCGAGCGTTTACCGATGGAATTGCGGCTGACGTTGCCGGATGGGACGCGCTTGCTGGGCGTGCATGTGGCCCCGGGTGTGGACGATGGGCCGGGGATTATTCCGTTGTTGAGCGATGACGAACTGCGCGATCTGTTAGCGCCAGCTGAGGCCGATCTGGTGATTGTAGGGCATACGCATGTGCCGCTGGAACGCACCGTAGAGCAGGTGCGCGTATTTAATCTGGGTAGCATCAGTAATCCTATGGGCGCACGCCTGGATGCCAGCTATGCATTGCTGGATGCCGACGAGCGTGGGCATACTCTGCAATTGCGCTATGTGGAGTACGACCGCGAAGCGGTCATCGAAGCGTTAAAGCGGGTGCAGCACCCGACAATCGACTTCCTGACGATGTTTATGCGCGGAGAGATCGTCCCGGCATGGGCACAACGTCAGGGGATACACGGGCAGGGATGAAGGGCGACCGGGATTCAATCCCCGTAGAGGCGTGGCTGGTCTGCGCCAAATACGCATCAACCGAAGGCCATAGAATGCAGGATTTTGGATT
>DATJHM010000203.1:0-31888 GCA_035493895.1 Ktedonobacteraceae bacterium
TGGCGAGGTCCAGCAGAGCGACTTTCTTGCCTGCATTCAAAGCTCTTTACCCTATGCCTGGCAACTTATCGAGGGATTAGCAGGCAGACTTGCGCAGAGTGCGGGCAGCTTTGTCGATAACCAGACCCCACCACCTGATGAACAGGCACGTGGACAACTTCTTCGTGTGCTGGCGAGCGATGCCATGCGCGGGGCCATTGAAGAGCATTTCGGCGTCAAGCTGGCTTTCCAGAATTGTCATCGCGTTGCCCTCTTCCGCAACAATCAATTGGACCAGAGCTATCAAACATTTATCTCGCCACGCAGTCAGATACTCAATCAGTCGCCTGAACTGGTTGATTGCTAGAGAACGTAAGGAGATCCGAGGGCAAAGGTGAAGCCGCCCACGGGTCTCCCTCGCTACCTGAGAGAAGACGACGGATTGCAATGTTGCGCCCCTGTTGCTAAACTTGCTAAAATACACGTGGTCATTCTTTTTGCTATTTGTTAAGAACAGAACGTGTTCTGTTCCCACAACGATTTTGGAAGAGAGCAGGTAGTTCTCATGGCTTCATCATCACCCAGTCGGGTGCAGGAATTTATCGGTCCGGGCCTGCCCCCCTTTAAGCGTTATATGACAATATTTGGCGTGATCGCAGCAACCGCTCTGGTGCTGTGGATTGCGCTCCATCAGGGAGTCTCCGCTATTGGGAGCACTATTGCTGCCCTGATATTTATTACTGGCTTTGTGCTCTATTTACGCATTATAGCCCCCGTCCCATTCACGATTATCCTTGCGCCCGAGATGCTCAGCAAACGGAGCCGCAACGGCGAGGAGATCTCTACACGCTGGGAGGATCTGACGCGCGTGAAAGAAGAATTTTTCCCGAATGGGAAGCGTATCAGCATCAATGTTTATCGCAAAGTGAGCGCGCCCGAGCAGAAGCCGAAAGCCTGGTCCGTCTATCGTGACGATGTGACGGATATCGATAGTCTTGCGGTCGCTCTGAAAGAGGCTATTCCGGCAACCTGCGATTGGCAGAGCGAGACCGTGCACGAATAGACTCTTAATTGTTACGTATAGGATTGTGCATCAAGATCATTTATAGGCAACGACGCCGAATGCTTCGGGATGGCGTACGACGCGTGCGAAGCCCGCCTCCTGTAAGCGTTTCAGGGCTCCACGCGTGACGGTCCCGCTCGACTTGCTCTCCAGATTGCCGATATAGTGGAAGAGTCGTCCGCCGCGCCGTAAAATGCGGTAGAGTTGGCGATAGAAAACGCCGGAGTAGAGCTGTCCCGCGAGGCTAAAGACGGGGGGATCATGGATGATGCGATCGAAGCTATTGTCGGCAAAAGTGGGCACGACCTCGTAGGCATCGCCCATCATCTGGCGGATAGTGGGATTCTCGAAGAGTCCACGCGACCAGGGATTCTGACGCGCGATCTCCTGCGCACCGGGATCGAGCTCGATCGTGATCACCTCCTGCGCCGTCTTCGCAGCTTCGATCGCAGTATAGCCAAGTCCGGTCGCCGTATCCAGCACGCGACCGGTAATGGGGGCAATCGTAGCGATCTTCTTGAGCGTATCCTGCATCGGATCAATATCGACGATGCGATGCATGGTAAAACCGGCGATCAGCATACTCGGCGTGCGCTTCGTCGCCAGGAGACTACAGACCCGGCTTGTCGTCTCGGAGAAAGTCTGAATTGCCCGCACGCCCTCTTCCTCCACCACAAAACAGTTAATCTCAGCCTTTTTGATCTTCTCGATATCCGGCCAACTCACCAGCTCACCACTCGGAAAGCGCACCCCCTCAGCGGTCAGACTCACATTCACCTGCGAGATGCCCAGATCGGGCGAGATCTCGACACTTCGCGGCTGATCTTTACGTGTATGTAATAGGACTTCGGCCTGGACCGCAGAAAGGACCACCGGATACGACATAATGCTATCTCCCGAGACACAATGTAGTGAGATTGTCTGCGAAGCACTCTAGCATACTCCAGTCGACGGGTCAATCATGCAGGCGCAGGCGAAGAGAAGTTATGCCCATAGGCATGAAGTGAGCAGCCTCTCCTCCTGTGGAGCCAGAAGCATCGTGCGAGCTCGCAGGCACAGTTCCGTTCTCACTTCACCGTGCCACTACTGGGTCTACGTCGCGTAACTTCATGCTTATGGGTGGAGAGAAGTTATGCGGTCTGGGACATTCGGTATAGTAATGTAGCGATCTCTTGTTTTGTTGTGTATCTTTAAAGAGAACACGATTCTCATCTCTACGAAATACCTGGAGGGGGCGTTTTTTTGAGGGGGAGGGTATTTCAGACAATCTTTCCTGTTTCACCCTTGACAGGTAGAACCTGCGTTCTTATTCTTGAACTATCCAATAAAAAAAATATTTTTCAATGGAGGGACTTCATGGGGGTAGATTTTGCCCATTTACATGTCCACACCGAATATTCTTTGCTTGACGGCTTCAGTCGCATCAAAAAAATGGTCCAGCAGGCGAAGGCACTGGGAATGAATCATCTGGCAATTACCGATCATGGCGCGATGTATGGGGCAGTTGAGTTTTATAAAGCGTGCAAGGCGGGAGGGATTAATCCCATCATCGGAGTGGAGGCCTACCTCACGGAAGATATGCACGACCACTCCAAGCGTTTTAGCGACGACTATCATCATCTGCTTATTCTAGCAAAAAATAATATCGGCTATCGCAATTTGATGAAATTAACAACTATCGCGCATACAGAAGGCTATCACCTGCGCCCACGTATCGATAAGAAAGTCTTGCAGCAGTATAGCGAAGGATTGATCGTCACCTCTTCCTGCCTCTCAGGTGAGATTCCCAAAATGTTATTGAAAGAGAAAGTAGACGAAGCCTACAAGATGGCTGACTGGTATCGTGATGTACTGGGGCCGGAAAACTTTTATATCGAGATTCAAGAGCATCACGGTATCTTCGACGACGGCAAACCTTCACCGCAGGCCCAACTCAACCAGATGCTCTACCGCCTGCATAAAGAGAAACAGATTCCGCTGGTGGCGACCAACGATCTGCACTACATCGACTCACACGATGCGGGCTCACACGACGTGCTCCTCTGCGTGCAGACCGGGAAGCAGCTCGATTCGCCCAAGCGTATGCGCTTCGATAGTGAAGAGTATTATTTGAAGAGCCCGGAGGAGATGGCTCGCCTCTTCCCCGAATTGCCCGATGCCCTGAGCAATACCGTACGCATTGCCGAGCAGTGCAGCATTGATCCGCTGGCCTACAAAGCCCAGTTGCCCAACTATCCGGTGCCTGCGGGATTTGCCACTTCAGATGAATACCTGTATTCGCTCTGCATGCAGGGTCTGATGGAGCGTTTTGGTGAAGTCACCGAACGTGCGAAACATCAGCTCGACTATGAATACAACATGATCGCGCAAAAAGGCTTCGTGCCCTACTTCCTGATTGAATGGGATTTCGTCAACTACGCCCGTTCGCATGGCATTCGCTGTTCTGCGCGTGGTTCTGCGGCTGGTAGCCTGCTGGCCTATTCGCTGGGCATTACCAACGTCGATCCCCTGCGCTATCAGTTGCCGTTCGAAAGGTTCTTCAATACCGAGCGTGCAGACATGCCTGATATTGACATGGACTTCCCTGACAACCGACGTGAAGAAGTGATCGAATATGTGGCCCGCAAATATGGCGACGACTGCGTGGCACAGATGGTCACGTTCAACACGATGGCAGCCAAAGCGGCGGTGAAGGACGTAGCTCGCGCCATGGGACAGCAGGACGTTGGCGATCGCATTACGCGACTGATCCCCACGGGCCCGCGTGTCACCTTGCAGGGCTCATTAGATTCGGTCTCAGAACTCGGCGCATTGTACAAAGAAAGCAAGCCAGCGCAAGAGATTCTCGATCAGGCCCTGAAATTAGAGGGCTCGGTGCGTACAACCGGCGTCCATGCAGCAGGCGTGATCGTAGCAAACGAATCGCTCGAGCATTTTGTGCCGCTTCAGTTACGCGATCCGAAAGATCCATCCAAGGGACGCATCACCCAGTATGAGCAGATGCACCTCGAAGAGCTGGGTCTGATCAAGTTCGACTTCCTGGGCCTCTCCAACCTGACGATTCTGGATAACGCGGTCAAATTTATCAAAGAGGCACGCGGCGAAGAGATCATCCTGGAAAAGGTTCCGCTGGACCCGATTGGAGACGAGATACAGGATACCAAACGCACCAAAGCATTTGAGCTGCTGACAAGTGGCGAGACGACTGGCGTCTTCCAGCTTGAGGGACCAAAGATGCGTGAGTACATCAAGCAACTCAAGCCGACACGCGTCGAGGACGTCATGGCGATGATCGCGCTGTACCGCCCGGGTCCAATGGATAGTATTCCCGACTTTATCGCCGCGAAACATGGACACAAGAAAATCAAATACCTGGACCCCCGGCTCTCAGAATGGCTGGAGGAGTCCTACGGCATCATCGTGTACCAGGACCAGGTGTTGTTCATCGGCGTCAATCTGGCGGGCTTCTCCTGGGGAAAAGTCAATAAGTTTCGTAAAGCGCTCAGTAAAAAGAAGATGGACGAGGTTGAGGCGTACAAGGGCGATTTCATCAAGGGCTGTGTTGCCAATGGCGTGAAGCAGGAGGTAGCCGAAGAACTCTTCACCTTGATTATGCCGTTCGGTGGCTATGGTTTCAACAAGGCACACGCCGCCAGTTATGCCGTCGTCGCCTTCTATACGGCCTACCTCAAAGCCAATTATACGGCTGAGTTTATGGCGGCAACAATGACGACCGAGGCAGCCGATGCCAAGAAAATTGCCAACGCGATCGCGGAATGTAAACGTATGGACGTCGAGGTACACGGCCCTGACGTGAACAAGAGCGACAGGGGCTTTACCGTTGAGAATGGCGGCGTGCGTTTCGGGATGCTGGCAATCAAGGGCATTGGTGAGGGGCCCATTCAAGAAATCGTGCGCGCGCGTACAGAGGGTGGCCCGTTCACCTCACTGGGCGATTTTTGCACGCGGGTCGATCCGCATTTCGTCGGGAAAGGCGCAATTGAAACGCTCATCAAAGCCGGTGCGATGGACAGTATGGCACCGGGCAAGCGCCATGTGCTCCTGGCAGGGATTGATCGTGCGATGCAATACGGCAAAGGCGAGCGTGCAGCCAAAGAGCGTGGCATGATGAGCCTGTTTGGGGAAATGGCAGAGAACGATACCTCATTTGCCTTCCAGCTCAACGAGAACGTCGCAGAGATCTCGCGTAAACAATTGCTGGAATGGGAAAAAGAGTTATTGGGATTGTACATCTCAAAGCATCCACTCTCCTATCTGGCAGATACGCTGAAAGAGAAAACGACGCATAGCACAGCCGAGATCACCGAAGAGTCCGACAAACAAAAAGTGGTGATTGGCGGCACGATTGTCGAAGCGAGGCGCATCACGACCAAGAAGGGCGATACCATGTGCGTGGTGCGGCTGGAAGACATGTACGGCTCCATTGGTGTAACAGTCTTTCCAAAAGCCTATGAGCAGTATCAGGACAAATTGGAAGAGGGCATGGTCGTCATCGTACGCGGCGAAGTGCAGGTGAGGCGTGATGAAGCGGGCATACTGTGTAACAGTATCGAGCCGCTCAAATCAGTGGAAGAGGAGATGAACCGCAAACATTATCAGGTCTGGCTCACGCTGGAACGCACAGGCAACGATGATCTGGCCGTCTCAAATGATATTCTCAAGGTGCAGGATATGTACCGCTATATCCAGGAGAGGCCGGGGCGCGACCATTATGAAGTGCTGCTCACGGGCGATGGCTGGCATATGCGCCTGACGCCGAGCGATAATACGATGCACTATACGGATGAGTTACGTGTGCGTCTTGAACAATTATTGGGGAATGGCAAGGTGGAGGCTCAGGTGGTAGATAGGTAAATATAGGGACAACAAAAACATCAGCCATTCCGAACCGCGCAATGTTGTGTGTTCGGAATGGCTTTCTCTAGCGTCCGGGCTTCGTGGATTGGAAAAAATTGCTAGCCTTAACGGGCAAGAGAGAAACCTTTACCCTCCGCAACTCGTATATATTTTGTTATAGGAAATCATATCAATATGTATTATTGAAGAAAAGGTTTAAAACTGTGGGTTCCGAATACATGGGGCCGAATTATGGACCCCAGAGTCAGGCCGGTCAGTCTTTATATGCGCCGACCAGAGGAAAATTGGACGAAGATACACAACCACGACAACCTACCGTTCCCGTTCCCTCTTATGGCTATAAACAGAATAATAACAATGGCTACCAGGAACCAGCCAATACAGCGGGTGAACAGAATAATACTAATAGTTACCAGGAACCAGTCTATCGTGAGCATGTGTCAGGGACATACTATATGCATCCCTCCGATGCTCCACACTTCCGACAGGCGTATCCGGCATATCCCGCACCCCCCAATGGCTTGCCACAGGGCCAGTATCCAGGCTATCCACAGCCCCATCCGGGGTATATGCAACCCTATCCAGGGTATATGCCGCCGTATCCCTGGCCGCCGAAACCGAAGCGAGATGGCTACCTTTTTGGCGTCTCCATCACTGCATTTACCTGCACCATTCTAGTGACGCTGGGCGGGCTTGCCTGTCTCCTCATCCTGACAGTTTTTACGACAATCAGCGCACGCAGCCCGATAAAGCCGGATCAGAGTTTTGCAGGTACCATGGAGTTCATCGCATTTACGCTTGCAGGCCTGCTCGGCGGAGGTTTCGGCCTTTATCATAGTATTCGCGCCCTTTTGCAGAAAGCATCGACAGATTTCAAGTTACCGTGGTTCTGGCTGTTCCTGCTCTTCTACGGGATCGTTATCGCGCTGGCTGAGTCTCTGCGTAGCGTCGGTCTTGCCATAACGAATATGCCGCTCACGGCCCTCTTGATCGTGCTGAGCGGCGTTCTACCAGCTCTGACGGCAACGGCGCTGGCGCTGCGGCGTATCCACTACCCAAGGGAGATTCGCTGGCCGACAAGCTGGCGACGTTTTACGTTCTCGCTGGTGACAGGAGCAACGCTGGCCGTGATACTCGCGCTGATCCTTGAGTTTATCCTGGACGCAGTGACGAAGAGGGCGTTACACATCACAGATATCCAGATTGATAATCCGGATGCACCTATGCCAACGGATTTACGTGATATCGGCTTCTTAGTCGTGCTCGTTTCAGTCATTGCCCCGCTGGTCGAAGAGGCCGTGAAACCGTTGGCAGTGGTGGTGATGATTGGACGCATACGCAGCGCAGCGGAAGCCTTTATGCTGGGTATGGCCGGAGGCATCGGCTTTGCCCTGATTGAGACCACAGGCTACATTGGCATGGGCTATAAAGACTGGGTTGATGTTGCGCTTCAGCGTACCTCAGCCAGTCTCCTGCACGGTCTGGGAGCGGGGATGGTCGCCCTCGGCTGGTATTATATGACGCATAGCAACTCGCTGAAACGCCATCGTATCCGGATTGCATTGGGTTGTTGGGCGTACGCCATTGCCCAGCACGCTATCTGGAATGGCTCAGGATTTCTCCAGGCATTACCGGGGCCAGTCGGGCAATACCTCGCTACGGGCAATATCACGCTTGGCGTGCTCTCGTTCCCATCATTTATGCTGGTCTATGTACTGGAGACCATATTGATGCTCATCTTCCTGTTCTACGTCACAAAACGTCTGCGCCCAAAGATGCCATTGCCAACCAAACAACCAGGGACACAGACCCAGATGCAAGCGCAGAGCAAGCCATACTATGCTCATGTAGGATAGCTACACGCTTAAAAGAGAGACTAGATCGGCATGAAAGATATTCTCCTCCAGAGTTCGCTGGGCCATGCTCAGGCGGACTCTGTTGTACAGGAAGTAATTTCTGTGTATGAAACGGCTTTCCCTGCGCAAATTGCTGCGTATTATGTTGATGGCAGTTATGCTGACCAGACGTATCTCGCCACCAGCGACATCGATATGGTGATTGTCTTTCGTGATCCAGTCTCTCTTGAGAGCAGGCAGAAGCAACTGCCCCTCGACGATGAAGAAATCAGCAAAGCGATTCACGCACAGGAAGAGTTCCCAGGCTAAACCGTGACAAAAAACCTTCATTCCTTGCATATTACCGCTTGTGCATGGTATCATTACTAGTAGGCAGTTATCTTCCCCAGGATACTTTTTAGCTATCTTTTTGTCTATTTTTAAGCGGCACACATGCACGTTGCACGTGAAACATTGATCTCAAGCATAGGCGTCCAGCGTCGGACACGTCAATACGAGGGGAACTATGAACGTACCTTTCCAGCCTATTCTCTTCTATAGCTTCATGCCCTGGCTGGCATTCTCACATTCATCCACCTGCGTTTCTACCCGTACCCGACGCGGCCCCCACCACAAAAATCCGTTCCGTCCACAGTGCTCCTTTTCAGCAGCACACCCCATCTACCGCAACGACTTGCAGACGATCCAGGCTGATCGTTCTCAGCACGAAAGGGGAAACGCATGTCAGGCACCACCAAGCGTATTACGGAACAAACGATCCGCGTTCTCTATGATCTCGCCATCTATAATTGTCTTCACTTCGGGACTTATACTCAGCTCATCTATGAAAGCCAGGGACAAACACGGCAGTACACAAATATTGAGGTCGCACGCGAGTCAACCAGGCTAGCAGCGGGCCTGCGCAAACTCGATATTGCAGCAGGCGATCGCGTCGTCGTGATGCTTCCCAACTGCCCCGAAGTCATCATCGGCTATCAGGCAATTGCGCGCTCTGGTGCCTTGATCATCCCCATATTACCTCAACTTAAAGGGCCAGAGATACACTATATTGTCGAGAACTCGCGTGCCAAAGCGATCATCACCAACTCACTTCTCCTTCCACTCGTACTCAGTGCGGTCAAGCAACTCCCGAATTTACAAACCATCATTGTCAGCGATTTAGCAAGTACCGATGAGACCGAGCAACAGCCTCAGTTAGTCGCCTATCGGGATGTCATTACGATGGGTGAAAAGCAGGCAGGCTACTATCTGGCAGATCTTCCAGGTGTGCTGCCCTCGGAAAACAACACGGCGGTTATCCTCTACACCTCAGGCACCACGGGACATCCTAAAGGAGTGATGCTTTCGCACCGCAACCTGATTTCCAATGCCCGAGCCGGACATGGCATCGAAGAAGCCGAGAGCGAGAATAGACAGCTCGCAATTTTGCCCCTGGCCCACTCCTTTGGCATTCTCACCTCCAATGTGGCCTATCTCAGCGGCGCAACCCTTATCATGCATCCACGCTTCAATCCACAGGCGGTGCTCGCCAGTATAGAACAGCATAAGATCACCTCGTTTGCAGGCGTACCGGCCATGTTTGTTGCGCTGCTGAACACGCCTGAGGCCGAGCGCTATGATACCAGTAGCTTGCGATATTGCGTCAGTGGCTCAGCGCCTCTGCCGGTCAGCGTACTGGAACGATTTCAGGAACGCTTCCACTGCCAGATTCGCGAGGGCTATGGTCTTTCCGAAGCCGGACCAGCTCTCAGCGGACACGCAGCGGATATAGCAATCAAGCCCGGGACTGTGGGCAAAGCGCTACCGGGAGTCGAGTTGCGTATTGTTGATGAAGCGGATCAGCCAGTGCCGACAAGCGAGGTTGGCGAGATCACGGCGCGGGGTGCCAACATCATGCAGGGCTATTATGCGATGCCCGAGGAGACGCGCACGACGTTGCGCAACGGCTGGCTCTACACGGGCGATATGGGGCGTCTGGATGACGAGGGCTATCTTACGATCGTCGAGCGCAAGAAAGATCTGATTATTCGCGGCGGCTTCAACATCTATCCCCGCGACGTCGAAGAAGTGCTGGACAGCCATCCCGCCATCATTGAAGCGGCGGTCATCGGCATCCCTTCCGAGCGCATGGGTGAGGAGGTCAAAGCGATTGTCGTCGCACGTGAGCCAGTAACGGTTGAGAGCCTGATGGCGTACTGCCAGGAACATCTGGCGAATTATAAGACGCCGAGTCAGATCGTGTTCGTCGATGCCCTCCCACGCAATAATGTGGGCAAGATCGATAAGAAGATATTGCGTATGAGCTGATCGGTTGGGACAGCATGAAGGGCAAGATGACCGGGGGGACGCGGATTGGCATCGAGATGACCGGGGGGGACGCGGATTGGCATGAAGCACAATCCCTACCTCTATGGTTCTTCGAGCGGGATCGAGCGAGGGCCGACGTGGATCGATGTGAAACGCGTGTAACGGCTACGATTCTGCTCGAAGAGTGTGCTTAACCTGACGCCGATGGGGCGGATCTTTTATCCTTCGTAAATACCACCCAATCCAACGCGAAATCCACAATGTTCATAAAAAGCGGCACGTTCCGGCAAAAAATCCACGTGAATAATGCGGATATTGTGCGCGTGCAGATGCGCGATCGCCTTTGCTACCAACGCCCTCCCGACGCCCTGCTTCTGCCAGCGTGGATGCACTATCACATCAAGCAGAATACCGTGATATCTTCCGTCGCTAAGCATCTCGCACCATGCGACACACGTCCCCTGCGCATCGAATCCCCCCACAGTTGCCCAATAGCCTTGCAGTTCTTCTGGTTCCTCAGTAGCGAGCCGATCCCACCCAACAGATTCGCGAAGATCAGAAATCTCACGAGGAGAAATTACCGGGTTGATACTAAAAGAAATACCGTCCATATATCCCTTTCTCACATTTTTCAAATTGGCTATCAATGGATTTTCGAACCGTGAAATATTACTTGTGGTTCGAAAAGCCCTATACAATCTCTATCTGAAAAACCTTTCATGGTGACGTTTATATTTCAGGAACAGGAGAAACAGCAATACTACAGAAAGGAACAGGAGAAATCATGGATCATTTAATAGGTGTATTCAAAAAGCATGAAATCGGCATTTGGTGCAAGCGAGCTGCATGGATTATCGTCGCAATCAACATCATCAACATTGTGTACAACATCTACTTCAGTATTGTACGGGGCCAGGGCAGCGATCTGGTACAGGACGGGAGCCTCAACCTGTTATCTCCTATCGCTATACCAACACTTATGATCATCCTCACGACCGTTTCCGCTACCCTCTTCCCATTTTTTATTCTTTACGCCGCTGGTACACTCCTCGATCATGTTATTGCAGATGAGGAAGAGGGCAGCGACGATGAGGACAGTAACGATGAGGAAGGCCTAACCGCTGGGGAGAGAACCCCCGGGCAAATCCAGTAAAAGGTTGCAAAAATTACTGCTCTCTTCCTGCTTGAGCGCGCATCATGTCATCAAGCGAGTATAAACGACGAGGCGGAGAGCCGTTTGATGCTCAGAGGCAATCCACTCGCCTGCACAGGTAATAAGATTGAGATAGGCACCTGAGCGATCGCTAAAAATCCTGAGTAAAGGGGCCTCCTTAGGCTGATAATACTGCATATCCCTGACCTGAAAGCGTAACGTTTTTTTGCCGGGATTCACAATTTTGATAATATCGCCGGTTTGCAATTTATTGAGATTCCAGAAGACCGCAGGATACCCTCCTGGCTTATCCAGATGACCATCAATGACGGCGCTGCCCGGCTTGCCGGGGAAGGTACCAAACTTATACCAGCCCACTCCCTCCCACTGATTATGGTGGGGAACCTCCATAGTGCCATCGTTGCGAATGCCCACATCTTCAATCGGCGCCACCAATGCAATCGCGGGTATCTCCAGACGTGCCCCCTTCGCCCAGAGGGGAGGCTTCTTGATCGGCTGTACAGTGCCTGAGGTTGCGACCTCTGTAGGGATTGTATGAGATGAAGAATTACTGCGATGCGGCGAGTTCCAGGAAGAAATGAGCAAAATGCCGGTCATGAGACTGGCCGTGATCAGAAAAGGAAGCAGCATGATCACAAAAAGCAGCCTGCGTCGTTTGAAGATCTTCATCGCAAATATTCCTCCTTTTCCTTCTCCATAGAGATAATAGAAATGCCCGGTGGGAAGCGAAACGTGATACAATACGCCATTTTCTAGAGATAAAAATACACATGGCGAGGCCATGTGCTAGCAAAAAGGACCGCAAAGTCATTACAAATTGATTATACTGATACGCGCAAAATTACCTCCGGCTCGGACACAAAAAATCTGCCCCAGCATTCTCTTGTTGCTGATCCGGGCGCAGACAAGCAGCGCCCAATACGCATCAACTTGAAGGCCGTGGAGCTCGCCGACAGGCAGGATTTTGGATACTGTAGAGGCACGGTGCAGTGGAACGGAACTGTGCCGTGCCTCTACTGGCTCTACAGAACGTGTGAGCGATTCGAGATGGCCGGGGGGGCACGCAGGCGAAACAAGCCCGGCCCCTCCCTGTGGTGTTGAGAGGAACCAGGTCGCTCCTGGCACGAGGATACAGAGGTTCCTCACCCTCGAAGAAAAGCAGAGGTAGGGGCAGCGGTTTATCCCTGACCGCGTCCCCCACCGGTCCTCTCGGCTCTCAGGTTGATGTGTATGGGCGCAGACAAGCCGCGCCTCTACTCGGCAGCAGAGGCACCGAGAACGAAGGCGTCAATTTCGTTGAGTTTCCCCCGCCAATACGGCAATTTGACCTTATGGCCCGCGCTCATAATTGTTACATCGCGCAGATGAGCATAACGATACATAATGGGCAGGCCCTCAGGGCCGATCTCTTGCTGTTCGGCAGAGGGAATAAGCGAAGTATAATAATCGCGGAGAAAATCGGCAGTCTCCGGCTCCTCTTTACGATACATATCCTCATGGAGGTTGATATAAAACTGGGCATAAGCTTCGGTGCTCACCATCACGCCAAAGATGAGCAGGCCCTGCATCTGAAACATCACTTCAACCTCTGTCCCCTGTTGTTCAACGATACGCGCCCAGGACTGTAAAGCCAGGTCTTGCGCACCATATTCATTGAGCCAGAGAGTGCGTCGCTCAAGGCGTGTGAGGGGACGAAACTCGGCGTGAGTCTGAACTTCCGAACTCTCCTGCTCTGGTTTATCTGGCATAAGGACATACCCCTTTTGTTTTCGTTTTGTTTTCGCCGGGCGGAGACAAGCCCCGCCCCCACGGCCTTCATGAGACCGATGCAAAAATTTGACGCTCACCCGGGAAGAGCTATCCCCCCAGATTCGGCGGCCACCATGTCGGGACACACTTACTGTCCCCCCAGCAAGGAGGCAGCAACTGATCCGGCGGTTGCGGCAGATCTGGTGGCAATGGGGAAAGGACAGTTTGATCACTTCCCGAGATTGTTGGCATTGTACCATCAATAAACCAGTCAGTGACAGTCGGTTCGCCGGACTGCGGTTCCAGACCCGTAAGAGCAGAGACAGTACCAGAATGAACATCTGATGGACGCGCAAAATCGTCTGGCGGAAAATGATAGCGTTGAGTTGCGTAAGCCATAATATCATGCCAGATTGGTCCGGCCCCGGTAATACCAATAACATCGGTCATCAGCGCACCATTATTATTGCCCGCCCAGACGCCGACCACCAGATGTGGCGTATAGCCCAGTGTCCAGTTATCCTTAAAATTGTCCGTTGTACCGGTTTTAGCGGCGGCGGGAAACGACTCTTCCAGAGGATTCCCGGGCGAAAACTCCTGGTAGCGCGCTTTTTTATCAGAAAGGATACTACTCATCAAAAAAGCAACATCTGCCCGTATCGCACGCACGCCCTCGGGGTGAGCTTCATCGTATTTATAAAGAGGATGCCCCTGGTTATCTGTAATCTCCAATATAGAGACTGGCGGAACGCGCACACCGCCATTGGCAAAGGTGGCATAGGCCCCGGTCAGGTGCAAGAGCGAGACATCCGTAGATCCCAGAGCCATGGCCGAGCCCAGATTGCTGAGTTTCTGCGAGGCAACCTCGCTCAGGCCAAGCCTGCCTGCCATATTGAGCACATTAGGGATACCCGCGAAATTGAGCGCCGTGACGGCGGGAATATTAAATGAGTTCGCGAGCGCAGTTCGCACCGTCATCGGAACAGCCGTATGGAACTTCCCATCGTAGTTTCTGGGCGTATAATAGCCACCCTTCACGCGATCCGGATAGATAGTCTGGTGGTCAGGTATAATCATCGCCGGGTACCAGCCCATCTCGAAAGCCGTAGCATACACAATCGGCTTAAAGGACGAGCCGGGCTGTCGCGGTGCAAGAGCAGCATTATAATTGCCATCCACCGTAGGCCGCTTATCGTTATAGTTAACGCTACCAACCATCGAAAGGATCTCACCATTGACCGGATTCATCACAATCGCAGCGCCATTATTGACATTATGTTTCTGAGCCAGCGAGCTGTAATAGCCGAGGTAAGGATCGGACTCAGGCTTATAGAGGTGATTATACACCACCTGCTCAGATTTTTTCTGGAGATCGAGATCGAGCGTCGTGTAGATATTGTAGCCACCATCCATAAAATTCGGCCCGAGGATCTGTTGCAGCTGCTGCGTCACATAATCAACAAAATGGGGAGCCTGCGTCTTCTGAGCATCGGCGGTCGACTTGAAGGTATAGGCCTGCGTCTCTTTGCTAGCAGCGGTAGCCTGCTTCCGCGTGATCATGCCCAACGAGACCATGGAATTGAGCACGTAAGACTGGCGAGCGAGCGCACCGGCTTTATTCGCCGTTGGATCATAATAAGAAGGACTCTGCGGCAGGCCCGCAAGGAGCGCAGCCTGAGCCAATGTCAATTGAGCAACGGCGGGCTGACAGATGCTACCTGTACATTTGGGGCGAAGCCCAAAATAATCTTGAGCAGCAGCCTCAACACCATAATCGAGATGCCCATAGTAGATCGTATTCAGGTACATCTCCATGATCTTCCATTTTGGGTATTGCTGCGTCAGGCCCGTCGCCAGTAGCGCTTCTTCACCCTTCATCTGAAAAGTACGTTGTTGATCGTTAAAAAGCTGCGTCTTGATCAGCTGTTGCGTGATCGTACTACCGCCCTCAACAATACTATGGTTGGCGATATCAGAATAGGCAGCGCGTCCGATACCATAGAGATCGACGCCGCTATTCGTCCAGAACGTATGATCCTCAGCCGCCACCGTCGCCTTGACGAGCAGGGGCGAGATAGCATTGTAGTCGACATACGTACGCCGACCGTAGTTGGGACGCTGATCATAGAGAGCTTTCAACAAATGACCATTGCGATCGTAGATATGTGTCGTCTGGAAAAGTGTGTGTTGGGCGATGCCTTTTAGCAACGGTAGCTGCGACTGATAATACGCATAAGCCGCGCCAACGCCCCCGAAGAGCGTGCCCACGGAAACGACAAAAAGCGCGAGAACCGTGCTCAAAATTTGCAAAGAGAGAGCGCTACCCAGCACGCGCTGATTGAGACGTTTGCGCATCAGCATACGATTGAGCCGCACGCGCCTGCCTGTCCAGGGTTCTGGAATGCCCGATTGAAGAGTAGCATATTCTTTTGGCCGAGATGCAGAAACAGGTGGAGTAGTAGCCAATTGTGCATTCACCGATCCAGAATCGTCCGGGCCAGACTGAGAAGACAATGCACGATGCTCTATTTCTTCCTGGTTACTTGCCTCATGCAGTTGATTGCCCGCCTCATTTATTGACATACGCAACCCTTCCTGGCAAAAATCCGTGCCTGTGCGTAACTATCCACTCTAATAAAGATACCCGATTTTATCATCCAGCACAAACTCTCCAGCTTATCTACTCTTCAAATCAAATTTACTGCCTCGTGCAGACAAAAATAGCAATTTCTCTCCCTCTGAGCTACTATAACAGGTGGACCAAAACGTGCTGATTAGCGAATGAAAAAGGTATGCCCTGTTACAAATACCAGTTCAGAGAAACCAGTTGCAATTTTACATGTAATATGCGTTCATACAGTTGTAAATGCACATTTTATCGTGTGCCAATATATGAAGAGACTTATCGTTTGTTACAACGTATGAGACACATATTTTGTTTCGCGCCGGGCAAACTTCGTAGTGCAACCCTCATTTATTCTTTGCGTACATGACTATGGGTAGATTTTACGCGGATTTATTTAAGGAGTGGGCCAGAGCATGAGCCAGCAAGAATTTTTCCCGTCACCACAGTCATCGCAAGCAGATGAGCTGGGCGATGCTGAGATATCGATCCAACGTCCCCGTTCGTGGTCGAACCAGGACAAAACTGGAGACGTTACAAAAAATGAACATCCGTCCGCTTATGAAGAAGAGCTCCCGCCGTATAGCTATCCCGCCCAGAATCACCGCACTGTGAACAAAGAGCGCGAAGAGTCCGCAGATAAGCAAGAGACGCGCCAGCGGGCGCAGCAACATTTTAGCCCGGACGGTGACGCCATGGAGTACGGCTACCGACCCCGGCAAGCTCCCCCCTGGGCTCGTCCTCAGCCTCAGCGCAAACGTCACGTCCTGAGCTGGGTACTGATGATCATACTCATCATTCTGCTGATAAAAATGATCCCGCTCCTCGCAGCGATCATCTTTGCTTTGCTGGGTATCGGACTCTTTCTGGTACTTCTGCCAATACTCATCGTGCTCGTATTCGTCGCCATTTTCGCGGGCCTGGTGCTCTTCCTTCTCTCGCGGATGGGTATCCCCGTCGGGCGCAGCCTTTTTCACATGCGACGTTGGAATAACGGCTGGAGAAGATGGTAAAATAGTAAGGAGCGAGATCTACCAGCACACCAATAGTTTGACAGACAGGATGAGCTCTGCTACATTGACCATCGAGAAGAAAAGATTTTACACAGGCAAAAGAGAGAAACATTGACAGAGCATAGTGAAGAGACATTGCAACATACAGGGTTATATGATAGCGTTGACCTGACGAATGTGCGTGAGCTTCGTGCCATCCTGACAGCCCATAATATGCGCCCAAATAAATCTTTTGGGCAAAACTTTTTGACTGACCACTCCATCCTGGACAAAATCATTGAGGCCGCAAAGATCTCGCCGGACGACACCATTCTCGAAGTAGGTGCAGGGACCGGCGTATTAACACGTGAGCTGGCGCAACGAGCGAAGCGTGTCGTAGCCGTCGAGCTGGAACGAGATATGCTGGCATTGTTGGAAAAAACAACGGAAAGCTATCCCAACGTAGAGCTGATCGCCCGCAATCTGCTCTTCCTCGATCCGCTGGAAGTGTTCGGGCAGCAGCGATATAAGCTCGTAGCAAATTTGCCCTACTATATTACCGCACCGACATTTCGGCACTTTCTGGAAGCGGAGAACGCACCAGAGCTTATCGTCGTAATGGTGCAGTTAGAGGTTGCCCAGCGCATCATCGCGCAGCCTGGTGATCTGAGCCTGCTCGCGATCAGCGTCCAATTTTATGGTCGGCCACAGATTATAGCGCAGGTTCCAGCGCGATCATTTTTTCCTGCCCCCAAAGTAGACTCAGCCATCCTGCGGGTGGATGTCAATCCCCAGGCCCCATTGCGACCAGAAGAGCGTAACCGCTTCTTTCGCCTCATACAGGCAGGCTTCTCAGAGAGGCGCAAGCAGTTACATAATTCGCTGGCACATGGATTGCATACAAAGAATGAAGAGATACGAGCATGGCTTGCCACGGCAGGAATCGAGGCCAGTCGGCGTGCAGAAACGCTCAGCATAGAAGAATGGCTGAAGCTCTGGCGTACCATTGAAGAGAGAGAGCGCACAAATGAACATTTGTGTTATGATATAAAAGGCGAGTAGTATCTCAAGCAATTTCTCTACATCCCTGACTTCTCTTTAACAATGTGCGCGAATTCCAGGAATTTGTGGACGTATTGTATCGCATTTATTGTATAGATATTCTGAAATTAAGAAGTAATAAGGTTTATGGCAACACAAGAACAGTTCTGTGAGAACTGTGGGGCAGCGAATCTTGCGACAGCTCGCTTCTGTCAATATTGCGCAACTCCGCTCCCTTTTAAATATACAACGGGCTCCCTTCCCGAAGAAACGTTGCTCAATGGCCGTTACAAATTAGAGACACGCATCGGCCAGGGTGGCATGGGAGCTGTCTATAAAGCTACAGATACTCGATTCAATAATCGTGCCATCGCGATTAAAGAGATGGGCCGTGCAGGATTAACCCAGGTAGGTCTGCAAGAAGCTGAAGAGGCATTTGAGCGCGAAGCTCAGCTGCTGGCCGATCTGATGCACCCCAATCTCCCCCGCATCTATGACCATTTCACCGAAGGCGAACGCTCGTATCTGGTGATGGACTTTATTGAGGGCCGGACGCTCGAAGATTATGTAGAGCAAGCAAATGGCAAACCTTTGCCACTGGAAAAAGTGCTGGACTGGGGTACACAGCTCTGCGATGTTCTGGGCTACCTCCACACGCACCAGCCTCCGATTATTTTCCGCGACCTCAAACCTTCCAATGTAATGATCAGCGATAGCGGTGGTCATGTCTATCTGATCGATTTCGGGATTGCGCGTGTCTTCAAGCCGGGTCAATCGCATGATACCGTGGCGCTCGGTTCGCCGGGCTTTGCCGCTCCTGAGCAGTATGGGAAAGCACAGAGCACGCCGCGCTCGGATATCTACAGCCTGGGTGCCCTGCTCCATTGTTTGCTGACCGGAGTAGATCCCAGCGAACAGCCATTTTTCTTCCGGCCCGCCTCCGAGCTCAATCCAACAATCCCGCTGGATCTGGTCGCGCTACTCCAGCGCATGCTGGACATGGATGCCGATCGCCGTCCGAGCAGTACACAGGATGTCGTAAGAGTAATACGCATGGCGGAGCAGCAGCGCGTCAGTGGTACCCTATCCGGCATCTTGAACACAACAGGACCAATCAGCGTCATTCCGCCTCTGATACCAAATAAAGCCAATCAGACCAGCCTCCTGCTCCAAGATGCCTATCGGCTCTACTCGCAACGTCGCCTGCGTGATGCACTCAGCGTCTACGAGAAAGTGATACAAACTGATCGTACCAGCGCACAGGCCTGGCAGGGAAAAGGACTGACGCAGGCCCTGAGCGGTCGCCACCAGGATGCGCTCTATTCATTCGATCAGGCCCTGAAGCTGGACCCTTCGCTGATCACCTCTTTAAATGGCAAGGGAACAGCTCTCAATATGCTGCATCGCAACCAGGATGCGCTGGAAGTTTTTGATAAGGCAGTTCTGCTAGAGCCGGATAACGCCGTCTCCTGGAACGGCAAGGGCGCGGTCCTTAGCGCGCTGGGAAAACCGGATCAGGCCCTGAATGCCTTTGATCTGGCCCTCCACTTTGATATCACCATGGCTCAGGCCTGGAGCAATAAAGGGCTGGTACTGCGCCAGCAGAAACAATATCCCGAGGCCCTGCACGCCTTCGAGCAGGCATTGACGTATGAGCCCAAATCGGTCTCGTATTGGAATGGCAAAGGTCTGGTGCTGTACGAAATGGGGCGGTTACGCGAAGCCTACCAGGCCTATCAAGAGGCTCTCAAGTACAATCAGAATTATGCCCCGGCGCTGTACGGCATCGGCAATGTCTATTATGCGCAACAAAAATTACGCAGTGCCCTGGACTACTTCGACAAAGCGATCAACTGCGACCGCAATTTTGTCAAAGCCTGGGACAAACGTGGTCTCGTCCTCGGCGACCAGAAGCGCTTTAATGAGGCGCTTGATTCATATAACCGCGCCCTTGCAATTGATCCACGCTTCGCGCCCGCCTGGAATGGCAAAGGGAGCGTACTCCATCAATTAGAGCGCTATTATGAGGCGCTTGAGGCCTATGAGCAAGCGCTACGCATCAACCGCAATGCGCCCCTGGCCTGGAACGGTATGGGTAACGCCTATTACCAGATGGGCAACTATCAAAAAGCGCTGGACGTCTACGAGCAGGCCCTGCGTATCAACCCGCGCATGGTATCAGCCTTACATAATAAATCACTGGTTTTGCGACAAATGAAGCGCTACGATGCAGCGCTAGAGGCGGCAGAAGCAGCCACCCAGCTCGCCCCAAATGATCCCGATAACTGGCAGCGCAAAGCGGAAGCATTGCGTAAGTTGCGTAGAGGACGCGAGGCGCGTGCGGCAGAAGCAGAGGTAGTGCGGCTGCGTGGGGGAGCATAGCCAGAAAAGTTGCCGGGCGATAGAGGGGCCCGGCAGAAAGCGAAGAAGTAATTTTAAAATTTACTTCAAATTGCGGGCAAATTGATCCTGAAGGGTAAAAAGATTCTTTTCGTATTGGACAATGGCATCAGAACTGAAGGACTTACCTCGACCATTACCACTCAGCTCAAAACCGGCCACCCGCGTGGCAACGATTGGCTCAGTATTCAGCAAAATGCCAGAGATCGTGCCAATCTCATTCCCCTTTTCGTCCTGCACCTTATTGCCAATCAGGCTGCTTGCCAGAGGATAGGGAGAGGGACGACGTCCCATCATCTGTTCGGTTTCAATAACGACCGCATCGTCTGTGAACTTCTGAATCTTACTGATAGGCAACGTAAAGAGATCACCCAGACGTGAACGCACCTGAAAAGCATCAACAGCGGTCGATTCGGGTTTAAAATAAAAATCTTCGATCGTGCCCGCAGTTTTACCCGCAGAAGACACATATACCTTGATATTCTGCAATTGCGACCACTTCTTCAGTGGATTACTTGTGTCCATACATGTTTCTCCTCTAAATAAAAAATGATACCGTGCTTGAAATTTGCCTTCATCATATCACATCCTATACTTGAGATGGTTTTAAGGAGATAATGGGTGTCGCCAAACGACCTTCTCTAACGTGTTGTTAGCAGAGAAATCGCTACGTACGTATTTTCACCCCTGCGTAGAATATTCTCGCGCGCACCAAATTCTAGAGATAAAAGAAAAGGACTGATTGCATGTCTGAACAAATTGGTTTTATTGGCCTGGGCAGTATGGGTCTGCCTATTGCGTCCAATCTTCTGGCCGCCGGTCATCAACTATACGTCTATAATCGCGATGCCAGCAAAGCGCAGCCGCTTGTCAAAGCGGGAGCAAAACAAGGGATGAAGCCCGTAGAAGTAGCGCAGCCAGGAGGCGTCGTTTTCACAATGATCTCCAACGATGACGCGTTGCAAAGTGTTGTCCTGGGACAAGATGGGCTACTGCAAAGGCTGGGACCTGGCGGACTCCATATTTCGCTGAGCACGGTCTCTCCCGCACTCGCACAGAAGATGGCGCAGATACACGCCGAAAAGCAGGTCAGTTATCTTGCCGCCCCTGTCTTCGGGCGACCTGACGCTGCGGCCGCTCGTAAGCTCTGGATCTGCATCGCAGGTCAGCCTGAAGCGCGCAAACGGGCTCGTCCCTTGCTGGAAGCGATCGGACAGGGCATCTTCGAGTTCGGTGATCAGCCAGAACTGGCCAATGTCGCCAAGATATCCGGCAATTTCTTGATCGCCTCTGCCCAGGAAGCGATGGCTGAGGCCCTGGCAGTAGCCGAGAAGAGTGGCGTTGACCGCACGCAATTGATCGACATGCTCTCACAGACACTATTCGCCTGTGGCGTCTACCAGAACTACGGCAAAATGATCGCCGAGCGGCGCTTTACTCCCGTCGGCTTTGCCATGGAGCTTGCATTGAAAGATATCAACCTTATTCTGGACACCGCTGAGCAGACAAAAACGCCTCTGCCCATAGCCAGCCAGCTTCACGATCGCCTGATCAGCGGCGTGGCGAAGGGGCGTGGCCAGATGGACTGGAGCGCACTCACCATGGGAGTCGACGAGGCGGCTGGTATCAAAAAATAGGGTAACCTGCTTTTGCTGATCCCGATGTTGTACCTGATATGGACCTTCCTGACAGGCCGATCCATGCGCATATAAATAAACCTTTTTATGCCAGAGTATGGTGCTGGCGCTCGTTCCAGCACCATACTCTCTATCAGCAACTCCATGGCAGATAGTTATTGTCAGCGTCTATAGTACTACCCGGTACGGAAAAGATAAAGGTATTCGTGCCGGGACAGCTTGAGGCAGAAATTGTGATATGGACCTGCACAGAAGCCCCTGGAGAAAGTGTACCGCTTGCCGGATCGAACGTTGGCCCTGCGGTAGTAGTCGTCGCACTCCAATTTGTCACGGCAACATTCGATTTGTCGGCTGTGACCGTGACAATACAAGTCCAGGAGCCAATAGCATCGAGTGTACAATTGCTATTACTAAAATCATGAGCGCCAGGCACCACATCTATTTGCGTACAGAGCACTGGAACAACGAGAGTGTTGGCGGGACCAGTAAAAGTAACAGTGAGAGTGAGAGGGCACTCAATGCCGATAATAAGCGTAACCGACTCGGCTTGTCCCGGCGCAATGAACCCGGAGCTGGGCGAAAGCGTGTAGTGTGAGTCGCTCACCTTACCTGTCCAATCGAGAGTCAGAGCACTATTCCCTCCATTACTCAAAATAATGGTGCAGGCGTCAACATAGGCAACACCACCATGGGACTCCCCACCGCAATAAGAACTCATCGTATTCACGATGCGGGAAGGAGTAGATAGAATTTCTGGCTGCATGATCGGGGTTGGCGTCACAGTAACCACGGGGGTGGGCGTCACGGTCGACACAACCGTAGGAGTTATGCCCACTGTAGGTGCAAGTGTCGGCCTCTGAGTAGGGGCTGACCGAGGGGTTGACGTTACAGTACTACCATATACAGGTGGTACAACGACATGTGGCGTTGATTGAAGCTGATTGGGGGAAATGGCAGTCGGCGAGCTTTTTTTTGTGAAACCTGGAGTATTCCCTTGTACTGGCGTACTCTTTAGCGTACTGGTGGCAGTAGGAATCTGCGCGTGTGCGACCTCACCCGGATTATTATGGAAAGATGAGTACAATAGAGGCACCAGAGCCAGCAAACCACCGACGATCAGAGACACCAGAAGCAAGCGGATCAGAAAGTATTTCCGTTCGCGTCGAAGGGCTTGCGCTTTATGATGGCGAGTAAACTGTTCAGGCAATTGCGGCAAAACAGGAGCAATGGCATAGTTTCCACGCACCTGCTGTACCATAGCAAATGGGAGCGCTCCTCCATTTCGGCCTGTAGACGGCGGTGGTGCCTGCAAAGTCCGCTCCATAACTGGTGGAATGAGCACCTGTGGCTCTTCAGGCTTCATAGCTGGTGGAGTGAGCACCTGTGGCTCTTCAGGCTCCTGGGAGTCAGCCGTAAAGCTATTCGAGACGCGCACCTGTAAATAAGGCGCAGCATCGAGAGCCAGGGCCAACTCAACCGGGATCTTACTGCTATCCAGATGTGCAATCGTGCGATGATCTTCATCCTGAACATCCCGAAAAACAGGCAAGATCTGCATAGCCCTCACCTGCGTAATCTCAGGCAAGGATTGATATCGCTCGTCCTCTTCTTCCGTATGCAAGTTATAGTACTCGAGCGCCTCCGCAAAATCGCGGATCGTCGGGTAACGTTTCAAGGGTTCTTTTGCCAGCGCTTTAAGAACAATCTGCTCCAGTCTGGGCGAAATAGTCGACGTTTTTTCGCGTAGAGGGGGAGGAGGTGCATAGAGGTGCTGAGCACACAGTTCAGAAAATCCTCCACGAAAAGGACGCTCACCACAAAGCCACTCATAGACCACAATCCCCAGCGCATACTGGTCACTCGCCATACGCGGCTTGCCCATAATCTGCTCGGGAGCCATATATGCCATCGTGCCAGCCGCACCTTTGGTGCTCTGCGAAGAGGAAGAGGCCGAGACGAGCGCAATACCAAAATCGCTGAGAAGCAATTCTTGCTCTTCACCAATGAGCATATTTTCAGGCTTGACGTCGCGATGGATCAACTTCCGAGTATGGGCATAGTGAAGAGCCGAAGCGATCTGATTGACATACGAAACGACTAATGATAAGGGTAGCGCATCACCTTTAGGATGGCGCTGGCGTAGTGTCCCATTGGGAGCATAATTCATCACCAGAAAAGGCGTCTCATCCTCTTCGCGAATGCCGCAATCGAGCACACGAATAATTGAAGGATGGCGAAGAGACGCAATGATCCGAGCCTCCTCCAAAAACTCTTCCAGTTCGTGGGTCACAAGCTGAGTGTTAAGAATTTTGATAGCGGCTTGAGAGCCGAGGTGGGAATGCTCTCCCAGATAGACATCGGCAAATCCCCCTTTGCCGAGATGGCGAACCAATCGATAGTTGCCAAATAGTTGATTCACGCGATTATTCAATGCGCATTGCTCTCCTCGTCGATCAGACTGCGTTGCGCACATGCTTATAGATGAGCAGTGCTCTGCAAAATTACTTTACAATAATGAATATCGCTTTTTTTATAAAATGTGACGCAATTTTGTGATAAACAGGATTTATGGGTTAAAGAAAAATTTCTTTTCATAGCAAAATAGCAAAAAAGAGGAGGGTTTGAAGAAAATACAAAAAAATTGTAGGCAGGTCAACCGTTGAAACGATTGACCTGCCTCTATAGGCTAACAGGAAAAGCTAAGAAAATTTCCGCCTGCATTTATGAGAGCCCCAGGAACGACAAAATGAATAGAGCCGCTCGTTGGGCAACTTTTACCAGGAATTGTAACAGTCACCTTCTGTGATTTACCGAGAGCGAGCGTGCCATTGCTCGGCGAGAACCTGACACCTGCAATATCGGATGATGCTACCCAGTGCTCATTGAGATGAACGCCATTTATAGTGTGAGCAGTCACCGTCACAACGCAGGTCCAATTTCCTTTATGCGTACAAGAGGTGTTACTAAAACTGTAAGCATTCGGCGTTGCAAAGACCTGTGCACAAATGACAGGCACAGAAATTGTATTAGCAAGGCCTTTAAAAGTGACCGTCGCAGCCGAACTACATGTTACGCCACCGTTAGTAGTGAGAAGCTGCACAGTCACGCTCTTGCCGGGGGCAATGCTGCCAGAGGCAGGCGACAGATAATAAGTTGTATCGCTCGTAGAGCCAGTCCAGTGCAAGGTCTGTGATTTACTTGTGTTCTTCAGCGTAAAGGGGCAATTTGTTGCGTACTGTACTCCCCCATGTGAGTCTAACCCACAATGAGTAAAGTTGTTGACATAACCAGAAGGACTTACAGTAAAACGAGCCTTATTCTGAAGGCCAGCAGCATGCGTCTGCCCGGGCTGAGCGAACTGAGACACAAGAGCAAAAGCGCCGCCCACGATAACGACCGCGAGCATGAGCCCCATGAGCAAAAACGGTTTGCGACTTTTGACAACCTGATGTGCGCTCGTAGCGACAGGCTGTTCCATCTGAGATTCATCCGAATTGAAGTGAGACATACTACAACGTTTCTCCTTATTTGTTTACATTGGGAAAGTTGCTATTTGACCCTATGTCAGAGTCAGCTTTCCCACGAAGTAATGGGATAGCGATGACTCGCGCCGCGTAGTATACTATGATTTACGGGATGGTGAGTCATAGCCAATGTCTTCCACAAAGGAGTATATTCACCATTCCATAATAATTCTGTGAGCTACTACACTTTTTTAACGCAGTATGAAAAAGAGATGAGATCTCGTGAATAGAAAGAGGGAAAAACGCTCAAGAGGATTGTAGCGTCCCTAAGAAATTAGCAATTATGACCTGCACCTCTTCCAGACGTCCCTGAAAAAAGTGGTCGGCCCCCTGCACCGTAATCATACTTTTGGGAGCGGGCACCTGCTCAAACCATTGTTGAGTCAGATCATAGGGAGCCAGCTCATCCTCAGTGCCATGAATAAAAAGCTTGGGTTTATGGCACCCGCTCAACGTATCATGCTCAAACCAGCGGGCAGGTGTGCCCAGGCCAATCATCGCATGGACGCGATCGTCCGCAGCGGCAACACGCAAGCCAACAAACGCGCCAAAGGAGAAGCCAGCAATAATCGCAGGCACACCTGGATAGCGTCGACTGAGAAATTCCAGCGCGAAGCGTACATCTTCCATCTCTCCGCGCCCTTCATCATACGTACCAGTACTACGGCCCACGCCACGAAAATTGAAGCGGAGGGCGGGAATGCCTTCAGCCTGAAGCGCCTGCGCGACCTTAAAAACGACCTTATTATGCATCATACCGCCATATAACGGATGTGGATGACAGACCACACTCACAAAATGCGGCTGCGCCCCTTCCTCCTCTGGTTTCAAGATTCCTTCCAGAAAGCCCTGAGCAGTCGGAATATTCACATGTAAAATCTGATTGCTTACCATAATATCTCTCTATCCTATCCGTCTTGATCGTGCCCATTTCCAGAGAGAAGAGGCCCTTTACCCAGGCTCGTCAATTCGACCACTCCAGATATATAGATGACACGTATATGAGAATTCTACCACATACATTTTATTTGTATAGATTGGAAGTCCGATCTCAACCTGCAATTCCTCTTAAATACGGCTTTTACGGAATACTTGAAGCAGCATGAGAAAGAGTTTATAATATAACGTTATACAATATTTCTCCTCTTTCATAAGGTAAAATACTGTAGCGTTCAGACTCATATACGACCTCTGCCTGCCGATAAATAAAGAGAGTATACTAATCTCTAAGGATAGCTTTGCAGCGCATTGAGCAGTTAACCAAAAGAACTAGCCAGCATATTTCGTAAATACCGCAGTTTTGGTGAGAGATGCAGTTACACAGGAACTTACATCCATACAGATAGAGTTTACATTTTTGTATTGTGGTAAAGGATTTGCACATGGAAACATATGGGTTACATCAATATCCTGGGCGTCTGTTTGTCGTAGAGGGAGTTGATGGTTCTGGCAAAAGTACACAGATTGCGCTTCTGCGCCAATGGCTCATCAGTGAAGGGTATGCCGTTTTCTTTAGCGAATGGAACTCTTCGCCGCTCGTAAAAAAAACGACCAGTCGAGGAAAGAAAAAACAGCTCTTGACGCCCACCACATTCAGTCTGATCCACGCCACAGATTTTGCCGATCGTACTGAGAGAGACATTATTCCCCCGCTCAAAGCCGGTGCAATCGTGCTGGCAGATCGTTATATCTACACGGCCTATGCGCGTGATGTAGCGCGTGGCGTAGATCGTCAGTGGGTACGCGAATTGTACCAGTTCGCCGTGAAGCCGACGCTGGCCTTCTATTATCGTGTTCCCCTGGAGGTATCACTGAGCCGCATACTGACCGGGCGAACGGAACTAAAATACTACGAAGCAGGCATGGATCTGGGTTTAAGCAGTGATCCCCACGAAAGTTTTCGGCTCTTTCAGCAGCGGATAGTATCCGAGTATGAATCTATGATCGATGAATTTGATCTTACCGTCATGAATGCAATATTACCCATTCCAGAGCAGCAACGTCGCATGCGCAAGCTTGTCGAACCATATCTGCAAGGCGTCAGGCGTCTACGCACACCAGCGCCACAGGCAGAAAAAGTCAGTTCGACCGGAGAACTTTCTTGATTGAGAAGTAGCTTTCATGCCTCCTGTTATAAGATCAGATACAAGAGAGATACTCGTAACCACAGACAGTAAGAGGGAGCTTATGACAAAACTAGCATTTTATGGGATTGACGCCATCAAAGTGCGTGCCAGTGATGAAGTCTTACCAGGACGTCTCATTGTTATTGAGGGCACTGACGGCGTTGGGCGTACCACACAATTAAACCTGTTGCGCCCCTGGCTTGAAAGTCTTGGCTATGCCGTCATCGATACCGAACTGACACGTTCGTATCTGGCGGGCGTGGGTCTGAAGCAGGCCAAGGCAGGCCATACCCTGGGACCAATCACCTTAAATCTTTTTTACGCGACTGATTTTGCCGACCGTTTCGAGAGCCAGATCCTTCCCGCCCTGCGCGCAGGCTTCATCGTGCTCACGGATCGTTACATCTATTCATTGATGGCGCGTGCCCTGGTGCGCGGAGCTGATGCGCACTGGCTCCGCTCCATCTATGGTCTCGCCCTGCAACCGGACATCACCTTCTACTTAAATATTTCGCTTCAGGATTTAGTACCGCGTGTTTTACAGCGTGGTGGCTTTGAATACTGGGAATCGGGTATGGATATGCGGCTGGGGCCTGATCTTTACGATTGCTTTATGCGCTACCAGACGCTCCTCCTGAACGAATTTAAGCATATGGTCCAGCCCTACAACTTTCAAGTGATCGATGCATCACTGGCAGCCGATCAGATCATCGAGCAGCTCAAACAACAGATCATGCCACTCCTGCCACATGGGTAGAAGTGGGGAGACAATTATAGGATCTTCTCTGTTATCTGGACGGCCATGCTCCTTCTATATAACACTTGATCAGCGAGGCATGCGACAGCGGGCTTGAAGTATCATTGACGTCACTATTCGTCTCATAATCCAGCACTATCACAGTCTGTTCTGTCGCTAGCCGCCGCAACTCAGTAATCTCCTGCTGAAGACAGTGTTCCAATACCCAGAGATAGCTCGGCAAATAAAGCGCATAGCGCGCTTCAAGATATGGCAAAAGCGCCTCTCCATGCACGCCCTGGCGATGACCAAGCACCTGACCGAACGTACGAGCTGAACGCTTTAATCCTTTCATGCGCGTTTTCGTGAACTTGCCGGTATCAACATCAGCCTGGACAAAGACCTTCAATCCCTGCCAGATACCTTCAACGCTGGCACTGACATAATCGGGCGAGAAGGGTACCGGAATATCACCGTGCGGGTAAAATGGACTGAAGCGCACCCACGGCTCTGGTCCCTTCGAGGTTACATCTAGAACGGGCACATCTCCGAAGCGCTTTTGTATGCTCGGGTAAGTAGTGTTGTGATGCAGAACAATAATAGCCATTTTTGCTCCCTTCATACTTATGTATATGCTATGTTTCTTAGATACGACATAAAGGGGGTAATGAAAGGCCAGAAATAGGAGAAATGGCAGAATAGAGACGTGTACAGCAAAAAACTCCGAGACAGGCTGTCTCGGAGTTTTCTTATTTGCTTTATGCGCGTGTGATTACGCCTGAGGCCTCAAAGCGAGAGCCGAAGGCACATCCAGGCGAATGCTGGGCGACATCGTCGAAGAGAGCACAACACTCTTCACATAGATGCCCTTGGCACCAGATGGGCGGGCACGTACGACAGCATCTACCACCGAACTGATATTCGAAAGCAGAGCATTCTCGCTGAACGAGAGCTTCCCGGCTGGAATATGCAGGAGAGCCGTCTTATCGACGCGGAACTCAACACGACCAGCTTTCACTTCCTGGATCGTCTTTGCAACGTCGAACGTAATCGTACCGGCCTTCGGGCTAGGCATCAGACCGCGAGGTCCAAGCTTCTTACCAAGACGGCCAACTTTACCCATCACATCGGGGGTTGCAATTGCCACATCGAACCCGAACCAGTCGCCTTCGATCTGCTTAATCACATCATCAAGGCCCACGAAATCAGCGCCAGCCGACTCCGCCTCAGAGACCTTTTCGCCCTGGGCAAATACCAGGACCTTCACTTCTTTACCAGTGCCAGCTGGCAACATTGCCACACCACGAACCTGCTGGTCCGCATGGCGTGGATCAACACCGAGCCGCATATGCACCTCGACCGTAGGGTCAAATTTGACATAATTGAGCTTTTTGAGGAGAGAGATAGCTTCCTGGGGCTCATAAAGCTTCGTCTCTTCGACGAGTTTCGCGGCCTCCAGATATTTTTTACCGTGTGCCATAATACATTGCCCTCCTTGAGGCGAAACACCGCAGTGACTTGCGGGCGAGCAAGACAGAATGCCTGTTCAGCGCCAGCGATTTGCGGCTCAACAGTCCACAGATAGCGGGCTGAACGTGTTACTCGACAGTGATCCCCATGCTTCGAGCCGTGCCCTCGATAGTGCGCTCAGCGGCAGCAATATCGTTGACATTGAGATCTTTAATCTTCAGTTCAGCAATCTCGTGCAATTTCTCGCGCGAGAGCGTGCCAACCTTCGACTTATTGGGGGTAGCAGAGCCCTTATCGACGCCAGCCGCCTGCTTCAACAAGAAGGCAACGGGTGGAGTGCGAGTAACAAAAGTGAAAGAGCGATCTTCATAGATCGTGATTTCAGCAGGAATAATCTGACCGGCCTGCTCCTGAGTACGCGCATTGTATTCCTTACAGAACATCATAATATTGACGCCGTGAGGACCAAGCGCGGTACCGATCGGGGGTGCTGGATTAGCTTTCCCTGCCGGAATCTGTAGACGGACTACAGCTTTAATACGCTTTGCCATAGTAATTAAGCTCCTCAAAAAAGTTCGCTAATGTCAATCTCTCAAGCGGGTCGAGGCAAGAAGTTATTGGTCCCTGCCACCCACCAGAAGATTATATCTTTTCGACCTGGAGAAAATCCAGTACGACTGGAGTTTCGCGACCGAAGAAAGAGACAAGGACAGTCACTTTATTTCGGTCCATATTAATATCGCTGACCGTGCCAATAAACTCAGTGAAAGGGCCATCAATGACACGAACGCTCTGGCCTTTAGAGAAACTAATCTTGGCCTTCGGCTTTTCTGTCTCTTTTGTCACCTGCTTCAGAATCGTTCTGATCTCATTTTCATGGAGCGGGACCGGCTTGGTGCCGGAACCAACAAAGCTAGTGACACCGGGCGTATTGCGTACAACATACCAGGCTTCGTCGCTCATAATCATTTCGACCAGGACATAGCCAGGGAATACTTTACGTTGCACAGTACGCCGCTGTCCCTGTTTAATCTCCACCTCTTCTTCCATCGGCACAATAATACGGAAGATCTTATTGCGCATATCCATAGAAGCGATACGCGCTTCAAGGTGGCTTTTCACTTTATTCTCGTACCCTGAATAGGTATGGATCGCATACCAGGCACGTCCTTCACCATTCGCGTTTGCTTCTGGCTGCTCATTCCCACCGGTATGTTCAGTAACCACAGCAAATCCCCTTATACTTTCCAGCTCATACCATTCAGCCATCTGAGCCAGTGCTCGCCATACTAGAGGCATGACTGAACTCCGCAAGTTCGCACGAAGAGAACGGCGTCTGCGACCGCTTTTAGCGCAATGAAAAGCAATCAGTAACGTCGCCTATTGCGACTGACCATCAGCTCAAACGAAGTGAGCGACATCATGTTAGCTTCCGCCGCTAATAAGAAGGAAGAGATGATATAACCCGAAGTCGGCAAGGGCCAGAATTATCGCAACCACAGCGGACAATAACAGAACCATAAAGGTCATATTTCTGGCTTCGTTAAACGTTGGCCAGGTCACTTTATGCCGTAATTCATAGTAGGCCTCAAAGATGAAGCGGCCTATTCGATTATTACGCAAGCGCGCTTGTAAGGTCGGCCCTTTGGTTTCACGTCGCGTGGGCCGGCTCTCTTGTTTGGGCTGTTCTTTCCGTGTCTCGCGAGCGGCTCTGGCAGGCGTCTCTTTTGTAGACGTACGTGCCCTGGCCTCAACAGCTGGCTCAGATACCTGCTGAACTCGGCTCGCATTTTTCTTCTTGTCGGCCATTTTGTTTGCCACGTTCAACCTTTCTTATCAGTAGTGACTGCCACTAGCACAAGCACTAGCAAGGTAGGATCCTACGATGTTACTTAGTCTCACGATGAGGCGCACGCACGCGGCAGGTGGTGCAAAACTTCTTGAGCTCAAGGCGCTCTGGATTATTCTTCTTGTTCTTAGAGGTGGTATAGTTGCGGCTTTTGCAGGTTGTGCAAGCCAGCGATACCACAATGCGATTCTCTTTGCCTTTACTAGCCATTTTTCTCTCCGTTCATGTATTAGGGCCTGGCTTGCCGTTACGTAGCTAGCTTTCCGGCTAGCCTCATTGACGATTTCTAACATGTGTGCTGGCAAGCGCAAAAACTACACTCGCCAGCACGTCAAATGTGATTTAGCTGATTACCTCGGTGCAGACGCCAGCACCAACGGTGCGGCCTCCCTCACGAATGGCGAAATTCACGCCCACTTCCATGGCTACGGGCTGGATCAACTCCACGGTCATCACGATGTTGTCTCCGGGAATCACCATCTCC
>DATJHM010000204.1:0-6596 GCA_035493895.1 Ktedonobacteraceae bacterium
CCTCGACGATGGATAGTTCCCTGGCTCATTCCTTGCGAGTGGCCCGGTCAAAGAGCGCCACCAGCTCCCGCGCATAGAGATCCACGTCCAGGTCTGGATCGGCAATGAGGAGAGAAGGCAAGGCATCAATAGCTCTTCTGAAAAGGAAAAGAACCACTGTTTTTTCAACAAGAGCACATCCCTCGCTTGATGGAGAGACTTCTGGCGGATCTACGAGAACCTGCTTCCCTCTTGCCTCTACGGCACCTTCGCTTTTCTCCTCGTGTCGTCAATCGCGCCTATCCTCGCTTCCATCGCAAGCGACCGGGACAGCAAGGCTTCATATAAACCACTGATCCACAATAAATATCTCCCAACTCGTCCCAGTTGGTCCCCTGTCAGACTGCATCGTCACATGTCCGTCATTGGGATTACCACCCAGATATCGATAATCCCCATTCTTCCCGCAACACTTCAGGGCGTAACAAGTTCTTGCACTGGCAACCTGTTCAACGTACCATCGCGTTCCAGTAAAGCCTATTGTTAGCTTGCAGCTCGACTTTTCCGTCGTTTGGATTAGTCATAATACGTGGGCCTCCTTGGTGAGAACTGTTGTGTTCGTTCTCTTCAAGGAGCCACATATCTATGCCGATGTGCTACAGGTTACGTCTCGTTGCGCAATCCGTGGGATATTCCTTGCTAGTTCATACCTGCATCTTTTGCACGCAGAATAGCCTCCAGACGACTGGTCACTTGCAGTTTACTGAAGATCGAGGAGATGTGATTGCGCAGGGTTCTGGGGCTGATCACCAGTCGCTCTGCAATCGCCTGGTTGGTATACCCTTGAGCGATGAGGGAGAGCACCTCTCGTTCACGATCCGTCAGTTCAGGGAACGGCTCTTGCGTGTTGGGGGAACGTGGAGCACCAAAATACTGCATCATGCGCCCGGCAATGGCCGGGCTAAAAATCGGGTGATCATCGGCAATCACTACGCGAACCATATCTCTCTCCTTTTGCCGCCATGCCTTGCTCGCATGAGCCATAACTTTTCATCATGAGCACCTGAAAATGAGCCTCATCTCCATGCGAACGTCTTTGCTCGCATGGAGATGAGGCTCATTCATTCTCTCCTCCTCAACTCACTGTGGTAAATTGTGGTATTTTCGCCATGATCGCTTGGAGTTGAGCATCATCGGAGATCCCTTGAAAGTCGTAGCGTGGGGTGTATGGTGCTTCCAGTTGTTGGATTTCCTCTTCCGTCAACTCAATGTCGAGTGATGCTACTGCGTCGTCGATCTGTCCGATGGAGCCTGCGCCCACGAGCGGAGCCGTCACCACCGGTTTGCTTCGCAGCCATGCCAGTGCGATCTGGGCGCGTTTCCTCCCGCGATCACCGGCAATCTTTCCAACCACCTCGATGATGGCCTTGTCACTTGCCTCGGTGAAAGGTGTGTACAACATATCGGCAAACCACCCATCACTTGTTGAACGTGTGGTGGACTTTGCCTCACTCCAGGCACGTGCAAGTCGTCCGCGAGCTAATGGACTCCAGACGATTGTCCCAACACCCTCGTCAAGACAGAGCGGAATCATCTCTCGCTCCTCTTCGCGAGCCAGGAGATTATAGTGATCCTGCATGCTGACAAAACGAGCCCATCCACGCTCACGTTGCAGGTGGAGCGCCTTAGCAAATTCCCAGGCTGGCATGGATGAGGCACCCAGGTAGCGGACCTTGCCCGCTTTGACCAGATCATGGAGCGCCTCAAGCGTCTCTTCCAGAGGCGTCGTATGATCGTTGCGATGGATTTGATAAAGGTCAATATAATCGGTCCCCAACCGGCTCAGGCTGTGCTCTACCTCGGTCATGATGGCTTTGCGACTCAACCCTTTCCCATTAGGACCTGACCGCATCGGATGACGCAGCTTCGTGGCAATCACCACATCGTCACGATTCGCGTAATCTTTTAGCGCCCGCCCAAGGATTTCTTCGCTGCTGCCTTGGGAGTACATGTTTGCCGTATCAAAGAAATTAATCCCGACGTCGAGTGCGTGCCTGATCAGCTTGCGGCTTTCCTCTTCGCCAAGCGACCAGACGGGATGGCCGCGAGTCGGCTCACCGAAGGTCATTGCGCCGATAGCGATGGGAGACACATCAAGGCCGATTGTCCCGAGTTTGACGTATTGCATAAATTCTCCTGCTGTATTTTAATACTATTCAGAATGCAAACACTTTTCTGAAGTCTTCATTAAACGGGGAGTTCCCCGTTTATCAATATCTATATTAAACGGGGAACTCCCCGTTTGTCAAGGAGTCTGTGTGGTGACAAGACCATGAATCCAAAAGATCAGCGAGTGGACGCTCAACACAATCGGGCGGCTATTTTAGCGGCTGCCCATGACTTATTGTCAAACAATGAAACGGTCTCAATGAACGCCATTGCAAAGAAGGCGGGCGTGGCCAATGGGACACTGTATCGGCATTTTTCAACACGAGAAGAACTGATTCTTGAACTGTATTGCCATGACGTGCAGCGCCACGCTAACACGGTTGACCAACTCCTAGAGGAAATGGAACCGCTCGCAGCGTTGCGTGTTTGGATTGAGCAACTTGCCGTCTATACACGAATGAAGCACGGTCTTGGGGAGGCATTAACAAAGGCCGCAGAAAGGAATGTCGTTCAGATTACTTACCAGCCAGTAATACATGCGCTATCTTCCCTTCTCAAAGCGGCTTCGGATGCAGGACAGATCCAGCCCACTATTCTCCCTGATGATGTCCTGTTATTAGCCGGGGCGTTGTGGCGCGTCACCCAGGATCAAGATGGCCTCAAGCAAGCTGAGCGTTTGCTTGATATCATTATTCGTGGCTTGCGTTAAGTGTGCAAAGCTGTTTGCTACTCAAGAAAGCGTTGCCAAAAGTAGCCATGAGCCAAGATATGCGTCAACGAGCGCTTTATCTGGTTGGGGTCTACTCAAGCTTTTCTGCCCTGGCGTAGCCTGGATCGTCATTGCGATTATCCCTTTCTCTTTCGGCAACTTCGCGCTCATTGAACGACCTTTCATGAAGTTCAGCGATAGTTTGCGCCAGAAAAAAGCTCAACCGGCAAAACATTCCCCAGCTTGAGGCGAACCACAACTTATCCCAGTCTCTCATCGACCCTTCTCGTACCTTTTTCCCATATAACTCAGCAATATACTTCGTTCTTATTGAATAAGTTGACAATGCCCTCTGGAGGGCCTCGTTTTTTTGGCTCTTATCAAGGGGCTGGCGCAACTTAGTACCTTAACAACTCAAAGAGACTCCACCGATGATCGGTGAGACCACTGGCCATGGCAGTACTCATTTGCTGACCATTTGTGCTGAACTACTGACAGCACAAGGAAGGATGCCTGCTGGAACCAATCTCCCATGCCAATGACGCCTGCACATCAACGCCTCATCGCTGAAGTGGTGCAACACACCATTGCTCGCACGCTGGAAATGCTCCAGTTGGCCGGGCTCGCTCCCCAGAGGGTTCCCACCGCAGAGCAGCAGGATGCGTGTGCTCTGGCCAAAGCATAATGGACTCTCGGGCGGGCGAATCGCACTACGATGAGAAATGCATTTTCCCTACCGCGCTGTGAGCCAGTAACTGCTGGCCGTTCTTCCATAACAATTTTTCCCGCGCCTCCGGCTTAAATTCAATGCTCAGGGCCTCGAAGTCTTGCATCCAGCGCTGAGGCGTAATGAATGGATAATCCGAACCAAAAAGGAAGCGATCTTGCATGCGCGTCGCCGCTTCGCGTAATAAGACTTCTGGGATACGTTTTGGCGACCAGCCGGATAAATCATTGTAGATATTTGTCTTATGCTGCATAGCAGCCAGCATCTCTTCATGCCAGGGCCAGGAAGGATGAGCGCCAATAATGGTCAGCCCAGGAAAGTCGGCAGCCAGCGCGTCCAGGTAAATAGGACGGGTATAATCGAGCTTGATCCCCATACCTCCAGGAGTTCCAGCTCCCAGGCCATTCGTGCCGGTATGAAAAAGAGCAGGTATACCCAACTCCTGTATTTTCTCCATGAGTGGATAAAACGCAGGATCGTTGGGATAGAAAGCCTGCACGCCAGGATGAAACTTCGCACCAGCCAGACCCAGATCTCTGACAGCACGCTCTATCTCCTTGACCGCAGCCTTTCCTTTATGCGGATCGACGCTCGCAAAACCAATAAACTGATCAGGATAGCGTTGTACAATCGCCGCAATATAATCATTGCCCAGCGGAGGCAGCCCGGTCGCCGTCTCCGCATCCCATGCCAGCAGGACGCCGACCATATCCAGTTTCGCATAATCGGCGGCAATCTGTTCAATATCTTTTAGTTTTATCTCAGTACGAAAATACCGTTCGGCAGCTTTGGCGTAAGGCCCCAGCGTCACCTGCATGAACTCCGTTGTCGGTAGATGCACGTGAAAATCGATGGCTCGCGGCATAATACTTTCTCCCTGCTATGAACATGATATGCTTATCACATTGTCCTGCTCTATTATAGTCGCTAAAAGTGCAGGCAAGTAGTGTCTTTGGCTGTGCCCTCCTGGCGACATTTCTCTCCGGCACGCTTCAAAGCATCGTGATTCCGCATGAGAGAGTCCAGGAGTTCTACTTCTGGCTTGCTGAACACAGTGGATGACTGGCGTAAGGGGTGGCGTGTTGGCTGATCAAGAAAGGACGTTGCCTCAGCCTTGTAGATGCAATTCTTCCGGTGCGTCAAAAACTTTCCCTCTCTTTCACTAGCTTCCCCGTCCTTCATCTGTTTTAATGATCCTTAAAGCGAGAAAGTTTCTATGCGTTTTTCTCAATAATTATTGAGAAGAGAACGCCTGGCTGCTCACTAGCATGTTCTGCCAGCACACTGTGCAACCTGCCAGGGACGGCCTGCCCGGTCAGAACAGCGTGTGGACAGACGAGTTCCGCTCTCTGCAATCACGGTAGCAGTAGTTCTTGATCGTTGGATAAGGCATAGGATCGCGAATACTCGAGAGGAAATGAGTGAGGTGAATGCCACTATCTTGCGTCTCCTGCAAGATGCAGGGTAGGCGTTGTGGCAATGCCGAATGGGAAGGCAATGGTAACGGGAGCAGAGCCATCGTCTCACCGATGGCTCATGAGAGGATGGTTGGGCTCGCTGCCACATCTCAAAGGTTAGATAGGGAGTGAAGGAGCAACAAAAGGGAGAAAACGGAACTTTTTTCAAGCTTCCTGCGTCTCTTCACGCTCCTGAGTAGCAGCCGGTTGATGGAACGCGTCAAGGTGTTGGTGGCCAAGGTGAATGCAAGGTCGTCAACGCTATTGAACCACTCCGGTCGTGGCTCACCCTCAAATCCCGGATGGGTCGGAACAAGGATATGTGCCTGCTCTGCCAGTCCCGAGGCGAGTCCAGAGACGCTTTGCGGACCTGCCGCACCATGCAGGATCAAGATGGGACGACCGTTCCGTTCCCTTGCTCATCAACGCACACCGTCAGACGATCAGCAAAAGCTTCGCAGCGTGTTCTGGGAAGAAAAGAAGGAGCGGTGGACATCTGTTGACGAAAGACGGGAGGAATATGGGTGGCTGCGTCGGGAGCAATCGCCTTCTTCAGACCTGCATCCGCGCCACGGGCGGCGCTCTCCGCACGGGCAAACATCGCTTCTTCATAGGTTCGCACCGCCTCCTCAAGACTCCTGCCCTCGCTGATGGCGCGGGCAAGGTCAGCCGCATCGAGCATAGCGAGATTCACGCCTTCACCAGAGAACGGTGACATCAGGTGTGCCGCATCCCCCAATAAGGTCACTCCTGGACGGAATACCCAGCGATGACCAACAGGAAGCATAAAGAGTGGCCTGACCACAAAACGATCATGGCTTTCCCGGATCAATGCGAGCAGGCTCTGGCCCCAGCCAGCGAACTGATCGAGGAGCCAGGAACGCGCCTTTTGGGGATCTTCGGCATCAAAGCCATGTTGCGTTTCCCATCCCTGAGGAATCCGTATACATGCGTAGACACGAATGTGACCATGACCGTTGCGTTGAGCCATCAATCCTTTGTTGTCTGCCGGAGCAAACATGCCTCCATGCCCCACCAGTTGGGCCACGGCAGGATGGTGCCGGTCCACATCATCCAGGCCAAATTCAATGAAGGTGACCCCTGTATAGATGGGAGTCGCACGCGACAGCAGAGACCGAACATGTGACCAGGCTCCATCCGCGCCGACGACCAGGTCAAAGAGTTCTGTCTCGCCATTCTCAAATTGTAACTCGTAGGCACCATCATGCGCCTGATGAACGGAGCGGAGATGATATCCCCAACGCACCACACCTGGTGCCAGCGAGTCGAGCAACATCGCGCGCAAGGCAGTGCGGTCAACTTCTGGACGATCTCCTGGCCCCTCTTCTGCTTTGATTTCAAAGAGCATCCGCCCGTCTTTGCTCAAACGACGCATTCCCTGGTCTTCATAGCGGGCAATGGCCTGGAAAGGCGCGTCGAGCTCGGCCAGATGCACCGCGAGTCGACCAGATTCCGGGTGGAGATCGAGCGTTCCTCCCTGCGGCCTCTCATCTGGATGGTTTTCCCGTTCAAACACCGTCGTAGGAATATGGCG
>DATJHM010000205.1:0-5766 GCA_035493895.1 Ktedonobacteraceae bacterium
CCTCCGCTCGGTCATAGCGCTTCAGTACGCTATTCATGACGGTCAGATTGAGCCATGCCGTCGCAATTTCGGGACGTGTGGGACCCGGCGTACGCTCCCAGATCGCCAGCGCTTTCTGTACAAGCGCCTCGGCGTCACGTATAAGACCCTGCTCCCATAATAGCGAGGCCGCCTGATTGAGTGCATCCGCCACTTC
Organism: Ktedonobacteraceae bacterium; assembly: GCA_035493895.1. GTDB lineage: Bacteria > Chloroflexota > Ktedonobacteria > Ktedonobacterales > Ktedonobacteraceae > DATJHM01. The sequence goes on from DATJHM010000205.1 coordinate 197, forward strand.
ATCGCCTGCTAATGCCCCTTCCTCGCTCTGTGCAGCCAGCCGCCGAATATGTCCGGTCACGCACAGACGGATAAATTGCGCCCCACCCTCTCGCGTGAGCATGAATTGCTGGCTCGCGTGGAGCAATTGCGTGATCCGCTGCTGGCATTCCTTGTGAGAGAACGTTTTACGCAGTGCGGCTTGAATCAGGGGATGCATGCTCAGAAACGGTCTGTCTTGATCGACTGTCAACAATCCACATATCTGCAAATGTTGTATCGCTCTCATCAGAGAGATTGGTTGCTGTCTGTGTGCCGATGCTACCAGCCGAGATTGTGCTGCTTGCTGCTCGAAAAGTGCGACGGGGATATAGTCGGAGTAGAGGAGCGAGCATAAACGTGCAAGCGCCAGTATGGCCGCTGGTCTGTGTGCCAGCAGGGTAAGGGTGAGCCCACAGGCGACCTCGATACTACGAACCTGCTCGTCACCTGCGCTGTCAGGCTGATCCGATGGCGTGGGATAATCGCGATAGGCGAGCACGTAGTCCTGCACGCTGCACCTGCTCTCTCTGATATATCCCCCGGCCAGATTGAGCGCCACGGGCGATCCCTGGAGCATACGCGCCAGCTCCAGCGCGGACGTGCGCAGCTCATGCCCCGCTTGCCCCAGTGTCGCGCCCGGTGCGAGCAATCCGCCCCGACGCAGTACGAGGAGCGCGCCGTCCATCTCGTCCAACGCGTCCAGCTTCAGGCAGGGGAGTTCAGGAGGGATATCTTGATCGTGTGTGATCAGCACAACATGACCAGCTGGGAGTTGTTGGGCCGAAGAGATTGTCGCACCCTGAGGAAACGTCACGTTATCCAGAACCAGCAACGAATCTTGCTCATTGGTGGACCAACTTTGCACCATCTGCAATGCGTTGGCGAACCCCAGCTTCCCATCAACCGGCAAAGAGATACGCCACGCCAGGGCCAGCGTATCGCAAAGAAACGTTTCAGCGGTCGCCGCATTGATCCAGAATACGCGCCTGTACTGCTGCGCGAAACGTCGAACATACTCCTGCGCGGCTGCCGTCTTGCCCACGCCTCGGGCACCGACGATGGTTGCTGCCTGTTTATGGAGAAGCGTTTCGCGCAGGGTGTGCAGAAATGTCTCGCGCCCCGTGAAAAATGTGATGTTTGGGGCGTGAAAAGTGTGTTTTCCAGATGTGCTCATTGAATGTGCAACCTATTTTCTAGTAGATGATATTTCTCAGGATAAGCCCAAAAGTGCGAAGGCCCTGCTAAGATCAGTAGATTCGGTAAAGCACGAGTGCTTCATTCTCATCCTTGACCAGGAGCAACAGCGATCCCTGGAAGGGAATGGCTCCTACTTCTCGGTAGCCGTCGAGTGGACGGAGATTCTCCTGGTCTTGTTGCAAATGGACGTCAGGCAGAAACGCTGCCATCTCGATCTCTTCCAGTGTGGCGGCATCGCGCTGGCTGACGCGTACTCCTGTTTCTAGTTCTTCTACCAGCCAGAAACTTGCCGATGCAGTCTCTGTATGTACGAATGCGCGCTTGCAGGAGGCATCCAGAGGGATAATGATATCTAGCATATCTTTGTGCAGGACAAACCAGTTCCAGAGCCGCCAGCCACCTTCGAAGCGATCAACTCCTACAACGATCTGCCCACTCTGGCAGATGCGCGGATAGAGCCCCAATGGTGAGATACAGGTCTGCACCATCTGCCCATTATGGTCGAGACAGACGGCATGACTCAAAATCTCTCCTTCTTCATCGCTAGCATCACTTTGGTGATCCTGCGCTTTAAGCATTGTCATGGCCACGACAAAGCTGGGGCGTTGTTGTAGTGTTACAGGGCCAGCAATGGCCGCTATATGTACCGTGGGCCAGACGGGTGCATCATATGAAGGGATGCTCTGATCGATCGGTAGTCCTATGCCGGGGGTATAGTTCCATTTGTACGTTAGACCTTGACGCTCCCAACCTGTAAGCCAGATGCGCCACTCCTCATTACTCGTTTGCTCTGATTTTGCTCTGAGAGATGCTGGCTCGATCCAACTCTCTGGCGAACAGAGGATCAGGAGGCGCGTCTCTTGATGCGCAATCGTCATGGCGTTCTCTGTGGCGGCCAGCGTCTGATCTCCTGGAATACGCAGTGCTCTGCTCCGGCTGGCATCCAGGTCGCCTGGATCGAAAGAAACATTTTCCGGGAGAAAATAGTGTTTCTCTTGTTGTTGGGTGGCCTCTATCCATTGCGCCCAACTCACTGGCCGCTCAATCTCTGTACCCTTTCTGGTAATCGTCATCAGCTCTTTGAGGGTGTCCCATTCTGGCTGTGGAGCCGCCGCCAGTCTATGTATCTGGGCTGCTCTGGCATGGGCGAGTACAGGTTTATGACAAAATACTGCGTATGTGCCATCTGCGATTTCCAGGTCGAGAAGCGCATTGAATCCCTGACTTTCTTTATCGGCATCCAGAAGAAAAGGAGGGGTAAGAACGGGTTTGTCATCTGAACTGCTTGTGAGTGTACGCAGAATAAGATAGGTAAGATTTTGTAATTGCATAATCACCCAGCGTCCATGCGCAGGATCGTAGCGGACCAATGCATCTACTGTGGAATGTGGTCCAGGTCCGGTGCCAGGGTAGATGGTGATGCTCTCACATCGTTTTTCTTGCACATTGATCAGTGCCATGGAGAGTAGTATCTGATAATCGGCAATGTCTTCAATCGGTTCTGTACTCTCGTCTTGTAAAAGCCTCTGTATCGGTGCATCTGGCGATGTGCTGTCGTAGAGCAAGCCAAGGAGAGCCTGCTGACCCTCGACATGCAGATACGCGTCAAAGCAATCAGCAGACATAAGTGTACGATATAACACATCTATGTTCATCGTGCTTTCTCCCCTTTTCTAAGATGTCAGATGGATATTCTGGCATAGCATATCACAAAAGGATCATTCTCCCTTTTGCGTAGCCTTTACTTACTGTGCTGGATGGGCGGAGAGTACAAAGATTTCTCCATCCGCATTTTTTGCCAGCACAACTGTGACACGACGTAATGGTTCAGGCAACTTTTGGGCTTTAAACTGTCTGCCTCTGTTGAGGACAATTCTCTGATACCCTGATCCGAATACCTGGTTATCCTGACCGTCGTACGTACCGACTTTTACCGTATTGGGCTGGCCATTCTTAATGAAATCCTGTAGCTCTTGAGAGTTCGCGATCGTCAGGTCGATTCCTTGCTGAGCTACTTTTTGATTGGTGAAGCGAGTAGCTACTCCGACTCCTCCATCTCGATTGGATTTACTGGCAAGCTGCTCTAACTCTTTATCGGTAACATTGACATGCTTTTCTAGCGTATGGCCTTCGCCTGTCTTACCGGCTTTGGAGTAGGTAAGGGTCATACCTTCGCTGTCGCTGAGACCTTTCGTCTGTAGGATGGCTTTGAGTTGCTCTGGACTGAACTCATTGGCCAGATCTCCCAGTTCGCTTATGCGCTGCTGGACCTGTTCTTTGGTGACGCCATTGAGTTGAAGCTCATTAATGATCTGCTGCGGATCTTCCTGGCTAAGATTTCCATTCCCACCACCGGATTCTCCAGACATATTCGCCTTCCCATTGTTGTGTTCCCCATCAAAGGCGTTGCCTGCAAACACGGGATGCGGCCCTTTCGGATTAAAGCCGGTCGCGCATGCGGTGGGGATATTCCCGCTCAGGGTATTGAGCAGGGTTGCCGCCCCTTCTAAGGCCAGGCCGACGTTGTTTAAGGCGGTGGTAAAGTCGGAGAGTTGCCCTTCAATCTGACTGGCCTCTCCTACCATGACCTTTCCACCCTGTGAGGTGACTGCTTGCATGATGCTCATGCCGGTCCTGAGGGCTGGCAGGTATGTGCTCAGTTTTGTAGAGGCATCTGACAGGTGCGTGGCGGCTCCAGTCATGCCGCTGTGGGCATGGTTGCCGTCCATCCGGGTATAGTGCCAGGTATCGCTCAGGGCTCGGGTAGCTTTTCCCTCGGAGGTGGTGGCGACGTTCTGCACGGCCCCGCTGGCCTGCCCCATGAAGGTCTGGAGATTCCCTGCGGAGGTATGTAAGCTCCCATGGGCCCGGTCCAGTTCCGCGATAAGCTCCTCGATTAATTTGACGCAGTTCGCGGGCACGTTGGGGATGGTGACGGGCACTCTATAGTTATCGGCCATTGTAGGTCATTTCTGTTTCGCACTAAAAAATCTTTCCGCGTAAGGCTAGCCAGCCGTTGCGACGGTTGCCTCTGCCCCTGGAACGGTTGCCGCTCCGTCAACAGATACCTGTGCAGTATCAGTGGGTATCCTGTTGTCCCTCCCGCTCCAATCGCCGGTATTTCTCACTGATCTGGCGAAATTTTGCCTTTGTTTCTGCTGAAATTACGACACGATCATATCCCCTGGCGAGAGCCCGCAGCGCCTGATCGGGCTCTCGCATAATCCAGTCCATGGTCAGGAATGCACCGACAGGTCTGAAGTTGTGCTCGTCCATTAATCGTTGCAGCGTATAGCCCTGCGCCTCCAACTGCTCAGCAAAGCCCTGCCCTCGCCACCATTGCTCAAACGCCTTCTGTATCGCAGGAGCACAGGTCTGGAGTTTTCGCGCTGTCTCTTCCGCTCTTTTCCTGGTATAGCCAAACTCTGCTTCAAGTCTCAGAGCGATAGCCTCTGGTTCAATGTTCATCTTTTCCTCTCCCTGGCATCTGGACTCAGCATAGCCATCATCGCATTATTACTCACACAGCTTCGTCATAAAGGCTACAGCCCACTCTCTCGCATCTACTTCCACAGGTTGATTCTTGTATGTTTCGAGATCATCTTCTCCATTGTTATAATTCTCGTTATTCTCGCGCCATTTTTGCGCAAGCTCACGGTCTGATGCAGACTGCGTTGCAGGATCTTGCAGCATCATGTCATGCTGATAGCTATGGCGTACCTCATGGGCGAGCGCTTCGAGCACTTCTTCTTCGCTATACTCGTCGCTGCCGAGTGCGGTATGATTAATGGTAACAAATTTGGTGCCATTCTCTTCACGAAAGTAGCCTGTGATATCGTCTGGTAGCGATGCGATCCTGACATGGTCGGGCGTAATGCCATACGCAGCAGCGATCTCGTGATCGACCGCCTGTAATACCTGCGCCCGCTGGTAAGCATTCAGTGTGCTCCATTCCTCTGGCTCGATACCTGGGATTTGCACGACCCTATCTATTAAGTTTTGTAATCTTGGATCATTCAACATGCTCTCAGGTGGGTCAATTTCGTCGTAGTAGGGCTCATCCTCGAAAGGTTCATCACTTCCATCAGACGTTCCGGACCTGTTTGCCTTCCCGTTGTTCTTCTCCCCATCAAAGGCGTTGCCTGCGAATACTGGATGTGGCCCCTTTGGGCTAAATCCAGTGGCGCATGCATTGGGAATATTCCCACTCAGGGTGTTGAGCAGGGTTGCCGCCCCTTCTAAGGCCAGACCGACGTTGTTTAAGGTTGTCGTGAAATCAGCGAGCTGCCCTTCGATCTGACTGGCTTCTCCTACCATCACTTTCCCACCCTGTGACGTGACCGATTGCATGAT
>DATJHM010000206.1:0-3757 GCA_035493895.1 Ktedonobacteraceae bacterium
CCATAGAGAGAGCCCACATTGGCACTGTAGCGCCGCTGAAAGTCCTCGGGTGTCAGAAGCGTTTCACAGACAATGCGCTGGCGGAGATCAGTTAATTCCGCGCGCGAATAGGAAGTTAAAAGATCCAGGATATGTTCGCGATAGGCAGGAGCATCGCGTCGCCAATTGCTCTGAGCGGTCAGATAGGGCGCATTGACCTGTACAAAGAGACTTTCATACTCGGCAGGAGTCTGCGTCTCATCACTGCGATTGGTGACAGAGAGAGAAATAGTAGGATTGCGTACGGGGATACGCTCCTCAAAGAGATCGGTAAACTCAGCTTTATTATTGCTGGAGAAAAAGACGTTCTGTTGAGCAAGTTGGGGATACTGACCCTTCACCCCAAGCAGCAGAGCGAAGCTGGAAGAGGAAGGCTCTAGCGCCGTAAGACGACGTTTCTGGCGAGGACTGCATACAGCGGGGGAGAGCAATTCGCGATGGGTCGTCACAATATCGCTATTGGCAATCACCACTTTGGCGCGTACGGTTTGACCAGAAGGCAGCACAACGCCGCGTGCCATCCCCTGCTCAACCAGGATACGGCAGACATTCGTATTCGTCCTGATCGTCACACCCAGTTCAAGAGCCAGCTTCTCCAGAGCGTGCGTCAGAGCGGAGATACCGCCACGCAGATACCAGCCGCCATCGACAAGCTCACTATAAGGCAGGATACTGTAGGCTGAGCTCATCTGATAGGGAGAAGAACCATTACAGGTTGCATAGTGATTCAAGAGTAAGCGAAGATGCTCATCCTGGAAGTAGCGAGCAACCAGTTGATCCAACGTGTCAGACGAGAGGGTAGCAAAAACAGCCTGGCAACGGGAAAGAAACGTTGTCGAACGGTCTGCCTGCATCACAGTATCCGGCCCATGTCCGCGAAAAACATAGCCGATCAAAGCGAGCAATGTTTCCAGCGGATTCTCCTGGTGTTTAAAAAGAAAGGGATCCGTAGCCAGATAGATGTTATGCACATGAGCAAGAAAACGTCGAAGAGAGCCGCCATCATGTGGGTTGAGGCGTGCAAATTCTTCGACGAGCCGGGTATGATCACGCCAGGCATTGAGCACCAACCCATCGCGATAGAAATAGCGACAGGTCAGATCTAACGGAACAAGGTCCAGATAGTCTTCAACGCGCCTTTTTGCAGCATAGAACAGGCCACGCAGGACATGTGGCATCGTGATCAGCGAAGGGGCAGTATCAAAATGAAAGTCATTGACCTTCAACTGGGCAAGCCTGCCGCCAACTTGACTCTGTCGTTCGAACACCTGAACGCGCTCGCCCAGGGCAGCCAGACGAATGGCGGTAGAAAGGCCGCCAATGCCAGCACCGATAATTATAATTTGATTTGTCTGCTCAATCACAATTCTCCCTCACCTACCTTCAACTCAAACCAGCATAAAAAGACTGGCTCTTGACAGCGTTTTGATTTCAGTGTACAGCACCCTCTGATAATTATACTCCCAGGTATGCTTAGCACTGGATCAAAGGAGTGGAGTATCTCACTCTATTTTCTATTATCGGCGGCAGCACAAATATCTGAAGGGTAACAGCATCGGCATCTTGCCAGTCAGACTATTATTGCGTCACAGCGGCAATGATATGCGCGTAGCCGCCAGTTGCAGCGTCGACTTCAGCGACCCCATTATTCTGCGTATCAAGAATGTAGATGCCGCCATCGGAATAGAACGTCAAGAGATGCGAGTTGAGCCAGGGGCCGAGCTCAATAAAAGCTGACGGACTGCTGGCAAGCAATTGAGGAGACGAGGCATGCTGATCGGAGGAATTGGGGAACCTCACCATATAGAGGGCGTTATGTCGATCATAGGGTTGCGTGGAATCACTGGAGAACAGGACATAAATCAGCGTACGTCCATCAGGAGAGAAACGCGGAGTCGTTATCCAATGATATTCAGCACTGTTGCTATGGATACTCTGTTTGGGAACGATCTCCTGCTCAGGGCCGATGGAGGCAGAAGACGGTTGAATAGGAATGAGCGAGAGGCTATTGGCATATGTCTGAGCAGCCAGTTCCGGGGGGACACTGTCATCGGTCGGAGCAGGGACAAAGCCTTCCGCATGTGCGTAGAGTAGCGTGTTACTGGTTGGAGAGAGCGCCAATGGTCCCTGAGCCAGCTGGTCAGAGAGCAATGGTCGAGGCTGAGCTGAAGAGCCCTGGTTGAGATCCAGTAGCCACATACCATAATAGACGGGATCATGGTCGCCACGATCATCTGAGAGAAGCAAGGCAGGCTGTGCCTGGGTCGGAGTGGAGTGCAAGAAAGAAAAGGCACGGAAGCACGGGCAACGGCTGGCCGACTGCTGATAGACCAGTGCGGTATGCTCCAGAGGTCCGGCATATATTTTCACAGTCCCCTTGCCCTGTGCGGGGGCAGTACTCCAGGCCATCATCGAGCCATCATCGTTCACCACCAGAGAAGTCAGCACCTGATCAGCAGGGAACGACGCAATCTGCCGGGGAGCGGAATGAGCAATGTCAGTCAACCAGATTCCCTTACCGCTATAGAGCAATTGACCGGAAGGAAGCAGCACCGGGCGTACAGAGGGATTGTAGATATATCCTGGCGTAGAGAGCGCAGTTGTGTCGCCATTGGCAGCAGAAACGAGAGAAAGACCCTGTTCCTGCTCAATGAGCAGCGACTGATCGGCAGGGATCTGCGGTGGGGTCGCTTTTTTGCCAGAGAGCACAACAGAACTATTTTCATCGATCTGTCCAGCTTTAGCTACCGGGGGAGCAGGCTGAAATAGAAATGGCACAGTAGAGAAAAACAGACCGGTAAACAACACAAACAGAGCTGCCAGAATGAGCACAAGAAAAAGAATGCTCCGTCTGCCAGAAAATGTTTTCTGCTCGTCAGGTGTAGAAAAATGAGCCTGAAGCTCCGAATTGGGTGGACGACTAACGGGCGAACTCAAAATACAACTTACTCCGTCTCTACTATCGGCATAGTATAGTATACTCCATGTGCGTCTGCAAGGGAAGATAGGCGAGGCGATACACGCCTGCGGGCGGCAAACCCTGGTGGTTGCCGAACCCGGCGCCAATGTCACGTAAATACGTCTGTACCCGGTGCCCATCGACCCTCACCTTTGTAGAGTCGCGGCTTGTTTGCAAGACTTTGTTGGCGAATACAAGAAATACTAAAGTGGTAAAATAGGGAGAAAAAGCCGCGAAGAGAGCAAGAGAAGGAGGATGCCCATGTCCATGTACGCAAGAGAACTGGGAAGCATTCCAGAAGAAACCGCCCGCATCGCCCGTGCCGCTTGCCCGAAGAGAACGCTGGCCATGCGCTTGCGCGATGAGTTAGGCGAATTGTATCAGGACGAGCATTTTGCCTCGCTCTATCCGATGACGGGTCAGCCAGCCTATGAACCGTGGAGATTGGCTATCATCACGGTTCTGCAGTACACCGAAGGTCTCACGGACCGCCAAGCAGCCAATGCAGTTCGTGAGCGGATTGATTGGAAGTATGCCTTGGGGCTGGATTTGACTAATCCCGGTTTTGATTCCTCCGTGTTGTCCGAATTTCGTGCGCGTTTGATCGACAGCCAGCAGGAGACGTTGTTGCTCGATCGGCTCTTGGAGGTCTGCAAGCAACGAGGGTGGCTGGGAACAGGGGGGAAGCAACGAAGCGATTCGACGCATGTGCTGGCACGTGTGCGCTCGCTCTCCAACTTGGAATGTGTCGGAGAAACG
>DATJHM010000207.1:0-62208 GCA_035493895.1 Ktedonobacteraceae bacterium
AAACGACTTCAACGACAAGATCTGGTGCGCCCATAATACGATTGTGCGTGATCTTTTTGCGCTGATCGTTGAGAATAACGATCACATCAGGCTGTACAACCACATCTGGAGCCAGCTCAACATCCAGGGGAGCCAGAAAAACCTTTCCCAGACCGCGCAATTTGATGTATTCGCGAAGATGCACAAAAATCTCACCGACGGCATTCTGATGCTCGCTACCAGGAGAGGGAACCATAAAAAGTACTCCATCCACCACCTCGTAGCGATTTCCATCATCAGGCAGAGCGGCATAGTCTTTGTATGTCCAGTGACCCTGCCCAGGTCCAGGTATATTGTCAGCAGGGGCAACTATTGGTAGATGGTCGGGGAATATCATGTCGTGCCTCGCCATGAGCATCTCAATACCAGCCTTCTTTGCCAGGGAATATCGCTACAACCACACATCTGTTCTACACTCTATTATAACTCGGCGTGGTAGTTTCCCGAGCAGTTTATTCCAGGGGTTTGCTATGAAGCAAGCTCTTCCTGAATTGCGGCATAGAGCTTCTTATAGTCTATCGTCGCGAAATCGTTGGTATCGAGGGGGTAGAGGGTGCCTGCGATATCGATCGGTTCCATGACGTCGTGAAGGAGATGATGTTCGAACTCGGCGTAGTTGTCCTGTTCGACGTGGCCGGGGTGGCGTTCAGTGGATTCGGCGCGTGCTTTGAAGCGGCGTAGGAGCGTTTCTCCGTCGGCGAAACAGTGGATTTGAAAGGGCCTGAAATGATATTTTTGTTGTAGCGTGTGAAAATCGGGGGTGGCATATTCGCGGGAGAAGTTGCTTTCGACGATGCATGAGACGCCCGCTGCAAGCTGAACTTCGACGAAATAGTAGATGAGAGGGTAGGTGGCCTGACCCAGTTTGCACGACCACGCACGATCAGACCAGCCGAGCGCGTCGAAAAGCTGCTCTTTGATGCCATCTTTATGGAGGAGGGGCAGGCGAAAATCAGCGGCCAGGCGGCGGGCCAGCGTTGTTTTGCCGCTACCTGGTTTGCCGGTTACGATAATCAGGAGAGGATCAGGCATAGTTACCCGCTGCCTCTCAGGATGTGTACGATAATTTCGGCCACAGCCAGGAAGGCCAGATCCAGAATAATCAGGACGATAAGCGCAAAATTGATATGTGAGGCGACAAAAGTCGCTATCTCAAGCATTTGTGGAATGTATTTGAAATACCACAGTGCGCCAAGAGCGATGATCAGGAGTAGTGCCAGCATAAGCACAAAGCGTTGCGCACCACGCCAGTCCTGACGGCTCGGCCAGAGTTCAGAGGTCACCGTCAATATGAGGTAAGGCGCAAATGTCAGCGTCCACCAGGGCCAGCCGGGGCGTAGAATCTGGAGTTGCTGTTGTGTATTGAGTGGGAGATCCCAGAGATTATAGCCGGTCGCTACCCAGTAAAGCAAGACAAAGGCCGCGATGCCACCGAAGAGTGGAGCAATGCCGCTGAAGCCATCGCCGATATAGCTCATGAAGCGTCCCTGTGGCCGCACATATTGCACTTCACCAAGTTGGAGTGCCTGCCTGCCTCCGCTACGCATGACACGGCTGCCCGCGCTTGGAACCATGGGTTTGATGCGGAAGAGCGTCACATTCGTAATGCGAAAGCCAAAGGGCGAAAAGAGTAAAACAATCAGAGCGTGGCTCATCTCATGGAGGATCACGCCCGGCGCATTGAGCCAGAACCAGATCAGGAGACCGCGTTCGCGTAAGAGGCGATAGCCGATCTCATCGACGCGGCGGCGTAGATTTTTACGGGTAATACGCAACAACAGAAAGAGCACAAAGACCCCGGCAATAATTAACCAGGGCTGGTAAGGAGCAATCTGTTGTAAGAGCTCTGTATCAGACATAAAGCATGCTCTCAGGTTGTGCTGAACGATCTATACAACGTATTGTAGACGTAATCATGTTTCTTCGTCAATGTTCTTAACAGAATCCTTATCTATTGGGCGATCTTATCACGCGTTGCCGAATTATCACCATCCTCGGACGTTTGGACGGCTATTTCAGCGCGATGCTTGCGTTCGTACCAGATGCCCCACATGCCAAATAAGAATTCACAGACCGACATAAAGTAGAAGACGCCATTAATACTAAAAATGTCCGCAAAGGCCCCGATAAAAAGAATGATCGGAATAGAACAGGCATTATACAGAACCATCTGGAGCGCGATCACACGTCCCTTGAGCCAATCGGGTGTTAGCTCTTGCATGGCAGTCTGGGCCGGAATATTGATAAAGTCCAGCGCGAACCCGGCGGCGCACATCAAAAGAGCGATCAACAGCAGCAGGAGCGGATTTTGATTCCAGCCGACCGGTTGCAGGAAGCGTATGAGTAGAACCAGAAGAGGAATCAGCAGAGTCGTGGCCGTCAGCACAATAATGCCGATAAAGATCGCCTGAGGGCGCGTCATATGCTTGATGATGCGTGGCATGAGCACAGATCCCACGACCAGACCGATACCAGCTGGCGCGAAAACCAGGGCCAGATAGTCCGCTGGGAACAATAACAACTGCGTGACAATGGGCGTTGCAAGCTGGCTGATGACCAGCATAAGGACACCTGCAAACGAGAGTTGGACAACAGCCAGGAAGAGAGGTTTTTCGCGGCGTACAAAGCTCCAGCCCTGCATAATCTCCTGCCAGACATTGCCGATAATACCGATAGTCTCGCTTGCCACCGGCACGATATTGCCCGTAATCGTCGTATGGCGTTTTTGCTTCAGGCGGGTTTCAGGGATCAAGAGGATCAGGCCGGCACAGACAAGATAGAGTATGGCGACCAGCATATACAGCTGTTCCGTTGAATGGATGGAAATAGTGAAAACATGGAACGTGGGCAAAAAGATAAGCGCGAGTGGTGCCACGATAAGAAAGCCAATGGCCTGTGAAAGCATGAATGTGATATTAAAGAGCGAAAGGGCGGGAACGAGTTCTTCTTCTTTCACCAGCAACGGAATCGCAGAACTTTCGGCGGGAGTAAAAAACTGACCGATGGCTGAGATCAAAAACGTCAGGAAAAAAATAGGCAGAACCGCCATCCGGTCGAGCATCAGAGAAGCCACAAAAACCAGCGTTGCGACAGCGCGCAGGCAATTACTGCTCCACAAAACCGTGCGTTTATTCATACGGTCAACGAAGACGCCAGCAGGAGCACCAAAGAGCACGGCAGGAAGGCTGAAGCAAATGATCGCCAGACCGATCTGCGTGGTTGAATGGGTCACTTCTTCGATATGAGCAATCAGCGCAAAGTTTGTGGCATTGAGAATGGTGAGCGAGATCAACTGAGCCAACCAGAGGCACAGAAAATCATGATTACGTAGAACCGCGACGAAGCCTCCGCTGCGATTGGCCGGGTCCATGAAAGGCTCTCCTTAATAGTGGGCGACGATCAGAGAAGAATGCCCGCCAGGCATTACGCGACTGTTACCGGATAAGGGCAATGGGCGCGCACTATAGTTGTATTACTCTTCCTCATCGAAGAGAACGTCATCCCTGGATTTTTCCAGCTTAGGCAAACGTAGTTTAATGCGCCGTTCAACCTCCGAGCGAGGCAGGAGGACGCGGCGGCCGCATTTTTCACAGCGGAGACCGATATCGGCTCCCAGGCGTACCACTTCCCAATCAAAATTGCCGCAGGGATGTTGTTTGCGTAGGCGAAAGCGATCACCAAGTTCAAAATGCATGGGTTGTGTCATGTTTCGTCTCAGTCTTATTAGTGCAATAGAGAAAGCTTTGCCTCGGATCGATAAAGCTTCTGTTCCAGAATATAGTGTTCTACGGCGGATGGCGTCTGATACGTGATAGGCCGTCCCTCTGCGACCCGTTGCCGTAGATCGGTCGAAGAGATATCCAATTGTGGCACCGGCACGACCAGCAAGCGTTTATGGATACCAGGTAAGTGTTGCTCCAATTGCTCATGGTAGCCATCAGGGATAACATGTCCGGGTCGGCGTACGGCCACGAGATGATCGAGAGTTGCCAGGATGTCTTGTGGATGATACCACTTATGGAGGTCTTCCAGGCTGTCCCAGCCAATTACAAAAGAGAGTCCAACCTCGTTGCCCCATTGTTTGCGAAGCAGATGAAGGGTATCGGCGAGATAGGATGGGCCAGGCCGGTCGATCTCGATACGTGAACTGGAGAAATGTGGATTGGAAGCAATAGCGAGATCAACCATCGTCATGCGTTGCTCTGCATCCGTAATCTGTCGCCCGGGCTTATGAGGAGGCTGACCGGCGGGAATAAAGACCATTTCCGATAGTTTGAGCGTTGCCCACACTTCCTCCGCAATAATCAAATGAGCATGATGGATTGGATCAAAAGTGCCTCCCATCAGACCGATATGATACGTTTTTTTAGGCGACAACGAAGGTGTATACATTTCCACCGTCTATTTTATCCTCCTGGGAACAGAGCAGGATCATGGCTGCGCTAGACATTCCCCGCGAAATCGACTACCGCGAGGTCGGCGTTCGGGAGTAGCATATGCAACGAATACATAACATCAGAGATCACCTCATTTTGCTGATTGGCGACCCAGAAACGAACCGTGAAAGTCATTTTCTCAGCGGCATAGCCACTGAAAACCACTGTTGGTTGCTGATTATGAGCGACACCCTCCACCTCTTTAATCGTGTTGAGGATTTGTTGAGCTGTCTCAACCGTGACAAAATCCTCTTGCAGAATGTCAATCTTAATAGTAGCACGTCTCTCGCCATAGTAGGAAGTATTCACGACAGTTCCGCTAAAAACCAGCGAGTTTGGGATAGAAACCTCTTCGCCACTGAGCAGGCGTAACTTCGTGGCTCGTAGTTGCACATCCTCAACGCGGCCCAGGTATGTGGATATGCTAATAACGTTTCCGATATAGAAAGGGCGCTCCAGGAGAATATAGAGTCCCGCAACAAGGTCTTTCAATATATCCTGGATCGAGACCACCACCGCGGCCGTGATGACGCCGATTGCAGCGACTGGAATGCCGATGGAGATATTCCAGATTGCCAGAATCCAGAACGCCATAATTATCAAAATGATAATATATAATATACGTCCGAACAGGGTACGAAGGTTGATATCGATACGTTTTTCACTCAAGCCGCGAATCGTCAGTACCTGAGCAGTACGTGCGCTGCCAACGCCGAGTGCGACCAGAATGATAGTGCCGACCGTATTTCGCAGTAAATCTGGAAATTCAGCATTGAAGATAAATTCAGTGGCCTGGTTTGCCAGTTGATCCAGCGTGAGACTTCCCCAGCGCAAGATAATTGGCAGCGTAATACATGCCAGTATCAGCGTAGGAAGAATGGCCAGAATACCTAACGTTTGAATCAACCAGGCATCAAGAACGGTCTTTTTGAGACGCTGTAAGATTTTACGGCGCAAGATCAGGCCGATAATCAGGCCGAGGGCTACGGTTGTGATGCTAAGCGCTATCTGTATGACTTGCACTGTGATTGTCGTCCCGGCTTCTGCATAACTACTGTTGCTGGCTATAACGAACATGTCTCCTACAAAACCAACCTTCCCAGTGAGTTTTTTTTACTGATTATGCAGTATTGCGCGCATTATACCATACTCATCCAGTGTGTATCTTGCAAGCAGCTCTTCTGGCTTGAGAGCGCTCTCGGCGGCACAAAGGCCACAACTTGCAGCGAGCCGGGCGAGGACCTGCGCTGGCGTTTGACCAGCGGCGCGAAGGGGAGCCAGGCCGGAACTTTGCTGGCGTTTTGCCAGACGCTTGCCCTGTTCATCCAGGACTAATGGTACATGTGCGAAGCGCGGCAGGGGAAACTGAAGTGCTTCGAAGAGAAGGATCTGCCTGGCCGTCGAATCGTGCAGATCGGCCCCGCGTACGACCTGATTGATGTGCATCAGGCCATCATCAACGACGACCGCGAACTGATAAGCGAAGATGCCATCGGAACGGCGTACGACGAAGTCCCCTACGGTCTGCTGGACCTGCTGGCTAGCGGGGCCGGTCAGGAGATCGACGAAGTGGACGACGCGATCGTCTGGCACGCGGAAACGCAGGGAGGGTTTGCGTCCCAGCGTTTCGTAGCGTTGGATCTGGGCACGGGTGAGATGGCGACACGTGCCGGGGTAGCGTGGGCCTCCCTCTGCTCCTTGCTGAGGAGCGCTGGCTGCCTGTAGCACCTCTGCCCGGCTGCAATAGCAGGGGTAGACGAGGTTGGCAGCTTGTAGACGTGCAAGCGCCTGCTCGTAGAGTTCAATGCGCAAACTCTGGGTGTAGGGAGCGTAGGGGCCGCCACAATCTGGGCCTTCGTCCCAATCGAGGCCGAGCCAGTGCAGATCGTCGAGCATCCGCTGTGTCGCGCCGGGCTTCACACGCGGGCGGTCGAGATCTTCCACGCGTAACACAAACTGTCCACCTGCGGCACGGGCAAAGAGCCAGGCAAGCAGCGCAGTGCGCAGATTGCCTGTATGCAGATCGCCACTGGGGCTGGGCGCATAGCGCCCACGTACCGGTTCGTGTTGGAAAGGTGGGACTAGATCAGACATCGCTCGGACCAGCGGCATGCTCGCTCGGGATAGTCGGGAGCATCAGGCGTGCAGTTGAATTGAGCCAGGAGGCGGGTCAACGTACAAAGTGGCAGGCCGACCACATTGAGATAGCAGCCAGCGATGCGTGCAGTTGGCTGGAACTGAGGATGCTGAATACCATAAGCTCCGGCTTTGTCCAGCGGATCGCCAGTGGCAATATACGCCTCAATCTCAGCATCGCTATAGGGACGCATGAGTACGGGCGTGCTGCAACTCTCAGAAACAACCTGGAGTTCGTTATCGTGCAGGCCAGCGACAACGACAGCCGTGATGACCTTATGCCAGCGGCCGCGCAACTTGGCGAGCAACTCGTACGCATGAGCGGGATCGCGTGGTTTGCCAAGGATCTCATCATCGAGAACCACCGTAGTATCGGCCCCGATCACCAGGCGTCCCTGAGCTTCCGGCAGATCGAGAGCCGCCACAGCTTTATGCCGGGCGGTCCATTCTGCGAACAGCTCGACAGAGCCCTGATAGTGAGCCTGAAGAGCGTCTTCATCGATGGGGGCGACCACCAGCTCGACCGGAAGGCCGAGCTGCTTGATCAACTGCCTGCGTCTGGGAGACGCGGAGGCGAGTAGTAAGGGAGATTGAGACATGATCATAGACTATATACGCTCCAGCACTGCGATAGTTTCAATATGGGCGGTTTGCGGAAACATATCCAGGGGTTGAATTGAACGAAGTTGATACGTGGGATGAACATGACAGAGAATATCGAGATCGCGAGCGAGCGTCGAAGGTTCGCAGGAAACGTAAACGATGCGCGCCACCGGATTCTCGATCAAAGCCTGCAACACATCTGCCTGACAGCCAGCCCGAGGTGGATCAATGACAAAGCCGTCGATCTGTGCAGCGAGGCCCGGCAACATCGCCTCGACCTTGCCTTTGATAATTTCCACATTCTCCGTAGCGCGAGCGTTCCATTGAGCATCTTTAATGGCGCTCGGTGATTCTTCGATCGCGATGACCTTGCCCACGTGGCGTGCCAGGAGGAGCGCGAACGTGCCCACGCCACAATACGCGTCGACGATCGTAAGCTGGCGGGCCTGCTCTTCATCTCTGACGGAAGAGAGAATGCCATCCAGAACCATACGCGCCATCTTTTCCGCCTGGGCCGTATTTGTCTGGAAGAACGAGCTGGGGCGGATGCGGAAGGTCTCCCCACCCAGAACCTCTTCCATCGTTTCAGTATGCACCTCCAGTTCGGCGGCGGTCAGTTGTTGGGCAAGCTCGGGCGTGGGAGCAGGTTGTAGCATGAGCTGCTGGCTGCTTGTGGCGCAACGGACGAGCACCTGGGGACGCGCATTCTCGTGCTGGCTGAGAATAGCGAGCGCACGATTGATGTGGGGTTGGGCAATAGGGCACTGCTCAAGCGGCAAGACGCGGTGGCTGCCGCGTGCGGTCAGGCCGGGCTGTCCCAGACGATTGACAGAGAAGCGCATATGATTGCGATAGTGCCAGGGATCGTCACAGGGGACAGTAGGAAGCAATGGGGGCTCAGCGAAATGTCCCACTTCTTGTAGCAGATGAGCGACGATATCGTGCTTCCACAAAAGTTGCGCCTCATAGTGCATATGTTGTAACTGGCAACCGCCGCAGGTACCAAAGACCGGGCAGGACGCCTGCACACGAAGCGGCGAAGCTTCATGAATCTCAGTAATCCAGATACGGGGAGGGCGAGGTTTCCAGTGACGTCTGCGTTTGCCTGGACGTGGAGAAGCCGGAGCCTCGACAGCAATCGTGACTCGTTCGCCGGGGAGACCAGCAGGGACGCGCAGCGTCACAGATGTCCCTGCTTCGTCTTCTCTGGGAATCTCCGCCAGGGCATCACCCTCGCGGGTGAGCGGCCCTAGCGTGACGGTTGCATAGGTAATAGGACGTTCCTCTTGTGTCATTACTTCTTCTTTTTGTTGTGTGGTTGATGGCTACTTTTGTTTTTCCCGGACAGTTTGTTTTTTTGTTGCTGGCGTTGTCGCTCGCGAGCGGCCTCAAACTGTTCGCGAGCCTGCACCACCAGATAATGTGCAGAGTCGATCTCTTCGGCCTCATCCAGAAACTCTTCGGCGGCTTTCAAATCGCCACGTGTAGTATGGACCAGCGAGAGAGCTGCGAGCAGATCGACGGAATCCGGATTGAGTTCCAGACCATCTTCGAGGAGTTCTTGAGCGGCAGAAGGCTCATTCAACTGAGTATAGATAGCCGCCAGTTCAGAGTAAGCCTCAACCTCGTGCGGATCTTCCTCGATACTGCGTATCAGGCTCTTCTGGGCTTCACCCAGCTCGCCCAGTTCGCGCTGGAAATGGCCGATATTGAACCAGATATGGGGAATATCAGGGCTGAGCGCGGCTGCTTCCTGATAATGGACCAGAGTTTTAGGGATATCACCGTGCAGGCGGGCAATATTCGCCTCACCGAGCGAAATGTAAGTGCGATCCAGCTCGTTCAGATCGCGACTCTTGAGTTGTTGCAGATGAGATTCGGCCTCTTCAAGGCGCGTATTCTGCTTAATCAGCACATTAGCAAAGAGAATGTGGCTGTGAACCGAATCGTCAATGGCAATGGAGGTGATCAGCGCGCGTTCCGCAAGAGAAGTATAGTGCTCGATAATCTCCAGTTTGTCCGCATCATCCAGGTCCTCTTCGCCGATAAGCATGTCACATTGGTTCATCATGGCTACGGCATAGTCGCGGAGAGCGCTAGCGCGTTCGTCAGGCAGGCGGTCAGCGCGGATCTGAGCATAAGCGGCTGCGCGCTCAAACTGTTGGAATTGTGAAGCCTGGTTATAGGCATTCTCGTAGATTTCGGGATCGTCGGGCTGTTTGGTAAAGAGAATGTCGCTATAGTAGAGGGTGCGTAGCGTTAGCCACATCGTCTCCTGGACGCGGCCTGCGAGTTCAGCAAATTCGAGATCATCGAAATCGTCCTCCTCGTCCTCATCTTCGTCTTCGTCGTCCTCGAGTTCATCCTCAAAATCCTCATCTTCGTCCTCCTCCTCGTCCTCATCTTCAACCTCTTCAGCCAGTTCGCCGATACGCGCTATAAGCTCAGTCTGGAGTTCCTGGATCTCATCGACGGAGAGTAAGAGCGCGATAGCACCTTCGTCATGAGCTTCCTGGATGCGCCACTGTTCGTCTTCCAGGACCAGCGTATAGCTTGTCCAGAACCAGTGATTGCCAGTTTCTTTGAGAACGAGCGTGGCGGCTGGAATCTCCGGGAGAGCTTCGCCATTGAGAGGAGAATTGGGAATTTCCAGAGACCAGAAGGCCTCGACCTGTTTAGGGCCGGTATCCTCCTCCTCCTCATCTTCGTCCTCTTCCTCAACCACGATCACCTCTTTTGCAGGAGCCAGAGCGGTTTTTATGTCGATGATGCGGGATTGAGAGTCCTCGACCTCCTCGTCTTCGTCATCTTCAACGGTTGGAGGGAGAGCGACATCAAATATCAGGCTGGTGGCCTGCGTCTGGGCGACCCAGGCACGACGACGGTCGGACCAGGCCTGACGTGAGAGCCCTTCGCGAAGTGGACTATTGCTGGCGAGCTGTCCATAGGCATTTTCATAATTGCCTTCGCTCCAGGCGGTAAAGAAATTGCGTACGGCCTCTTCTGCCTGGTGATCGCCTAAACCCAGGAGAGAGAAAAGGCTATTCAGCATTTCGCCAGGATTGAGGGAGTTCATATCAGGAAACTCCATGTCATTATCTGAATTACGTGGCATGATGCTTTTTTATCCTTCCTGATGCCATCACTGGCATGCTACTAAAGGCTGCCGGAAACGCTGTTTGCGGTGAGCTTGTGATCCTTTGCCAATTGTGTAGTTTGCTCTCATTGATCTGCAAAGAACGTCTGTTACCTGTAGATAGCCTGTGTTGACCGACATTCCTGCAAGAGAAGAGCAAGCCATTGAGCTATCGTTTAGTGGCTGCGGTGATAATGCGCCGGACTTCAGCCACAATAGGAAGAGTTGGATCGATCTGTTCTGCAAGTTGAAGCTCACGTTGTGCCAGGCGCGGTTCGCCCATTTCCAGGTGCACCGATGCGAGCAGAGCGTGCAGAGGTCCCGAATTGGGATTTGCCTGTATGCCCTGTT
Source organism: Ktedonobacteraceae bacterium (assembly GCA_035493895.1). Classification (GTDB taxonomy): domain Bacteria; phylum Chloroflexota; class Ktedonobacteria; order Ktedonobacterales; family Ktedonobacteraceae; genus DATJHM01. The sequence continues at coordinate 10,702 of DATJHM010000207.1, forward strand.
CGGCGATACTACGAGCCTGCTCTTTATTATTTTGTTTCATATAGATGGCAATAAGCTCGGAATATGGGCGATAATCCTGGGGCTCATTGCGGATCGCACGTTTGTAGCTCTCGGCGGCAGTATCGGTATGTCCAAGCTGGCGTAGTGCGAAACCCAGATTAAACCAGTTGCCCGGATAGTCGGGCATAAGTTCACCAACGCGTTGATAATGGGGAATCGCTTCATTAATGCGCTCGCGGCGCATCGCGATGGTGCCGAGGGCCGCTTCAATGGGGGCCTCGATAGCGGCAGATGGATGACGATCTTTGCCCAGTTGCAATTCTTTTTCGGCATCATCATTGCGTTCCTGACTCAAGAAGAGTTCGGCCAGAAGTAGACGCCCCTGAGCATCATCATTGCGCTCTAGAGATAGGCGTAGACGTTCCTCTGCGTATGCGAGTAGATGGTCCCGCCTGGCAGTAAGATGTTCCGCACGATCATTGTAGGCAACAGTGACAATAGTTGCTCCCAGATTGCGTAGCGTTTCGCCGCTGGCATCGGGGAAGCGGTCCTCCATACGTTCGAGATAGATCATAGCGCGTTCGGGATTTGCAGCGGCCAGAGCATGTGTATAGGCATCCTCATACACCTTCTTATCCAGAGGGAGGCGGGCAATCAGAGCGTCATCGTAGTGGAGAAGCTGCGTGAGTCGCCAGGAAAGCTCTGCAATAAACTCCTGAGGATTGAGCGTTGCGCGCTGCTTGACAAGCTCATCCACTTCTTTAGAAAGCTCAGTGCTGTGTTTTTGCAAGTCAAGGATTGGTATGCCCTGTACCCTGGCCCCTTCGTCGCTAATACTCTGAACGCGCCAGTTATTCGCCTCGCGCAGCATCGTATAGCTGGTCCAGAACCAATGGCGGCCAGTCTCTTTATTGATCGCCGTTCCCATAGGGAATTCTTTGAGAGTCCCGCTGAGAGGAGTTTCGCTGAGTTCCAGTGACCAGCCGACGGCGGTCTCTTTGCGTTGTGGTGTGCGAGCGCTGCCGGGTAACCAGAGTCCGCTACTTTGATGCGACTCCTGTTGATGGACAAAGCCAAGTTCGAGACGTTCAGGATGGGCCTCGGAGGCCCAGGCACGGCGAAGCTCGATCCAATCCTCGCGGGCCAGTCCTTCGCGTACATTGCTATTCTGACCGAGGAGATCATAGGCCAGGCCGTAGTCGCCCAGGGACCATGCGCCAATGAAGTTGAGAATCACCTCTTCATCGGTCAGTTCGGGGTGAATAAATGTCAGGCCGCGATCCTTGCTTTCGTCGAGACCTTTTTGAAACAAACTTTTAATTAAAGGAAGGTTGAGACGATAATCTTTATGCGGCTCTCTCTGGCGCCAGAGATTGACCGAATAGGCTTCATCCAGGAGCCGTTTCCCCTCTGCCAGAGTGCAGTCGACCAGCGAAATATCCTGCAACCTTTGGCGTACATCTTCGATGCGTTCTTGAATGCGTCGTTTGCTGATCAGCTCAACGGTACATTCTTTGACCCCATCGAACCAGAAATCCAGTAAAAAGCTCAGAGCGCGAGTCTCGCTATAATCGTAGCCTTGTTCCCAGATGAGCGTTAATTGTACCTCGCCCTGATCGCGAGCCTCGGTTACGACCCCTTTCCAGAAGCGTGGAGGATTAGCGATGCCCACCTGAATAGCAGATGCGCGGCTGATAGGGGGATTCCACTGAGGGTAAATTTTCGCCGATTCAAGACGAAGAAGGGCACGACGAGCCTCTTTGCGTACCTCTTTCAGGGAGCTCAAAGCGTTCAGTGCCACGACAATATCGGCTACAGCCGTTGAAGAGACTTTTGTCAGTTCCTTCAAGAAAAAAAGCTGCGCAGCCTCGGGAAGATCATGAATAGGGCGTAGGGCCGCCTCGGCCTCGGCCTGATTACTGCTTGTATGTAGAGCCTGCGCAATTGTTTCGTCCTGCGCAAGCAGTTGTTGAACCTGTTCAGCCTCCTGATGAGAAAGAACTGTTTCGGGCTCTTTTTTCCGTGACATAATCGTTCTACTCTCCTCGCAACGACATCGTCATCTTTAGTATCGTGTGGATTGTACCACGAAGCGAGAGAAGAGTCGAGGATCGACAGAAAGCGTGATCGCTCCCTCAACGTTGGGGAGAGAAGGCGGGTGTGGGGACGTGGATCGACATAACGTTGCAGAGTTGGGCGAGAGATAAATCCCGCCCATACGAAAAATGTTATACCGTGGCATGAAGGGGTAAGGCCTCATCGGGAGCCTCTGCTCGTTGGGCCAGCAGTTTTTTTTGCTTATAGTCTGCTTGTAGGCGTATTGCCAGCAGAATAAAGAGCGGGTAGGCGACACAATAGAAGTACGAAGAGAGACTGCGCCAGGCAAAGAAGAGTGGAATGACCCCTAAGAGCATCGCGGCCTCAGGATATTTGCGGCAGATGCGCCAGTAGACGCCCAGGCACGCAATGATGCCCACCAGTTCCAGCAGCGTATAGACCGTTTGCGGCAGATAGGGAATCAGATGTGAGGTGCTCAGAGCGATCACGCCTACGCCGAGCGGGAACATCGGATCGGCCATGGGAGCCATCACACCCGAGAACCAGGCATGGGCATTCCAGATAATAAAAGGCAGGTTAACCGCAAGCGCAACGCCGCCTGCGATAATCCCGCGATAGACAGCTTCTTTAAAGCCATAGGTGCGCCAGACCATAATCAGGTAGTACGGCGTAAAGAACCAGGCGATCTGTTTACTGGCGATAGCCAGACCGAGCAGGGCCGCCGATTGCCAGCGTTTTCCCCGGCAGAGCCAGACCAGCACAATCAGGAGCGTATAAAACACATCCAGATTGCCACCGACAGTCGAAGACCACATAGGTATGTTTGCCAGTGAGAGAAGAATGAGCCAGGGGCGCAGTTCTGGACGGATCACCTTCCAGGCAACGAAAATCAGAGCCAGGTAGCTCAGAATAAAGAACGGGAGAGTATTGTAGCCTTTCACCAGCGTAAACGGAACCAGCGTTAGAAAAGAGAGGGCGGGATAGCTCACCTTCGACTCAAATTCGGGAGCAGAGCCAGCTTTCATATCAGTATCGAGAACGCTTTGAAGTTCAGTCAGAGTTGGATAGTTCAGGCGATTGGCGAATTCCCCTTTACGTAGAGGAGTTGTCCAATCGGGTTGAATAGGGAAGCGGCGTGCCAGATCGAGCATATTGGAGTCGGTATAGGGGTTGCGTCCTTGCAACAAGAGAATCGCAGCATTGGTATCAAGGGAGGTGCCATCATTGCCAAACTGAGGTGGAAGAAAGCTCAGAACCAGGCCACGGCCAAAGAGTATAGAGCCCAGGGCAGCGAGAACGATCGTGAGCAGGAGCACAAAGCGTTGCCAGCGCCGTGCGGGCCGTCGATATGCAGCCTGCTGCTTTTGTCTGGCCGGGCGAAATGCCTGCCAGATAGCAAAAAAACTACTCAGGATTAAGAAAAACTGCACCATTGCCCCGAACGGCATGAAAGTGCTGAAAGGAATTTCGTTCAGACCTTGTAAGATGAAGGCGATGCCGATCCAGATAGCACGCCTCTGCATCTCGACCACGGGTTGATTCTTCAGCGACACATCCTCCGAAAAGAAGTGATGCATCCAACGATAGTTGAAACCGGTAGTTTTTTCTACCTCTATTCCATGTGTGTCCGTGATGGCAGATCGCAATTCCATACCTGATGCGCGCTATAGACGCTTGCTCTATATCTATATCTATCATTCGCCGTTTTACTCATGCTTCTAGATGGGTTTGTTGAATAAGAGATGAGGAATGATAGTAGGACGTTTGCGCGCTTTTTTCCCTCCCTTTGAAGTACCTGGCAAGCTCCTGCCCGTGAATTGATGTCATGTCTTGCATTGTTCTGGCAAGGGCTCCGCCGGTCCATGTCTTAAAACGAAGGGATGAACAATTACGTCACAAAAATGAGCGTCCCTCCACGGAGGGAAAATGAGCGAGCGGTCATTTATCTTAAAGATCCAGATGATAATAGAGTTCACGGTGCTGCAAGGCGAAGCCCAGAGCTTCATAAAGATGAATGGCAGGGAGATTGTTTTCCCAGACATGCAGGTCGAGCGCCGAGAGATGGAGCTCAGTGCGTGCAAAGGTCACGATATGCTGCATCACTCGACGCGAGATGCTCTGACCGCGGAAGTCTGGATGCACGATGACACGTTTGATGTAGCCAACGTTGGCTACGGCATCAGCAGGGGGAACCATCAGTTCAGCCTTGCCAACCGCCTGTTGTTGTAGTTCAGCCAGAAAGATAAACGTATGCTCATGCGTTGAAGGGTCAATGGAGCCAAAGTATTTCTCTACTTCGCGGTGAATATGGCGTGTAGGTGAACTGCTGAGGCTATCCAGATGCTCAATTTGTGGCAGATCTTCAGGGGTAGCGAGACGGATCGTTACCTGTGAAGTTGATAGTTCATTATTCATAAGACAAGTCCTCTATCTAAATACTCTATATAGTGACTATTGCTCTCTATATAGCATATGCCTGATTTCAAGAGGACCGACTGCTGGGAATATTTTAAATAGCCATGGTAGCCATCCTCCGTGCGTGGTTACTCAGGGCTATTTTTACGTGGCAATAGTAAGAGAGAGAAGAGTGCATAGCCTGCGCACCCCAGGAGCAGCAGACCATAGATAATGCTCTCTCCATCTTTATTTGGCGCACTCAAGGTTGTAGTGATCATGCTCATTCCCCACCAGAGGAAGCCGATAAAGACGGCAAATAACAATATGGTGCTCGTGATTTTCTTGCTCATCGTGTTTTCCGTTTCTTGGCAAATAGTAGCAGGGGGTAGTAGATCATTTCCACCCAACTGATCTTACCTATTATAGCATAGCCCGTCATCCCCTGAGTTTATGGGTGGTTTAGTGGGAAAGTGCCTGCCAGACCATGCGATGCATAACGGCCCGGAAATGTCCCCAATCCCGCCAATCGCCAGCGATAGAACGGCTATAGTGATCGTGGATATTCTCCAGAAACTCGGCGCGCTCCAGGAGCTCTGCGGGCAAAATTTCGCGGAAGCCCTCGACATTTTCATCTTCATCGAGGACATTGAGCGTGCCTGCAACCTCATTGAGCAGGAAGGCAAAGGTATAAAAGGCGGGCGTCTCGCCAGTCGTAGTAGTTTTGTAGGCCGCAACAGCCAGAAAGCGTTCAATAGAAACTTCCAGCGAGGTCTCCTCCTGCGTCTCGCGCAGTAGAGCATCGAAGACCTTTTCGCCGTGATGAATGCCCCCCGTCAACAAACGATAGGCATTAGTGGGATAGAACGTCTTCTTCATCGTGAGCAGGCGGCCATTTTTTCTGCGTAGCACCATGCAGACCTCGCCATAGCGATCGGTGTTACTTAAAGGATCAAAATGATTTGAAGTGCCGAGATCGACGACCTCGACCAGAGGTTGACCGTAGCGTTGGGCGAGTGCGGTCAACTCCGTCTGAGTCGTCTGTGGAAGCCAGGATAGCATAACCATTCTCCAGAAAAGCGTTAAAAAGAGTAAAAGCGTGAGTAAAGAGACGTCAGGAATTTACCGGAGTGCCAGTTTGAGGCGTTTTCGTCGTATTCCGTTTCCAGTTCTCTTTCCACAGATTCGAGCGATCGAGCATTTCCTCAGCATTTTTCATCGCGAACTCAGTCACATTGCCACCCATAATATGGGCAATCTCACGAATGCGCTGTTCGGGGCGCAACTCATTGACAATCGTCATCGTGCGATTCTCAAAAATCTGCTTATTGACATTGTAGTGAGTATCGGCAAAGGCGGCTATTTGCGGCAGGTGCGTGACGCAGATGACCTGATGATCGCGTGTGAGTTGCCAGAGCTTCTCGCCCACAACCTGACCGCTGCGTCCACTGATGCCCGAGTCGATCTCATCGAAGATCAGCGTGGGCGTGGCATCGGCACCGGCCAGAATAGTTTTGAGAGCCAGCATCAGGCGCGAGGTTTCGCCACCGGAAGCAATGCGGGTCAGCGGCTTAAAGGGTTCGCCCGGATTGGGCGCAATCAGAAACTGGACGCGGTCAATACCGGTTTGATCGCAGGCATAGAGTTGTGCGGGCTGGTCGGCGAACTGCGCCAACACACCATCTTCGTCGGGAACCTGCTCCATCTCCACGCGGAAGCGTGCGCGGCGCATATTGAGATCGTTCAGTTGTTCTTCCATCGCCGTCGCGAGCGTCTGAGCCGCAGCGGCGCGTCTGACAGAAAGTGCCCGGGCAAGCGTCCCGATCTCGCGGCGAAACTCCTGATCGCGCTGTTGTAGTTGCAGGAGAATCTCATCGCGATTGACAATGCTCTCCAGTTCAGCCTGATCCTCGGCGGCGCGTTGCAGGATCTCTTCGATCGAATCGCCATATTTGCGGCGCATCTTCGTAATGAGATCCAGGCGTTCCTCAATATCGGCCAGGCGGCGTGGATCATCTTCGATATCGGACTCGTAGCTACTGATGGTCGCAGCCACATCTTCGAGTTGATACATCGCCTCTGAGAGCGTATCGGCCTGTTCTTCCATGCTCTTATCCAGCCGGACCAATTCCTGAATTGCCCGTTGCGCCGTTGTCAGAAGATCCAGAGCGGACTTGAAGTCGTCGCTACCCAGCTCTGATCCTTTCAGAGAACCGTAGATCAGCGTACAGAGCTCGCGCAGGCGTTCAGCATTGCTCAGAACCTTCAGTTCATCCTCGAGTTCCTCTTCTTCACCGGCGCGCAGATTGGCCTTCTCAATTTCCGCCAGCTCGAAGCGGAGAAACTCCAGACGTCGTTCCTGATCGCGTTCATTTTGTTGGAGCGATTGGAGAGTTTTGCGTGTATTGCGCCACTCGCTCACCTTCTGGCTCAGCTCGTCGCGCATCTGAAGCGTCTCGGCGTAGCGATCCAGGAAATTGACATGTTGATCGGGGCGTAGCAGGCTCATATGTTCGCTCTGTCCATGGATATCAACCAGCCAGCTGGCAATCTGTTGCAGCACCTGTTGAGAGAATGCGCGGCCATTGATACGCGCAACAGTGCGCCCGGAGCGATTGATATCGCGCGAAAGAATGATCTGCCCGCTCTCCAGATCGACGCCATATTCCTGCAAAATGCTGGCAAGGGCCAGGCGGGCATCAGCGCTATGAGCGTCGGCGGATGGTTGATTGCGTTGTTCGGCCTGATCAATCGCCTCAAGGAGCGTACTGGCGGGTTGCTCATCCTCTTCATCAGAGGAGGGAGCAGAGAGTTGGAGTGGGGGGAGGGCATCGAGCGTAAAGATCCCCTCCACAGTGGCCCGTTCGCAACCAGCACGCACGAACTCCGCGCCAATTTTGCCGCCGAGCAAAGCATTTACTGCGTCAATAATAATGGATTTACCCGCGCCAGTCTCGCCCGTAAAAACGTTAAAGAAGCGATTGAGCTGTAGGTGGAGACTGTCGATAATAGCGAAATCTTTAATATGTAACTCAAGTAACATAGTCACTCGCTAGCCGTCTGGCCATCATTCCTCAACTTGGCGTTGATAATCTGATAAAAATACGTAGGTGGTCGGCGTCTCAAAAATCTGGTCACAAGCTGACTTTTCTGAATGGTGATAGTAGCTCCATCCTTGACCTCCTGATTAATCTGACCATCGGCCGAGAAGACCCCGTTCTGGGTATTAGTAAAGATCTGGAGCTTTACCGTAGCTTCTGGCGGCAGAATAAGGGCCCGATCAAAGTCCAGGTGAGGCGCGATAGGGGTGAGCACAATACTTTTCACCTGAGGATGAAGTAGAGGACCCCCCACAGCCATATTATAGGCAGTAGAGCCAGTAGCAGTGGAGAGGATCACCCCATCACCATAATTGGTATTGTAGTAGTAGTCATCGACCCAGACGCGGATCTGTACGCCCCGGGGCCACATCCCGCGGGCGATCACGACATCATTTAGCGCAAGAAACTCCTGACTTTTCTCATCCTGCTCGATCACCGCATGGAGCATAGCCCGTTCGTCGACCCAGACGGAGCGATCCCCGTTCAGATAATAGGCGAGCTGTGTTGCCACATCGGTGGGCTCGAGTTCGGTGAGGAAGCCAACACGGCCAAAGTTAATACTCACAATAGGAATTTGCATATAAGCACAAAGACGAGCTGCATGAACAATCGTGCCATCGCCTCCCAATACCAGCGCCAGGTCGCAACCACGGAGGTCGGGAGTGATACCTTCCTCTTGTTCTGTATGCAGATCAATAGGGCAGACATCATAGCCCTGAGCCTGAAGCTTTTGCGCGAGTTGAGCCGCGAATTGCGATGTATCCTGCTTGCGTCCCTGGTAGCAAATCGCAATAGTTTTCACAAACATCTCCAAATTAGCAAGTGAGGGCGATAGGTTATGTTCGTCCTGTAAAGCCAGAGTAATCGTACGCCATGAGGCGCGGATTGTCAACATAACAGTTTGGATATTTGTTCTTATCGGGTCATGTTTCCTCTCTCTCTAGAACGCTTTATACTACGTTGCGTTTTCATGTGAAAGATACTCTTCAGCGAGCCAGAGAGCCTCATCCTTCGAATGGACGCGACCTTCCGCCTGGGCTTCAGCAATCATTTCCAGTAAATGGCCGATAATAGGTCCAGGTTTGAGATTGAGGCGATGGATGAGTTCTTCCCCCTGGAGCAGGCGAGGAGGGAGAATACGCTCGCGTTCACGGATATAGCGGGTAAAAAGGAGGCGTACCGTAGAGAGATGGCGTTGCCATGCCTGCGTGAGTGGCTCTGGGCCGCGCATCGCGAGATGATCGGCGAGTGAGACAAGGGCGACATGGAGACCGACGGGTCCAAGTTCGACAAAATAGCGTCGGATGGCCCGTTCACTGATCTCCGTGTGGCTGAGTTGTCCGGGACGCATGTGATGGGCAACAACCTGTTGTACCAGGCGGCGATCGTGCGTGCTTGCGCCCAGGCGATGCAGAATATTCTGTGCAAGAGGAACGCCCGCCTGGGGGTGGCCATAGAAGCGGATCGTACCGGTTTCATCGATAGTATACGTAGGTGGCTTGCCGATATCGTGCAGGAGAGCTGCCAGTTTCATCTGAGGACTGTGCATCCGGGCAAACTGGAAGATCTTTTGTTGTTCAGCCTCCTGTAACAGATCGCGTATCGTGAGAAGATCATCCTGTGTCTCCAGAGCCAGCGGAGAAGCGCTGATCTCACGATCGGAAGCACATAAAAGCGTGGCGAGCAATTCGAGCATAGAGACAGTTTCCAGTGAATGATCAAAGACATCCCAATGATGGAGTTCGGGCTGTGCCATACCTCGCGCCGGAAGAAGCTCTGGGAACAGGACCGTAAGCAGGCCGAGATGGTCAAGCAGGCGCAGATGAGCAGTGCCCTGCGGGGCTTGCAGAATTGCGTAAAGTTCCTCGTGAATACGTTCGGTGGCCACCTGTGGGAGGAGCGAGGCATCGCGCTGAATCCATTGTGCCGTCTGCTGATCGAGAGAGAGATGATAGTGGATAAGAAAGCGTACAGCGCGTAGCAGGCGCAGGGGATCGGTGCGAAAAACGTTTGCATCCACCGCGCGCAGCGTGCGTGTGTGCAGGTCAGCTCTGCCGGAAAAAGGATCAATCACCGTCAAAGGAGCCTGGGTGGAGAGATGAGCGAGGAGAGAAGTGAACGGAAGAGCGATTGCATTGATCGTGAAATCGCGTTCCAGCAGATCGGTTTCGATGGTAGAGCCGTGCAGAGGGGCCAGATCGAAAATGATCTCCTTGCCATCCCGTTTCACGACCACGCGGCTGGCTTTCTCATGCATATGAACGGAGAAACCATGCAGGTGATCGGCGAGTTGGCGGGCGATCTGCGGTATATTGCCATGTATAGCAAAATCCCAATCGGTATAAGGCTCACGTAAGAGCAGATTACGGGACGAGCCGCCTACGACATAAACAGAGTATTGATGCTGAGCAAAGTAGTCGGCGCACTGTTGCAGCAATGCCAGCATGTGAGGATCGAGGGAAAATAGCTCTTCTTTCTCCATTGTATACGCATCTTTACTAAGAACTAAACGCTGAAAACGGCAAGGATGGTAAGCTTAGATCATCTGTATTCTATGGTATCACTGTCGTCCAGTTATTGTTATTTGGTCGTGGGGGCAGGTAAGCGGCGTCGGTACGAAGATGATGGGGGGTAGCCAGATAGGGGGTTGTGGGGAGACTGTTCTGCGGAGATGCTTGCGAACTTAATCATTCCCAGGTATAGTAAAAGAGAAGGTGAGAATTGTGCGTGTCATGCGAGTTTTTTGGCCGATACTCTATTCCCTGCATCCGAGATACTAGCAGTTTACGGAAAGTTCCAGCGATATAAGAAGATAAGGAGATAAGAGGAAAGGCTACTGGTCAACGTTGTATGATATCTGCTATAGTATGGCTCTGTTGTTTTGACACAACAATACCGAGTGCATAGAAAGATTTGTGGGTACTCAGGAACTTCGCATGAGTGTTAGCCAGAATTATGGTGTGCTACGTGTTGTGCGCGTGCGGCCTCCCGCCAATGCGACGACTGAACTCCAGGATAAATATCCTGCCGGGTGGTTGCCTGAAGAGCGCCTGGTACATCTTTTAACACGCCACGATACCTCAATAGGACGTGCGCTCAATAACACGATTATTTTAATGGACCCTACGGTTTCGCGCGAGCATGCGAGACTGGTTTTGGACGAGCGTGGCTGGCGTGTCTGTAATCTGACTGTACAGAATATCGTGCGTGTCAATGGTCATCCTGTCCCAAGTGGTGGTAGTATGGCGATTCAGCCCCAGGATTTTCTCGTCCTGGGCAGTACGATGTTGCAATTGATTGCCCCACAGGTCGATGCAGCGCTGCCAGATGATGAATGCCAGCAGGAGACGAGAAAGCTCACAGCCCTCGATTTAACGCTCCCGACCCTCCAGAGTTATGTTGTGGAAGAACCTCCCACTTCCAATGGTCATAACAAAGCGCTGCTACCTCGCAGAGAGAACCTGTATCCTCCTCGTGTTGCCCCGGTAGAACCTGAACCGGCGATTGTGCGGCGAGCGACAGAGCGATTGTTTGCCGTGCCCGGAGATCTGCCAGTGCAGCCGGAGCCGGAATTGGCGGCGCAACCCTGGGACGAAGACGAAGAGAGCTTGCTTGGGGCGGGGGTTACGATGCAATTTGCCCTTCCGCAGCGTATGGGCACGCGTTCCCGGGTCTTGATTGCCTGCATAGGAGTGGCGATCCTGGCGGCCAGCGCGATTATCACAATCATCATGAATAGTCTGATTGGCCTCTCTGCCCTGGAGAGAAGCGGCCTCTCAAGCATCGTCGCGGCATTAACTATTCCGCTTATTCCCGTGATCGGGATTGCCCTGCTCGTCAACTTCATTGATCGATTTGAGCGAGAGCCGTGGTTTTTGCGTCTGGCAGCTTTTTTGTGGGGTGCGATCATCGCGATTCCGCCAGCATCATTTGTGGAACAGAATCTCGATTCCATCATCCTCAACATACCTGTTTTGGGGAGTAGTCCGCTCTTGCACGCCATTGCGCAGGGCGTGGGCGTAGGTATTACAGAAGAGACCGTCAAGGGGCTGGGCCTGATTCTGCTCTTTTTTCTGTTGAGGGACGAGTTTGACAACGTGACCGATGGCATTGTGTATGGGGCGCTGATCGGGGCGGGCTTTGCCATGGTCGAGAATTTCATCTATTTCGCCTTTGACTCCAAAGAATTCCTCGTCTTCCTCATTGTGGGACGTATCGTACTGGGGTGGCTTGGCCATTCAACCTTCACCGTCTGCTTTGGTGCGGCGCTCGGCTATATTCGCCATACGAGAGTGCGTTGGCGGCAGATTTTGATCCCGCTGGGTGGGTATGTAGCGGCTGTGAGCTTGCACAGCATCTTCGACTTTATTACCTACTTTGTCAATTCGATCGTAATCAATGCACCTACTGATCCGATGGTCAACATGATCTCGCTCATTGCGATTATTGGCGATTATATTCCGCCATTTATTGCGCAACTGGTCATCATGTATTTTCTGATCAAAGCGCTGGCGCACGAAGCGGCAGTGATTCGGGAATTTCTGGCGCAGGAAGTGAGTAATGGGATTGTGCGTGTGGATGAGTACGCCCTGCTGCAAAACTCATTTCAGCGTACGCGTGAAGAGCGGCGTGTGCTGAAGACGTGCGGGTTCAAGCAGTGGTTGCGCGTCAAAGCCCTCTATCAAACCGAGATTGGTCTGGCATTTCGCAAGTGGCATGTGAGCATGGGTGACAAGCCCAAGCTCGGCTATCGTCAGCCGGAGGATGCGTATCGTGAACGCATCAAGCGTCTGCGTAAAGAGATTCTCGCGGCAGAGATCAAGCGAAAAAGGCCGGAGTTTGTCTAGTTCGGTCAATCACGTTTGCGTTGCAGTTTTTCTTCTATGGATTGCCTGCCAGGATACTTTCCGCTCAATAGCTTACCGTGCTCGATCAAGATATACCTCTGAAAAAACAATTGTGGTATGATGTCAGATGTAGTTGAGAGCAAAAAGGAGGCAACTTGAGCAGAGAGGCTCTGATCGAGATATACTATTTTATGCGCCTCACTCGTGCACTGGAGGAGCGAACCCGTACGCTGTTCTTGCAAGGGCGTACGCTGGGGGATGCTGATACTGCTCAGGGGCATGAGGCGACCACCGTTGGGGCGGCGATGATGCTGCGCGACGGAGATTGCATTGTTCCACTGCATCGCGATCTGGGGATGCGTCTGGTGCGAGGTACTTCGCCTCGTGCTGTGATGTGCCAATGGCTGGCGCGCGGCGATTCAGCGACTCCTGGTCGTGGTGGGCATATGCACATCGGCGATATGCATCAGGGGATCGTGCCGATGACCAGTTTATTGGGAGAGTTCCTCCCCCTGGCCTGTGGCGTTGCTCTCACGATGAAGATGCGCAAACGTGCAACGATCGTACTGGCCTCCTGCGGCGAGGGCGCAACGAAGACCGGAGCATTCCACGAAGCCTTGAACTTTGCCTCCATGCAGAAATTGCCTCTCGTTATCGTCATTGAGAAGAATGGGTATGCTCCGACGTCCGACACTGGAACGTCTGTTGTACACAATCTCGCGGAACGGGCTGCCACATATGGTATCCCAGGTGAGAGTGTGGATGGCAATGACGTGCTGGCGGTAATGGAGGCGGTAGGAAAAGCGGTGGATTATGTGCGTAGTGGTCGTGGGCCGATGCTGGTCGAGTGTAAAACCTTTCGTGTGCGTGGACATGTTGCGGCTGAGCAGGCCGATGATGTGTCCAAAGAATTGCGCGAAGAGTGGTGGGAGAAAGATCCTCTCACGCGCTTCGATACTTATTTAACGCAGCACTATGGCCTGACCACTGATGAGAAGGCCGCAGTCGAGGCTCGGGTCAATGCAATGGTGGAAGATGCCGTACGCTTTGCCGAACAGAGTCCCGGCTCTGATCCAGCGACGGTGACGGAGCATATTTTTGCTCCGGATGGGCCAATTGCAATCATCGGCGAACCAGGGGCAACGCATCCGCGCTATGTCAATGCTCTTGATAGGCGTACAGGCTTGCCGTTTACTACTGAAGGTCAGGCAGAGGAGGCCGTAGGACGGCGATGAGAGGAATGAAAATAACCTATTTAGAAGCAATCAGTCAGGCGATCCGCGAAGAGATGTTGCGTGACGAGGCCGTATTTCTGATGGGAGAGGATGTAGGGGCGTATGACGGGGCCTTCAAAGTGAGCGCAAGTCTACTGGCGGAATTTGGTCCTGAGCGGGTGGTTGATACGCCGATGTCTGATGCGGCGATCATTGGTTCGGCGGTCGGTTCGGCTCTGATGGGCATGCGCCCGATAGCCGAGATGCAGTTTATTGATTTTATCACCTGCGGCTTTGATCAGATCATTCATATGGCCTCGAAAATGTACTGGCGTGTAGGGATGCCTGTGCCGATCGTGATTCGAGGTCCTTCCGGTGGTGGTGCGAAGAGTGGCACGCTCCATGCAGCCAGCCCGGAAGCCTGGTTTTTGCACACGCCAGGGATAAAAGTGGTTGTGCCCTCGACAACCTACGACGCCAAGGGGCTGCTCAAAGCGGCGATCCGGGATAATAATCCTGTGTTGTATCTGGAGCCGAAGCTGCTCTATCGTCTGCCTGAACTGCGTGAAGAGCTGCCGGGCGATGATTACGTCGTCCCACTGGGGAAAGCGATTATTCGGCGCGAAGGGGAGGATATGACGATCCTGACGTATGGAGCGATGGTGCATCAGAGTTTGCATGCTGCTCGCGTTTTGGAGGAAGAGGATGATCTGGAGATTGAAGTGATGGATTTGCGTAGCCTCACGCCTCTCGATCACGAAGCCATCACTGAGTCTGTCAAGCGCACAAACAAAGTGTTAATTGTGCATGAGGAGACGTTGACGGGCGGGATCGGCGCGGAGCTTTCGGCAATTCTGGCGCAGGATCTTTTTGAGTATCTCGATGGTCCCATCACACGCGTTGCGGCCCCGGATGTGCCTTTTCCCTATGCACCTCCTTTAGAGGCGGCGTATTTACCCAATGCGGAAAAGATCGTCTCGGCAGCACGCAAGCTTGCGGCATATTAGCGGTACACAACGTAGGAAAAGAAGAACATGAGGAGTGCGAAAAGATGCCAACGCCAGTAAAGATGCCACGGCTGGGTGAATCAGTGGCAGAAGGGACGGTAGGGGCCTGGCTGAAGAACGAAGGTGACTATGTCGAGAAAGATGAGTCTCTGGCTGAGATCATCACGGACAAGATGAATGCAGAGCTTCCCTCACCAATTGCCGGGCGCTTAACGAAGATTCTGGTCGCTGCGGACGAGACAGTCCCGGTTGACGCAGATATTGCCTTGATAGAAGAGAGCGCTGATGTTGCCGCATCCCTCCCGCCTCAGGAGGCTCCTGGAAAGGATGCGGTGCCTGCACAGGTGACCTCTGAGACTCCTCTTTCTGCGGTAGATCTGAGTGCTGGCAGGTATGGCAATGGCTCAAGTGCGTTCAGGCGGCCAGTAGTAGAGAGCAGGCAAGAAGAAGAAGAACGCCAGCGCATTTCGCCTCTGGCGCGACGTCTGGCTCGTGAGCATGGCGTCGAACTGGGTGAGATTGTCGGGACCGGCTCCGGTGGTCGTGTGCGCAAAGAAGATATTCTGGCTTACGTTGCTGAGCGTCGGCGCGTGGAAGAAGCGCCTGCACCCTCTGCTCCGTCTCCTACGATTGCGCCCTCTCCTAGCCGGAGCGTTGCTCTTCCCACGCCCGTTTCCGAGACCGTTGCGGGTGTGGATGAGGAAGTGATTGTGCCCAGCCGTATGCGTCTGGCGATTGCCGAGCATATGGTGCGTAGCAAGCACACGTCGCCACATGCGACGACGCTGGTGGAGGTTGATATGACCAGTATCGCGCGCTGGCTGGAGAAAAACAAAGAAGCGTTTAAGCAGCGTGAAGGATACAGTATCAGCTACGTGCCCTTTGTGATGAAAGCCGTCTGTGAGGGCATCCGCAAATTCCCGATCATCAATTCGACCTGGACAGCCGACAACAAAATCATCATCAAGAAGCGTATCAACCTGGGAGTAGCCGTTGCCACAGAGGGCGGGCTGGTCGTGCCAACGCTTTATGATGCGGACCAATACACATTGGCCGGGCTGGCAAGGCAGGTCAGTTTCATCGCGCAGCGTGCGCGTAGCAATAAATTGACCGTGCAGGATATGCAAAATAGCACATTCGTGGTGAACAATCCAGGCATTTTTGGTACAATTATATCGATGCCGATTATCAACCAGCCCCATGCGGGCATATTGAGCATGGATGCCGTCGTAAAGCGTGCAGTCGTGGTCGAGGATGATGCGATTGCGGTACGTTCAATGATGTATATCTCTCTTTCGTTTGACCATCGTATACTGGATGGAGTGAGCGCAGGTGGTTTCTTGCAGGCCGTACGCAACAAGTTACAGAGCTACGGGCGCGAGATAGACGTCTATTAAAGAGAGACAATGATGGGTAGCTGCCAGTTGTAGCACCCGAACTAGTATGGTTAGAAGGAACAAGGGGAAGAATCATGGCAACCATTATCCCAGAGCGTCGTCCCGAGTGGCTGCGGGTACGTGCCCCCAAAGGAGAGAATTATCAGCAGCTCAAGCAGCTCATGCGCGGCCAGAAGCTGCACACGGTCTGTGAGGAGGCTCGTTGCCCCAACATCGGCGAATGCTGGGGACACAAAACCGCAACCTTCATGATCCTGGGACGCGTGTGTACGCGCAGTTGTGGTTTCTGTGCGGTGGAGACTGGTCGCCCGGTTGGTCTGGACTGGGAGGAGCCGAAGCGCGTGGCGGAAGCGGTGCAGGAGATGGGGTTGCGTTATGCGGTAGTGACCTCAGTGAATCGGGATGAATTAAAAGATGGTGGAGCGGGTGTCTTCGCCTCAACGATTCGCTGGATACATCGGCTCAATCCAGAATGCAAAATCGAGGTCCTGACCCCCGACTTCAAAGGGGTACAGGATGCCTTGCGCGTCGTGATTGATGCGCACCCTGATGTGTTTAACCACAATATCGAGACAGTCCCCAGATTGTATAAAGAAGTGCGCCCACAGGCTATTTACAAGAGGTCGTTACAGGTCTTACAATGGGCGAAAGAATTGAATCCGGCAGCTTCGACCAAATCTGGTTTCATGCTGGGTCTGGGAGAGACCTGGGATGAGATTCTGGAAGTGATGCATGATTTGCGTGAGCATAATGTGGATATCCTGACAATCGGGCAGTATCTGCGACCATCGTTCCAGCATTTGCCAATGAAGCGTTATGTGCCATTAGAAGAGTTTGCGGCACTGAAAGAAGAAGGCAAGAAGCTGGGTTTTCGGCACGTAGAATCTGGCCCATTTGTGCGTAGCTCGTACCATGCTCACGAGCAAGCTGCGGAAGCGACAAAAGAGCAGGAGTAATCTTGAAAGCACGCATCAACGGCATTGAACTGGCCTACGATGATCATGGCATAGGCATGCCAGTTATTTTTCTGCATGCCTTTCCCTTGAACCGGACGATGTGGACGGGCGTGACAACTGCTTTGCTGGCCGACCAGCGTTATCGATTAGTGGCGTTGGACTGGCGTGGTTTTGGTGAGAGCGAGCTGGGAGATACGATCTCGTCCATGGAACTGCTGGCTGATGATCTCGCGGCCCTGATGGATCGTCTGGGTATGCAGGCGGCTGTGCTGTGTGGCCTCTCGATGGGAGGCTATGTGGCATTTGCATTTTTGCGAAAATATCCTCAGCGGGTCAGCGGTCTCATTCTGGCTGATACCAAACCGGCGGCAGATAGTGAAGAGGCCAGGGTCGCGCGTGAAGATGTGGCGCGTCTGGCAGAGACTCAGGGTCCAGGGGCTATTGCTGATCTACAGATCCCCAGATTGCTCGCGGAGCAGACGCGACAGCAGCGCCCCGAAGTTGAGATACACGTACGGCGTATGATCGATGCAGCGACGCCCCCAGGGATAGCGGCCGCCTCGCGTGGCATGGCGCAACGTCAGGATGCGACAGCGTTATTAGCCACGATTCAGTGTCCGACCCTGGTCATCGTTGGTGAGCGGGATATGCTCACCCCGCCCGGCGTGGCTCGAGAATATGCGTCACAGATTGCGGAAGCCCGCTTTGCAATTATTCCTCGCGCGGGTCACCTGAGCAATCTGGAGCAGCCTGAGCGCTTCCTTGAGGAGGTGCGTATCTTTTTGAATTCCTGAAGATACCATTGCGTTACTGACACTCCATTTTGATCGTCAATCTTTTTGAGCTTTGTACCTGGATGGGGCTTGCCGCCCGCTCCAGTGGCCGAAATGAGCAAAGGGTGCTCATCTGGCTGAGTGGTAATTTGTAGCGTCTTAGGTACTGGTATCGCTGTAAGGATGCAGCTTCATAACCGCTAGCTTCTATTTCTCTTCCATGGGGATAGCATTTTTCTGTGAACGCATCGGCAGGAAAGAGCTGGCGGTATGATATTTCAAAAGGTGAGGAGTTACAGAGGGGAGTATGGGCCAAGTACAACAATATATAGACGAACGCCCGCCAGTCGTGCTTGTCGTAGATGATAATCCGGCCATTCGGGATATGGTATCCTGGGCTCTGGAACTGGATGGTTATGAGCCTGCGGAGGCTGCTGAAGGTCGCGAAGCATTAGAGTGGATGAATAATGCCGCTCGTGAAGGTTGTTATCCCTCGGTGATCTTGCTTGATCTGGCAATGCCTGGTATGGATGGGCATATGTTCCTGACGCAGTTGCGCGAACAATGGGCGTTGCCGCGTCCGATGCCGGCAATTGTGGTGATTACGGCGGGGGCAGGAGGGTCGAATGCCGCCAGTCTGGGTGTTGAACAGGTGATAGTCAAGCCATTCCACGTCCGCGATCTGCTTGATGTCGTGCGACAATTAGCCTCCTAGCGTGCCATCCGGGGTGAACTAATTTCCCTTTATTTCGTAGCATATTGCTGATTCGCTCTGCCAGATGATCCAGGTGAAACGAGCATTTCGAGCCGATCATCCCCTTGTAGCGGCGGGGTTTATCTCCGTCGTAGTCGGCAAGCGTCCAGGTTTGCCCCGTAATGCCGTCTTTGGTCGACATTGGCGGAGATAAGCCCATTGATTCCAACACATTGCCGGAAAAGAGAAGGTGATCGACGCGAATTGCGGCGCGTGATGGGGGCAATGTGTTGGAGGCAATGGCACAAAGCGCCGCTCCTCCCAGCAACGTTCCCTGAGCAGGAAGCGAGGCCGGTACGTGTGTTCCAGGCACATTGGCAATGCATGATAAAAATTGTAAAAGTGCGACACATCCTACACAAAGGTGGAGGTGATCGGGATCTTGATCCTACACTGACCCCTGCATCAGGCTACAGAGTAGTGTGAGGCAGGACGTGTGGATCTTTTGGGTGACGCGCTAAAAAAAAGCGACACATGCTACATAACCTACATTGACGCGCTACCAAGTTTTTTCTAAAAAAGCGACACATGCTACATAACCTACACTGATGCGCTACCAAGTTTTTTCTAAAAAAGCGACACATGCTACATAACCTACACCATGTCGATTGCAGCGAGATCTTCCCCTGACACGCTCCCCTACACCAGCACGCCACGTGTCCCCATGTCGATGTTGCACTGTCCCTCTTTCAGGCGACATCGTGATGGTGAGAGCCGGGAGGAAGAGCGTGTTTGCGCCTTCTAGTATATATATTCGGCGGATGGTGAGATTTCTGAAGGGCCTCTGCGAGATTCTTTTTTTGGGAAATGAATGTGTTGGAGTGCATGAGACAAGCCGCACTGTCACGTCGCAAGGGAGATTCTGTTGGCGAATGCGATCGTGAAGCGAACGCCCCATCCCACAGAGAAAAAGAGGCGAAAAGCAGGCGCACCGGCAACGCCGACGCGCCTGCTTTTCGCCTCTTTTGCCAGAGAACGAGCTCCACAGGCCTGGCCCACTTTTAGAGTTTGACGACAACCTTGCCGTGGACATGACGGCTGGACTGAAACTCGGCTGCCTCACGGATTTGTTCTATCGGGTAGGTCGCCGCAATGGGGACCTGGAGCTTGCCAGTAGCAACCAGTTCGGCAATGTATTCAAGGGTACCTGGGGCGGCATCGATTCCAGAAACTCCTATTACTCCCGGAATTTGAGCTGCGATAACGGAGATACGGGTATCTGGAATGCCGAGCTTACGCGCGGCTTCTACCGTCTCCGATCCGTATAAATCGGTAGCGGCGGTAATTCCATCGGGGGCAAGGACTTGTACTCGTTCGGCCAGGCCCGCGCCGTAGGTCACCGGTTCGGCACCGAGGCCTTGTAAGTAGTCAAACGATGATGCGGAGCCGGTGCCGATGACGTTTGCCCCGGCCAGGCGGGCGAGTTGGATTGCGAAGACACCCACCCCTCCGGCTGCCCCGCCAATCAGGATGGTGTTGCCCCGCTCAAGCTTGAGCACAGCCAGCGCTGCTGAAGCCGTCATCGCCGCGATGCTGAGCGTCGAGGCGGTGATGTCATCAATACCGTCTGGCGTATGATGCACCCCATCGCCTAGAGATAGAGATCCTTCAAGATTGATAACCACATAGTCAGCGACGGACCGCGAGATGGCACTGCCAAAGACTCGATCGCCGATGGCGAACCCGGTCACTCCGGTACCGACCTCGTCCACTGTTCCCGCGTAGTCAGAGCCAAAACCGGTTGGCAGACGCAGACCGAACCTGGCGCCTGCCGTATCATTCGCAGTCATGATCCAATCCATCGGGTTCAAGCCAGCCGCAGCCACGCGGACCCGGATTTGTCCCGCGTGGGCATGCGGCTCAGCGACCTCACGCAGGTCTAGTTTTTCAAGCCCACCGAACGAATCCATGATGACGGCTCTGCTTCTCTGTGGTGACATCTTATTTCTCCATTTCAAATCCGTTGTCCATTTTTCTGCTGGTCAACGGCGATCCGCACCTCCGGGCCGCCGTAACGGTGATATTGAATGCTCTGCATAAGGATTTCCTTTCCTGTGTTCAATCCGAAATTGGAGTGAGCATTCATTCCAAATACCAGGCAAAAAAAACGAGCGTTTAAAACTAACGTTTGATGGCATCCCAGCAGGCCGACGTCGCTTGCTCAATAGTGGCCTGATCCAGGTGAATTTGCTGCCTCATGTGTGCTTCGACCAGCGCATTCGTCGTCCCCAAGAGCAACACTGACATCACGTCGAGCGGCATCGCTTTGAGCAGGTGCTGCTGTTGGGCGTCGATCATCACTTGATTGAAAGCCACGATCAGCGCTGGCACCTTCTCGCTTTTGGCCCTTTCGTGGATAAAAGGGATCTGCGCCAGTTGATTTGTGAGGAGAAATTCGCGCGGATGCTGAATGCTGTACCGAACCAGGCTGTTGAGCAAGTATAAAAGCCGGTCAACTACTGGCGGCGTTGCGTCATAGCCTTCCAGAACATGCAGGCTCATGTTGGCCTTTATCTCGCTGAACAGGCAAAACACGAGGTCTTCTTTGCTGGGGAAATAATTATAGATGGTCCCCATCCCGACCTGCGCCCGCTGCGCAATCTGGGACATGGCCACGTCCTGCAATCCCTGCTCGAAAACAAGATCGCGAGTCGCCAGAATGATCTGGTCACGTTTACTGCTCATCATACAGCCTGCTTTTCATTTGGAATGAACCCTCATTCCAACTATATGACACATGCAGTAACATGTCAAGAGTAATCCAGCAAATTCTATCGCCCAAGTCCAGACGTGGCGTTGCGCCCTTTCCACGGGTTCGCGTGCCAGAGAAAACGTGTGCCATGACGTTTGACGGCGTGCTGCTGGGCTATCAAGCTTCATGGTGTCTTTTCTCCCGCCAGGAACATGCGCTCGAGAAACTCGTAGAAGGGCGAGATGGCCGGTGGGGGCGGACGCCATTCGCCATGGCGTCCCTACTGAGAAAAGCTGCCACGGCGGAAATGATGGGGGATTCCTCTTATTGACGTGACATTGGAGACAAGTAGCACCTCTGCACAGGCTATTTGTTTATTTGATGCAAATGGGTTAGCGATCCTCAAAGGTTTGCGTTAACCATTCGATGCAGAGCTTCATCCAACTGCTCACATGCGGAAGATCACCGTCCCCCTCATCCGTTTCTTTCGTTGCCAGTGAAAGGCCATGCTTCCCATGCGGGTAAATATGCAGCTCAAATGGGACGTTTTGTTCGCGTAACGCATTGGCAAATAGTAATGTGTGTTCTACTGGCACAGCTTTGTCGTCATACGTATGCCAGAGAAATGTGGGGGCCGTTTGAGGCGTGACATGGTGTTCTAACGACATTTCACGCAGCTCCTCGGGACGCGCATTGGCACCCAGCAGGTTGTGAAATGAGCCTTGCAACGTTGCCGTTTCCGCCGAGAGGACAGCGTAACAGAGGATAAGCGCGTTTGGCCGATTGAATTCCGTCCATATGCCTGCGATGTCCTTGAGATAGTCTTTGTCCCAATGTACTCCCAGACTTGCCGCGAGATGACCTCCCGCGGAAAATCCACAGGCGGCGATTTTCTCGGCGTCTACGTGCCATTTCTGCGCATTGCTGCGAATGATATTCATGGCCTGTGCTGCATCTCGCAATGGTTTGGGATGAGTATTTGGCGCGACGCTATAATAAAGAACGAATGCATGAAAGCCTGCCGCGTTGAATTGCATGGCAACAGGCTCTGCTTCTCGCGCTGAAGTGAAGCGGTAACCGCCCCCTGGACAAATAAGGACCGCGCCTCTTGTTTTGTTGCCTTCGAGCAAATAGGTGACCAGTGTGGGCTGAAAATGAGAATTGTCTTCTGATCGATAGGAGTCTGTATCCCACAACGTTATGGTTTGATGAAGCATAGAACTCTCCTGTGACATAGCAGTTTTTCTTGCACCAGAGCCGCTTCGCTTTAAATACAAGTGTATTTATATTATCATATTCGTATATATTGATCAAAAAGTGCACCTGCATAGAATTGGCTTGCTATTGGAGAGCAGAACGATGGATTATGCTGGCTTTTGCGCGATGACCCACAGAAACGTAATGGGTACACCATTCTCTTCCTCGGTCTCCTCCTGCGCACTGAGAATATGGAAACCCGCATCCTGTAGCAGAAGCTGGTTTGTTGCGCTATCGAAAAGACTCCAGTACATGGGCACACCCAGCCAATCGGGAGCGATAAATTCCTCCATCTCTTGCGCGCCAAGCGCAGCTACGAAAAGCCCCTGCGGCTTCAACCACGAAGCAATCTTCTGAAAAACCGGGAACAGTTCCGCACGCGGGAGACAAATTAAGGAGTAGAATGCGATCACCGCATCAAAGCTCGCTGGAGCGAGATCAAGGTTCGCAACATCAGCCTGTAAAAAGGTTGCCTGGGGCACGTTTTGCCTGGCTAATTTCACCTGCTGTGCGGAGATATCAACGCCGGTCACAATAAAATTGTTCGCCAGCGTTGCCGTCGTCGGCATGCCAGTCCCACAACCGATATCGAGCACCGTTGCCCCCTGTTGTAACCGATCAATCACCAGGGAGGTATAGCGCTCACGTTCTTCGACGCGCGTATGACGGGACCATTCGGCATACCGCTCGCCAATTTGATCGAAACTCTGCGCAACAATTTGCTTTGGATCAGCCATAAATTATCCTTTCTGACGATTTGTTGCTGTCATGCATCTTTAAGTCTACTGTTTCAGGTGCAATTTTGCAACCGGGAGTGCGCGAATGAGCATCATACGGTGATCAGTCCCTGACGCAAGCCCAGACGCACGGCGTCCGTACGGCTGACCGCGCCGAGTTTGGCTGAGACCGATGAGAGGTGAAACTTGACCGTATGCTCGCTGATCTGGAGTTCGCGTGCGATCAATTTGTTGGGAAGGCCCTGTCCGACCAGTTCGAGCACCTCGCGTTCGCGTGGCGTCAGGGCCTCGTCCGTTGCCGAAAGCGGCTCCGGTTCGAGAAAAATTGGTCGGTTGGATAGTTGATTGGCGTTCGTAGCTGGCACTACGACCAATCCCTGCGCGGTCGCGTGCACGGCGCTCTGAAGCTGGGCTGGAGTGGTATCCGGCGGCACAATGCCCCAGGCGGGCAGGCCTGAGTTGGAGAGCAGCGGAATGTTGCTCTCCGGTTTGTCGGTCAGGAGAACGAGGGCGGCGCTTCGCGTCGGGAGAAGCGCGCGCAGCAGTTCTGCAACATGTGTATCATCTGCCAGCACGAGCACATCGGCATTATGCGCGCTCTCAGGCAGGTCAGCAGCGCCCATGGTGGTCCCGACAAGATGAATGTCGGGCGCGCTCAGGAGCGTTTGTAATCCTGCCTGCATCATCGGCGTTGGTGCAACAGTGAGAACACGCATAAGTTTTGTTTTCCTCTCGTAGATGGTCGGTCGAACACAAGATTCGAGTGTGCTGGCTTTGTATTGTTGTCAGGCCGCCTGTTCCTGCGTTTGTGTAGCGATATCTGTTGTGATAACGTTGCCACCGCGCAGGATGGTCAGCGAGACGGCTTTGTCCGCCTGCCCCTGGCCCAACAACTGACGCAGGGTGCTGGCATCGCTTACGGGCTTGCCTGCAACTGCAAGCAGAATATCTCCAATAAAGAGATCATTGAGATCTTCTGCGCGTGCAGGGGTACCGGTGATAAGGAGGCCCGTGGTACGTGCAGGCTGTAGATTCTGGCTGATCTGTGCTGGTAGCTCTACGGGCATAATCTCGATGCCAAGTGTGATGCGCTGTTTGGGGAGATTCCCCAGCCAGTCGTGTATGACGCTGCTGGGGATAGAGACCGCTAAATCTCCACCAAAGATCATGGCGTTGATCCCGACGACCTCGCCATCTGCATTGAGCAGCGGACCGCCCGAGTTGCCGGGAGCAAGACCGACATCAGATTTGATGTATTGCATCTGGGAGCCGTCTCGCAGTCGCACGGTGCTGATCGTGCCTGCGATGCCAGCTGTCATGACCCAGCGCTGTCCCCAGGGATGACCGATTGCGAAGACCCATTCACCGACGCGGAGCTTTGTCGAGTCTGCAAATGTCAGCGCTTGCAGATGGTCCCCAGTGATCTTGAGCAAGGCCAGATCTTTCTGCGGGTCGCGCTGTAAGACCTGGGCTTTGAAGGTGCGACCATCGGCGAGCGAGACCTGAACCTGGAGTTCATCTGAAGGAACGACGTGATTGTTCGTGATGATCCTGCCATCTTGCTGCCAGATGACGCCCGTTCCACCGCCTCGCCCTTCGGTATGAACCTGGACGATGCTCGGCTGCACCTGCGCAAATATGCTGGTGAGGGCCGCCGAGAAGCTATCTGGCAGGGGAAAAGCGGAGTGCGTTTCGTGTTGTGTTGTTTGTGCCATTGTGCTCTACCTGTTCCTGAAACATTGCTTACTGTCGCTGTCCAACGGTAACTTGCAGGGTCTGTAAGCTGCCTCCGCGCACGACCTCAAGCGGAATGGTCTTACCGACGCGGTCCCCTGTGAGTAGAAGCTGCAAATCCTCTGAGTCGCTGATGTTGTGCCCATCGAGTCCAACCAGGATATCGCCCATGAGCAGCCCGCCCTTTTCTGCCGGACTCTTCTCATCGACTTTGATGATCAGGAGTCCATGCTCCTGTGTGCGGCCTGCGCGCTGGATCTGTGGGAGATGCACGAGCTGGCTGCTGATGCCGAGATAGCCGCGCTTGATATAGCCCTGTTGTGACAGCGCCTCAGCGACCTGTTGTGCGATCTGCATAGGAATGGCCAGCGCGACCCCGTTGACCAATCCGGTGGTCAGGATGCCCAGTACAGTTCCTTCTACGTCGATAAGCGGACCGCCGGAGAAGCCAGGGTAGGGTGTGGCGTCCGTACGGATATAGCGTTCGAGTACCACTCCTCGTCCGGTGCGCAGGGGGCCGCCGATGCTGCTGACGACGCCCGAGCTGGCCATTGGACCCTCCTCAGAGGCGCGTCCAACTGCCAGTGCCAGTTGTCCAACACGTGCAGCCTGGCTGGCGGCGACGGCTGGCGTGAGCCCTGACTCCGTGACACGCAAGAGGGCCAGATCGCTAGCCAGATCGCGTCCCACGAATTGAACGGGGAGTGTGCGTTTATCGTGCGTCTGAATCGTGAGATCCTCCTCACGTTCAAGGACGTGATCGGCGGTCAGAATAAGGTCGGGCGCGTAGACGATGCCGCTACCCGGCTGGCGCTGGCGTCCATTGACTAGTACGAGACTCGGGCTGACGCGCTCAACGGCATCGGCCATCTGATTGGAGAGAGTGCGCAGCAGGTGCGCGGCATTGTTGGTTTGTTCCGTTCCCATGTTTTATCCTCAGGAAATGCTAGAAGAAGACGACGTTGCTGATACTATATATCTTGCTAGCATAGTGTAGCATCAGTCATCTGGCTAGTCTTTCCCCTGGAAAAATGGTCAGGATAACAATGGATGTTGAAGGCGGATTCCAGGCTATATTTTTATTCGGATAGAGATTACGACTTTTTTCTTATTTATTAATATCAAATATGATATTTACATCTTGAGGCAAGAAAGCCTCTTTGTTTATAATAATGATACAGTTTAATGAGGAGAGTGATCATGGCAGATCAGGAGCATCTTGAAATTCTCAAAGAAGGAGCATTGTTTGATCCTTGTTCCTCTGTGTTTGGATGATGCAATCATGAGGATCGATCAAGACTGGTCTACTCGCATTCTCAAGACTCGTCCTATGGGGGACTTTACTGCATGGGAGCATGACGATCAATATCAGAAGGCGCTTGTTCGTTTACTGAATGATCTCAAGTCAACCAGATTTGCGTAAATCTCTCTTCTACGATTGGGTCGCTTGACAATGAAGTTGGCTCTAACTATACTCCGTCATAGCAGATAAATAGTGTTGTCGTATGCATGCTCTTTGTGTTATACCTTCTATCGTCTTTATGTTGTCCATGCACATGCTCTAAAAGAGCTGCCTGTATAAGAGAAAGAAGGTCGTGTCATGATGAGATTTATCGTTTCGGCCCTCTCCCAGGATCAAAAAGGGCCTGTGTCACATTTTACCCTCGCCGTCTCCGTCTTCGATAGCAGTAACGGGTTAGGTATCCAGAATCTGAATGTCGGTAATTTTATCGTACACGATATGACCAGTGGCGTCCCGTTTTCCGTCGTAGAGGTACACACTGCGGGTTTGCCTGGCTTCTATCGCCTGCTGTTGAAAACAGATATGACGGTAAACGCGGGAGACTATATCCTTGCCGTTGTTGTTACTATTCAGCAACGCCTCGCAGGGCATGTTTCTGGCGGAATAGAAGAGGGAAATACGCTGGTCAAAGTCAAAGTTGTATAGGAGGCTATAGCAAGGATGCAAGAAGCAAACCATACGAGGGCGACCGAATATCGAACGTATGCTGAAGCTTTTCAAGAGAAGGGCGTGGTCGATGCGTACCGTTATCGCCCGGCCTATCCGCTGGAAGTATTTGCGCTCCTGGCAGGGCTTATCCATGGGGAGCCCGGGCATGTTCTGGATATCGGTTGTGGTACTGGTGATATTGCTCGCTTTCTGGTGGCATCAGCCGGGCGCGTTGATGCGGTAGATGTTTCACAGGAGATGATCGAGCAGGGCAAACGGCTCCCTCAGGGGGATCATCCACGTTTGCGCTGGCTGCATGGCCGCATTGAAGAGGTCACGCTTGCGCCCCCTTATGCGCTGATAACGGCGGGCGAGAGCTTGCATTGGCTGGATTGGCAGGTGGTGATGCCACGCTTCCATGCGGTCCTGATGCAGGGTGGCTATCTCGCGATCGTGGAAAGGCGAACAACGCCTGATCCCTGGTCCATCCTCGGCGAAATTCTTCCGCGCTATAGAACCGACCACTATCAGTCGCCCGACGAGCAGGAGCAGCAACTCTGGCAAAAAGTTGGCGAGCATCTTACCGCGCCTATGCCATTTCTCCAGCCAATAGATGAATATGTCGAGTCCTACCATTCGCGAGCTGGCTTCTCTCGTGAGCGTATGGGTGTGGCCCAGGCTGAAGCCTTCGATCAGGAAGCGAGAGCGTATCTGCTGAAATCGTATCCTACCGGGACGATTCCGTTTCAGGTCAGCGCCAGTATTGTGTGGGGAATACCACAGGCAAAATGGTTATGAAACGGAGCGCTGTACGAACTGGTTGAACGTTTCTTGATTGCCAGAGAAGACATTCAGATCGACCCACTCTGTGATGCCAGGGACATGTCCCCGATCATTGTATTGCCAGAATGTCCAGTTGGTGACATCGCTCTGTTGTGGTGGCGTAAGGACATTCCGTATCCAGACAGGGTAGTCCGCAAAGTTTCCCCTGACATATTCTGCGTATTCATCCGCATCTGTATAGATGATAGGTTTCATGCCATAGTAATGTTCCAGGTGATCAAGAAATACGTGAATCTCGCGCAGCATTCCTGTGCGATCTTTGCCGGATACTTCCAGATCCAGGACGGGCGGCAACATTCCCGCCTCTTTGGGCACGACACTGATATAATTGTTTGCCTGCTCTTCACCAGAGAGAGAGGCAGTGTAGAAGTGATAAGCACCGCGTATCAGTCCCTGCTCTTTTGTGTCGCGCCAGTTTTCCTGAAAATAGGCATCTTTATAACCGCTGCCCTCAGTTGCTTTGATGAACACAAAGGTATATTTTCCCGTCTGAGCAACGCTTTTCCAATCGATGTGGTGCTGATGGTTCGATACATCGAGACCCTGTACACTATCATGCGCTACAAAAAAATTGTTCGGCCAGACGATCCCGGTGTATAGTAAAGTGCTTGCAGATAGCAGACAAAATAGTACAGGTAGAACTAGCCATACGCTTTTTTGCAAACGTCTCTGTGCTTTAAGCACGATGATTCACCTCCCACAGGGTGTGTTTACGAGGATGATAGCATAACAGGAGTTTTGCCGATAGAGCAAACGAGTGCTATACTTTCAATGAAAAAGGGTCTGGCAACGAAGCGGTTCCTTTCTTATTGTATCTTTAAAGGAAGGTCATGTATATAATGAAGCCGAAAGTTGTCATTACTCACCGCGTTCATTCTGAAGTAATTGCGCTGCTTGAGGAAATCTGCGAAGTCATTCCCAACCAGACAGACGTGACTTTGGCGCGTGAAGAACTGCTTTCACGAGCGCACGAAGCGCAAGCCCTGCTCGCTTTTATGCCTGATCGGGTCGATGAGACATTTCTTCGTGCCTGTCCAGCGTTGCGTATCATCTCGGCGGCTCTCAAGGGTTACGATAACTTTGATGTTGAGGCATGTACTCGTCACGGTGTCTGGTTGACCATTGTTCCTGACTTGCTGACCATTCCCACGGCGGAGCTCGCAATCGGACTGCTCCTCGGACTCACCCGTCATCTGCGCGAAGGCGATCGTCTTGTGCGCAGTGGAACGTATAGAGGATGGCAGCCGTTGCTCTATGGCAGTGGATTGTCTGGTCGTACGCTTGGCATTATGGGGATGGGGGCCGTCGGTCAGGCTATGGCCCGGCGGTTGCGCGGATTTGAGATGACGGTGATTACTTTTGATCCGCGCAAGTTGTCTGAAGAACAGGCAAAACTTTTGGAGGTGCAGCACGTCTCATTTGAGGAACTGCTTGCCAGAAGTGATATCGTTGTTCCGCTGGTGCATTTTACCCCGGAGACATTGCATCTGCTCAATGCCGCCACGATTGCGCGCATGAAACCCGGCGTCATCTTGATCAACGTCGGGCGAGGCTCCGTGGTTGATGAACAGGCAGTTGCTTCAGCACTCGCTTCCGGGCAGATAGCGGGCTATGCCGCCGATGTATTTGAGATGGAAGATGTGTCGCGAGCCGATCATCCACATGAAATTCCCCCGGCCCTTCTCGCTGATGAAGCACACACTTTTTTTACGCCTCATCTTGGATCAGCCATCGATGATGTGCGACTGGCGATTGAGCTTGAGGCGGCTCGCAATATTTTGCGCGTCCTACAGGGAGAACTCCCGCCGGGCGTCGTGAATCGGCCCTCTTCGGCCATTTCGGGGATCGGCTGGGACGTAAATCGATGCTTGTCGTGACGCTTCTCTGTACGGGTATCGGGACCTTCCTGATTGGGCTCATGCCAGAATATAGCCGCATCGGCGTGGCGGCTCCTATCCTGGTCTCCCTTCTGCGCTTCTTGCAAGGCATTAGCGTTGGCGGCCATGAAAACAGCGTTCCTCCACGAACGACTTTGTTGATAAAAATCATTTTGAGATAGAAAATCCCTTGACTGAGAGTGCGCTCAAAGGTATAGACTGCCTGTCAGGTAGTTTTATAACAAAAGCGTAAACGCTAAACAAAGAGAAGAGGGCTTCTCCCATCGCAACGAAAGGACTCTTGCATGTCTCAGTCATCATTTGGGGCTCGTTCTACGGCGAGTGAAGTTATCGCTGGTCATGATCTGCGTGAAAAAACGATCTTGATTACCGGAGCAAGTGCTGGCATCGGATACGAGACTGTGCGCGCTTTGCTCTCAGCACACGCCGAAGTGATTATTGCCGGGCGTGATCGGGTCAGGGGAGAGCAGGCAGTACAGGCGCTCCAGACAGAATATCCGGAAAGTCCGGTCCATTTTCTCCCGCTTGATCTTGGCTTGCTGGCCTCCGTACGCCAGACCGCCGAACAATTTTTTGCTCGCTGGAACAGACTGGATGTGCTTATTAACAATGCGGCCATTGCGGCAGTTCCTCTGGGCTATACTCCGGATGGATTTGAGCAGCAGTTTGCGACCAATTTTCTTGGACACTTTTTCTTAGCACAGCTCCTGCTCCCGGCCTTATGTAAAGCAGCGCCAGCCAGGGTGATCTCGCTCACATCTGGCACGCACCGCGCCTCAGATATCCACTTCGACGATATTCAGTATCGGCATCGTCCCTATGAAAAATGGGAAGCCTATGGTCAATCCAAAACTGCCGATGCCTTGCTCGCGGTTGCGCTGACCCGGCATTTTCGCGAGCAGGGCATTACTGCCAATGCGGTGAATCCCGGTGGTGTTCTCTCGGGGCTTCAGCGATATTTGACGGATGAGGAAAGGCGTACGCGATACTACGACGAAGCGGGTAATCTCAATCCAGTTTTCAAAACGCCTGAGCAGGGTGCGTCAACGACCGTCTGGGCCAGCGTTGCCGCAGAATTGGCAGGGATTGGCGGCCTCTACCTGGAAGATTGCCAGCAGGGAATCCCGTATAATCCGGAGGTTTCCACCCTCAGCGGCTATATGCCCTATGCGCTGAACGCCGAGCATGCCGAGCAGCTCTGGACGCTTGCCGGGGAGCTTGTCGGGTTATAATGGGCATGAAGAGAAGAAACGTTAGCCCCTTGTAGAGTCGCCGCTTGTCTGTGCCTGGATGATTGTCGTCCCAGGCGCAGATAAGCAGCGCCGCTACAACGGGCACGGGGGGCTAGATTTCGATGTCGGCGATAGAATCGCGAATCCAGGTGGGGCGATAGGGGAAGCGTTCTACTTGTTCACGAGACGTTACGCCTGTGAGCACCAGAACCGTACGTAGACCGCTTTCGAGGCCGGAGATGATATCGGTATCCATGCGGTCCCCGATCATCACCGAATCTTCGGAGTGCGCATTTAACCTGCGCAGGGCTGTACGCATCATCAGCGGATTCGGCTTCCCGATGAAATAGGGTTGCTTGCCCGTTGCCGCGCTGATCAGGGCTGCAAGCGCACCGGTTGCCGGGACGATACCACCTTCGCCAGGACCCATCATGTCGGGATTGGTCGCGATGAAGCGAGCGCCGTTTAAAATAAAGCGAATGGCACTGGAGATCTGCTCGAAGCTATAGGTAACGGTCTCGCCCAGGATGACGTATTCCGGGTTCTGATCGGTCAGGATATAGCCGATATCGTGCAGGGCCGTCGTCAGGCCGGATTCGCCAATGACAAAGGCGCGACCGCCCGGCTGCTGGTCATGGAGAAACTGCGCGGTGGCCAGGGCTGAGGTAAATATCGACTCGACCGGTATATTCAATCCCATATAGCGCAGGCGTACCTGTAAATCGCGAGGAATGAAGCGGGAATTGTTCGTTAGAATAAGGAAAGGAATTTCCTGAGCCAACAATTTATGGATAAATTCTGCTGCGCCCGGAATGAGGGTTGAGCCTTTGACAATCACTCCGTCCATATCGGAGAGATAATTTTTTATGCCATCCATTCGAAATACCCCTTGTGTATTAAATTTACTCTTCTCAACCATGCTCAAATACCGACGCTTCCACGGGTGAGCTCGTTACTGGCAAAATAACGGTGACATCGCTGGTACATGATGTGGTTTCGCAAGAGATTTCACCGCGAGCAAATGGGAAAGTAAACGGCCTGAAGCTGTCAGGCTTCTCCGGCCACTTGTCTCATGAGAGCGCGCTCTCATGCTGGGAATCGCCCGACCACTTCCATCCTGGTTCTTCTCTCCTCCGCCGGACCCCTCTCTAGTGTAGCATTGTACACTGCTAAACGCCAGATGGCGAGACGCACTCTTTTTTTGATCGCCAGGGGAAAGTCGAGGCAGCCGGGCGTGATGTGATGCGTGGGCTGGTTCAAGGGGGGTTCTTCTTTTATGAAGGAAGCTCTCTCACGTAAGAGAGCTTCCTCGCGCATAAGGTCGGAGACGTTTATCTACTCAAGGAATTGGGTGACCGTACGGTGATTGTGTCCTGAGATTGTGCGGATCTGGTATGGCTTGTGGTTGTGTCTGGGTTTGATCCGCACTTTGTTGCACCTGGCGATATTGGGCCTCGCTCTCCCATGTTCTCTCTCTACGACTCAGGTAGTGCCGCACTGTGTCCTGTCCGCCCAGACCAAAGGCCAGGCCAGTTGCAAGCGCGATCGCTCCAACCACAGCCATAAACAGGATGTTAATGAGAGAAGGCGCTATCTGGAGCTGCTCCAAAGCAATCAGGACCGCAAACCCGAGAATCGCATAGCGCGCAATATTCGCAAAGACGTTAGGACTGCCCATTCTGGTATTGGCTATTGCGGCCCGCACCAGATCCCCTACAACTGTGGCGGCAAGCATTCCCACGAACAGGATCAGGATGGCAACAAAGACATTCGGGAGATAGCTAACGATCTGGTTGAGCATATTACTCACACCCGCCAGCCCGAGCGCATCGATGGCAGTAACCAGAAAGATCAGGAAAATGAACCAGAAGGCGACCTTCCCTAAGATGCCTGCCGCATCCATGGGAACACCCGTTTGCTGTTCAAGGCGTGACATGCCAGCGCGGTCTGCCAGGCGCTCAAAGCCGACTTTATGCAAAACTGCGGTCAGTGCTTTGTTCACCAGCTGGGCAATGATCCAGCCCACAAGCAAAATGACAAGAAAGCCAACGAACCGTGGAATGAAGGTGAGGAACAGATTGAGCGCATTGGCGAGCGATGAGATGATGGCTGTTCCCCAATTTTGAATAACAG
Source organism: Ktedonobacteraceae bacterium (assembly GCA_035493895.1). Classification (GTDB taxonomy): domain Bacteria; phylum Chloroflexota; class Ktedonobacteria; order Ktedonobacterales; family Ktedonobacteraceae; genus DATJHM01. Next base: position 43,680 of record DATJHM010000207.1, read on the forward strand.
GCATAGCAATGTGCTACCTTTCTTTCTGTAAATCACATCCATCTCAGTGAATGTAACTACGGAAACTACGTGGTTCGAAAACCACATGCGACCTTACCTCGTCAAACAAAAGCACGCGATAGATGTATTGTCATTGCACATCATCTCAGAGATGTGATGTATGGAGTACGGGATACATGATAGAAGGATGTCCTGAATACAATATGACATCTAGACAGTGCTATGTTACAAAAAGACGAAGTCTCCAAAGAACACAAGCAGGGGGAAGAGTTTCCTGCCCTGGCCTTTCTTAGGGAACGCCCACCATCAGAGAGAATTCGCTATCTTAGAATTTTCTAGTATACACAGAGTGGCACGTTTCATATCAGTAAATAGTTTCGTCTATCATATACTGAAAGATGTTTTTATACAACAATTTACCTTCCAATAATCATTTTTATTTTTGGGAAAATAAGGATAAGGTATGGCACTGGTAGGCGATGGAGGAAGAGATTATGTAAAGACCATCACGCTGTTGAAAGGCTTTCCTTTTGTGCCTCCTTTCATCGCAATATCCCATATTTACATGCAAACTACCCAGGTGCATATTGTATAAATATAATAATTTAGTAAATATAAAGCATGAAAATAGCTAATTTAGCGAAAAATAAGCGAATATATAGTTGACAAGACTTTTTAATTATCTATAATGCGATTAGAATTGATGCAATTTACCCGATCTCATCTATCATCTCTCCGAGATTGGGATGAAGAGCTGACCGTTGAGAGAAGTTCTTGCTCAAGATCCTGGCTGTTGTTTTCCTATCGCTTTGTATCGTTTCCCTCAGCTTCGTACACATTTGCGTCTAAAAAAGGAAAAGTACCACACAGAAAGGAATATCTTCATGTTAGAAGAAAAGCGCAAAAGTCAGCCTGATAGCAGTCCCCCGGTCGCCGGTCTCGAAACTTTGCGAGCAAGCCTGCGCGGCGAGCTCTTGCAGCCCACAGATGAGGGTTACGACGCAGCACGCAAGGTCTACAATGCCATGATCGACAGGTACCCCGCCCTGATCGTACAGTGTGTCGACGAGGCCGACGTTATCGCAGCCGTCAACTTTGCCCGCCGAAACAATCTTCTCGTTTCAATCCGGGGTGGTGGACATAATGCCGGAGGGCTGGGAGTCTGCGATCACGGTCTGGTTATTGATCTCTCGCGTATTCGCTACACACACGTCGATCCCGAAGCAAGGACTGTCCGCGTTGGTGGAGGTTGTACCTGGGGAGAGGTCGACCACGCCACTTGCGCTTTGGGTCTGGCGGTACCCAGCGGGATCGTTTCCACAACCGGTGTAGGAGGGCTCACGTTAGGTGGGGGACTGGGGCACCTGACGCGGAAATGTGGCCTCACCGTCGATAATCTGCTCGAAGCCTCCGTTGTCCTGGCCGATGGTCGTCTGGTGATAGCCAACGAGCGGCACAATGCGGATCTTTGGTGGGGCCTGCGCGGTGGCGGCGGAAATTTCGGGGTTGTTACCTCGTTTGTGTTCAAGGCTCACCCGATCGATACGGATTATGGCGGCCCCATGCTGTGGGAGCTAAACCAGGCCCCTGAGGTGATGAAATGGTATCGGGAGTTCATCAGGCAGGCACCCGAGGAACTCAGCGGCTTCTTCCTCTTCCTGGTGGTGCCGCCCGGTCCACCTTTCCCCGAACATCTCCATTCTAAGAATATGTGCGGGATCGTATGGTGTTATACCGGGCCCCTGGAGAAGGCCGAAGCAACGTTCAAGCCGATCCGGGAGCGCCTCACGCCTGCTCTGGACCTTGTCGGACCCATTCCGCACCCGGCGCTCCAGAGCATGTTCGATCCGTTGTACCCGCCAGGGATGCAGTGGTACTGGAAAGCTGATTTTGTGAACGAATTGAGCGACGAGGCAATTCAACTCTACATTCAACACGGTTCCCAGTTACCGAGCATACAGTCAACTATGCATCTCTATCCAATAAACGGCGCGGCGCATCGGGTGGGCCAGCACGATACCGCGTGGAGTTACCGCGATGCCACCTGGGCCGAAGTGATCGTGGGTGTTGATCCCGACCCTGCCAATAAAGACCGCATCACCGACTGGGCCAGGAAATACTGGAACGATATGCACCCTTACTCGGCGGGCGGTGCATATGTGAATTTCATGATGGAAGAGGGCGAAGATCGCGTCAAAGCGAGCTATCGGGACAACTATGAGCGCCTCGTGACCATCAAGCAGAAGTACGACCCGGAGAATTTCTTCCACGTCAATCAGAACATCAAGCCTACTGTATAAAGAGTTACACGGGAATGACAGGCAGTAGCCAGTAAAAATCTGGCGCTGTCTGTGCATTTTAACCAAAGAGGCCACAAAGTCTTGTTTGTATAGAACAAAAAGTCAGTATCCGTGTAAGATCTTCTGCCATCGGCTTTTGTCCTCGCTTCGCAATGCATTATGAGAGTGAATTGTATAGGTTAAATTGTGTCATTATGTGTTGTTGTGTTTCATAAATTCAGGTGATTTATACAATTATAGCTCAAGTTTTTTGGTGAATTTACCTCTTACTTGATTGTTCTACAATGGTTAAAATTAAACAAGCGCACGTTATTATTCATCTTGTACAACTTCGCTGCCTCAATGATGCTCGGCGATGCATCGGTGTAAACGTGCCAGAGAGTATTGTCCTCTCAATCTCTGGTATCTGCTTTGCTGACCTCTCGTATTCCATGAAGGCATATCAGTATTACAGCAACCTCATCTATGTCTTATAGTTCAGGATCAGCGCACCAGAAGACAGATTTGTGACTTGCATACTGTCTTTTTATGCATGTGCTCGATAGTAAAGGGGAGCCATAGCGTTTCCTTTTCATTCTTTTGTGATCTTCATTATCATTACAAACAAGGAGAAGCACGTAATGATTGAAAAAGAGCTTCCTGTAAAAGCTCCAGCGCAACCTAAGGCGAAGCGCTCGTTCAACAACCTGGTGAATAATCCCATGTTGGAGGACTACTCACTCCGTTATGCGCCGCGCTCTTTCAGAAAGTGGGGAGCCTATGCTACGGCAACGACGGCTCTCGGGGGTATCGCCTACCTGGCGGACTTTGCTATTGGTGGTGATGTCGTCGTTGCGCACGGCTTCGCCAGTGCCATCTGGGCCATCTTGCTGGCCGCGGCTGTGATCTTTTTGACCGGCCTCCCCATTGCCTATTATTCTGCTCGCTATAATATCGATATGGATCTGCTCACGCGTGGGGCTGGCTTTGGTTACCTGGGCTCGACCCTGACTTCAGTGATCTATGCAAGTTTTACGTTCATCTTTTTCGCCCTGGAAGGCTCGATCATGGCACAGGCGCTCAACCTGTACTTCGGTCTTCCGTTAGCCATTGGTTACCTGGTCTGCTCCCTGCTGGTCATTCCACTGGTAGTCTTTGGTATGACCTTGCTTGCCAAACTGCAAGTCTGGACGCAGCCGTTCTGGTTGATCCTGCTGGTTCTGCCATTCCTCGCCATCTTGATCAGAGAGCCCAATGCATTCGTCGCCTTCAGTCATTTCGGCGGGAACTCCCCAACCGGCCCACATGTCGATTTCTTAGGTGTCGGCCTGGGTGCTGGCGTTGCGCTTTCCCTGATTGCACAGATTGGCGAGCAGGTGGACTACCTGCGCTTCATGCCCGATAAAACGCCCGAGAACAGCAAAAAATGGTGGATTGCCGTGGTTGGTGCTGGTCCAGGCTGGGTCATTCTCGGCGCACTCAAGCAGCTCGCCGGTGCCTTCCTGACCTTTTACATCTTCGCCCAGGTTGGATCTGCGCTCGCCGTGCAGCCTATCCAGGAGCTTCTGGGTGGTTTCCGTGTCCTGATCCCCAATCCCTTTATTGCGCTGACGATTGCAACGATCTTCGTTATCCTGTCGCAGATCAAGATCAACACCACCAATGCCTATTCTGGCTCGCTGTCCTGGTCCAACTTCTTCTCGCGCATCCTGCATCGGCATCCCGGACGCGTAGTCTGGCTGTTCCTCAATGTAGGTATTGCCCTGTTGTTGATGGAAATGAACATGTTTGCCGTCTTGAACACTGTTCTGGGCTTCTACTCTAACGTAGCAATCGCCTGGATTGGTGCCGTCGTGGCAGACCTGGTGATTAACAAGCCGCTCTTGAAGTTGAGTCCATCGTATATCGAGTTCAAGCGTGCCCATCTGCACACGATCAATCCCGTTGGTTTTGGCTCGATGATTATCGCGTCGATCGTCTCTGTGATCGCATTCTTTGGTCTGCTTGGCCCGTTCGCGCAGGCATTTTCGCCCTTCCTGGCGATTATCATCGCGCTTGTGCTCTCGCCGCTTCTCGCCATTATCACCAGAGGCAAATATTACATTGCTCGTGAGAATACGGTCTCTACAGAGCCCGGGACAGGCAAAATACTGCCTGTGCTGAATTGTATGGCTTGTAGTGATGATTATGAGACGCCAGACATGACGTACTGTCCTTATCACAAAGGGACGATCTGTTCGCTCTGTTGCACGCTCGAAAAGAATTGTCACGATATGTGCAAAACGTCTAACGTTCTCGAGCCAGGCGCTGGAGCCGCAGACTGATTGTGGATATTCCCCGTAGATGCGCGATTTGTCTGCAATGTCACGGAAATACGGGCGATCGGCACCGGGCGTGTCCTCTCAACCAGGTATGTATAAATTGCCTGGTTGAGAGCACGCCCGGTATAATGGACGACCTGTAGACATATCCAGAGCGGTCACTACTATTATGCCAGTTGCATGCATCAAAGGAAAATGCTGAGGAGCGCGAATAGCCCGAAGAGCGTAATCGCTACCCCCGAAATGCGATTGATCCAGAGTAGCCAGAGAGCAGTAAATCTGTCCCGTAGCAGACTGACTCCCCCCGTTAAAATGAGCCACCAGATAGTAGAGCCCAGAAACACACCGCATACGACGAGCAGAGCTGTCAGCGTATCATTCTTATTTCCCGCCACGCCAAGACCTGCAAAGATAGCGGCAAACGAGAGAATAGTCATGGGATTGGTCAGTGTGAGTAAGAGCGTGGAGACATACGCTCCCACAAAGCCGCTGGCTTTGATCGTGCTGGCTGCGTGCGTTGCGGGTGGTGAGAGCAGAGATTTGCAGCCCAGGTAGAGCAGAAACAGGCCCCCGAGGCCGTGAACCCAGAGTTGTTGATGTACCAGAAAGCCGGAGATAACGGTCAGGCCGAAGCCCGCAATGCAGCCATAGAGGCCATCTGCTGTGGCGATACCCAGGGCAGAAACAATACCATAAGGAAAGCCTCGTCGAAGCGTGCGTTGAATGCAGAGAATACTCATCGGGCCAACAACAGCCGCAATCGAAAGGCCAATCAGCACGCCACGGAATAGAAAGTTTGTCTCCATGTCATTCTCCTCTCAAAGTATCTGGAAAGAACTACACATCAGGTTTGTGCGTGAGAGCCAGACCACTTTTGTCTGACGCGACCAATAAAAAAAGTCGCCAGACCTGCCATAAGGGAGGGGTCTGGCGACTTTTTTTGTCGGCTTCTTTTTTTTCTCGTCAGGGAGAAGAGGGCAGGCGAAGCGAACCAGACCGGTAGCGTGGCTGGTTTCCTTGCTGCTGCTGTGCTATGACAAAAAGAGAAAAGCGGTATTGACTCACTGCATACTCCCTGTGGTCCCGCTTGTGAATATGAGACGAAACGGGATAGAATAAGTGTAGCATATCAGTTCTTCTGAAACAAGTGTTTTATCTCCCTGCGTAATTTTTTGTAGTTGTGAGTCTGATCCAGCACAGTGATGTCGCCGGGGGCTATTTTATCTGCCGAAATGACCGATCTTTGCGCAAGGAACGTGGTTGTAAAGAGCATTGTCGCAGCTACATAATAGATCATACGATAGTGAATTCTTGAAAAAGAAAATAAGATGTGGAATAGAAATAGAAATAGATAAATATTTGTTGTATAATAGGGTACGGAGAAAGAAAAACTCGATGCCCTGGTCGGATCATCTGAGTATCATGACCACCATCGCTACGGATGGAAGAGCATCGAGCGTACATATTATGTAGCAACCATGCAGAGAGCCGAACAGGGCGCTCTTTTGTGTAGAGAAGAGAAAGCCAGGGAGAAAGAGACCGCAAAAAAAAGATCGTAGGAGGAAATAGCTAGCGAGTGACAATAGCCTCTCCAGCTATGCCTACACGCAGGCGAGATTTGATATTGCCCTTGCTGGTAGGCATTTTTCCCCGGCAATGAACAAAAAAGGCAGGCTGCTCAAGTGAAAGATGTAGAAGAACAATTTCACATTTCTGTGAATTGATGATCAATTGAGCATTTTCTTGTAATAATAAAGGTTTTGTGTGTTGTAGCATCTCAAGCAGATTTGGCACAGTCCAACCTGCTGATCCAAAGCATTGTGGCCCCAGTAAGGTTTCATTGATGTCCACAACATGGTCAGGGAAGCGATTGGCGAGTGCCAGCAAGCAGATTTGGAGCGTTTCATTCAAGCGCATAGCATTTCTCCTGTGTTTGTGTTGTGAGGTATATCCGAACACCGCCCCGCCCCGGCACATACGACCTACTCTGCTCGGAAGTGTCCCCTTTCCACAGTCCCGGCGATACGGAAGGTGAGCACGATACTCGTACTTCACGTGCAATAAAAACGATTTCTCAACTCAGTATACACTGAGAAGAAAATATGTTCTGTCAGAGTGTCCGTTCTATTAGTAAGTGTGCAATTTTTTTAGGTGAAAGTCAAGTATTTCTATTTGTATTTGCGTATTTGCTGTTATTAGTTTATTGATACTGTAACATTTATATAGTAATAATCAGACGATGAGAGGTAAGTGCTGGATCAAAGGCGAGGGCGAGGACGCCAGAACACTCAGTTTCGTTTCAGCATCGCCACAGTTGTATCTCAGTTGTAGCATTTATACTAGGAAACAAGAACTATGATTGAAATTGCATATAAATATGGTAAATAGTATCGCATACATTTGTCAGTGTTATAGTTTTGTAAAAATTATGAAAAACCGGGCTATTGTAACCAATAGCTTTCTATAAAAAGCGGCAAATTGCAAAAAGGAGGCTGCTACATGACAATACTTGATGATATGCCAGCAATTGCTCCAGGGTGGATGCCAGATAGCCAGGAAGCCTATGATGCTGATATGATTGCAGCGCCTGAATGGAATAGCAATGGAAGCACCTCCCAGGAAGACGCGCTTGATAATTCTATCCTGATCTATCTCAGAGAAATAGCCTGTTATCCTCTCTTGAAACTTGAAGAAGAGCAATTACTGGGACAGCATATTGATCGAGGGCGGAGAGAACAGACATTGCCTCGTGCGCGGCAGAATATGCGCGTGATCCAGGATGGCAAGCGTGCAGAACAGCGTCTCGTGGAAGCGAATTTGCGTCTGGTTGTCTCTATTGCCAAAAAATATAGTAGTTATGGTATGAGCATGATCGATATGATTCAGGAAGGTAATCTGGGTCTGATGCATGCCGTAGAGAAGTTCGATTTCAGTCTGGGCTATAAATTCTCTACCTATGCCTCCTGGTGGATTCGGCAGGCGGTGGCGCGTGCTCTGGCGAACAAGGGTCGTACCATACGGATTCCCACCCATATGGTGGATAAGGTCAACCGTTTGAAGCGGGCGCGGCGCATGTTATTGCTGGAATTGAGCCATGAGCCAAGTGTGAGTGAGCTCAGTCAGGTGATGAACATCAAGCCTGCGCAGGTTGAAGAGATTATCAAATACAGCCAGCGTCCCACCAGCCTGGAAGCGATGGTGAATGAGGAAGATACCAAAACGCTGGGAGATTTTGTAGAGGACGCTTCCATGCCTGACATGGCAAGTTTTGTGGGCATGCGACTCTTAAAAGAAGGGTTGCAGGATGCTATGGCGACTCTGAGCGAGCGTGAACGGCTGGTGCTTGGCCTGCGTTATGGTTTCAAGGATGGTCAGAGTCGTACGCTGAAAGAGGTCGGAGAAGAGATGGGTGTGACTCGTGAGCGTATTCGCCAGATCGAAGTGCAAGCGTTGCGCAAACTTCAGGATCTGGAGCAAGTACGCAATCTCAAAGACTATATCGCTTAGCCCTCTCTTTCTCGATAGAGCCTTTTTTCTTTTAGTGGACGCGAAAAGGGAACCTCAGCAATGAGGTTCCCTTTTCGTTTTTGGCGCAATGTGTCTATCTATCGCATCTCCCAGGCCTTCTCTCCTCTCTTCGCTCCCGATATCCTCGCGTCAGGAGCTTATTGCAATATATCTATAGATCAGTTTGTCTGCTCCAGGTAGGATGATTGTAGGAAGTCATGGTATTGGCGTCTTTGCCTATCTATATACTGTCTCGTCCCTGTAGCCAGGATAGCTCAAGACCCTCCTGGCCTATTGAGTCCCTGGTGATCGTGCATTGTATTGCTTGAGCCGAATATGACGAGGAGAGAGTAGGAAAGGAGAAATCGTGAATGCGGTACAGAGTTATAGGCTTTATCGCGATCATGTTCCTTGTGGTTGTTACGAACATGATGTGGCAGGGTACCTCTTCCGCTGGGATACAGGCAGCCTCAGCGAAGCCACCCAGCCCCAACCATAAGGGGGTAGACCTGAGTTTGAAAGTGAGCTATGAGGGGCGGAATTGTGTGAAAGATGACGGGAAGGTTGCCTTTGTGATACAGGTGGGTAGTGTGGGTGGCTCCAGTAAGATTCTTAGTTCTCCGGTAAAGGTAACGTTCCAGGAGCCCAGTCATCTGTACGACGTGTCGACCAGCGGTCCTGACTGGATCTTCCACAAAGATGGCTCGCTTTATACTGGCACCTATAGAGGTGGCTATCCCATTGAAGACGGAGAGCAGCTTGGTCTGATCACGGTAAATGGGTATAGTAAGGGTGATGGCAAGAGCAGCGACTTGACTGCTTCGGTAATCACGTCGGACGAAGTTGATGACCTTTCGAATAATACCGATAGTGGTAAGATTGTCTTCTGCAACCACGATGGTAAAGATGGCAAGGACAACAACGGTAAAGATGGCAAGGGTCATAACGGCAAAGATGGCAAGGGTCATAACGGCAAAGATGGCAAGGGCCATAATGGCAACAATAACAACGCGAACCACAATAATGGCAACAACCACATCATCATCATTAACCGCCGCTTTTTCTGGTGGCGTGGTTGTCCCGGTGGTGGCTGCTGTGGTGGTAGAGGTGGCGTAGGGGGTCCTGGACCTGGTCCTGGGCGTGCCGCAGCCTGTCCTCCGGGCATGCCTGGCACCGGTAGCGATCCGAATGCCTGAGGACAACAGGGGGGTGTGAGTATATCGTGGGAGCGTCAATCTGTGAGAGCAGATTGACGCTCCCATTTCTGCTTGTTGCTGGGTGAGGAGATTTTATGGTAATTTTACATTTATTTGCGATTTCGTTGAAATCCATCAGGTATAAAGGGAAGGGGACGTTTATTATAGTTCGCATATTTCTTCCATGCAATGGATAGAAAAATATTGCAGTATCGTTGGAGCGTAATACAAAGCCAGGATGCTCAAGAATAAGTACACGTTCTTGCATCGTCTTACCGCATAACAACGGAGTAGCTACACGTATGAAAGGAGATGCGGCAACTCCTCGCCGGTCTGCATGCGCGGGGACTCCTTGCCGCTAATGTATGAGTCAATTGACAGTTCGCCGTCTGGTCTCGCCTGTTAATCTGTTACAGATTGTCATTATTCTTCTTACCGTGATTACCGCTTTAGTCCACTTGCAACGAGGTATCGGGATGATGGGTGCTGCTCCAGCAGGACCATCCGCTCATCCTGGTGGCTCCTTCGCAGGCGCACCGGGCGGAGCGCATCCGGGTGGTGGTGGCCGTGGTGGTGGACGTTCACTTGGATTTTCTCTTCTCGCGATGCTGCCATTTCCACTTTCTACACTGTTCATTCTCAATGGTGTGGCTTATCTTGTGCTGGGGGCGCTACTCTATTTGCCCGCGCTCAAAAAGTATCGATCCATCATTCGCGTGCTGCTTATGGTGCTGGCGGCAGTGACGATTGTCGCGTACTTTCTGATCGCGGGAACACGGTTTAATCTGCTTGGCTATATCGATAAGCCAGTAGAAGCGCTCTTAATCATCCTGCTTTTCATCGAGGGGTGGCGTTCTACGCGTGTCAAGACTGCCTGACGCGCAGGCTTGCAGATAAAAAGAGGCGGATCAAAGTATTATTCTTTGATCCGTCTGGTAAACAGGTGGCAGAGGTGATCAGGCAGACTGGCGCTGTTGCACTTCGGCGGCCAGTTCATATTTATTGGCAAAGATACGATTGCCGCAATAGATATTACGGCGCGCAAAGCACTCGGGCGTTTCCTGTCTGAGGCGAGTCTGTACATTCGGCTTATGCGCACCCAATCCCTTAAACCAGGGTTCTTCTAAGATGTAAGAGGGAGCAGAGACCCAGTCGGGGCAGGTGATAGCGTAGCGTTCGCACAGATACTCGACCGAAGCGGCACAAAAGGCGGCCCACTGATGCAGCTCAGGGGTTAGCTCAACTGGTTCTTGCAGCGGCTCTTCAATTAGCTCTGCGCGCTGCGTGGTCGAATAGCAGAACCAGTAGTTCATAAAGTCGCCTAGCGCTGTCCAGGGACGTTCGCCCTGAGCTATGGCGTGATAGGTCATTTTGATTGTTTGTAGTTCGGACCACATTGCAGGTTCACCATGTTCCACGCTTCGTAGTTCTACTTTCCTTTTTATTATACCACACTCCTGGCTAAAATAAAGCATCCAGTGTCACTTGCAGTGTGCATTCATTTTGCCAGCTTGTATCTGCATAGCGATCGACGAGGGCCTGCGCATCTTCACGAGAGCTGATATTGAGCGTCTCGCAGAGCGTGAGAATATCATCTTCATCCTTTTCGCGACCTGCGAGCAATTTTAGCGCGAGAATATATTCCGGGCTGGGAACGTAAATGTGCAGATTAGGATATTCGCGCCAGAGCGTGACGGGACCAAGGTCCGGGATAAATGCTGCCACTACATCATTCATCCAATCGCGTTTCAATTGAAATTTTTTCGCGACCGCATGGACGGCAGTGCGAAATGTTTTCGTCTCTTGATTGGGCTTCATCGTGTCGGGAAAATCCAGGGGCACGATATCAACATCTTTCGTTGAGGAGCGATTTTTCAGGAAAAACATCATATAGACGCCGCCAAGCACCACCAGGCGAACGGGCTTTTTGAGGGTGCGCTGTGCTAAATCTTCGTCAAGAGCCTGAAAATAACGATCGATCTCATCGCCTTCCATTCGCGAAATTCCTCCCTGTCTGTTTCTTGATTGAAATGTAGCTTCTACTAGAAAGTATAGTTGATAAATGCCCTACAAAGTAAGCAGATCTGGTCCTCAATCTTGAACACCGGGATAAAAAATCCTGTCTCAGGTTGACAAAAATACTATGGCGCCATAAAATAGAAGAAGTGAACAGAGAGAGACAAGGAGAAAGACAGACGTGGAACGTGCATTCGATCTGGTGCTTCGCTACCAGCAGCTTCTGGAAGAGTTTCGTCAGGTGATGGGCACCGAAGAGATGCATGAGGTCGAAATCTACCTCCTTTTCTTGCAAGTTGCAGGGGAGAGCTTCAACGATCGACAAGCATTTTTCGACCATTTTGCCCTTTCCGAAGGAAAGATGGCCATACTCGCCCAGCTCAAGGCATCCGGTCAGTCTACGCCGTCTGGGCTGGCAGAGGCTCTCGGAGTGACGCCGGGGACTATTACCGGCTTGCTGGCCGGGCTGGAGCGTTCGGGGCTCATTCGCCGCGAGGAGCATCCGACTGATAGGCGCAAAGCAACCATTACCCTTGCTCCCGACACGCATGCCTTTTTTGACCAGATCCTCTCCCAGCGTTTCTCTCACATCGAGGCGCTCCTTTCTCCGTTCACGCAAGAGGAACAGGAGCAACTGCGTACGTTACTCGTCAAGCTGCACCAGCAGTTGGTTCACTCTCCTTTATCTTAATTTTTTTTGCCCTGATGCTATGGCGCCATAATAAATAACTTGTGCTATGCGCATTGGGGAAACCGGAAAGGAAAAACGACATGAAAATCATTGCGCTTGAAGAACACTTTCGCAATGCTGCGATCGATGAGGCCATGAGAAAACACATACCCCTTGATCAAAAAGACATCTTTGACAAAGCGCTGGCGTCCTTCACTTCGCAGATCTCCCAGGCACGAGATCTGGGAGCAGAGCGTTTACGGCAAATGGATGCGACGGGCATCGATATGCAGGTTCTCTCCTACGGTTCACCAGGGACGCAGATTCTCCCGGCGTCCGAGGCCGTTCCCCTGGCAAGAGACGCCAACGATCAGCTTGCCGCTGCCATTGCCGCGCATCCAGAGCGCTTCGCCGGATTTGCGACGTTGCCAACACCGGACCCGGAGGCGGCAGCCAGCGAATTAGAGCGAGCGGTGCAGAAGCTGGGCTTCAAGGGGGCGATGATCAATGGGCGAACCGGGGACCGTTTTCTGGACGATCCGTCATTTCGTCCCCTGCTGGAAGCAGCGGTTGCGCTGGATGTCCCGCTCTATCTGCATCCGACCATCCCCTCCAGAGCAGTCCAGGATGCCTACTATAGCCATCTCGATCCCGCCATCAGCGGGGTTCTGGCGACTGCCGGGTGGGGGTGGCATATGGAGACGGGTACGCATGCGTTACGAATGATCGTGGCCGGGGTCTTCGATCAGTATCCGAGACTCCAGCTCATTCTCGGCCACTGGGGTGAAATGATTCCCTTCTACCTGGCACGCGTGGATGGGATGATGACTCCGGTGACGAAACACCTCCAGCGGCGTGTCTCGGATTACTTCTTGCAGCAGATCTACGTGACGCCTAGTGGGATGTTTACCTTGCCGCCATTCTTGCTCACCCTTCAGATCATGGGGGCCGATCGCATCATGTACGCAGTGGATTATCCCTATATCGCAGGGGAGCAGGCCAGAACGTTTCTTGAGACCGCACCGATCAGTCCTGCGGATAAAGAGAAAATAGCGCATGGGAATGCCGAAAAACTGCTCAAAATTTCGCCGAGATGATTGCCCGTGGTGCCAGTTTTTCATCACTGTTGTTGTGAACTGGCAATAGATCAAGGTCAGGCCGCCCTTCCATAGATAGCGTAAAATGGATCCTACGCCAGTAGTAATAAACGCAAAGGATGAGCCGGTTGCGTGAATGTTGAGCCGTCGTGAGCCAACGTTTGCGTGCCCGCGCTCATTCTGGTATATACAGGTTGAACATCTGAGGTTTGACTATTCTATTGGAGGTATGGTACTTGTTTCCCGAGGGTAAAACTATCTTGTTGACGGGGGGGAGAGCATTTGTGACATTGGAGCTGGCACGACAATTCTCCCGTCAGGGGCACCGCGTCATCGTCGCCGAAAGCGTGCCTGTCCATCTCTGCCGCTACTCGCGCTGTGTGCGCAAACACTACCGCGTTCCCCGTCCCAATGCTGAGCCAGAGGCCTATATTGATGCGCTCATCGATATTATCCGGAGAGAGCAGATTGATCTGCTCATTCCCACCTGCGAGGAAATCTTTTTCATTGCGCAAGGACGTGAGCGTTTACAGGCGCACTGTCACGTCTTTGTGGCTTCGTTTGCGCAAATGCAGCGCCTGCACAGCAAATGGGACTTTATCCAGTGCGCATCTCAACACCATCTGACCGTTCCTGATACCCATTACCTGGCATCGCAAAACGATTTGCGCAGCTTCCTGGCTCACAATCAGCGCCCATTTGTGTTGAAGCCAGTCTTCTCGCGCTTCGCTACAAACGTGATATGCTGCGCTGACACCCGCTCATTCCCTCCTACCCTCGCTTCTCTGCCCATTTCTGCGCGTTATCCCTGGGTCGCGCAAGAGATGATGGTAGGGCAGGCATTTTGTACCTATAGCATCGCCTCGCAGGGCAGGCTTCTTGCGCACACCGTTTACCCTCTCCACTATCGCGCCGGGCAGGGAGCGTGCATTCATTTTGAAGCGGTCGAGCATCCTGCTATAGATCAGTGGGTTGCGCGCTTTGTTGAGTGCGAACAATTTTCGGGCCAGATTGCCTTTGACATGATCGTGACCGCCGATGGCACTGTCTATCCTCTTGAATGCAATCCACGTGCGACCAGTGGTATTCATCTCTTTCAAGACGCACTCCCCACTGCATTTTTATCCGGACAGGGTAGCCAGGAGAACGTGCTCAGACCAGATCCCAATGTACGGGCAATGATTGCCGTGGCGATGTTGTTGTATGGGTTGCCGACAGTGCTACGCTCATGGACAGGCTTCAGCAAGTGGGTAGAGACATTTTTTCATGCCAGAGATGTCATTTTCGCTACGAACGACATAAAGCCGTTTCTCTTGCAACCACTGATACTCTGGTATAACTGGAAAGAAAGTCGCAAATTGCATCTGTCTATCCAGGAATTTTCAACGCTGGACATTGAATGGAACGGGCCGGGCACAATGCTTTCGCCCCAGAAGGAACTATATTTGTGAGTAGCACAATTCGCCTGTTCACAGCAGAGACTATTGACTCGCTTCCGTGGCCTGAGACCGCCGATGGTGCCTATGCCAGAGAGTATCTTGTGCCGCTGATTCAGTATGGTCCCTCGCATTTCATTGAGAATGTGAAAACATGCTATATGGCACTTCTGATCGAGGAGCAGTTTGTTTTGCCAATCTCAATCAATCAGCAGGAGTATCAAAATTCATATGTATGCTCACCCTATACACACTACATCACCTATGCGCAAGAAGAACTCAACTTAATTCAACCGCCCTGGCTACGATTGGCATTGGCGAAGCTGATTGAGAGTTTTGGCATCCTCTGTAAGCTTTGTCACATAAATCGTGTCGTGTGTGTCAATAACTGGCTTCTCTCTACCAATCTCTACCCCGACCTTTCTACGGAACATATTGCCGCCATTATTGATTTTCTCCAGCAACGGTTCCCGCAGCACGCGATCATGTTTCGTTCTCTGAATACCGTGAGTAACCCTATCCTGCTCAACGCCTGTAAGCAGTATCATTGCCAGCTCATTCCGAGCAGACAGCTCTATATTGTGCACCCCGCTCATCCTGGCTCTGTGTCGTCAAAAGCGAGATGGCTGCTGAAGCGAGATCTGGCACTGGTGAAGCAAGGAGGCTATACGCCGCTTGATGCCGCAGCTCTCACAGAAGACGATGTGCCACGTATCGTCGAGCTGTACAATGCGCTCTATCTCCAGAAATATTCTCTTTGCAATCCGATGTTCAACGCACGCTTCATCACCCTTGCCCTGGCGAAAAAAATCCTCCATCTTGTTGCCGTCAAGAAAGATCAGCGCATGTACGCTATTCTAGGCTACTTCTGTCGCAATGGCGTTATGACGACGCCGCTGTTCGGATACGACACAACGCTTCCTCTGGAGACCGGTCTCTATCGTATGCTCTCGGCACTCTTATTCAACATTGCGAAAGAGAACGGCCATGTTCTCAACGAAAGCTCAGGAGCCGCCCAATTCAAACGCAATCGCGGAGCTGTGGGTGAAATCGAATACAGCGCAGTTTATGATGCACATCTGCCTCTCTATCGTCGTCTCTGCTGGCGAATGCTTGCTCTACTGCTCGAAAAAATCGGTGTCCCGTTCATGAAAAAATACAAGCTCTGATCTGACGTTTCTTCCTCTCTTTCCCGCTTGTATCTTCCTATTGTGCATGCTTTGCGCGACGTGTAAACTCCATCGTTCCATCATTTACAGTGCTGAAGCGCAAACTCAACACGTCGCGCAGATAGTTCTGGTGCATCTTCCATGGGTTTCTGATGCTCTGACGAGGCATCGTGTCGCGTGCACGTTGCATATAGCCTGAGGTGAGCCCCAGCATGGGCTCTTCTACGATGATGTGATCCCGGAGGCGCGGGGTGCATTGCGTATAGCCGTGCCGATCCATGTAGTGCAAGAGCTGGCACATACGTTGCGCGATAAGTTCGCACTTGAGCGTCCAGGAGGCATTGACGTAGCCGAATACGGACGCGAGGTTGGGGATATCGCGGTACATCATGCCTTTATAGATGAGCAGCTTCGCCGGATCTACCGGGACCTCATCGACGACGAGTGGTATCCCGCTCATGAACTGCATGCTCAGGCCCGTGGCGGTGATGATAATGTCCGCGGCCAGTTCAGCGCCGGAACGGAGCTTGATGCCTTGCTCTGTGAAGGTCTCAATATGGTCGGTGACGATCGATACCTTTCCTGCTCTGATCGTGGCGAAGAAATCTCCATCGGGCGTCAGGCACAGCCGTTGATCCCAGGGATTGTACGTGGGTGTAAAATGGGTGTCGATGTCATACGCATCGCCAAGTTGCTGGCGTACCAGTTGCAGAAGTCCCTGCTTCGCCACTTCGGGTCGGCGTCTGGTGAGGTTATAGAAGTAGACGCCAAACAGAATTGAGCGCCAGCGTGCGAGATGAGAGGCGAGCCTGGTCGGGAGAAGCCGCTCTATGCCTCTGGTCGCCTCCACACTGGAGGGACGTGCAATGATATAGCTCGGCGATCGCTGAAGCATCGTGATATGTGCTGCCTGCTCAGCCAGCGCTGGTATTAAGGTGACCGCGGTTGCCCCGCTCCCGATGACCACGATCTGCTTGCCTGCATAGTCAAGATGCGCAGGCCATTGTTGCGGATGGATAATGCGTCCGGCAAATTGTTCGATCCCAGACCATACGGGGGTATATCCTTGCTTATAGTCGTAGTATCCCGTACACATGCAGAGAAAATTGCAGGTAAAATGCACAATTTCTTGCTCCGGTCCACGTACTACCTCAACCGTCCATTGTGCGTCTGCTGAGGACCAGACGGCGCGTTGCACGCGGTGGTTGAAGCGAATCTGCCGATCAATGCCAAACGCCGCGGCTGTCTCACGGATGTACTGCAAGATTGATGGCCCATCGGCAATCACCTTTGCATCCTGCCATGGGCGAAAGCTGAAGCCGAGCGTGTACATATCAGAGTCGCTACGTATTCCCGGATACTGGAACAAATCCCACGTGCCGCCGCTTGCCTCGCGGCCTTCAAGCAGCGTAAATCGCTTCTGCGGGCAACGCATCTGAAGATAGTAGGCCATACATATGCCAGAGATGCCTGCTCCAACAATGAGGACATCGAGATGCTCGCTCGTCGTCGAGTGCTTCTTTTCGGTATGCAAATCCGTCTCCTTTTTCTGGTGCGGTACGTTTAATCGTGCCCTGATGATTGATGCCGCGACGTAAGGATCGTTGAAGGAAGATAGCATGTACGAGTTCTGTTATACAGCAAGAGCGGGATGTGTTGCAAGAGCGATGTTTTGCGCTACCGGGCCTCTGCCGCCATTGAGCATGCCTGCAAGGATAAGATATAATTAATTCTGGTCAGTTGTTACGCGCTTAAATGAGTTGACACGTGACATGGCAAAAAAGGATTGTTGACCATTTCATTTGACTGACGTATACACCTATTTATACACACCGAATGGAAAGAGGTTTTGCATGAAGTTTGGTATTGATATTCCAAATGGTTGGAAGATGAGCCTGGTGGATATCAAAGATCCTGTTGAAGCTTATGAGGCGATGACAAACATTGTCACTACTGGTGATGAGCTTGGTTACGATTCGGCATGGGTTGTTGATCATTTTCACACCGTTCCGACCCCAACACAGGAAATAACGTTTGAGTGCATGATGATGCTGGCTGCCCTGGCTCGTGATACAAAAAATATTCGCATCGGGCAGATTGTGCTGTGTAATAGCTATCGCAATCCAGCACTGCTGGCGAAGATGGCGAGTACCCTCGATGTGTTGAGTCATGGCCGCTTAAACTTCGGCATCGGCGCTGGCTGGTATGAACATGAGTACAAAGCGTACGGATATGATAACTACTTCGATGCTCCTACGCGCCTGCGCATGCTGCGTGAAGCGCTGCAAGTGATCCATGCCATGTGGTCCCAGGAAGAGGCGGTCTTTGAAGGCAAATACTATCAGGTTCGTGGCGCGATCAATCAGCCAAAGGGTGTCCAGAAACCACATATTCCCATCCTGATCGGTGGTGGTGGTGAGAAAGTCACGTTGAAGCTGGTTGCGCAGTATGGCGATGCCTGTAATGTGGGTGGCGATCTGAAGACGCTGCGCCACAAGCTTGAGGTGCTCAAAGGGCATTGTGAAAGTGTCGGACGCGACTTCTCAGATATCCATGTCACAACCGGCACGTACTGCTCTATCGCTGATACCGATGAGGAGGCGCTGGCTCTGGTACCGGAAGCCAGGAAGAATGGCCTCACTGATACGGCTCTGGTTGGTAGTCCCGCGACGATTCGTGAGCGTATCGCGACGCTGGAAGCCTGCGGCGTCCATGAGCTGATTATAGACTTCCCCTTCCCAAGTGCGAAAAATCTGGAGCCGCTGCGCCGCTTCGCCAGAGAGTTTATTCACAAGGCGTAACGCAACGTATACGTGTGAGCCGTAACGTACATGCCTC
>DATJHM010000208.1:0-38354 GCA_035493895.1 Ktedonobacteraceae bacterium
CATATCGGTCGCCATTTGCATATTCATCCGACTTCGACCGTGTGCGGCATCTATCCCGAGAAAGTCTATGCCTGGCAGGGCGTGATGCAATCGGCTTATAGTGATGAGTTTGTCCATCTCACGGGCAACTATGGCTACAAACTTGAGGTGCCGCCCTTGCATCCCGGCCTGCTGGGGCTGTCGACGCCCTGGTATTCGGCCCGGGAATATCGTGCGCAAATGCTCCAGGCCGCGCATTCTGCGGTCATCATCGTGTTAACGCGTGATCGGGGCGAGGGTCGCGTGACATTGGATCAGCAGGGTGAGCCGGTGGTTCACTATGTCACCTCGGTTTTTGACCGTCGGCATCTCTTACATGGCCTGCAACAGGCGGCACGTGTGCATATTGCGGCAGGCGCGCAACAAGCAATTACACTCCATAACAGACGTACTGTGTTTGAATTGCCCGCGCACGGTCAGCCGAGCGAACGGCAATGGCGTGCGTTTGCTGCACAGTTAGAGCGACATGGTATGGGGCCGAATCGCCTGACGATGTTTACCGCTCACCAGATGGGCACCTGTCGCCTGGGCGTCGATCCACAGCAGGCGGTCGTTGATGAGCACCACGAGGTGTATGGGGTAAAAGGTCTGTTTGTCTGTGATGGGAGCGTTTTCCCATCCGCGAGCGGAGTGAATCCTATGCTTTCAATCATGGCTCTCGCGCATCATGCTACTCAGTATATCAAGACGATAGTATGAGTCGGTCGCTACAAAAAGCTCCTTTGATTTTTTAGCTTTGGGCAAGAAGATCCGTCTTAATAATAGATGTAAGCAGCAATACCTGTAGAAAACATCAGGGCATGCCTGCTATTTTTGGCAGGGCGAAAAACTGATGACAATACCAATGCGGCGCGATCTTTCTTGTGCCTATACTTCCTATGTGCCTCAGATTGATGAGCTATGTATTGTAGAGGAGCAAGGAGCAAAAGCGCTTGAAGAGTGTACCTCCGGAGATGAAAATGGTTGTTGGCAGGAAAGGCTGGGGAAGTGGCGAGGAGGGCTTTAATTTTAAGCAGATACCTGGCGCTTTTGCCAGCCTGCCGCGTGTGCTGCGCCTGGTCTGGTCGACGCATGCTCCTCGCACGCTGGCAATGGGGCTACTGAGCCTGCTGCAAGGTTTTACACCTGTTGTGAGCGTGTGGATCACCAGTCAGGTGATTGATAGTGTGGTCAAAGCGGCCTTGACGCATAATGTTGGACTGATCTGGCTGCCGATTGCGCTCCAGCTTGGGGTGACGCTGTTCTCCAGTCTGTTAAGTACATTGAGCAATATTACGCAACAGATATTGCAGGAACTGGTCTCGAATCGCATTCAGCTTATGATTCTGGAGAAGGCCGATACGCTCGATCTGTCGTTTTTTGAGAATCCAGAGTTTTATGATAAGCTGCGTCAGGCAACCGATCAATCTACCTATCAGCCGGTGACGATGATCTCGCAGACTTTTGATCTCTGCCGCACGATGGTGACGATGCTCTCGATGATTGCGTTGCTCTGGCACCTTGCCTGGTGGTTGGCGGTAATCGCTTTGGTGATCCCTATTCCTGCCTTCTTCTCCAGCACACGTTACGGATGGCGCGGCTATCAGCGCCAACGTCGCCAATCTCCGGAGCGCCGTCAGATGGCCTATTTTGTCAATGTGATGACGGTGGATACCTACAATAAAGAGATCAAGCTTTTCAATCTGGGAAGCTACTTTATCAAGCAATTTCGGGTGCTGGCGAATAAGATGTTCGAGGAAGATAAAAGTTTGCTGATCTCTCGCTACCTGGCAAACTTTGGTTGGGGCTCGCTGACTGGGATTGCGAATAGTGCGATTTATCTCTATGTGGCGATTCAGGCGGTACTTGGCCGCATCACGATTGGCGGCCTGAGTCTCTACACGCAGTCGGCGATACAGGTAGGTCAGAGCTTTCAGGGCTTTTTGAATGGTATCTCCAGTACGTATGAGAATAATCTCTATGTCAGCATGCTGTTTGAGTTTCTGGAATATCAGCCAAAGATTGTGTCTCCGCCTATCTCTGAGCGGGCGTTGATCCAGAAGGAGACAAAGGGCCTCGATATCGAGTTTCGCAATGTTACATTTACTTATCCCGATAAAGATCCTGAGACGCAGGCCGCTCTGCGCAATGTCAGCTTTACGATCCGCGCCGGAGAGGCCATCGCTCTGGTGGGGCGCAACGGGGCGGGCAAGACGACGATTGTGAAACTGCTGACCCGCCTGTATGATCCTGATGCGGGCGAGATCCTGCTGGGTGGCCGTAATGTCAAAGAGTATGATCTCGATGAGTTGCGTGCACAGGTTGGCGTGATCTTCCAGGATTATGTGAACTATTATCTGACGGCGCGTGAGAATATTGGTGTGGGGCGGGTGGACGATATCGAGGATCGTGCGCTGGTGAGTGGAGCGGCGCAGAAAAGCGGGGCCAATGTGGTGATTGAGCGTCTGAATAGCGGCTATGATACGATGCTGGGTCGCTGGTTTAAGCAGGGGACGCAGTTGAGCGGCGGCGAGTGGCAGAAGATTGCGCTGGCCCGGGCGTTTATGCGCGATGCGCGCGTGTTGATTCTGGATGAGCCGACAAGTGCTCTGGATGCTCAGGCTGAATACGAGATCTTTCAGCAATTTCGTACGTTGACTGAGGGCAAGACGGCGTTTTTTATCAGCCACCGCTTCAGTACGGTACGCCTCGCCGATCGCATTTTCGTGCTCGAGCATGGCGGCATTCTTGAGAACGGTTCGCATGCGGAACTGATGGCGCTCAATGGCCGTTATGCCGAGCTCTTCAATTTGCAGGCCGAGGCGTATCGTTAACTTGTTTTGATCTCTCAGGCGCGCTCTATGCCGAGGCCACTTTTGATCTCACTCAGGTCATAGACGCCGCCTTTTTGCGTATAGCCACCGGTAAAGGGATCGCTGGTCAGTAGCATGGGCGTGTCAAGATCGACGAAGCGGAATCCACCCAGGCCCGCGACCAGATGCGCGGCGGCGCTGATGGCGAGCCGCGATTCTATCATTGCGCCGATCATGAGCTGGATATTATTCGCCCGGCAGAGTGCCGCGATATCCAGCGCATCGACGATGCCCGCTTTCATCAGTTTGACGGTAATGACGTTGACGCTCTGGTTGTGAATCAGTTTCGCGACGCTGGCTGAGTTCGTTGCGCTCTCGTCTGCGGCAACCGGAACTGTCGTATGCTGCGAGACATAACGCAATCCTTCGTAGTCGTCTTTATGCACGGGCTGTTCGAGGAGCAGCGGACGAATATCGCGATTGTCGAGTGCTTCGAGGCAGAGCAGCGCTTCGTTGGGCGTATAGCCCTGGTTGGCATCGAGCGTCAATGCAAGATGAGGCGCGCCACTGCGCACGGCCTCGACGCGGTTCACATCTTCGCGCAAATCACCGCCGACTTTGATTTTGATGGTGTTGATCCCTTTGGCAACGGTCTCCTGAGCTAAAATATAGGCGCGTTCCGGCGTTACCATGGGAATGCTCATATCGGTCTCGACGCTACTGCTGGCTCCTCCTAAAAATATGTAGAGCGGGATGCCGTACGAGCGCGTGAGGGCGTCGAGGATGGCCATCTCCATGCCTGCACAAACGGTTGCCTGCGCATAGAACATGCTGTGCATAAGCCGCGATAGTGTGCGCCATTGGGCCGCATCGTGCCCCTTCAACAACTCGACACAACTCTGAGCCGCCGCCAGCGCCGTCTCCTGAGACTCTCCCGTGCTTGGTGGAAAGGGAGCACATTCACCATAACCAATATTACCATCCTGTAGTGTGATGGTGATCAGGACGTTGCGAACCTCGCTGATACTCCCGGTGGCAATGGTAAATGGCTCTAGAAGGGGGATGGTAAGCGGCTCAATGCTCACCTGACGAATAGTAGTATTTGACATAATGTATATTTTCTCCTTTTTTGGGCGGCAATAAACCCCGAAGGTGATCCTCTCTCGAATAAACGCAGAGGTAGGGATCGTGCTTGATGCCGATCCGCGTCCCCCCCCGGCCATCTCGAAGAGGTGAAATATTATCTGCTGGTGCGGTTTCGCTGGCGATCGTCATATCGCTCCAACGCCAGCTCGATCAGACGATCCAGCAGCTCACTATACGTAACTCCGCTCACCCCCCAGAGCTTGGCGTACATGCTGACCTCGGTAAAACCTGGCAGCGTGTTCACTTCGTTGATGTAGATCTTATCATTATCTCTGTCCAGGAAGAAATCGACGCGCGCAAGTCCGCTGAGGTCGAGGGCTAAAAATGCCTGCACTGCCTGACGCCGTATCGTTTCCGCGATCTCCTGGGGAATATCTGCCGGGATGACGATCTGCGATTTATTGTCTATATATTTGGCATCATAATCATAAAATTCGTTGCTTGCAACAATTTCTCCAACGACTGAGGCAATCGGTTCTTCGTTGCCCAGCACGCCACATTCCAGTTCGCGGCAGTTGATGCCTGCCTCGATAATCATACGGCGATCATATTCTGCTGCCTCACGCATCGCATGTTTTAGCTCGGCACGATTATGCGCTTTGTTGACGCCGACGCTCGAACCCATGTTGACGGGTTTGACGAAGCATGGATAGCCCAGTTTCTGCTCGATCTCGGTCAGTAACCGTTCAGGATCTCGCTCCCATTCACTGCGGCGATACACGAGGTCTGCAACGATGGGCAGTCCAATAGAACGGAAAATGATCTTTGTTTTCTCTTTGTCCATGCCTATCGCGGAACCCAGCACGCCGTTGCCGACATAGGGGATATTCGCCATATCTAAGAGTCCCTGCAACGTACCATCTTCGCCATAAGGACCATGCAGGACGGGGAAGATTACGTCAAGCGCTCCACCGCCATGTAGATCTTCCTGCCCATTCACTGGAACCAGACGGCGTACGGTCGGATCACCAGCCAGGGTGACGGCTCGACTCTCTTCAAGAACGGGCTCGCTCTTGCTCTGCAATGCCCGCTGCTCGGCGGCGGCGAGCTGCTCCGGGGTGGTCCCTAGCAGCCAGGTGCCACTTTTGGTGATGCCGATGGGCACAACGTCGTACTTCTCTGGATCAAGGTTGCTCATAACTGCTCTCGCCGAAGCCAGCGAGACCTCATGCTCTCCAGAACGCCCTCCAAAGACGAGCCCGATACGCAATTTCTTCTTGCCCACAAAACGATCCTTTCCCATGTCATATTTATAACAATGTGAGGAGTGTTTCCATCATCATGCCGCGTGATCCCTTTACCAGAACGAGATCATTGCGACCAACCTCGTGCTTGAGCAGGTCGGCTACTGCACGTTTGACGGCCGTAACCTCCTGACTATCGCGCACATTGGCACTGAAATAATAGGTGTGGTCGGCTGGCATACCCGCTGCAATGGCCCCCTCAACATAAAAACGCGCTTCGTCGCCAATCGCTACCAGCCGCTCGATATTCCCGGCCAGAGCCGCTCCGCTGAGGAGGTGCTCTTCGCGTGCATAGGGGCCCAATTCGAAAATATCTCCCAGCACAGCCCAGCGCTTGCCTCTGGCCGCTAGCTCGGTAGCGCGCATGGCATTGGTGATTGCCACGATTGATTGGCGATTTGCGTTATAGGTGTCATCTATAAGCGTGCTCCCGTTGGGACCACTCTTGATCTGACCGCGCCCAGGCGAGGCGGTGAGCCGCGTGAGCGCATCCGCGATTTCGTCGATGCTCATCTCGGCCGCAATTCCTGCTGCTGCTGCTGCCAGTGCGATGATCACGCTATGTTCGCCTGGCAGATGGAGCTGAATGGGACGTTGCTCACGCTGATACTGCAATTTGCAGTGATAGCCAAGCAAAGGGCTACCGGCGATTTCGCTGGCGCGTACATCAGCCCCCTTTGCTGTGCCATAATAGAGGACGCGAGCCCGCGTTTTTGCCGCCATGGCGCGTACGTTGGCATCATCATAATTCAGGATGGCGAACCCTTCAGGTTTAAGAACCTGGACCAGCTCGGACTTGGCTATCGCGATATTTTCTTGCGAGCCGAAATATTCCAGATGCGCTGTGCCCACGTTTGTGATGATCGACCAATCGGG
The DNA here is from genome assembly GCA_035493895.1 of Ktedonobacteraceae bacterium. Taxonomy (GTDB): domain Bacteria; phylum Chloroflexota; class Ktedonobacteria; order Ktedonobacterales; family Ktedonobacteraceae; genus DATJHM01. The sequence goes on from DATJHM010000208.1 coordinate 6,098, forward strand.
ACTGGCGATGTCCCGGCAGAGTCCCGCCAGCTCACCCACCCGCTGCGCTCCCATTTCCAGCACTGCATAACGCTGTCCCGGCTCCAGACGCAGCAATGTCAGTGGATAGCCCAGTTCGTTATTATACGATTTGAGTGTTTTGAGCGTCGTCCCTTTGTAAGAGAGGACAGAGGCGACGGCATCTTTGGTGCTGGTCTTGCCGTTGCTGCCGGTAATGCCAATGTAGGTTGTACCCTGTTGTCGTCGTGCACGCACACGAGCCGCACCTTGCAAGGCTTTGATAACATCAGGCACAATGAGCTGTATAACCTCTGCGGGCAGATCTTCGGCACCCGTGGTACAGAGTATACCGCTCGCTCCCGCTTGCACCGCACTCGCGATGAAGCGATGCCCATCAACGGTAGTCCCCTTGATCGCCACATACAGGTCTCCTGCTCCGACCTGACGGCTATCATGTTGTGCAGATTGGAAGATGCGCTGCCGGTCCAGATTGGCCCCTTGATTGCCTTGCAGCAGGTCTGGATTGCCTTGCAGTATGTCATCAAGTGTAAACATGGGCGCAAAATCCTCTCTATTTTTCTACAACTTTACGCTGATTATAGCATGGCTTACTTCCCTTTTGATATCGCAAAAAATCTCTCTCCCAGACAGCACACGCTTGCTCTTTTTTCATTTGAAGCTAATAATATGTTAGATACTTGACAAACAAAAGTAGAAATGCTATCATCCTTCTAGTTGATATAGTTAATCTTCTTGGAAATCAAGCAATTTTGAACAGGTGTTAGTTTTCATAGGAGATGCTAGCAGGTTCTGAAGGAGAATATTTTTATGGCATGGCAAATTGATGCTTCTCACTCTCAGGTGACATTTTCCGTAAAACACATGATGTTTGCGACTGTAAAAGGCAGCTTTCAGGTTATTAGCGGCCAACTTCATATTGACCAGGAGAATCCGGCCAATTCCTCGGTGGACGCTCAGGCTGAAACGGCCAGTATCCACACCCGTGATACCAATCGTGATGCGCATCTGCGCTCCGCAGATTTCTTTGACGCGGAGAAGTACCCGACCATCACCTTCAAGAGCACGAGCGTTGAGCATGTGAAGGGCGATGAGTACAAGGTAACTGGCGATCTGAGCATGCACGGGGAGACGCAATCGGTCGTTTTTGACGCCACGTATACTGGCGCGGGTAAGGACCCCTGGGGCAATCAGCGTGTTGGTATCGATGCTACGTCGAAGATCAATCGCAAAGATTTCGGTTTGAACTGGAACCAGGCACTTGAAGCTGGCGGCGTGCTGGTGAGCGAAGATGTAAAAATCGAGCTCGAACTGTCTCTTGTTGAGCAGAAGTAACTGTTGCCTGTCATTACCATTGCTGAGTCTGGAAGAACGTTTCTTCCAGGCTTTTTTTGTGTCTGGTTGCTGCTCGTTCTCTGGTGGGATGAATCCGGCTACGGCAAAATTGTACAATAGAAACATTGCTCACAAAGATTGTTGACACGAACTCAGATCAAGGACGATTGCAGATAGCGAAAGGAGATATGTTTTATGCGTGCGGTAGTTATTACTCGGCCGGGCGGACCGGAGGTGCTGGCAATCCAGGATGTGGAGATGCCGCAGCCTCAGGGCGAGCAGGTGCGCGTGCGTGTGCATGCGGCGGGCTTGAATCGGGCGGATTTGATGCAACGTGAGGGTCACTATGCTCCTCCAGCTGGTTCGCCGGAGCATATTCCCGGTATGGAGTTTGCGGGGGTGGTGGATGTGGTCGGACCGCTGGCACGCCGCTGGCGTCCCGGACAGCGTGTGATGGGGATTGTCGGTGGCGGCGCTCAGGCGGAGTATCTTCTCTCTCACGAAGGCTTGCTGGTGGAGATCCCCGAGAATCTCGATTTTGTCCAGGCCGCTTCGATCCCCGAAGTGTTTATGACGGCTCACGATGCGCTCTTTACGCAGGCTGACCTGCATATGGGTGAGCGTGTACTGATTCATGCTGCTGGCAGTGGCGTTGGGACGGCTGCGATTCAACTGGCGCGGGCCGTAGGTGCGACGGTGTATGGGACGGCACGCTCTCCTGAGAAGCTGGAACGGGCGAAGCCGCTGGGCCTGGAGGTGGGTCTGGATGCTCAGAATTTTGCCGCTGAGGTGAAGCAGTTGACGTCAAACGAGGGTGTGCATGTGGTGCTGGATTTCGTCGGCGCACCCACGATCGAGCAGAATTTGCAGGTGCTGACGAACTGGGGACGCCTTGTCTTTCTTTCGACGCTGGGTGGCGTTCAGGCTCAGGTCAATCTCGGCTTATTGATGGCAAAGCGTATCCAGATGCGCGGCTGTACGCTCCGCACACGCACGCTGGAGGAGAAGCTCACGGTGACACGTCTGTTTGCGACCCAGGTGGTGCCTCTTCTGGCTCGTGGCACGGTGATACCGGTGATTGAGCGGGCCTATCCTCTGGCGCAGATCGCTGAGGCACACCGGGAGATGGCCGCGAATAAGAACTTTGGGAAACTTATCCTGGCCATCGATTAGTCCGGTTGTGCTATCCGCGAGATAATTCCTGTTTCTATCCAGGCACGCCAGACCGAGAGCACTGTTCTGTTGTACGAAAGAAGCGATCAACGCATTTTCTCGAGAATCAGTAGTCCGGTTGCTTCTTCAGTGCCTGTCACGGCAGGTACGCAGGTGCTGGCGTTTTTGTGCAGGCAGAAGTCCAGGTCGCGTTCCTGTCCCCCGGCTTTCAGGTCGCGGGCCGATTGTGCGCATTCAAGCAATCTGGCGGGGGGATAGCTTTCGTAAAGGGTAATCGCGGCCTGTACGTTATCGGGACAGTGGAGCCCGCTATACTGGCGCTGAAGCTCCAGTGCCATGTATCCTGCACTGGTGCTATCTTCAAGCGCAAAGTAGCCATATTCGGCGGCACATACGATGGCGATATTGCTCCGTTGCTGTGCGGCCAGATCGAGCGCGTAGCCAGTAACGGCCTGAGCGTTGTAGAAGCTACCTGCCAGGCGCGTGCTTTGCTCTGGACAGGCGAAGAGGGCGCGCGTACCATTACTGGTGGTCAGAATAAGTTCGCGCTCCTTGAGGTCGAGCCGGGCAAATTGTGCCGGTGAGTTGCCATAGTCAAAGCCCGCAGGCGTTTTCATATGTCGCTCGCCACAGAGCATGCGCCCTGGAACTTTTCGTGCGGCCTCTAACGCTTGCTCCAGCGTCTGGGCTGCCAGGACACGCCGCGCGCCCGCCTCGAACATCACGGCCAGCGTGGTCGTGGCGCGCATGGCGTCGATGACGATATAAATATCGTTCGCTGGTGCTTCAATGTAGTTCAGCTCGGCTGGATTAAAAAAGATGTTGAGCTGCAAATGATTCTCTCCTGATGTACTTTTACTTGATCTTTTAGGGATGCAAATCTCTATTTCTCCTCTGAAGAGCCAGCGCTTACCCTATCTCTTTTCCCAACTCGTTTGCAGGGATTGAAATAAATGCACACATAAAAAACGACAGCCTGCTCATATATGCCAGGTTGTCATCCTTTTTGCAACTCTCCATTGAGGAATCTGTCGGATGGTTCTCTTGCGGGCTAGGATTGCTGGTTTTCTCCAGATAGATAGTCCTTGCCTTCTCTTTATATTAAAGCATAGATTTGCAAACGTTATATCCTGAAACGATCTTTCCTATGCAAACTCAACAAATTTGCTCTACTCTTGCTGAGCTCCTCGCGCAAAACGAAGATCAATTGCTCAGGCGCTTTCATGGCCCCTCGAGCAAGGCCATAGAGCACGCGAGGGGCCATGAAAAGATATCTCTCTGTCAGTGCTTTCGCTCCGCCAGAAAATGCAGGCGTGGATGCTTCCTGAAGATACTTATCTATACCGGAAAATGGCAATGCATACGCTACACATTTTCCTGCGCATGCTCGCCTTTTTTCGCGTTCGCAACAATATCTCCCTTTTGAAACAATACATGCTGAGCCGCAACTCGCCACTTTGGATGGCGGCGCAGTAAGAACTCCAGGTCCATCGAGAAGTGCAAAAACTCTTCAGATTGAGCTTGCAGCAAGAGCTGTTTGGCTTCAAGATCTTGCTCTAGCGAGATCCGTTGCTCATACCAGCCAATGGCTTCGCATTCCTCTTGAAGCGAAATGATCATGCGGGCAAATGTACGTGTCTCCTGCGATAGTTCGTGAACCGGCTCATGATACTGTTCAAAACTCATGCAAAATGCTCCTTCCATGTAAAACCACATTCAATGTATTAACAGTAAAAATACACTCTTTACTGTTAATATTTCTAAAACTTCTAGGATAATATTTTATTCTTTATTTACTAAAAAATATATTTAAACACACTGATGTATGATACTGTACTCGAATAGTAACATGTGCAAATATATATTGGCAAGTGCCATATTCGCACTTTTGAGCTTGTAGCACATTTGAATTGTGAAAAATACATTAAAAATGAACGAATATAGAGAAGAATACTACGCTATCTACCGGTATCTCTTTGGCTCGAAAAAACATAACAGGTAGGGACCGGGCTTTATGCCGGTCCGGTGGCGGCAACGTTTCCGTTAGGATGACGGCGGTCTGGTGGCGGCAACGCTTCCGTTCGGATGACGCCGGTCTGGTGGCGGCTTTATGCCGGTCTGGTGGCGGTTGTGCAAGCACGCAAAAAAACACAGGCTTCAGAAATGCACATCAGAAGCCTGCGTTCTGTCAATGTCCACGCGTAAGATTATTGTGCGGAGATTGCCGCTCGCCCGCCACGCAGAACATATTTCTGGATCTTGCCGGTAGCTGTCTTGGGCAATTCAGCGACAAATGTGAATGACTTAGGCACTTTGAAGTGGGCCATATTGTCGCGCACAAAAATACGCAAATCCTCTTCGGTTGCGCTCTGTCCGGCCTTGAGAACGACAAATGCATGCGGGGCTTCGCCCCATTGCGCATCGGGCAGACCTACGACTGCGACCTCCTGAATCGCTGGATGACGTAAAAGCATCCCTTCAACTTCAACTGAGGAAATGTTCTCTCCCCCGCTGATGATGACGTCTTTCATACGGTCGCGGATTTCGACATAGCCATCAGGATGCACGACTGCCACGTCGCCAGTATGAAATCTGCCGCCTGCAAATGCGCGCGCCGTAGCTTCCGGATCGTTGTAATAGCCCTTCATGACGACATTGCCGCACGCTACAATTTCGCCGAGCGTGGCCCCATCGTGAGGTACCTCGTTCCCTCGCTCATCAACGACCAGCAACTCACCGGACGTGACCAGCTCTACGCCTTGACGGGCCTTGATGGTTGCACGGTTTTGCGGGGTGAGCGCGGTATGCTCTGGACGAGGCTCGCAGATGGTGATGAAGGGGGTTGTCTCGGTCAGACCATACAATTGTGTAATCTCCCATCCAAGTTCGCCCTCGATTCGCTCGATGGTTGCGGCTGCCGGGGGCGCTCCCGCCGTGAGTACGCGCACCTTCCGCCCTTTTGCTGTCTCCGCCAGTACGATCTGTCGCATCTCCTCAGGCGCGTTGGCGATACCAATAAGCACTGTTGGGGCTGCACAGAGTAGCGTGCATCGTTCATCGCGAATCAGTGTGAAGATGGCACCTGGTTCCACTTTGCGCAGACAGACATGGGTTCCTCCAACCGCTGTGACTGTCCAGACGAAGGTCCATCCGTTGGCATGGAACATCGGCAATGTCCAGAGGTAGCGATCAGCGGGCGACATCGCGATATGGATTAAGGTGCCAACGACGTTCATGTAGGCATTGCGATGGGTAATCATCACTCCTTTGGGCCGCGAGGTCGTACCGCTGGTATAGTTGATGGTCAGGAGATCATTCTCGGCAATCGCTGGGCGCGTGAAGGTTTCTGGCGCATTTGCCAGAACTGTTTCATAGTCCAGCCAGCCCGCTTCGCGCAATGGCTCGCTCAGTCCTTCGAGCGCTATCACGTGCTCAACTTCTGCTAGCTCAGGGCGAATACGCTCAATATCTTCCAAATAACTGCTGTGTACACAGACGACCTTTGCTCCACTATGTTTGATGATGTAGGTGAAATCGTCCGCAATCAGACGATAGTTGATCGGGACGAGTACTGCCCCAATCTGAGGGACGGCGTAAAAAGATTCGAGGAGGGCGTGCGTGTTGGGCGCAATGTAGGCCACGCGATCGCCTTTGTTGACGCCAAGCTGCTGGAGGGCCGCAGACCAGCGATCACAGCGCCTGCCAAACTCTGCGTACGTCAAGCGCTGGCTTTCGTCGACAACTGCCTCGCGCTCAGGATAGAGGCGTCGCGCGCGACGTAGGAACTCGAGCGGGGACAAAGGTGTTTCCATTGGATAACCTCCTGAAGCATAAGCATTACCGTTTAACTGAAGCTCTTCGTTATGCTTGCTACATTTGCTACATGGGCAACTGCTCAATTACTGCTTCAATAAACAATCTTCATTGATCAATGTTAGTGCGAGAGGAATTCTTAAATATTACTATAACATATGCCATCGCTTTCAGGATGTCTATATTTTCTCGTGTGAAATGTGTAGGACAGAATTTAGAACTATCTACTTACCCCTATACGTAGAGCATGTTATACTGTGCATACTCTCGCAGTTAGAATTCAGAAAGACCTGTAAATAGCTTTTTAAGGCAGAGCTCAAATTCTATACTACAATATGCACCGATGTATCTCTGTAATCTCTAAATGCGGGTATGAGGTATAGGTGCTTTTAACTTTATCTGTTGTCTCATGTATTCCAGCACAAAGGTGCCATTGCGCATGAAAGAAAAGAAATCCTCGGAATGGCTGTATATCCCTACCACCTTGCAAAGTGTCGCAGGTAGCCCATTGCGCTCAGAACAGCGCGTCGGTGAACTGCTGCCACGTGTCTTCTCACGCATGGATATGCTCGTGGTCTTCATTGCGATTGTCATTTTCATTCCTAATGCCTCGATTGTCCAGGCTACTCAGGGCGCGCGATCTGAGACCTATCTCTATTGGGCCATTGGCGTGCTCACTTTCTTCCTTCCCGGGACAATTGTGGCTGCGCAACTGAATCGTTTCATGCCCGTTGATGGCTCAATCTACGTCTGGACTCATCGCGCATTAGGCCCACTCTGGGGCTTCTTTGCTGGTTTCTGCGCCTGGTTTCCGGGCATGCTGGTTCTGCTTGCCTGCGGGACTGGTACGATCACATTTTTCCAGGGCATCTGGGTGCAATTGTGGGGGAATGAACCAGGCTGGCTCATCGCTCCCTGGCAACAGGGGATCGTTGTCCTCTGCGTTCTCCTCTTAGCCGGTTGGCTCGCTACTCTTCCCTTGTCCCTCATTATGAAATTGGCGAAGAGCATTATCGCTCTTTACGCAACTGCTATCTTCGCTGTCGGTCTGGCTGGTGTCGTCTGGCTGGTCGGAGGGCATGGTTCGCAGATCCCACTCACGGTCAGCAGTGGCGAATTTAACGAACAGCACTTTGTCCTGTATGGTGTCGTGGTGCTGGCGTTGCTTGGCGTGGAAGTTCCCCTCAATATGGCCGCTGAAACGCGCCAACCGCATGCAACCAGGCTCTTCCTACGCTGGGGACCTCTTATTGTGCTGGTTGCCTATCTTCTGGGTACGTTTGGCGTGATGACGGTTGTACCCCAGAATGTCTCTGGTTTACCCTATTCAACATTGACTGCTATCAATGTAGCCTTTGGCGTTCCCGCTTCTGTTCTGGTCGGCCTTATCTTTGTTACTTTCTTCATTATTACTGCTGTCCTCTATAATGTTACATTTGCACGTATTTTGTTCGTCTCAGCTCTGGATGGTCGCCTTCCTGCAAGGCTTGCCAGCGTAAACCGCTATGGCGTACCCTCTCGTGCGATCAATGCGCAGACGGTCATCGCGCTGGTGATTGCTCTCTTCACCTATTTTGTCGGGCCAATCCTTTATCCTGAAGAAGGGTTCAGCTTCGCATCCAGGGTGTATGATGTCTTTCAGGCTACGACGAGCGTCATCTGGTGTATCTCAATGGTCATTCTCTTCCTCGATCTGCCTCTCCTTCTGAGGCGCTTCCGCGCTGTGCTCACGAAAAGCTCTAAACAACTGCTTGCACCTGTCTGGGTCTTACATCTCTGCTGTGTCGTAGGCGGAATGGCAAGCCTTCTCGGTATCTGGGCGACCTTCAGGTCGTCATGGAATAGTCAGCTTATTCCTGATGATCAATGGCGCATCAATCTTATTATTACGACCTTTGTTTTTCTCATTATTGGTCTCATCGGTTCGGCCTATCCCCGCCTCTTGAGCAATCTTGAGGAGCAGACTGCGGCTGTCCGCGAAAATGCTCGCCTCTACGATGAATTACAGATAGCTTATGTGAAGCTGAGTGAACTCGATCAGCTCAAAGATGCTTTTATCACGAGCGCGAGTCATGAGTTGCGCACTCCCCTTACGATTGTGCAGGGGTATCTCGAGCTGCTGCGTGAAATGGAGGATATCACTCCTGATATTCGGCAGGAATTTATTGCGAAGGCCTGTCGCGCCTGCGATGAACTGGTTGTGTTGCAGGCAAATATTATGGATGCTAGCCGCCTTCAATTGGATGCCGCAACCTTATGCATCACTCCTGTTGCAATCAAGAGCGTCACCTCTGCTATTGTCGAGCTCTTTGAGGCCTTAACTGTGAAGGATCAGCGAGATATTACTGTCGATATTGACGCGCACCTGGTTGTGCAGGCGGATGAGGCACGCTTAAAGCAGATACTCCATAATTTGATCTCCAATGCACTACGCTACTCTCCTCCTCGTACCCCTATTCATATTGCTGCCCGGATCGAGGAAAAAGAGCGCATGGTACGTATAAGCGTAAGCGATCGCGGTCTGGGCATACCTCCCGCTAAGCAAGAAGCTATCTTCGACAAGTTTGTGCGCCTGGAACGCGATATGCATGGCACGGTTCGCGGGAGTGGCCTGGGTCTTTTTATCTCTCGCCAGCTTGTCGAGGCGATGCGAGGGACTCTGTGCGTTGAGAGTAGCGGCATCGAAAACGAAGGCTCGACTTTTTTCTTTACGCTTCCGCTGGATTAACAGGATCGTTAAAACCGTTGTTGTCTGGCGCAAATCTTCCAAACGACTCAAATTTGCGCCAGACAACAACGCCAGTGTTTATTCTTTTTTAAAGTAATAGTCTATTACTCTAAATAGAGGATATGCTAACACAGAGGTACCAATGAGAACGTTGGGATTACGTGTAATAATAAATGCCACGAAACTGAGAGTCGCCAGGAACCCTGCAATACAAACCAATATGAGTCTTGTTGGATCTCGCTCATTCGGTGGTATACTGTTTTTATTAGGGTCTGGGCTTGAGTGAACATCATTATTATGTTGGTTCTGTAACATCTTGTCCTTTTTCCTATCTAGTGAGCATATGGCTGGTAAATTTTGTAGAGTTTTTACTATCCATATGCTGCCTTTTATAAAAAACTTGTAGATCGATTTCCAGGTTCTGGCGTGTTGAATCTCATGGAATCGAGATTTGCTGGCTTTGTCAAAATTTCCTCCTGACTAGTTATTTTGTTGTTCAAAAGGCGTCTAGTTGTCCCGATTATAAAGGGGGGAGGGGAGTTCATCGTGTTTTGCCTCCTTATACTTTCTTCTAAGCTCATCAACTTCTTTATCACTTTGTGTGATCCCGATGTGATAAGCAATTAACTGAGCAGCTAAGATTCTGGCTGAGTATCCTGCATTGAGCCGTCCATTGATGAGCAGAATGTTATTCCAAATGGAGTGTTCTATGTTCCATGGAATACGATTTAAGCCGTCAATGGCTTTTTCTACAGCTTCTGGCCCTTCATTTTGAAGCGCAAGCTTTATGATCTGGATAATGACAAGCTGACCTGTTGCTTTAAGGCATATGTACTTATCTCTAAGCAATGCTTTGTCGGTCGTGGGACGTATCGCCTCTGAGAAAGGTCGGAAATTTTCAATGAGCATTTTCCAGATCTGAGCAAATTCATCATAATAGAGGGAGAGATTTTGAGAAAAAAATGTCTGATCGCTAAGGTCAGGGTAGAGTATTTTTGCGGAGTCATATAAAACGCTTAGTGTTGTGAATTTTTGTAAACGATTGGTTAATGTATTCGTTTTCCAATTGACCAGCTTTTCAGGAAGTATTCCCTCGTTGGTTCCATCTATGCCACAAACCTTACGGGCCAATTGCGCAAACTTATCATCATGGCTTGCTGTGCGAATGGCCTCCCCTCTGTCCACTGCACGTACCGATTTTTGTAAACGGAGCATTAAATCTTGCAATTGATTTAAAGATGAGCAAGGTATCAAGGTAATAGGAATTTCTTCGTTTTCAAAAATCTCACGTTTATAGGGCGGCAATTCTCTAAGCACCTTTAGGATTGCATAATATCTGTGCAATCCATCCATGGGTATCCAGGGCTCTTGTTCTATTTGAAGTATGCCAATATTTTTTAATTCGCGTATTTCCTCTATATCAGCTCGCTGTAGAGGAAGCGGCAGCAATTGAAGAGGAGCCTCCTCTGCATGAAGTACTCCAAAGGTAATCGTCCCTATGAAGTGTTCTTTATTCTCGGCAATATGTTCAATGAAGAATTGTGAAATTTCGTCAACCTCTCGGGGATCAACGCTCTTATACTGCAATTTTTTGAATTCACGTATTTCAGGGGGGGTGGTCCGAAACTCCTTATTTTTGAGTTCCTTAATTTTTATCGCTCCCTGGAAATAAGGTAAATTTTTATCTCTAAACTGCCTGACTAGCATGTTATATCACCTCCTCGCTTGTCAAAGCGTAGACATTTGTCGAATAATAATAATCTTTGCTTGTCGAAGCATAGACGCTTGTCGAATAAAGATCTTTTCTATATTATGTCTTGAAAAAGCTGTTTTGTCAACAAGCAAACTATAATAAAGCCGTTAAATAAGATTTTTCTACTGCGTCGGTCAGTCTACCCTGCCCCTCGACTCTCTAGGCGGACGGTGTTATACTTTTTTTAATGCTGCACGCATGCACATATCTGCCGATTACTTTCATTGCGATGTAATACTGGCCTCTCTCCGCCTTTGCTGACGATGCGCCAGGATGGAAAGATATAAGAGGGCTACGATGACCATCAATGGTTCATTTACTCAGGAACGCTATGGGCTCAATCCTGCAAAGATTCATGCGGGCGAATCGCGCGAATTGGTAGATATGCTCCAGAAAATTGTGCGCCGTGCCGAAGCGATACCTGATGTGCATCACTGTTCTATTGCTTTACTTGATAGCAGCGGAACCTCGCTGATGACGATAGCTGCTCTGTTGCATACTGATCAAAAAACGCCCGCTAGTGTGAATGAGGATGTGGTTGGTTGGGTACTTGAACATCGCGAATTGCTGCTGCTGAATGATGTTGGTGTTGATGCACGCTTTCAAGACCTGATGCCTGGCTCTCTTCTCTGTATTCCTTTGTTTGATGCTGGTCGTTGCATCGGCGTGATTACGGCAAGCAGTTCTCAGGCGAATATATTCGATACACAAAAAGTGCAAATGCTCTCGACTTTCGCGGCTCAGGCGGAACTGGCAATTCTCAATGCCCGTCAGAAGGAACTGATCCAACATCAATTCTATCAACTTGAGATGCAGATGCAGCTTGCTCAAAGTATTACAACTCATCTGAAGCCTGAGGCGCTCTACCGTACTATTTTGTCAGGTATACCACATCTCCTTGCTTGCGAGCGTGCCACGATTTTGCTCTATCACGCCGAGAGCCAGACGCTCTCGGCGGTCGCGGAATGCTCTCTGGATACTGCTTCTTTGCCTGACGGTGAGCACGATATTCAGATCTTCGCTGCTGATCCTGATTCGCCACAAATGCAAGATCGTATCAGTATACATGATACGACCTCGCTTGCTGCCTGGGCTGCGGCCCATCGGCATTCCATGCGCAGTGGCTCAATAGCTCCGCAAATACCCGCACAGGAAGAGCGCAAAACTGCCCCCACATCCTATGAGTTAGCCATACCTCTTGTCTCGCAAGATATACTCTACGGCGTGTTGTCTCTGAAACGCCAGAAACCTTTTACCAGCGGCGATCTACGCCTGATCCGCAATCTGGGTTTTCTGGCTGCCACTTCTCTGGAGCAGGTCTCGTCTTTCCACAAATTGCGTAGCGAGCAGGAACAATTGCGTACGATCTGGGCTGCCAGCTCTGATGGCCTTGCACTGTTCGGACGCGAGAGCCGCGTGGTCGAGGCGAATGCGTCATTTGAACGCATTTTTGGCTTGCAGACGAGTCAGGGGATTGGTATGCCGTCTACGAAGTTACTGGCGCGCAGTGAAGAGGGCCATCCAAACGCTGAAGAGTGCCAGAAAGTTCAGCAGGCACTCGAACAGCAGCAGCCCCTTTCCTACGTTGAAATTGATGTGCCGCTGCAAGGCGTCTTGCGTACAATTGGTTTGAGCCTTACACCGATCTCGACGGCGTATGATCCTCTCGCTCTGATGATCGTACGTGATGTCACGGCGATCCGTGATACTGCACGCATGAAAGCCCGGTTTCTCTCTCTGGTGACGCACGAATTGCGCTCGCCTTTAAATGCGATCAATGGCTATCTGGATCTGACTCTCAATGGGATCGCGGGCGAGGTGAACGAGCAGCAGCGCGAGTTTCTGCAACGAGCCCGCGCTGGCAGTGAGCATCTCTATGCTTTGCTGGAAGATCTCCTGCTGATATCGCGTGTGGATGCTGGCCAACTGGTATTGAATCGTCAGGTGATAAGCTTGCGGGATATCGTTGAGAATGCGGTTGAGGAGCTTGATCTTACGGCCGTTGATGGGAAGGTGGCGTTGGAGGTGGATCTGCCGCCGGGATTGCCACGTATCTATGCAGACGCTGTACGCATTCAGCAGGTCCTGCGAAACCTTTTGAGTAATGCCCTGCGCTTTACTCCTGAAGGTGGCCATGTGCTGGTCTCGGTTCTCGTTGCAGATCAACCGACCGCTGATCCCGATGAAGATGCTCGTGTTGTGCAACTGCTGGTTCGCGATACCGGACCGGGCATCGCTCCTGAATTTCTGGAGCGTATCTTTGAACGCTTCTATCAGGTGCCTGGAGCAAGCGGTGGACGTTCAGGTGGACAGGGCCTGGGCCTTGCAGTGGTGAAGACGATTGTGGAATTGCACGGAGGTAGTGTGATTGTCGAAAGTGTGCCCGCTGAGGGTAGTACTTTTACCTGTATTCTCCCATGCCTCCTCTCATGATGCTTTTATCGCGTTTTACTGCTTGACATGTAGCAGTACAGCTCAGCTTTTTCATCCTTTCTGCTATTCGTTGCTGGTGATTCCTTCCTTTTGTCAATTTATTACCCTTGACGCCTGCCAGAATGCGTGCTATGCTCAAGTTATCCCAATATGTATCTTGCTGATGCGTAGGCAGGAAGAAGCTCGGAAATGTAGGCCTTATCAGGAGGAAGGAGACAGACAGTGGGAATGCTACGAGTAATGTCTCGTCGTGGTGACGACCGATTAACATGGGATTCACAGAAAGCTGCTCTCAACGATACCGATACGTTGGCGGCTGTACGCGAAGCGGAGCGCATTTTTTATGAAGAGCGTGCACGTGGTGCCACAGCCTTTAAAGTTGAGACCGGTAAGCCGATTGAGCGTATTGAGGCATTTGATCGCACTGCTGAACAGATAGTTATGGTTCCTCGCGTTGTTGGTGGGTGAGGAGTAGAAACAGCAATGTTGGAAACGCTGAGTTTATTCCTTGGTATCTGGTTGCTGTTTCTCCTACTCGCCATCTATTACCTTTCTCAGTCCCCTGACGGTAGCGTTGGGCGCTTTCGTGAGTCGGTAAGCGAGCATCTCTCCGCTGAGAGCCGTGCTAAGGCTTTGATGCGCGAGATGTTATCCGAGAATCAGTATCAACAGCTAATCAAATTCGGCTACCTTGAGGTAACAAGCCCTACTATTGACAATCGCATCTATCGCATCCCCGGCTCGGGTGGGCTGGTCAAGGTGTATGAGCGTGGATGTGCGGTGATGGAACTGTGCTTGCAACCGGCGGAACCCCTGCCTGATGGCGATGTTGTGGTTATGCATAAGTTGATGATCGAAGGTAATGAACAGGAGTATTTGCAAAAGGCCAATCATTTTGCGCCTGGCATTATCTCTCTGCGTTGCCAACATCTCTAGTGTGCTTTTTGAATCCGAGTTTCTTTTGGCTTTACTTCAGACAAATCTACTTATAGGATCGGTCCGCTTGCATTGAAAGTCGTGCCGCCGATCCTATTTCTTGTTTCTCTCACTCCTCTTTCTCTTCTCTTACACGAAAAATTGCTATAATCTCCTCTTCCATTCCTTTCTCTGCTGCTCAGGGAATGGTAATTTTTAACTTTTCCTATGAGAATGCGTCTGTAATCTATAGAATATGTATATGTGGCTCTCGACTCTTTAGGGCAAACAAAGTATAATCAGCGGTGATAGATAGCCAGATCCTATAACACTTTCCCCAATCGCTTCTCGCTCAGGAGGCAAGTAAAAAATTATGGAATGCCCATATTGCAAAGTAGATAATCGTGATGGTGTTCGCTTTTGTAGCAACTGTGGTAAACCATTTGCTAGTTCCACAACGTTATCATCTGCTGCTTCTTCTCACTCTCTTGTGACTGGGGCTCGGCTACAAGGGGGACGCTATGTGGTGAAAAAGGTGCTCGGCCAGGGCGGGATGGGCGCAGCTTTACTGGCTACTGATATTCGCCTTGATGGGAAGTCGGTGGTGATCAAAGAACTGGTTTCCGAGTATGCTGATGCCGATAAACAACAGGATGAGGTGCGCAATTTTAAGCGTGAGGTGGCGATGCTCGCCCATCTTTCGCATCCCCTTATTCCCGCTGTGACTGACCATTTTCAAGAAGATTCTCGCTATTTTATGGTGCAGGAGTATGTCGAGGGTGAGAATCTGGAGGAGCGCCTTTTACGCTCCCAGCAACCTCTGAAAGAACGCGATGCGTTGATCTGTGCCGTCGAAATTCTGGATGTTCTGGAGTATCTGTCTCAGCAGACGCCCCCGATTGTGCATCGGGATATCAAGCCTGCCAATATTATTATCGGGACACGCGATCGCCGGGCCTATCTGGTCGATTTTGGTATCGCCCGGGCTCAGATGGCGCAAAATACACCGCATAAGCAGACGATGGCTCTCGGGACGCCGGGCTATGCTCCCCCTGAACAGTATCAGGGGAATGCCGATCCTCGCTCTGATCTCTATGGATTGGCGGCGACGCTGCATCATGTTCTGACGAATCGCGATCCACGCAATTATCCGCCGTTCAATTATCCACCTGTGTGTACGTTAAATCCGCAATTGTCTCCCGAAACTGAGCAGGTGCTGGCGCGGGCTCTTATGAACGATAGCAATCAACGCTATCAGAGCGCAACGGCGATGCGGCAGGAGATCGAGGCGATTCTGCGCAATCGCTATGGGGTCTCCGGCAATATTAGTACCTATATGGTGGGTTCTTCTGGCCCGATATCCCAATTACCCGATATGCCTACACTGTCCTCGTTTGGACAGCCCGTTGCGTACCCAATTGTGCAGAATACGCCGTCGGCTCTTTCTGCTCCGACGCTTGCCGGGGGGTCTTCGCCGATGTATCCTCCGCCCAACTATCATTCTTCGGGTCTCTATCCTCCTCCGCCTCCACTGGCTACGCCGCAGACGATGCTGGCCCCGCCGCCGCAGAAAAAAGGTATTGGCATGAAACTTCTGCTCATTCTTGTGGCTGTGGTGGTGATCTTGCTTGCGGCCGCTTCTTTTGCGACGATCAGAGGCTTGCAAAATTCTCCTGCTGCTCAGACTACTCCCACTCCTTCTGCAAATACGATGCCACCTCTGATCATAAAGGGCAATGAGACGATCGGTATCAGCAATGGCTCGTTTGCTTTTGATACGACTCGCCCCAGTGGCGCGGCGAAAAAGCAGGCAACAGAGCGTTTCAAGCAGGACCCAAATGATGTCAGTACTGTCTCATCTCTTCTGGGTCAGGCAATCTCGTTGGATTCTGGGGACGCAGAAGCGTTAATATATCAGGAGGATTTACGCGTCGTGAATTCGGGTCAGCCATATGTGACCTTTGTGGTTGCAACGATGCTTTCAGGTTCGAATTCAACTCTCTCGGTTGGACGCGATAGCCTCCAGGGAGCATACGTGGCACAGAAAGAGTTTAATGACGGCTCAAAATTACATGGCGGTGTCCAGGTGCGTTTGTTGGTGGCAAACTCTGGTAGCCAGCGTGCGTACGCACCGCTGGTGGCACAGCAGATTGTTCAACTGGCGAAGCGCGATTCTACGCTTATGGGCGTCCTTGGCTGGCCTTTTAGTGGCCATACTCTCGATGTGATACACATTTTTAGTGCGGCTCACATCCCCTTGCTTTCTCAGACGGCCTCGGATGATGGGCTCACGAACATTTCGTCTTACTTCTTTCGTGTCGCTCCTCCCAATAAAACTCAGGGCGTGGAGGGCGCTCGTTATGCCTTGCAGACGTTGAAGACGAAGTCGGTGGCTCTCTTTGTGGATCCGCAGAATCCCTATAGCCAGAGTCTGGCAAATGATTTCGCCGCCGCTTACCAAAGTGGTGGAGGGACAGTTCTACGTGAGAATTATACGGTTGATAAGCCTGGTACGATCCCTGATCGCTTGCAAGATGCTTTAAGTCATAATTCTGATCTTATCTACTTCGCTGGCTATGCAAGTGATATAAGTACTTTGCTCACTAACCTGCCTTCTACGAGTACGATCCCGGTACTGGGTGGTGATGCTCTCTATGAGCTTGGTGGTTACGCTACGAGTTCGCGTGCCGCCCTCAGTCATCTCAGTTTTACGTCCTTTGCCTATCCTGATGAGTGGGATGTCCTGGGCCATGGTAAGCAAAAGCCGAGTTTCTTTGCCGAGTATTCTGCTAATTTCGATCCCAATGGCATTCACATGAAGTCTGGGAGTAGTCCTTATGGCTATGATCGGGCTGACGGTGATACTATTCTTTCGTATGATGGGATGGTTGCTCTGCTCAAGGGATATAATAATGCATTGAATACAGGAAAGCAGAAGGTGACTTCTGACGATCTGCTTCAAGGCCTACGTCAGTTGAGTGGAACAAACGGCTTTCAGGGGGTGAGTGGCTATATTGCCTTTGATAATCAAGGAAACCCCGTTGATAAGGCGATTGTGATCCTGTTTGTTGTCCAGGGGGGCCTTTTTCAAATGAAGCCGACGACTCTGGGCCATTTCTTGCAATAGCACTACGCGAAGAGTGGCGTTACTGTAAGTGAGTTGAATTTCTGAATGGAAAATTGCAGGCAGCGCATATGAAATGTCCGAATTGTGGTACTGATAATCCGGCTGGCGACGATTTTTGCTCGAATTGTGGTTTTTATCTGAGGTCACCTGCACCGACAGGGGCGAATAGCGGTACTTTCTCTACGCCGACGACTACGACTGGACCCGCTACGACTGGAGGCGGATCGGGAAGCTCAGGCACGCTGACTCCCAATTCTCGCCTTCAGAGCGGACGCTATGTCGTCGATAAGATTCTCGGCGAAGGTGGCATGGGGGCCGCCGTACTGGCTCGGGATACGCGCGTCTCTAATAAGCTCGTGGTGATTAAAGAATTGGTCTCGGATAATGCCGATCCCGCAAAACGCCAGGAGGAGGTGGACAATTTTGAGCGCGAGGTGGCGACGCTGGCAACGATCGAGCATCCTCTGGTTCCTACGGTGACCGATAGCTTTCAGGAGGGCTCGCACTATTTTATGGTGCAAGAATATGCTGCCGGTGAGAATCTTGAGCAGCATATGGAACGCCTGAATCAGCCTATGCCTGAGCGCGAGGCTCTGACCTATGTCTCTCAGGTTCTTGATATTCTGGTGTATCTCTCCGAGCAAACGCCTCCAATTGTGCATCGAGATATCAAACCTGCCAATATTATTATTGGGGCCAAAGATAAGCGCGCACGCCTGGTCGACTTTGGTATTGCCCGCGCTGATGTCGCGAGAAATACCAGGCGCAAGCAGACGACGGCTCTCGGTACGCAGGGCTATGCACCTCCTGAGCAATATAAAGGCAATGCTGATGCTCGCTCTGACCTCTATGCTCTGGCTGCAACGCTGCATCATCTGTTGACGAATCGGGATCCGCGCGAGTATCCTCCGTTTAGCTATCCGCCTGTGCGCTCGTTAAATGCGCAGGTTACGAATGAGACTGAACGCCTGCTAAATAAAGCCCTGCTGATGGATATTATGCAACGCTATCAGAGCGCCGCTCTGATGAAAGCCGATGTGGATCATATTCTGGCGACCGAATTTGGCTCCTCGGGCGATACGAGCACATATATTCTCAGTAAATCTGGTCCGGTAACTCCACTTCCTCCCTCTCGTCCCGCTACAAGCGGAAAAGGCAATGCAGGTGTGCATGTAGCCCCGCCTCCTCCTCCCCCGGTGCTGCACCCTGTCGGCTCACAACAGCAGGGAGGTATGTACGGGAAGCCGTTTGTTGCACCTCGACGTAGTAGTGGCGGAAATGGCGTTCTGCGTGGCTTTGTGCTTCTGATATTGGTCTTTGCTCTTATTGGTACGGTTGCCTTTTTCGCGGTTCAGCGCTCCAGAGGGACTACTGGACCCGTTTCGACCGGACCAGGCTCTACTACTTCATCGCCAACTCCCGCAAGTAATGGCTCGATTACTCTCTCGAAGGGCGACGAGGGTACGATTACTGTCGGCGGTCAAATGATTGGTCTGAGTGCTGGCTCATACGCTTTTGATACCAATCGCGGCCAGGGTGACAGCAAACTGAAACAGCAGGCCTCTGCTGCCCTGCAAGCAGGTAATTCCGGCAGCGCTATCTCATACTGGACGAGCTATCTCAATCAGGATACCAACGATGCGGAATCGTTGATTTACCTGGAGAATCAGCGCGTGCTTACCAGTGGTAATCCTTATATTACGCTGGTTGTGGGTACGATGCTGACTGGCAGCAGCGGGGATATCCAGGTGGGCCGCGATAGTCTTCAGGGTGCTTATATTGCGCAGAAAGAGTTTAACGCTAATGCGAGCCAGCACAATGGTGAAGAACTGCGCCTGCTCATTGCAAACTCTGGTGGTTCTTCTACTCAATCGGTCGTCACGGTGGCGAATGCGATTGTCAGTGCTGCAAAACAGGACCCGACGATTATCGGTGTGATGGGCTGGCCGTATAGTGGTCTGGCCAGCAATGCTCTGCAAGTGCTCGCGGCTGCGAAGATTCCTATGGTTTCGCAGACTGCTTCAAGTACGCAGTTGACGAATGCCTCGCCTTACTTTTTCCGTGTTGCTCCTTCCGATCAATCGCAGGGACAGGTTGGGGCTGAGTATGCCAAAAGTACATTAAATGCCAAAAATGTCGCGGTGTTCAGCGACCCCGGTGACGCTTATAGTAGTAGCCTTGCTGCTGGCTTCACGAAACCTTTTGAGGATGCGGGCGGCACTGTAATTCCGGAAAACTATACGCTCGGCGATGCTAATAGTATTAAGCAGGCAGTACAGAATGCGCTGAGCCAGGTGCCCGCGCCTGATCTCATTTACTTCGCCGGATATTCGACGGATGTGAATAGTGTTCTGGCTTCTATTCCTGATAGCTCGAAGATTAATGTGCTTGGTGGCGATGCTTTGTACAATCTGGGTGGCTATACTGCCCGTAGTGGCCTGAGTCGCCTCCGCTTTACGGCGTTTGCTTATCCAGATGAGTGGAGCGTTCTGGGCCAGAGCGCAAAACTGCCCGTCTTCTTCAAAGATTATGGGACGACCTACGATCCCGCTAACCAGCACAAAAATGTCTACGGTTTTCAGCGTCCCTCGTACAGTGTCATGCTTTCCTACGATGCTACGTTGACGATGTTGACGGCTACGAGCAATGCGCTCAAGGGTGGCAAGACTCAACTGACCGGACAGGATCTCCAGCTGGCTCTGTCCCAGTTGCATGGTCCGGATGCGGTGCAGGGCGTCAGCGGCCAGATCTCTTTCACCAACGGAAGTGATCCCGACCAGAAGGCTGTTCTCGTGCTCATGGTAAGCGATCAGGGCTTCTTCCAGATGGTCCCCAGACTGGGCGCTGGAAAGTTCCTCGTCTCGTAGCGTTTGCCTGTTCGCATCAAGCGAAAGGTAAGTGTGTTGCAAATTGGGTCGGCTTCATGTCGACCCGGCATTGTTACAATCAGCAAATTGCCCCACCCGAATCTCTTCCAGGTGGGGCATTTGCATGTTTCTCTGTATAGAGGCTACTTGCTCGCTTGCAATCGTTCCATAACTTCTTCGTCTGTCAGTCCATCGATCTCGAGCGTTTTCATGCGTGCCGTTGCACCATGCACAATGCGGACGGCCCTTTTGGGCAGTGAGAGTTGCTCAGCCAGCAAGGCAATCAGCGCTTCATTCGCCGCTCCATCTACTGGAGGCGCTGTCAGACGCGCTTTGAGCGTCCCATTCTCCCATTCTATCCTGTTCCGTCCGCTCCGTGGGATCACGCGCACCGTAATCGGCATCTCTACCTCTACCAGCCTGCCGGGAGGGCCTGTATCAGCAGGATCTCCATGGTGGTGAGCAAGAACCACGTGACGAAGAATGAGAGGTCCATCACTCCCACCGGCCGCATGATGCGTCTCACTGGTGTTATAAAGGGGTCCGAGATGCGCGCCAGAAAACGGATGAATGCGAAACGCTCGTCGATTTGAAACAAAGAAGCAATCGCACGAATCAACATAGCCAGGATGATTGCTCCTATGCCATACTCAATGAGAAGATGTATAGGGCCTTCTTGCATTTTTACTACTCCAATACAGAGATATCGCGAATGTAGGGCGACATTAATCTCCGCTCATCTCTCCCCGTAACGACGCGGCTTGCCTGCAATATCACGTCCCACCACCCCTACGGAATTGACGGGAGATTTTCCTTCTTTACGTGACATTGCTGCTTGTCTGCGCCTCCTTAACGGTTCATGCCTGTGGGCGGTATTAATCCTCGCTTATTCAACGGAATTTAGTTGTCGAAAGTGGTGCGTACATTGATAAAGGTCATGCCCAGCATCTTATAACGGCTGATATCAATGACCCGTGCTCCTTGCACATCTGGCAGGGTGGTGAAGTGGCGCTGCACATATTCACCCACGGGACGCGCCGAACTCCAGCCTGCGAGTGAGGCCGCTGCTGCCGTGGCTATACGTGAGCGCGTGCTGCTGGTGGCCAGTGCCAATAGGGTGCCAATCGTGACAATAGAAACGCCTACCGCCAGATTGGTGCCGCAGTTGGGATGGATGGCCAGCTCGGCCTCTCCCGCTTGCAGTCTCTGGATGGCTTCGTCGATGGCACGCCGTAGCAGCCCCAGATCAACGTCGCCGAAGATAATAAAACCGTCGCTGCTCGAACGGGCACTGGCACTCAGCTCTGGTACCATTCCGCTCAGGATGGTGAAGGTTGCATGTTCTATAGCATGATTTTGCCGAACGCGGCGGCCAAGGAGAATATCATCAATTTTCATTTGTTCTCTCTTTTCGTCTCTTACTGTTTCTGAACACGTTCACCGAAGATTGCTCGCCCGATGCGGACGATGGTGGCTCCTTCTTCAATTGCAACTGGATAGTCGTCGGTCATGCCCATCGAGAGCTGCTCCCAACGACTCTGTGGTACCTCTTCTTGCAATCGCGCACGTAACTCTCTCAAGGTACGAAAGACCGGTCGCACTTCTTCTGGATTCTCGACCAGCGGGGCTACGGTCATTAATCCTGCCACATCTAGCCCGGGTAGGGCAACTACCTGCTGCGCTACTGTGCTTGCCTCGGCCAGAGGAATTCCCGTTTTGCTTGTCTCGCCAGCTACGTTAATCTCCAGTAAAACCGTCAGGCGTTTCCCTTGCTGGCTTGCCTGCTGGCTGAGTGCCTGGGCCAGATGGAGGCTATCAACGCTCTGGACACTATCAAAAATACTGACTACTTTGTTTGCTTTATTCGTTTGCACGTGTCCAATCATGTGCCAGCGCAGTCCTTGTGGCTGAAATGCCGCAATTTTTGTTTGTGCTTCCTGGACGCGGTTCTCTCCAAAGTCCGTTACCCCTAGTGTATATGCCATTTTTACCAGCTCGAGGGGTTTGGTCTTGGAGACGGCAACAAGGGTTATCTCGTCTGGCGAGCGCCCTGCGCGTTGGGCTGCTTCAGCGATGCGTGTGCGAATATGGGTGAGATTTTCCGACAAAATCTGTAACTGATTGTCGGTGTCATGGTTGATCAAGGCTGTAGTTCTCCGATTGGCATTGGATTAGACCAGATATTCGTCTATTATACACTTTTTTCTGAACGAGCCTATTACTATATACGTTTCGTGGCTGTTTCCGGTTAGAGGTTCATCTTACATCAACGTAGTGCTCGGTCAAACGTGCCCACCCAGCCCAGTAGGGACGCGGTGGAGCCGCAGCGGAACTGCGTCCCCGTCCCCCACCGGCTATCTCCCCCTCACACATGCGTCTCGAGTGCGTTTTCAGAAAAGACGCAATGACGTTTGACTGAGCAGCGTCCGGCCAGCCAACGATCCCCCTCGCCCCGCAGACGTTAACAAACGCCGATGCTCCCCTTAACACTCTTGCAACATAATAATAACCGGAAACCGCCCCGTATTCCCCTGATCCCCCCGATGTGAGAAAAAACGCTCTCTATTGCAACTGGTGCACACATCAGCAAGCTCAATATGCTCCGGTAGCAGACCCGCCATCAATAACTGATTCCGATTGGTCGCCTGGAGATCCAGACGCAAACTTTCTCTATCATTGAGCTGTCTGGTGCTGAAGGCCGCCGATTCGCTCACCAGCTTACGATACTGCTGCGGAGCTGGCTCATCGTCAAAGTCGCGTTTCCCCTCGAAAATCTCTCGTACCATTCCCCCGACCTCGTAGCAGCACGCGCCAATGGCTGGCCCGATATTCGCCAGGATGTCTGCCGGTTTGCTGCCAAAGTGCTCCTGCATCGCCTCAACCGTTGCGATAACGATGCCCCGAGCGGTGCCGCGCCAGCCACCATGCGCAATCCCTATCGCCTGCGAGACCGGATCATAGAAGACGATGGGGGTGCAGTCGGCGAACGAGAGCGCCAGAGCCGTGCCGCGCTCTCTTGTGATCATCGCGTCCCCTTTGCGGATCGATGTCGGCGTCCAGGGCTGTTCCCAATATGAACGATCGGCCCAATCCGTGCGCCATTCGTCCTGAGCATCAAAGACCTGCACATTGACACCATGTACCTGCCAGAGGGTGATACAACGTTGGGGATAAATACCGAGGGTTTTCAGTGTCAGTTCGCGATTGCGTGCGACTGTTTGATGCTTATCTTTTCCGCCCAGCACGGAGGCGTTGAGTCCCTGAAATGCGCCTTCGCTATAGCCGCCCTGACGTGTAAAGATGCCATGTGTTACGTCCGTGTGTGGGCGTAGCTGCGCAAATTGCAGATACACCAGATCGCCATATTCCTGTTCGATCAAGATAGTTCCTCGTCTCTAACCTGTACAATGTAGCTTCATTGTAACATATCACCCCCTGGCGAGAAACTCCGCAAGCCAGTAGGGACGCCATGGAGGCACGGAATGGCGTCCGCGAACTCCCCCGATCCCCCTCGCCCCGCAGACGTGTTCTTCTCACTGTTTCGCTTACACCAGAAACGTGTGCTAGAGATACGGTGCAATGAAACAGAACTGGGTCCATGCTATTGTACCGGGGCGACATTGCAGTTCGGCATCAGACCTCTCGGACCAAAGATGCTATCGATCAACGGCTGAATATTCTCGCAATGTGGAATAATGACGTCCTGTTGAGATCCGGCAGTCGCATCATAAACGCGCATATAGCTCCCATAATTTTGCGCACCTGTGCCCGGCCCGAGCGTTACGCGTTGGATCGTATTACTATTCAGCGTTCGTGCGAAGTTGGCGAAGGCGAAAATCTCTGTCTCGCTGAGATCAGTATAGACCTGCCCGGAGAGATCTTTGAGCAGTTCCTGAAAGTGGCTGGCAATCGTCGGTACTGTCAGTTGCTGTTTGAGCGCCTGTAAGACCTGTTGTTGTCGCTGTGTACGTCCAAGGTCGCCAATAAGATCAGCATGCCGGGTGCGTACATACTGTAAAGCCTCTTCTCCTGTCAGATGTTGTGGACCAGGAGCCAGATAGAGCCGCTGATAAGCGTTGGGATCGTTGGCATTACTGCGCTTGCCCGTATCATTGGGATAGATGTCATCCACAACCGGACGCGCGACATCCACCGTAACTCCTCCCAGCGTATCAATCACGCTCGCGAAGCCGCTCAGACCCACCCAGGCGTAGCGATCGATCGGTATGCCATAGTCCTGCTCGACGGTCTCGCGTGCCAGTCGCACGCCGTTGGCAAAAGCGTTTGTTTGTGTGTCAGTTCGCTGCGTTGCGCCAAAGAAGAAAGCCTGATCAATCTTATGCATCTGGCTCATCTCGGGTATCATCACCCAGGAATCGCGGGGGATCGAGACCATCTGTATGCTCTTATTCAGGGTGTCAACATGTACGACCATCATCACCTGTGTGAGGATTGCCGGAAAAACGTATTTATTATCGGTATCGCTGCCCAGCAGCAGAATATTCCAGGCGCGCCCATCGATTGCCTCGGAGGAAGCGTTATTCAGCCCCGTCTCGCCCGGTCCCTGGCTCACAGGCTGAATAAAGCTGGCAAGAGGACGAGAGACTTTCGTATAGTAGAAATAGTAGCCGATCGCAAAGAATACGCCTGTCACAGCGAGGAAGATTGCGAAGATCGTCAAGGCGATACGGGTCGGGCTGACTTTACGCCTGACCTGCTTTTTCCGCCTCTCTACTTTGACTTCGCTTTTCTTCTCTCGCCAGTACATATGAGCCTTCTCTATTTGACCTGAATGCCAACCCGTGCTAAAAGACGACGGCTGAGCTCGGCCCGATATTTAACTGGTTTGTTATCTGGATCGTGCGAGTCTGAGCCTGAACTCACCAGCAAATCATGCGTTTGCGCATATTCGAGATACATAGCTCTCTGCTCTGCTGTGTGCGTAGGATAATATGCTTCCAGGCCATCGATAGGAATTTCCAGGCGCAGCTCGTCAAGCATCGCGCAAGGAAACCCTTTTCCTCGCCCCGGATGTGCGATGAGACACACGGCATCACTGCGATGAGCTGCATCGACAACGGCTGCAATATCGTTTGTCGTCCAGAAGAAGCCTGCCTCAACGATGATTTCCCCGGCAGATGGCTCTTTTGTACCATAGCCATGCGCTTCTAAGAGCGAGATGAGCGCGTGTGGTTGTTGTGCGCTCGGCTTTGCTAAGATCGCTGCCAGAGGTTCTTCATCGCCCTCTTGCTTTTGACGAAATGTATATCCTTTTCTGCACAGGTTCGCATAGACTTCTTTTGTATTCTCTATCTGGCGACGCCTGACATCTTGCCCTAAGTCCTGAAGCTCTTTCTTATGCGGATTAACCCCATAGCAGAGTACATCAATCTCTCGACCGTTCCACGATGTGCTCATCTCCACGGCCGCAAGCACTGGCAACTGCTTCTGTGCTGCAAGCTCTTGTATTGATATGATAGTATCCACACGATCATGATCCGTTATCGCTACCAGCCCGAACTGCTCGCTCACCAGATAGTCAATCAACTGTTCAGGGGTCCATAGGCCGTCACTATAAATGGTATGCATTTGCAGGTCGATCGCTGCATCCGCTGCGAGCACAAGCTGTGTCGTCAATGACTCCAAAAAACAATCCTTTCATATAGCAATCCTATCGAGCGTAAGCTTGAAAAATTGTCCTCCCAAAATCATGCAAATCGAGAAAAATAGGGGAAATATACATCTTTGTGCTTCCATGCACATTTGTATATATATATTATACATGATATCTATCTCTATTTTTCATGCGTTATTCCCCCTCCAACCACATGTCAATTGTCCCCTCCCCATCACCCTGATATTTCATTCTCCGTAGAGGAGCAGACAAGCAGCAATGTCACGGAGAAAAGACCTTCATGTCAGTGGGACACCACGCATCATGCAAACGTCGTTTTCAGAAGAGAAGAATCCGCTCCGTCCCCGTGACCTTGCGGCGAAACGTCATTGCCACCCTCCGTACAGGTCCTGAAAAGGCTCCCCAGGCTCGCAGTACTCAGTCAAGCTTCATCGCGTCCGGGAACTCGCGCGATCCCGCTCATGCTTCAGACGTAACCTTGCGGCTTGTCTCATGAACTCCAACACATTCATTCCCCAAAAAAGAAGCTCGCAAAAACTCTTCAGAAATCTCACCACCCGCCGAATATACCTATTAGGAGGAGCAAACCCTTCCTTCCGCCCGGCACACACACTTACGATGTCGCCTGAGAGAGGGACAGTGCAACATCGATATGGGGATATGTGCAGTGCTGGTATAGGGGAGCGTGTCAGGAGAAGATCGCGCTGAAATCGGCATAGTGTAGGATATGTAGGATGTGTAGCATTTTGAGAAAAAACGTGGTAGCGCACCAATGTAGGATATGTAGGATGTGTAGCATTTGGGAGATTCCTGTATGGTTTCCCTTTCTCTACGTGACATTGCAAACAAGCAGCGCCTCTACGGAGAATGTACGGGTGTCCCATGTAGGCCCTTTTCCTGGGTTGATACGGATCGGCTATTCTTTATGCTTGCCCGCGAACCCCATCTCGCACCCCTATGACGAGAGTGGTACAATAACTCCAAATCGTCTATTGAGGAGGATTTTTCGATGGATTTAGCTCATATCCAACAGGCTTTACGCGAGGAGCAGCTCTCGGGCTGGCTCTTTTACGATTTTCGTCGCTCAAACCCCATCGCTTACCAGGTCTTAGGCCTGCCTGCCGATGCTATGCATACCCGGCGCTGGTTCTATTTTATCCCGGCTCAGGGACAACCCGTTGCTCTCATCAGCGCCGTTGAAGCGCATGTTCTCCGCTCGCTTCCTGGCGATCGTCGGATCTTCCGTACCTGGCAGGAGATGCAATCGCTGCTTCAGTCGCTACTTCAGCCCGGTCTGCGTGTGGCAATGGAATATTCGCCTCTCAACGCCATTCCTTATATTTCTCGTGTCGATGCCGGTACGATTGAACTGGTGCGCTCCTTTGGCGCTGAAGTTGTCACTTCGGCGAATCTGGTGCAGCGCTTTGTGGCACAGTTGAGCGCCTCGCAGATCGAGGGCCATCGTCGCGCCTCGCGCCTCTTGATGGCGGCGAAAGACCTGCTTTTTGCCGAACTTTCAGCCGATCTGCGCAATGGCGTACCGCTCGACGAGTACAGTGTGCAGCAGCGTTTCTTTCAGCATATTCAGCAGGCTGGTCTGATTACGCCTGATCCTCCCATTGTTGCTGTGAACGAGAATGCCAGCAACCCCCACTATTCGCCCGCAAGTGACAGCTCACGACCATTTCGGCGTGGGGATCTGGTCCTGTTCGATTTCTGGGCCAAATTGCCCGAGCCCGAGGCGATTTTTGTCGATTATACCTGGATGGCCTTTATTGGCTCACGCGCGGAAATCCCTCAACGCCAGCACGACGTTTTTGAGGTGGCCCGTCGCGCTCGCGATACTGGCATTGCTTTTATTCGTCAACGTCTTGCCGCTGCTAAGCCTGTTGAGGGCCGTGAGGTCGATGATGTGACGCGTGCCGTCATTGTGCAGGCCGGTTACGGGGACTTTTTTGTCCATCGTACTGGTCATAATATCGGCATTCTGGACCATGGTGACGGAGCCAATAACGATAATTACGAATCGCAGGATACGCGTCGCCTGCTTCCATATACCTGTTGCTCGATTGAGCCTGGCATCTATCTGCCTGAGTTCGGTGTACGCACCGAGATCGATCTGCTGATTTTTGAGCACGATGTCGAAGTAACTGGCGTTCCAGCTCAAGAAGAGATCACTCCCTTGTTATAGCATCGGAGCGTGTCGTTGAGCCGCATGCCGTTTCTATTACCGGTTCTCTGCTGACGGCTTTTCCTACAACCGTCTCTTCTGTTGCTCGTATATAGAGTAATGAAATAAGTATTCATGTAAACGCAGGGATGCAAAGGCGTTGTGTATAGACAAGGGAGGCAGTTTCTCATGGGTGATAACTGGGATCAGTATCGTTATGAGCCCAACCCACAGGGTGAGCCAGATCCAGCCCGGAACCCCAATGCGACCAACGGTTCCAATGGGGCTACCGATGATGAAAATGGCGATTTTTCTGGCATGGGTAATCCTGAACTCGATAAACGTATAGAAGATATTAAACGCAGCGTCATCCAGGGCGCGGCTGAAGCTCAGGTACGCTTCAAACGCGTCATGGATAAAGCTGGCGACTACTGGCAGAAGGCACAGGTTGTCTCTCCGCCTAAAGAGCCGACTTCGGTTGAGGAACAACGCCTGCGTCAGCTGGCGAATACATGGAGTCATGAGAACTGGCGCGTTGCTCGCGATCTTGGCGATTATATGGATCTGGTGGCCTGGACCTCCGATGAGATCTGGGAGGTGACGCTGGAGACCCGCTGGGAGACGCGCAATATGGAGATCGTCAGCGAACCCTACGCTGGCCGCTCTCCTGGCATGCCTAAACCTCTGCTTCCTGTCTGGGACTACGAGCTTCCTCCTGTCGCAGGCTTGAAGGCTCCTCAGACACGCACACGCCTGGAAGCAATGGATGAGGTTGTCTCCTGCACTGGCTGTAATAGTACCGGGCATGTCCTCTGTTCGAATTGTACAGGCCGTGGCTGGGTCGTCTGCCCCGATTGTAAAGGGCGTACGAAGAAGCGCTGCAATAATTGTCGCGGCCGTGGCTATATCGCTGATTGGACGCCGGGCGAGAAGAAGCCGTTCTTCCAGCGTCAGGCCGAGAATGTTGCGAATTCGGTCGGTGGCAAAGTTTCCGATGTTTTCGATAATATTCGCCAGCAGGGCGTACCTGTACCTAATCCTGTGGACAATGATCCTGCCGGTAAGGGACCCACTATTCCCTGTCCGGAATGTGTCAACGGTGAGGTCGAGTGTACCTGCGGCAATGGCAAACGCGTCTGCCCTTCCTGTCAGGGAGCGCGTATGTCTCTCTGCAATAATTGTAGCGGTACGGGCAAACTGGTGCGCCACCGCGAGGTTGTCCGTCGCTTCGATCTGCGCACTCTGACGCATATCGTTGGCGACAATACCATCCCTGAGGCGCAGTTACAGCGTGCCAACGGCGATCTCACCTATAGCGCTGAGATCAACGAGACGCTCCATCCCGATGTGCCCCCTGAGGGCGTTCCTCTGGACGTCTGGCGCGAAACGATCGATCTGGTGCAGGGTCAGATGCGTGAACAGGGCAACAAACCAGGTATTGATCCCCAAAACATCGCTCGCGCTACGCTACAGGTGATCGAACTGGTACGTATCCCTTATACGCGTGTGCAGTATCGCTTCAATAATCAGGATTATGTCTTTTACGCCTACGACGGTGAGGGGAAAGAGAAGTTCTATGCTGACCGTTTCCCGGCCCGCTGGGATCGGATCGAGCGTCTCGTCAAAGCGATCTCTACCGATCTGATGGTCCCTGTTCAGAAGGACCCGGCCCCTTCCAACCAGAACCCTGGCGGAAGCTATCGTGTCCCCATCGAATTCCCCCCATACGATATCGCCGAGTACGACGAAGACGATCCCGATAAACACACATCCTGATTGTTCCGTAGAGGGCGAAGTTCATCTCCGCCCCTACAGCTCTGTCAAACGTCATGGCGTCTCCTTGACCGCGCTCACCCAACCCAGTAGGGACGCGGTGGAGCCGCAGCGGAACTGCGTCCCCGTCCCCCACCGGCCATCTCGCTCTCCTACGTGCTTCTCGAGTGCGGTATGGACGCAGAAAAGACGCCATGACGTTTGACAGAGCAATACGTACCCGTAGATGCGCGGCTTGTCTGTGCCCAATATGCATCAATCTGAAGGCCGAGAGAATCGATGGGGCTCGCGAGCAGGGATCAATAACCGCTGCCCCTCCCTGTTCTGTTGCGCGGAACCGAATCTCGTGTGGCACAGGGGGCATGTGATTACCCACCCCCGAAGAATGGCAGCGATAGGGATCGCGCTTTCTGCCGATCCAATACGCATCAACCTAAGGGCCGTGGAGCTCGTGGACAGGCAGGATTTTGGATACAGTAGAGGCACGGTGGAGTGAGAACGGAACTGTGCCTGGGAACTCGCACGATGTTTCTGGCTCCGCAGGCGATGACGGCAACGGAGGCGATGGCGCGTTCAGGCACCTGTTTTTTCGACCACGGAGATCGCAGCGAGGGCCCCTCTGCTCGCGCGTCTCTCCTCCTGCGGAGCCAGGAGAATCGCGCGAGTTCCCAGGCACAGTTCCGTTCTCACTCCACCGTGCCTCTACTGGGCTTGGGCGAATTCTCCCTCTCGGCCTTAGGTTGATGCGTATTGATCGCGCTTTCTGCCGATCCAATACGCATCAACATGAGCATGTATGAGCTATTCGAGGTGGCCGGGGGGACGCGGGCGAGACAAGCCCGGCTCCCCTCTTTGGTGTTGAGCGGAACTGGGTCGCTCCTGGCAAGGGGGTACAAAGGTTCCTCTCCCTCGAAGAAAAGCAGAGGTAGGGGCTGCGGTTTATCCCTGCCCGCGAGCCCCACTCTCTCGGCTCTTCGGTTGATGCGTATTGATCGCGCTTGATGCCGATCCACGTTCCCCGTCGGCCTTCTCGAATACCACATCCTTCTTCAGGTTGATACAGACAAGCCGCACCTTTACGGGAAATTGGGCACAGGTCATTTGCTTATCTTCATATCCATGGACGAATTAAGTATCCAACCTTCAAACAAACTCTACCGCCGTAACCGCATAAATAGGCGGCAGCTTATCCGTGATCAATTGCCACTGCTCGCCCCGATCACTGCTGGCAAACAACTCGCCGCTCATCGTCCCGACATAGACGCCGCAAGGCTCTTTCTTATCCGTACAAAGTCCATGCCGCAACACCTTCAGCCGCACATCTGGCCCCTTCGGCAACCCTCTCTTCAGCGTCTCCCAGCTCTCGCCAGCGTTCTCCGTGCGATAGACCGCAAACTGTTCGCCAAGATTATACCGGTTGTCTGGATCGGTCACCACCGCAAAAAGCGTCTCCGGATGATGGACATCCAGCGCCAGCGGAAAACCGAAGAACGACGGGAGGTTGCCCAGGATACTCTGCCAGCTTTCTCCTCCATCCGCACTCCTAAAAATACCATTGCGGCTCTGCTGATACAACACGTCCGCTTGCGTTGGATGCTGAAGCAGACGATGCGAATTCGTGCTTACCCCCAGCCCCTCTTTTTGCTCATCCGCGCTCATCCTATTCTGCATGCGCCAGCTTTTCCCGTTATCATCACTGCGCAACGTACCCGCCCCCGATATGCTTACCCACATCCTCTCTCGATTTGCATAGTCAACGACAATACTATGTAAACAGGTCCCCTCGAGACTTGCGCCCCATTCGCCACGCCCGGGATACCTCAGCATCGCCTCATTGGCCTCCCAGTGCTCACCATAATCGTGGCTTACCCAGAGACAGGCCGGATCGCTTCCCAGATAGATGGTCTCAGGCTCATCGACGCGTCCCGGCTCGATATTCCAGATCGCTTTCAGCGTGAAACCGCTCTCCTGCGCAAACTGGATACCTCCTTTCGGCAACCGCCAGCTCTGCCCAAAATCATCGCTATAACGCAGATACGTCTCTGCATTCTCACCATTATCAGCAACAAACAGACGATAATGATTGCGCGCATCAAAAGTCGCGTAATAAATGCGTGAGGGCCGCGCCTCCAACTGCGTTTTCTCAACCTGCCAGTGTTGCCGATCAGCCGAACTGATCAAGAAAAGGCCCTGTTTCGTGCCCGCCAGAAGCAAGATACTCCCATTTTTATAGCGCCGTGTCGTCATCAGCATATCTCCCTCAGAACATCAGTCATCTCCGAACGTCAATCATCCTCGTAGAGGCGCGGCTTGTCTGCTCCGGGGATCGTCGTTGTGGGGCTATTACACCCCTTGTAGAGTCGCCGCTTGTCTGCAATGTCACGTAAATAAGCCTGTACCCGGTC
This sequence comes from Ktedonobacteraceae bacterium, assembly GCA_035493895.1. GTDB lineage: Bacteria > Chloroflexota > Ktedonobacteria > Ktedonobacterales > Ktedonobacteraceae > DATJHM01. The sequence goes on from DATJHM010000208.1 coordinate 38,243, forward strand.
CCCATCGCCGACAAGATGGCCGGTGGGGGCCGCGGACCGGCATAAAGCCCGGTCCCTACCTGTGGTGTTTTGCGGCTCGAATCGTCTTTGGCAAGGGGACGCCGATGGTCCC
>DATJHM010000209.1:0-11603 GCA_035493895.1 Ktedonobacteraceae bacterium
GGACTAAAGACGTATGCCAACGCTTGAAGGTTCTGTAGAAAATATTGTCTTTCGGAATGAAGAAAATCATTACACGGTCGCTCGCTTTCGCCCCAATGATAGCGGCAGACTGTTTCGTGACGATCTCATGACGATTGTCGGAACATTGCCCGACATTCATCCCGGCGAACTCCTCTCGGTTGAAGGCGAGTGGGAGCATGACCCTCGCTACGGTCGCCAGCTCCACATAACGCACTATACGCAGCGCTTGCCCGCCTCTGTGGAAGGTATTACTCGTTATCTGAGCTCAGGTCTGATCAAGGGCATCGGCCCGAAGAAGGCAAAATTGATCGTCGACCATTTCGGCGAACAGACACTGGCGATTATCGAGCAACAGCCTGAACGTCTGGTCGAGGTGCGCGGGATTAGCGTAAAGGATCGCGATCAGATCAGCAGCGTCTGGATCTCACATGCGGAAATGAAAGAATTGCATCTCTTCTTGCAGTCTCATGATGTCTCCATCAATCTGGCAACGAAAGTATACAGGCAATATGGCAAAGAATCCATCCGCGTCATTCGTGAAAATCCCTACCAGTTAGCGCAGGATGTACAGGGAATCGGCTTTCGTACTGCCGACGAGATCGCCGTCAAGCTAGGTCTCCCATACGATAGTCTGACGCGCCTGCTGACTGGCCTGAAATATGTTCTGGCTCAGGCGGCCAACGAGGATGGTCACTGCTTTTTATACGAGGATGAATTGCTGCAACGTGCTGCAATCCTCAATGCCCCCGAAGCCCTGCCGGAAGCGATGGCTCAGTTGCACAACGATCCCGACATTTTTGTCGAGCCTGCCAGACAGCCGGATATTTTTTCTCTTCCGACAGATCCATCTTGTCCCGAGAGTGCCGCCGACGAACATGCGCGCTCTCTGCAAGCCCAGAAGCGCATCTACTACGGCCCGTTCTGGTATGCCGAACAGGGCTCCGCGCGCCTCATACGTCTGCAAATGCGTGCCCCAACCTGTTTGCCCCCAACTTCGCAACAACAATGGGATCTTGTCTTTAACCTGCTGAAACAGAATCGCAATATGCACCTGACCGAGAAGCAGCAGGCGGCGGTGCAGATGGCCTACAGGCAGAAGGTGAGCATTCTGACCGGTGGACCCGGGACAGGGAAATCCACCTCGATTCGTGCGCTACTATCGTTGCTGCGTAAGCGGAAAATCGACGTCGCCCTGGCCGCCCCCACGGGACGCGCTGCCAAACGTCTCTCCGAAGCTGCCGGAGCACAGGCGAAGACCCTGCATCGCTTGCTGGAATATGCGCCCCACGAGAATGCTTTTCTGCGCAATGAGGACAATCCTCTTCCTCATCAGTTCGTAATCGTGGATGAGTTTTCGATGGTCGATATCCTGTTGTTTTACAGCCTGCTCAAAGCGCTACCCCGCGAGGCTCATCTGCTCCTCGTGGGCGATGCCGATCAACTTCCCTCGGTCGGTCCCGGTAACGTGTTGCGCGACCTGCTGCGTAGCGAGGCTCTTCCCTCTGTACGCTTGCTCGAACTCTTCCGTCAGGCTCAGCAGAGTAAGATCATCGTGACTGCGCACCGTATTAATGCCGGTCAGATGCCTGAGCTGAAGGTGGAGAAGAACAGCGATTTCTTTTTTATGCACGAAGACGATCCTCTTCGCGCCCAGGAATTGATTCAGGATCTGGTTGCGCGCCGTTTACCCGCACGCTATAAATTCAATCCTCTGACCGATATCCAGGTGCTCTCTCCCATGTACAAGGGCCCGATCGGCGTTTCTCTGCTCAATGAGAAGCTTCAGGAGCGCTTGAACCCCTCTGCCTCTGCTGAGGTTGAGTGGGGTGGCTACCGCCTGCGGGTGGGCGACAAGGTGATGCAGACGCGCAATAATTATGATAAAGGGGTCTTTAATGGGGACGTTGGCTGGATTCGTGCGATAAATAAAGAGGATGCCACGCTGCGCGTTGAGTTTCTGGAAGAGGCGGGACCGCTCTCCGTGAGCTATGAATTTCACGAATTGGACGAACTGGTGCTGGCGTATGCGGTGACGGTCCATAAAAGCCAGGGGAGCGAATATCCTGTGGTGATTATTCCGCTCTTTCGCCAGCATCGTATGTTGCTTCAGCGCAACTTACTCTATACGGCGATCACTCGCGCCAAACGCTTCTGTGTGCTGGTCGGTCAGCCGCAGGCGCTGGAGTATGCGATCCAGAATGATCGGGTGGCGATGCGCAATACGGCCCTGGCCGAACGCCTCCTCCCCTGACCGACCAATACGATGCCGTATTTCCCTCTTGTATAGACCGTTTCCCTCTTGTTTAATTCCGAGTTGGGAAGTAGAATATAAATCGGAAAATTTTTGTTCTCTCTTAGAGAAAGTAACGTGTTGTTGCTTCTCTACGTACATATCATTGCTGCTAGAGCGCAATAAGCGCTGAAACGTATTTTCTTTTTTAAGGAAGGATGTAGTATATGTCAGGAACAGCGAACTCTACGTACGCGCATCCAGAGGTGTTGGTAGATACCTCCTGGGTTGCAGAGCATCTCAATGATCCTCAGATCCGTTTGATCGAGGCCGATGAAGATGTGCTTCTTTACGAAATAGGCCACATCCCTGGCGCTGTAAAGCTCGATTGGCATGTGGATGTTCAGGATAAAATCACGCGCGATTTCGTGGATCAGCAGGGATTTGAGCAGCTGATGAGCCGCTGGGGTATCGATAATGATACCACGATTGTGCTCTACGGCGATAAAAATAACTGGTACGCCTGCTATTCTTACTGGCTTTTTACGATGTATGGCCATAAGAATCTGCGTGTCATGAACGGCGGTCGTACCAAATGGGAGAATGAGAAGCGCGAGGCGACGAAGACCGTTCCCAGCTACGCGCCTACCTCGTATCATGCGCAACCTGCCGACGAGAGCATTCGCGCATTTCGTGATGACGTCGCCAGCAATTTGCGCAACCCTGCTCGTCGCTTGATCGATGTGCGCTCTCCTCAAGAGTATAGTGGCGAATTGTTGCATATGGTAAACTATCCCCAGGAGGGGGCTCAACGCGGCGGTCATATTCCAGGGGCGAAAAGCATTCCCTGGGGGACTGCGGCCAATACCGATGGCACGTTTAAGTCGGCCGAAGAATTGCGCCAGATCTACGGGAGCAAAGATATCACGCCCGATAAAGATGTGGTGACCTATTGCCGTATCGGTGAGCGTTCGGCCCATACCTGGTTTGTCTTAACTGAACTGCTCGGTTTCCCGCGTGTGCGTAACTATGATGGTTCCTGGACCGAGTGGGGCAATGTGGTGCGTGCTCCTATCGAAAAGTAATCGCGCCCATCTTCTCAGTTTCTCGCAGGGGGATGTCGTTGTGCGGTGTCCCTCTCCGCGTTGTTTTTTGGAGGATGTATGGATCGACAAGAAGCAATTGATTTTCTGCTAGATCATTATGAAAATCCGCGCAATTTTGGCCCCTTAGAGGGCTCTGATATTACCATGAGTGGTGGCAATCCCGGCTGTGCCGATATGATTACGATGCATGTCCGTTTCGGTCAGGATGGGAAGGCCGAGATGGTGAATTGGGAGGGCGAGGGCTGTACGATTAGCCGTGCCGCCGCTTCCTATGTGAGCGAAATGGTGTCGGGGATGAGCGCTGAGGAGATCGAGGCGATGAGCTTTGAGGATCTGATCGAAGAGCTTGGCCGCGAACTCGTGATGACTCGCCCAACCTGTGCGACACTTGCTCTGGGCACTTTGAAGAGAGGTGTTCACGAGTACGATATGAAACAGAAAGCTCATCACCATCCAGAAGGCAGCCATGAGTAATCGCTGCCTTCCAGACGGCGATTACTACTTTCCCACTTCTTCATTGAGTGTTGAAACCAGAGCCTGAGCTTGCTCTGTCAACTGGCGATATTTTCCCCGGAAAAAGGCGAGGGGTTCGCGGGAACTCCCTGCCCCATTCCCGCTAATTAGTGAGGGTTGCTGACGCGCGAGCTCGTCATCGGCAAATATTACTTTTCCATCAGTGCCCATCGCTTCTACCTGGCCGAGGAAAATCATATGATCTCCGCCTGGATATTCGGCTACAACGCGCGCATCGATAAATGCCAACACATGGTCCAGCACGGGTGCCCCGGTCGCAATGGTACGATAAGGCACTTCACAGAAGCGGTCGAAGCGCTCTTCTGAATGCGTGGCAAAACACCGTGAAATAGCTTCTTGATCATCTCGTAGCATGTTGACGGCAAAACGTTTGCTTTCATGCATAAGCTGTAATGTACTACTGTTGCGATCGATGCAGACGAGCACCAGTGGGGGGTCGAGCGAAACGGAGCAGAATGCATTGACGGTGAGGCCACCCAGTTCCCCTTCATGCTGTGTTGTGACTACTGTAACACCAGTCGCAAAACAGCCCATAACCTGCCGGAAAAAATCTTTTTCAATTGCCATTTGTATATCCTTTTAATGAAAGAAAAATGTAGCAATTCCCAGAATGCCTCTTTGAATATCTGCCAGTACGTTCCGTTCCCGCTTATTCTCAAGACGATGAGACGCTCTTGTCTGGGAGAACTACTTTTCTTTAGTAAGTATCATATCCTATGTACCTCTTGTCAACTGACCGAAGGGACAGTATTTTTTCATTCGCTCTTCTATTTGACATGAGATCTTACGCTGGCTTATACTTCTTCTCAGTACAAAATTGTTTTCACCGGGTGGCCTGATGCCAACCATCAGGCAGAATAGGGAAGTCGGTGCAATTCCGACGCAGTCGCGCTACTGTAACTGGTCTGTTCGGCCTCTGATCTACTCCATAGATAGTCTGGGGGTCTGAGCGTGCTGTTTCTCCTCTCATGATGAGGTTTGCCACTGTCTTATGCAAGATGGGAAGGTCGGAGCTACAGCATAGCACGCCAGAAGTCAGGAGACCTGCCCGGTAGTCTGGTTTGCGTTCCTTCGCGTCATAAGGAGCGACCCGGGACATGCCATTTCGCGATATTTCTATATGCTTATAGTATATCACGCCTGTCTTTGGCCTCAATAACGCACTCAGCGCAACCGTTCGCCAATGAGAGCGTCTATGAAACTTGCCTCGCGTCCCACATCGCTATCTGTGCCGCCATCACGCCCACGCCGCCGCGCCGGAGTGCGCTCAACCGCACTTGTGCTCGTCATCCTGGGATGCGGATTGCTTGTGGCGCTCTTGCTTGCGGTCAGCTTTGGCTCGACGGCAATCCCTCTGAGCACGGTTGCCCAGATTCTCCTCAATGCTACTGGCATTTTTCATTTGCCTCGCACCTGGGATTCGGCCTCCGAGGTGATCGTTCTGGATGTACGCCTGCCTGTGGTGGTTGCGGCTGGTCTGGTTGGCGCGGCACTGGCGGTGGCCGGGACGCTCTTTCAGGGCATGTTACGCAATCCGCTGGCCGATCCCTATTTGCTTGGCACGTCATCCGGGGCCGCATTTGGGGCTACGATCGCTTTTATTTTACCGTTGCAGACGTCGTTTGGGGCATCGCTCTTCTCGCTGACGCCGCTCCTGGCCTTTATTGGGGCCCTGCTCACTGTCCTGCTCGTCTATGCGCTGGCGCGCACCGATGGACAGACGCCGGTTGTGACATTACTGCTGGCTGGCGTGGTTGTGAATGCGGTCATGGTCGCTTTACAGACGCTGCTCGTGACGCTGAGCCCTCGCGCGCAATTTGTGATTTCTTCGCTCTTTGACTGGCTCTCCGGGGGCATTGCGATTGTGAACTGGCCTCCTGTTCTGGTCGTCGGCGTGATCGTGCTGGTCTGCATCGTATGCTCGCTTGCTCTGGCTGGCGTACTGGATGCTTTTGCCCTGGGTGAAGATGGGGCCGCCTATCTTGGCCTGCATGTCGAATGGAGCAAACTGCTGATTATCGTGCTGGCCTCACTGCTGACGGCGGCGGCGGTCTCGATCAGCGGTCTGATTGGTTTTGTTGGTCTGGTCACGCCGCATGTGCTCCGCCTCTGGCTTGGACCCTATCATCGCTCGCTGATCCCTACCTCTGCGCTTGCGGGTGCGATCTTTCTTATTCTGGCCGATCTGCTGGCTCGCGTGATTATTGCTCCTGCTATGCTGCCTGTCGGTGTTTTTACGGCCCTGGTTGGGGCCCCCTTTTTCCTGTTCTTGTTGCGCCATAGGAAGCGAGACTATCGATGGTAGAAAAACGTCCGCAGCCGCCGCTGTTAGAATTGCGCTCCATCACCTTTGGCTATCAACATCTGCCTCTGCTCTATGATGTCTCGCTCTCGATTCAGGAGGGTGAACTGGTGGGCCTGCTCGGCCCCAATGGTTCTGGTAAAACAACCTTGCAGCGTCTGCTGAGCGGTCTCTTGCATCCGCAGCAGGGCGAGGTATTGCTGGCCGGTCGTACGTTGCAGCAGTGGGGACGACGCGGCGTCGCTCAGCACATTGCGGTGGTGCCTCAGGAACTGCATATGCCCTTTGCGTTTAGTGTCGAGCATATGGTTGGCCTGGGTCGCACGCCTTTTGTCTCTTTTCTGGGTACGCACACAAAACAGGACCTCGCGATTGTGCAGGATGCGATGGCCGCTACTGGCGTTACCCCTCTTGCGGAACGGATCTTTAACGAACTGAGTGGCGGCGAGCGCCAGCGCGTGATGATTGCGATGGCGCTCGCTCAGCAGCCATCTGTACTCCTGCTGGACGAGCCGACCTCTCATCTGGACATTAAATATCAGGTTGAGACGCTTGAACTGGTGCAAACGCTGAACCGCGAACGGGGCGTGACGGTGGTAGCGGCTATCCACGATCTGAATCTCGCAGCTCGCTATTTCCCTCGCCTGCTCTTATTTCAACGTGGCGTCGTTGCAGATGGTGGACCCGCTGAGGTGCTGGTGCCGGGCCTGCTCAGCCGTGTGTATGGTGTCAATGTGCAGGTTGGCATTCTGCGCGGCTCCGAGCATCTGAGCGTTCTGCCGCCCAATCAAGCGAAAGCTCCTTCTCCGGCAAACGATGCACTCCCTACCCCTCGCGTCATGGTCATGGCGGGTGGCGGTTCGGGCGAATTGCTGATGCGTGCTCTTGCTGATGCACAGATCCCCTTCAGTGCCGGAGCCCTCAATATTGGCGATAGTGATCATACGCTGGCCCTGCGTCTCGCGGCGACTGTCATCACGGAGCAGCCGTATGCCCCACTCTCGCCTGAAGTCCTGGCGCAGGTACGGGCGCAACTCGCGCAATCTTCTCTCTTGATCCTTTGCCCGGCCCCCATCGGCCCCGGCAATCTTGCTCTTCTTCACGAAGCTCTCTCAGCCGCGCAACAGGGCCTCTCCATCATTCTACTCTCTACCGGCGAGGAACGGGCTATTGAACATTCAACGCCAATAACAGATGTTTCGAGCGCTCCACTGTTGCAGGGCGAGTTTGCGGCTCGGGACTATACTCATGGTGAGGGGGTTCGTCTGCTGGAGTCGCTACTACTGGCAGGCGCTCGCGTGGTCCGTTCAGTTGGGGAAGCGTCGGAGGCGGTGCTACAAAATAGTTCGTTTCTCAGGTAGCTGCAACGTACATGATTTTTGCAAAAATCTGGATAGAAATGGATACCCAAAATAACTTGAATGCACCTCACAAATATGATATTGTTGATAGTAATAGTAAACAATGGCAGTTTCTCTGGAACTAAGGTTGTCTGAGAAGAGCTCGTGCAGTTAAAGGTTCTTTCTCGCGCTGGGGCGATGACGCTCTCGTCGAGACAACTGTCATCAAAAAATCGATCCGGCGAATTATTTTTGCATAAACAATATCAGGAGGAATTGTATGTCCGCAAGTAATGGATATGCACACACGAATGCGTTAGTAGATGCTGACTGGGTAGTGGCGCATCTCAATGATCCTTCGGTACGCCTCTTAGAGGTAGATGTCAATACCAAAGGCTATGATGAAGGTCATATCCCCGGTGCCGTTGGCTTGAACTGGCAGACAGAGTTACAGGAACGCGTGGTGCGTGCTCCTCTTACGAAGGAGAATCTGGAATCGTTGCTCAGCAAGGCTGGTGTGAGCAAAGATACCACCGTTGTGCTGTATGGCGATAACAATAACTGGTTCGCTGCCTGGGCTTTCTGGTTGCTGAAGTATTATGGGCACCAGGATGTACGCCTGCTCAACGGCGGACGTGTCAAGTGGGTGGCTGACAATCGCGAGGTCACGACCGACATTCCTTCCTATGCCGCTACTGAGTATCATGCTGAGGAGCCGAATGCCGATATCCGCATCTTCCGCGATCAGGTCCTGGCTGCTCTGGGCAAAGAGGGCTTCACGCTGGTTGACGTTCGTTCTCCTGGCGAATACAGCGGCGAGCTCCTGGCTCCTGCCAACCTCCCTCAAGAGGGTGCACAGCGCGGTGGCCATATTCCGGGTGCGCAGAATGTGCCCTGGGCAAGTGCGGTTCAGGAAGATGGCACGTTTAAGTCCGCCGAGGCTCTGCGCAATCTGTATTCGAGCAAGGGTGTCACCGAAGATAAGAATGTGGTGGCCTATTGCCGCATCGGCGAGCGCTCGGCTCACACGTGGTTTGTGCTGACACAGCTTCTCGGCTATGACAATGTGCGCAACTACGATGGTTCCTGGACCGAGTGGGGCAGCCTGATTGGTGCTCCTATCGAGCGCTAAATCACTTCAGACATGTTTCTCTATTCATAACTTCAGAGGGCGTCTCATTGCTGGGATGCCCTCTTTTTTTTGTTTTCCAGGAACGATGCTGGCATTGTTGTGGGTCATACGCGAGCGTTGTTCTTTGTTGTTCCTCCCTGCGATGGTATCCGCTAGGTGCGACTCTGTATTATAAAAAAGAAGGATAAAAAAATCTGTCTGGATAAATTCCTGAAGATCAGTGAAGATCGGCAAGATGCGTACGATGATTCAAATATTTCTACTTCGACCTCGCACAAAGGGGGAGATACCCCTCTCAAATGTGCCTGGTCCTTTGTAATAGCGTGTCGTAAGCAAACAATAGCTGTTTCTGCTGAGCGAACGCTTTGAACCATTGTTTTCAGGAGGTTTTTGCATTATGGCGTATTATCGTAGGATGCTTCATGAAATGCTTGCAAACCTGCAATCTTCCTCGTATACTGGCAACAGTGTAGAACATATCTATACGCATGCACTTCTTTGGGCGAAAAATTTGGTTGCACATCATGTGCGTGAAGAGAATCGATTCGGTTTGCTTATGAGTGATGACGAAAAGGTCTCAGTCACCTTGCGCTTGCCCTCGACTTTGAGTACCTACAGCGGCGGCAAGAGTCAGATTGTGCTGTACGCCAATACCGTAGAGGAGATGCTGGCTCAACTTGCCCAGCAACATCCTCAGGTCTGGGCTTATTTATGCACGGAGCAAGGGCACATACGTGAGCATGTCAAGATGTTTGTCAATAATGAAATGATCAGTGGATCTGCTGGCCTCAAAATACATTTGAAATCCGGCCAGGAGGTCATTGTGCTCCCTGCTTTCTTTGGCTTCTGATGTGTACTTCTCTTATTCTGTCCAATTCTATCTGCCATTCCGAGCTGTAGAGTCAGATTGAGGCGGTGTTTGTCTGCGTTCCGCCCAGGGAGAGGCGGCGTTTATCCCGCTCACGAAAACTTCTTATAGCCTCTCACGTATCCATTGCGCGATAGTACAGGTGGTTTCTTGTAGCGATCTCTGACTGGTATCGTACAGGGTGATCGGCGGATTCGTCGTGGCTGCGTGCTCTTTCAGCCAGCGATTGAACTGGACCATCCGTTGCACAACGTCGCCATTGTTTGTTCCTCGCCACGCAGGCCGCTGCTTGAGACGTTCTACCAGAAGGTCATCCTCACATACCAGGGAGAGATAGTGCAGCGTGCTAAAATAGCGACGTTCAGGGCAACGTTCGCATTGCTCTGGCAAAACGGTCCCGCACAGAACGACTGGCCTGCCCGCCTGACCGATATTTTTTGCCATTCGCAACCACATATTCCGATACTCTTGATAGCCATTCTCCTCGGTAGCCGGAAACGCTCCCCACAGAATGTCCGACTCTAGCACCACACATTCGTCTCTCAACAGCGCAACCAGCTCCAGACAGACGGTGGTTTTCCCTGCTCCACTTGGCCCTGTAATTAGAAACAGCGGTTGCCGAAGAAAAGGGTGTGCATACTGACAAAACGGGCAAATCGCAAATGGCCCGTTCGAATCTATCGCTTTCTCTACGCTGTATTCTCCACAGCGTGGGCAAACATTGAACATAAAATAGCTCCTTCTGAAACAGGAACTGTTTCATATATTTTCAGGCGTGTTTTAATTATATTGTAAAAGAGCTTAGTTGGTTCGAGATAGAGAGCATCAACGCATAAATGAGATAAAATCGACGCGCTTCAGATGACAAATATTGACATCTGTCACTCCATATTTTATACTGATATCATCACATAGATACAGACAAATACTTTTACGAACACACAATTGGAGAATACCTGTATGATTACCCGCTTACTTGGTTCCAATGGTCCCCGCGTATCCGCAATCGGCCTGGGTTGCATGGGCATGTCCGACTTCTATGGCCCGGCTGATGAGGCCGAGAGTATCGCCACGATCCATGCCGCGCTCGATGCTGGCATTACCTTGCTCGATACTGGCGACTTTTACGGTATGGGCCATAATGAGATGCTCATTCGTGATGCCTTACGTGGTCGCGCTCGTGAGCAGGTTCTGATCAGCGTCAAATTCGGGGCCTTGCGTACCCCCGATAGCAGCTGGTCCGGCTACGATGCACGTCCAGCCGCCGTCAAAAATTTCCTCGCCTATACTCTGCGTCGGCTCAAGACTGACTATGTTGACGTCTATCGACCCGCACGCGTTGATCCCAATGTGCCGATCGAAGATACTGTCGGCGCAATTGCAGATATGGTCAAAGCGGGACATGTTCGCTACATTGGCCTCTCAGAAGCAGGTGCCAGCACGATTCGCCGCGCCAATGCTGTACATCCCATCTCCGATCTGCAAATCGAATATTCGCTGCTGGCACGTGGTATCGAGACCGATATTTTGCCTACCTGCCGCGAACTTGGTATTTCCGTGACTGCCTACGGTGTGCTGACGCGTGGCCTCCTCAGCGGCCACTGGTCGAAGGATCGTGCTGTAACGCCGGGCGACTTCCGTAGCTTTAGTCCCCGCTTCAGTGGCGAGAATCTCGATCATAATCTCTCTCTTGTCGAGGCGCTACGTGTAATTGCGGAAGCGAAGGGCGCGACGGTTGCTCAGGTTGCTATTGCCTGGGTTCTCTCGCGTGGTCAGGATATCGTGCCGCTGGTCGGAGCTCGCCGTCGTGATCGCCTGACCGAGGCATTGGGCGCTCTCGAACTCAATCTGACTGCGGACGATCTCGCGCAGATCGAGCATGCGATTCCCGCTGGTTCTGCTGTCGGTGCTCGCTATCCTGAACATTCGATGGCTGATCTCGACAGCGAACGCGGTTAGGTTGGTATGCTATGGCCGAAGATGTATTGACGCCTGCCCGTATTCTTGATGCGACGGAGGATGTTCTCCGTCGCTTCGGACCCACCAAAGCTACTGTCGTTGACGTCGCAC
>DATJHM010000210.1:0-16469 GCA_035493895.1 Ktedonobacteraceae bacterium
CGGCAAGCATCTCATTGAACGAGTCAACAAATACCTTGCGGCAATCGGGATATTGGGCGTGATCTCCCTGGTGAGCAGCATAGGCTACAATGCTTGCCCCTTCGCCCCAGGCCAGCGTGGCGGCTTGCAACAACATATTGGGGTTGCGATAGGGAACCACCGTCGCCTTCATGCTATCATCAGAATAATGACCATATGGCATCTTGACCGATGTGTTGATGAGGGCCGAATCGGAATTGGCGAGCAGGCGCGAGATCGGCAGTTCGATCACATCATGCTGGATCGTGAGTGGACGTGTGCCGCTGGAATAGCGCGTACGCAGATCCTGGATATAGCGCTCGGCATAGGTCAGCTCTTTGACATGCTTCTGACCATAATTAAAAGAGACCAGGTGCAGATTGAAGCCAGCGGCAGCGTAATAGTGAGCGAGCACGCAGCTATCCATGCCGCCACTTGCAATCAGGACTGCGAGAGATTGTTGAGACATAGCATCCTCCTTCTATAATCAGGATATCGGACCATACCTATTCCTGCGAGAATTTGTGCGGACATCTACAGATAAGGGGTGAAGAATTTTCCGCTGCAATTCTTCATTACGCCTGACCATAGCGTTTGTACTCGGGACGTGTACCGGCATAACCGGGCTGGGCATGCTCGGCAAATACGATCGTCTTGATATTACCACGCACTGTAAAGTCACCGACAACCCTGATCCAGAGTGGATTGAGCTGAGCAATCAGGTCATTGAGGACCGTATTGGTCGCCGACTCATGGCTGATGGGGCGGTTGCGATATCCATTGATGTAGAGCTTCAGGCTTTTCAATTCAACGACAGACTTATCTGGTACATAGTCTATCACTATCGTCGCAAAATCGGGAAAGCCAGAGCGCGGGCAGAGGCAGGTGAACTCAGGAATCTCCAGATGATTCACGTAGTTGCGCTCGGGATGCGGATTGGGCCACGGTTCCAGCCGATTTTCCGCAATCTCATCCAGGCCATAGCGACCGGGAGCACGTAATTCTTCAGTAGCCATCATCTTCCTCCATAGCTAGGATGCCAGGGTCAATACAGATGGGGATTTGTCGCAAAAGACCTCATCGCAGCAATTATGGCGTGCATTGTGTTGGAGACTCCACTGAGATCTCTGCGACCACTCCCCACATCTCCTATATCAAGGATACCCGCAAACCCATGTCTGAGGTACGTAATTTGCCCAACAGCTTGCACATGGTATTGAACAGTTCTTCGGTTAAGCCCTGCCAAATTGCGTCTCACGTCTTCAGAATCTGACATGTCTCTGGCAGATTATCGTTCCCTGCTACTTCACATCCTCTATATCTATATCCTCTATTCCTCTCTCGATATCTTATAAAAATGGCACCCTTATTTTACCTAAAAATGGATCTTTTTGACAGGCCATTTTTATGCTACCGTAGCAGCATTCCATAAATATCTACGAAGAAAGGATATAGAGCTTATCATGGCAACGATTTTAGTTACAGGTGGAACCGGCGATCTGGGGCGCGAGGTGGTTTCGCGCTTGCTGGCTCGCCATCATACACCTCGGGTTCTCAGCCGCCAATCGCATCCAGATCTGCCAGAGGGAACCGAGATCGTCACGGGCGATCTTACCTCGGGATCGGGGCTATCCGCGGCAGTTGCAGGAGTAGACACCATTATTCATTGTGCTAGCTTTCCGCAAGGGGCACAGGCGACCGATATTGGGGGAACACGCTTGCTCGTCCAGGCCGCACATGCAGCAGGATCGCCGCATATCATCTACGTCTCTATCGTCGGCGTTGACCGCGCAACTTCTGGCTACTATCAGGCAAAATATGCAGCTGAAACCATTATTGCGCAATCGCAGCTTCCCTGGTCAATAGTACGCGCAACCCAGTTTCATCTCTTTGCATTGCGGCTCATACAATCACTCGGTGCCGACACCTTGAACGTGATCCCGGTACCACCGAATGTACGATTGCAGCCTGTAGATATCGATGATGTTGCGGAACGCCTGGTTGCACTGGCAGAAGAGGGACCGGCTGGATATCTACCGGATATGGCAGGTCCACAGGTTCTCACATTAGAAGAGATCATCCAGACCTATCTTCATAGAAGAGGAAGAAAAGCAACGCTGCGAACTACGGAACTGCCAGATTCTCTGTTTGCAACATTTAGCGCGGATAGTCATATGAACCCCACATCTGCGGCGGGAACGAAAACGTGGGACGAGTTTCTCCACTACTGGTATAACGAGAACGACAGCTATCCCGCTGCGAAGAAGACAACAACCATTCTCATGGAGCAACTGATTCAGGCCCATCACCCCGCACAGGTCACCGTGCATACTGTCGCACTCGATCCAGGCGCTCAGGGTGCGCCTCCTCATCGTCACCCGGGACCGGTCTTCGGCTATGTTGTAGAAGGAGATGTCCTTTTTGAAATGCGAGGACATGCCCCCAGGCTCTATAAGCAGGGCGAGGTCTTCTATGAGCCAGATGGCTGTCTCCACCTCCTCGCCAATAATCCCAGCCCCACTCGTCGGGCGCTCTTTGTTGCGGTCCTCATTGGCGAGCCGGGCCAACCCATTCTGACTCCCGTCCAATTGCAGGCAGATACCAATGATCCTCTGGAGCCATGGGATCACTCCTGCTCCTGAGCAGGTCTGATAGAGTGAGTATCCGTAACGATACTGCCTGTTGTCTACGACAGGCAGTATCGTTACAATTTTTCTATTTATTTATCCTATGAGTACATTTGTATCATGTCGATTTGATTATTAGGGAAATGCTCCCTAATCCTGTTATAATTACTTTAGCGTCTGATGCCAGTTACTGGCATTCGCTGAAGAACAATGGAAAGGTACTATCGCAGGGGGAGGGGTGGCAGATGACCTATCAGATGGGACAGAAGCTTGGGAATTATAAACTTGTACGATTACTTGGCAGTGGGGGATTTGCAGAGGTCTATCTGGCCAGGCATATCTATCTTCATACTCAGGCTGCTATTAAAGTGCTCCAGATACAGCTCACCGAGGATATCCTGCAAAATTTCCTGAAAGAGGCGCGTATTATCGCCAATCTGGAGCATCCGAACATCGTCCGCGTGCTGGAGTTTGGCATTGAGCAACACAGGCCATATCTGGTCATGAACTACGCCCCCAATGGCACCTTACGCCAACGCTATCCACGAGGGCGACAACTCGCCCCCGCGACCGTGCTCACGCTGGTCCAACAGGTCGTCGCGGCTCTAAACTATGCTCATGTGCGCAAGATTATTCATCGCGATGTCAAACCGGAGAATATGCTGCTCAGCGCAAATACTACGCTTCTCTTGAGCGACTTCGGACTGGCATTGGAGGGTCACAGCGCCTATCGTTCGCAGCCTGCGGATCAGGCTGGCACGATGCTCTATATGGCTCCGGAACAGTTTCGCGGCTATCCATGCGCGGCCAGCGATCAGTATTCCCTGGGCATTGTCGCCTACGAATGGCTCAGTGGAGCGCTGCCCTTCGTCGGCACTGGTCTGGCGATCGCGGTCCAGCACGCCCACGAGACGCCGGTTCCGCTCCATGAACGCGTGCCAGCATTGCCAGTGAGTTTGAGCAATGTCGTGATGCGTGCTCTACAAAAAGAGCCAGAGGCGCGTTTTGCCCAGATTCAGGAGTTCGCCGCCGCATTTACCGAGGCCTGCCATACCCATGCCACGCTTTTCAGCGTTCCCGAAGCGCTGCATCCGCTTTCAACTGCTCTCGTCGAGGCACAATCAGCCCATATCTCCGCCGACACGATTGCGCGCATCTCAGCTGAGGAAGGGACAACACATGATGTGGGCAGAACGCTCCCCTTTGACTCTCAGATCCCTCAGGAATATCAACTGTTACCCACGATGGGAAGATCTTATGCGCAAGAAACACGCTCGCCATTAGCAGAACAGAGCGTGAATATGTCGCTGCCAGTTGACGAGACGGTCATAGCGGTAACATTAGAGGTCCCAACGCGGCGTATACAGGCGGCGGCAGAAATTTCATCGGTCACTTCCAGTCTCGTATTTCGTCCGCAGCACCAATCTCGGCGCAAGCGTACGCTGCTCTACGGATTGGGAGGGCTGGGGCTCGCGCTCTGCCTGAGTGGCATCTGGGAAATACATTCCCTGGGAGTACTACCAACAGCGCATCCTCGCACCCAACATATCAATGCAGGGATCGCAAAAACGGTACATTCTACCAACCAGAATGCCGGACAGAACAGGCCAGGGCACCCTTTGAGCACAGCGGAAAATGTTCCTCCTGCGACCTCTTTTCGACCCACCGGCACAACCACAATGCAAACAACGCGTACGCAATCGCTCACACAGGCAACCGCCGTTACTGCCACGACAGGGCACAGACAGCCCACCCCGAGCGCCCCTCCTCCCGTTATCACACCCACAAGCGCGCCGACTGCCAGTTCTCTGCCCACCCCCACCGCCAGTCCCACGTCGCTCGCCAGCCCTACGCCTACCCCGGCTCACCACGGCCGGCCCCTCTCCGTCCACATCGCCAGTGTGCCGGAGACCGTTCAGAATGGCTCAAACGTTTCGGTCCAGATCACCACCAATCGAGGCAACTGCCGCGTCAAGCTCCGCGTGATCTATAGCGACTCATCCCCCTCCTTCCGCAGTTCACTTACGAACACGGACAGCGATGGCTACGGCACGATCGCCTGGAAAGTGAATATTCCCAGACATAATCTGCTCAAATACACGTTCGCGACGCTGATCGCCACTGCCTATGACAGTGACGACCACAGCACCTTTTCGCTGCCCGTAATCGTCCAGATCACGTAATATCAGGCTGACGCATCGGCCTCAGCAGGCTTTTCCAGATACTCCTCTTTAATCTCTTTAGGACCAAAGGGCCATGTGTGCTCGACGAAACGCGCCCAGATGAGGTAGGCAATGATGCCGAGCACCGTCCAGGCGATGGCAAGTATCATCGGGTTCGTCCAGATCGGCAAGATGAACTGCGTTCCACTCAGGCTCGATGCCACAAAGATATACACCCAGCCAATCAGCGCGATGATCGTAAACAGTGGATAGAGCCACATACGATAGGGACGCTTCAGCTCGGCTTGCCTGCGACGTAAGACGACCTGTGCCGCCACCTGCCCCAGAGATTGCACGATCACAATCACTGCCGTCAACATCGCAATGATCGTGCCGAGAGGGAGAATGGAAGCCAGGGCGGTAATGATACACATCACGATGATGGAGATATGTGGGATATGATAGCGTGGATGTAATTTGCCAAACTGGCGCAGGAAGAGGCCATCACGCGCTGCGTTGTAGGGTACACGCGAGCCCCCGAGCAGTCCCGTAAAGACTGAAGCAAAGGCTGTAATCAGGATCAGCACCGTCACGACGCTTGAAACGCCCCTTCCCCAGACCGTCTCCAGCACCAGCGAAGCGATGGAACTCGATTTTGCCACCGTTTGCCAGGGTACGACGCCCAGAACGCCAATGTTCAGCGCCAGATAGAGGAGCATGATGCCGATGATAGAAACGATAATAGACCAGGGAATGACGCGCCCGGGGTTACGAATCTCCGCACCCATGTACGCAGTCGTGTTGTACCCCAGATAATCATAAATACCGATGATCAGGCCCGCGCCCACTCCGGCAAAAAAGTGACTATCCAACGTAAAGGCGTTAGCGGGATAGGTGAATGCCAGGTCTGGATGAAAATGCGTGAATGAGGCAACGATCACGGTCCCCATCGTGATCAACATAATCACAAACAAAATATTGCTGAGCATACCGACCGACTCGATGCGCCGGTAGAGCGCGAAGAGCACGAGGCCGGTCAGCACAAACGAAACGAGATAGATTTCCCAGCGGCTCATATCAGGCCAGAGATAGCCGAGATATTGGACCATGCCATTGATACCGGTGGACATAATAAGAGGGATGAAAAGAACTGCTGTCCAGGTAAAGATAAACGGCATTAGGCGTCCAGTCCGATACTGAAAGGCTTCGCGCAGATAGATGTAGGTACCGCCCGCCCCCGGCATAGCCGCACCCAGCTCAGCCCAGATCAAACCATCTGCCAGAGCCAGAATTGCCCCGAATATCCAGCCGAGAATCGCCTGTGGTCCACCATAGGCCGCCACCATAAGAGGAATAGTGATGAACGGACCAATGCCGCACATCTGCGTCATATTGATTGCTATCGATGTTGGCAATCGAATACTGCGTACAAAACCACCATTCGCTTGTTCCGATGTTTCTGCGGGAACTTCATGAGAATCTCTGTTGACGCTTGAAGAACTCACGCTCTACCTCCTTGCAATATGCTTGTTCGCTACAGTCAGGAGAATGAACACGATCGCATGCGAATCCTACGCCTTAGAGTTAGTATAGTTTCCTAACTTTGCTTTGTCAACGGCATTACAGGCTTTTTCATGCCTGAACGCAAATAAGCCGTTTCTATCTATGTAGAGGCGGGGTTTATCTCCGCCAACGTTGGGACAATTGACTTTTACAAGTTGGTTAAGATCATTTACAATGATGGTGAGAAAACAGAACTTGCGTCACTAAAAGGGGTCACTGCATGTCAACGACTGAGAGCCATCCGTACCACGAGTATCAGGTGGGAACGCCATCCCTGTTGCGCGTCATCAACGAGCGCATGCTGTTGGAGTATTTGCGCAACCATCAGCCCGCGTCTCGTGCCCAGCTTGCCCGGGCAACCAGGCTCTCTAAGCCAACCGTATCGCTGGCACTCGCCAGTCTCGAGGAAGCCGGTCTGGTGCGGGCCGTGGGACAATCGATATCGAGCAAAGGTGGACGGATCGCCATCCTGTACGAACCCAATCCAGATGCCGGTTACGTTGTTGGCGTGGATGTCGGTCGCGGCTGGGTCCGCGCCGCCGTCGCGAATCTTGCCGGTCACATTATTGCGCGCTGTGATAAGCCAAACGAGGTCCAGAGCGCATCCGAGCTGGTCGCCTTCATCAGTTGTCAGGCGCGAGATGCGGTCAAGCAGGCGGGCCTGTCGTGGTCGCAGGTCGTACACGCTGTCATCGGTACTCCCGGCGTTTTCGACGAGCAGAGCAGCCGCGTACGCTTCGCGGCAAATCTGCCTGAGTGGGAGAGACACGGCCTGCTGAGCGAGTTGCAGGCGGCATTCGGCCTGAGTCTTTCCGTCGAAAATGATGCCAATCTTGCCGCATTGGGTGAACGCTCGTTCGGCTGGGGTGCCAACGCCACGACCTTTGTATCCATCACTCTAGGCACCGGCATCGGCATGGGTATTATCATCAACGGCGCACTCTACCGGGGAGCACGGGGGGCGGCAGGCGAGATCGGCTTCTTACCGTTCGCTGCGGACGAAGCCTCGGTAGAAAATGCTGGCACGATCAGTGAGAACTATTCGGGTATGTTTGAGGAAGCGATTGCCGCGGAGGCGATCGTTCGTCAGGCCCAGAAACAGGGCTTGCCCCCGCATCTTTCTCCCCGACAGATCTTTGACGCCGCACAACAGGGTGATACGAAAGCGCTCGTCGTGATCGAACAGGAGGGATATCGTCTGGCCCTGGCCATTGCCGCCATCACGGCCGTGTTAGATCCAGAATTGATCGTCCTCGGCGGAGGGATCGGCCAACGTGGTGAACTGTTACTCCCACCCCTGGAGCGCCGCCTACAACAACTCACCCCTTTGAGGCCGCGCATCGTTACCTCAAAGCTCGGGGACGATAGCGTGCTCCTCGGCTCAATTGCCACCGCACTCGAGGCGGCACACCATCTCATCTTTCAAGAGTATATCAATAGCAGCCACGGAAATTCGCCGAGTCCCATGGCTCCTGTTCAGCCTTAATATTCTTATGATATACTCCAATGACGCAATAATCAGCTAAACCTGCAATCGTATTTGCGTCCGCAATGTTCTTGTCGATGTGCAAGTTGTCTGTTGACCCCAAAAGACACACTCATTCCAAAGATCGGGTAACTATGGAATTTTATAGAAACAAGCCCTCATCCAGACCATTCGCGGTCGCGCTGATAGCCGATATTCACGGCAATCTTGCGGCGTTGCATGCCGTGCTCGCGGACCTTACGCAGCAGCAGTACGATGCGCTGATTATTGCCGGAGATCTTATCTCGAATGGTCCGCAACCGCTTGAAACACTGGCGCTCATCCGGGAATTGCATGTGCCCGCCATTTACGGGAATGGTGAGCGTGCAATCGTAGAAGCACGCCCCAAAAACCTGCTCGCCTGCTGGACGCGTCAACAGATCGGAGACGAAGGAGCAGCTTATTTAGCAGGCTTGCCGTTTTCTTATCGTATCGCGGCACCACAGAGCAGCTCGCCAGAGACAGATCTGCTCATTGTCCATGCCACTCCCACCAGTGTCACCGATATTCTGATCCTCGAACCGCACCCTTCCGTTCCCAGCTACCCAACCCCGACGCCAGAACATGAGGCGAAACGGATGCTTGGGGATGCGCGTGCAAACTTGATTATCTACGGCCATATCCACTACGCATCGGCGGGCACGATTGGCGCACAGCGTCTCGCCTCCATTGGCGCTGTAGGCTTTCCATTTGATGGAAACCAGCAAGCGGCCTATGCGCTTGTCACCTGGCATGATGAGGGTCAATGGCTGGTAACCCATCATCGCGTGACGTACGACTACGAACGAACGCTTGAAGCGATCTATCGCTCGGGTCAACCGAGCGCGGACATGTACGCAAGACGGTTACGTAGCGCGAGTTGGTGTCGATGAATTGCTCATGGGTAGCAGGACTCCACCGTCCATCTTGCACTGATCTTTCAAAAATCTCGCCATTTATCTCACATTGGCCCTTCAGAAATCTCACGACCTGCCGAATATCTATATCAGAAGCAAAAATATGCTCTCAGTTCTTATGATGGCACCCATATAGCCAGGGCAGTGTCGCCCTGGTATACGGGCAATGTAGCCCTGGTGTAGCGATCATAGAGGTCTGAGAGCCGACTACAATCGCACCTTTTAGGCTAATCGATAGCGGCTTTTCTCCACTATCGGTAGTTACGAAAAGTGCGGCGCAGATCGTTCACCCAGCCATCCGGGATTTCCCAGGGGATGAAGTGCCCACCACGATCGTGAACAGCGATGTTGATGTGGTTGTACCAGGACGCTCGATCGCTGCTCAGAAACTGCTGGACGCGGTTCTCGGTCGTGACTCCTGGCGGATTCTCATAGCCCACGAAGGTGATACCGGTCGGCGCTTCGATGACCGGCCAGCGATCGTGAGCGGGTGTCCACGGATAGCGGTTCGCGTTTGCATACATACGCATCGAGGTTTCGATGGCATTGTTGACCCAGAAGATCATCGCGTGTGTGAGGATATCGTCTTTCGAGAAGACATTCTCGACATTGCCATCGTTATCGCTCCAGCTCGCCCAGCGTTCAAGAATCCAGGCGAGCATGCCCACCGGGGAGTCACTCAGGCCGTATGCGAGGGTACTTGCATCGAGCACGTGCACGGCCAGATGGGCAGCGAAACGGCGATCGAGCGACACGATCCTGTTCCGGACCTCCTCAGAAATACCCTCGGGTATGGGATGTCCGCCGCTAAAATCCCAGGCACGATCGCCGCTGAAAAAACTCAACTTTTGTGCAGAACCAATATGGATCGCATACAGTTCGTCAGCGTACTTGTGCCCGAGTTGCCCGGTCACCAGGGCACCGACATCGCATCCTCCTGCGGCGTACTTTTCGTAGCCAAGGGTGGTTGTCATCAGGGTGTGCCAGAGATCGGCAACCTTCCAGAAGTTCATATCCGGATTGTCTGGCAGGGGCGTCGAGAAGCCGAAGCCAGGCAGTGAGGGTACGATGACATCGAATGCATCGGCGGGGTCGCCACCGAAGGCACCGGGGTCTGCGAGCGGATCAATGACCCTGGACCAGTGCCAGAAGGTCCACGGCCAACCATGGCTCAGGACCAGTGGGACCGGGTTCGGGCCGACACCAGGTTTGCGCATAAAATGCACGGGAACGCCATCGACGCTCACCTGGTAATGTTCGTAGCGGTTCATTGCGGCTTCCGCTTTGCGCCAGTCGTAGACATTGATCCAGTAGTCAACAAGCTCCTCCAGGTAAGTTCGACTGACACCGTAATACCAGTCGTCATTGCCGACGCCCAGGGGCCATCTGGTATGCTTCAGTCGTGTGCGCAGGTCAGAGAGTTGCTCGTCCGAGACGTGGATCAGGGTGGGTTGAAGTGGGAACGAGGAGTCTGTCATAGGGACTCCATCCTGACTTCTGGGCATAATTTACTCCTCTTGCTTTGGATGTTCCGCGTGTTGTTCGCTGCTGGCAGAAGGAAGTGGGGTCAACGGAGACAACGCATTCCTTCCCAGTTCGACTACACGAGCCAGCGCTGGTAGTGCGGATGCGATTGCACGTTGTTCGTCTGGGCTCAGCTGTTCGACAAAGCGCGTGAACTGCGTGACGCGGTCAGCATGGCGCGCCTCAATGGTGCGCGCGCCGAGTGCGGTGAGATGTACCCGCACGGCACGACCATCGCCTGGATCTGGTCGACGCTCGACCAATCCATCGTGTTCGAGCCGCGTCACCATTTGCGTGATTGCTGGTTGCGTGAGTTGCTCTGTGGCTGTCAATTCACTCAGTCGCAGCGGACCCTTGCGAGATAATGTATGCAACACGAACAGGGTCGTGAAGCTCAGCTTTTCAATTGACGGCAACCGAATAAAGATGCTCGTGAAATCTTCAATCACCGTCGTAAAGTCGCCGACGTTCAGGTCAGCATCAGAGAAATGGTGTACCATATCCCTATTCTATCACAAATTTATATAAATTGCTTATGTAAATTGGTATAGCAACACTGATGCCTGAGCGTCATGAAGTTAAGCCACAGAAACCCAGTAGTGGCACGGTGCAGTGATAACGGAACTGTGCCTGCGAACTCGCTCTACCCCTCTCGCCCTTTAGAGGAGAGGCGGTTCTCTTCATGTCTATGGGCATACAATAGTGTAGCAATTCGCGCCGCTCTCCAGGCTCAAGTAGTGCTCTGTCAAACCTCATTGCGTCTTTTCTCCAACCATGAAAACGCACTCGAGACACACGTATGAGGGCGAGATGGCCGGTGGGGGACGGGGGCGCAGTTCCGCTCTCGCTGCACCACGCCCCTACTGATCAGGGCGAGCGAGTTCCCGGACGTATCGCGCCCCTCTTCCCGCTCTTTCGCTTGCACCAAAACGTGTGCAATGACGTTTGACCGAGTAGTGTAGCCCTGAGATCCCCATCACATCCGCATTTGTGTAGGAGATGTAGCACTTTTCATAACAATTCTCTGAAACTCGGCATAGTGATGCCCTTTGAGCATCACTACCTGTAATAAAGAAGTATTAGACAGATCACGTAGCGTTGACTATACTTTTCATTAAGAGCTTGCTAAGCATGCCGATATCAGTTAGTTCTTGTAGAAGCGCGATTCACGTCTCGCTCGTTTTTTTCCAGGGTTTTTCAGGAAGGGGATTTTTTATGGACGACAGGTTCTCTACACAACCGCGTACATTGTTTGAGAAGATCTGGGATGCGCACGCTATTAGCGAGGAGCCAGGGCAGGGCACCTTGCTATATATCGATCGTCATCTCGTGCACGAGGTAACAACTCCGCAACCGTTCGCGGCCCTGAAAGAGGCGAGCAGACGAGTGCGACATCCAGAAGCAACATTTGGCATGGTCGATCACAGCATTTCTACGACGCCGATCGGGACATATGGCAAACGCAGCAATATCCCTGTTCTCGATCCTGCCAGAGCGCTACAACTGGCCACGATGGACCGTAATGCCCATGAATCGGGGATTCGCTTCTTTGATATCGATGATCCACGCAATGGCATCGTCCATATTACGGCCCCGGAACAGGGCATCACGTTGCCAGGCATGACGATCGTTTGTGGAGACAGCCATACATCGACACACGGCGCATTTGGCGCGCTCGCCTTCGGGATCGGGACCAGCGAAGTAGAGCACGTCCTGGCCAGTCAGTGCCTGCGCCAGAGCCGTCCCAAAGCCATGGAGGTGCGTATCGAGGGAACGTTGCCCGCAGGATGCACCGCTAAAGATCTGGCACTGTTTCTGCTCGGCCAGATCGGCACGAATGCGGGAACGGGTCACTGCATCGAATTCACGGGTTCAGCCATTCGCGCACTCTCGATGGAGGGACGTATGACCGTCTGCAATATGGCGATCGAGGGGGGCGCGCGTGCAGGCATGATCGCACCCGATGAGACGACTTTCGCCTATCTGCAAGGGCGTCCGTTTGCGCCCCAGGGTGCGGCGTGGGATAAAGCGGTAGCAGGCTGGCGTACCCTGCGTAGCGATCCCGACGCGACATATGACAGGGTGCTCATTGTACATTGCGACGATATCGCGCCACAGGTCACCTGGGGCATTACTCCGGCCATGGTCGCGCCCGTCACAGGAAAAGTGCCTGATCCAGCACAATTCTCCGATCCCAAACAACGTGCCGCCGCGCAGCGAGCGCTGACCTACATGGGATTGGCAGCGGGCACTCCCATAGAAGCAATCACCCTGGATCGCGTGTTTATTGGGAGTTGCACGAACGGCCGCATCGAAGATTTACGCGCCGCCGCCGCCGTGCTGCGGGGCAAGAAGTGCGCGCCGGGTATACGTGGCATGGTCGTGCCAGGAAGCGGGCTGATCAAGCAGCAGGCCGAAGCGGAGGGCCTGGACCGCATTTTCATCGAGGCTGGCTTTGAATGGCGCGAGCCTGGATGCAGCATGTGTTGCGCCATGAACGATGATCGGCTCGCACCTGGAGAACGTTGCGCCTCGACCAGCAATCGCAACTTTGAAGGGCGGCAGGGCAAAGGCGGGCGCACGCATCTGGTCAGTCCCGCCATGGCCGCAGCAGCAGCGGTCGCAGGCCATTTCGTGGATATTCGTCAGTAGAACTTCTAATGAGAAGGTGCAAGAAGTCAGCGCTGACATTTTCATGAATATTCGTCAGTGAAACTTCTCAAGAGAAAGCAGCAGAACACATGCAAGCATTTACCACACATCATGGGCTGGTCATGCCCCTGGATCGCGCGAACGTAGACACCGACGCTATCATCCCGGCCCAATACCTGACCAGCGTCACACGCACAGGGTACGCCGAAGGACTCTTTACCAACTGGCGCTATCTGCCGAACACCAGAGAACCCGATCCCGCCTTTGTCCTGAACATGCCGCGTTATCAGGGAACCAGCATCCTGCTCGCGCGTGAAAACATCGGCTGCGGCTCCTCGCGTGAACATGCGCCCTGGGCTCTTTTCGAGTACGGTTTCCGCGTCATTATCGCGCCCAGTTTTGCCGACATCTTTTACAATAACTGCCTGAATATTGGCCTGCTCCCCATCAGGATAGATACAGAACTGGTAGGATCGCTGTTCGTAGAGACGGCAGCAAGCGAAGGCTATTCCCTGGATATCGATCTGGCAGAACAGAGCATCATCACACCCAGCAGTCGCGTCCTGAATTTTGCGCTTGATCCATTCAGAAAAAATGCCCTGCTTCAGGGACTGGATGCAATCGGCATGACCTTACAGCAGCAGGATCGCATTGCAGCGTACGAAAATCGGCGCAAGCAAGAGGCTCCCTGGCAATTTGCGTAGGAGATCACTTGATATGGAATTTCGTCAATTTTAGTGATAAGATCTGTTCAGAGTATTATTGCTGATATTTGATGAAATTCCTGTGAAGGGAAAGCAACTATAGATATCTGAGGAAAGCAGGTACAGACTATGCCAGAACGATCCAAAGCGCTTTTTCAATGGCAAAAGGTTTCTGGTCAATCGCTGGTCGTGAATGATCTCACGCTGACACCACAATCTCAGGTGCTCGTCGTTCGCTTTCCCTGGAGCGCATTTGTCTGGCAGCGACCAACTGCCATACTCGTAGAGCGGAATGGGCAGGTAGAACGTCTTTCCATCGTCGATCGCACCCGCAGCATCCAGCTAGGGCTCTGGGGCCTGGGCGTGATCATCTTCACCGTCGTCAACTCCATTCGGCTCGCGCGAAGAAAGAAGCACGACTCATGACTGATACCGAAAACAATCTGCTCAATCTGGCAGAGAAGAGAGAAGGACAGTTCGCCGGGATGATGGAGAAGATCTACCGGGCCGCCCAGCCTGGTGCCGTGTACAGTGAACCGGTGACGGCTGGCAACTACACGGTTATCACGGCAAGCGAAATTGCTGCTGGCGGCGGCTTCGGCTCCGGCTCAGGTTCTGCTGGACTGACGACCTTCCCCAAACAGGAGACATCCGAGCCCCAGACAGAGCCAGCGAGCGGGGGAGGAAGCGGCATGGGTGGCGGAGGCGGTTCCTCCGGACGCCCGGTTGCCGTTATCATCATCGGACCAGAGGGGGTCACGGTCAGGCCAGTCGTGGATGTCACCAAGATTGCGCTGGCCGGGGTCACGATATGGGGAACGATGATCATGCTATTGGGGAGATTGCGCAAAGCCAGAAAACACTGATTGCTAGACCAGACCCAGTTCTCTGGCTTTCAACGCGGCCTGTGTACGATCGCGTACGTTCAGCTTGGCCAGGATGTTGCTGAGATGATTCTTGACGGTGCCCCCGGTAATATAGAGAGCCTCGCTGATCTCGCGATTGGATGCACCACGCACGAGCAACGTCAGAATCTCACGTTCGCGCTCGGTCAACAGTCCCAGATCACTCGATCCTGCACGCGCGGACATGGCAGGCCCGGGAATTGCTGTCTCGACGGGAACCAATGAGAACGAAGTGATGACTTTGCTCGCAACATCAGGATGCAGAAGAACCTGCCCCTGCGCAGCTGCCCGAATGGTGGTAGTCAGCTGCTCGGCAGTGATGTCTTTGAGCAAATAACCGAGCGCGCCCGCGCGCAAGCCAGCGTGGATCAGCTCGATATCATCGAAGGTCGTCAGAATCACCACGCGGCTCTCGGGCCAGCGCTCTTTAAAAGCCTTCGTGGCCGCAATGCCATCCATACGCGGCATGCGTACATCCATGAGCACAACATCGGGCGCGATGTGTTCCGCATGGAGACGTTCGGCAAGTGCCAGCGCCTCCTCACCATCACCAGCCAGACCGACGACCTCAAAGCCCGGCTCCATCTCTATCAGCTTACGAAAGCCCTCGCGTAGCAGACGCTGGTCGTCAATCACCAGAACGCGAATATGCGTTGCCATTATTATGCTCCATCCCTGGTTGTCCCCGCACGCATCGCTGTAGAGGCAATGGAGGACGGAATTACGACTTCAACGCGCCAGCCGCGTCCGGCCTGAGGCCCGACCCTGAGCACACCGTCCAGAAGCATCACACGTTCGCGCATACCCAGCAGGCCGAAGCCCGACACGCTCCTGCCATCCTGAGAAGTACAACCTTGGCCGTTATCAAGCACGGTCAGTTCCGCCTGCTCCTCGCTGGTGCTCAGACGAAGCAACACCTTTGTTGCGCTTGCATGCTTGCGAATGTTCGTCAGCGCCTCCTGTGCGCAGCGATACAGTGCCATGCGCAACTCCGGGCTCAGCGTGTGCGTGGCCTCTTCCAGATCGAGCGTGATCTCGGTCTCGTGACAGGTCATTTCAAATTCAGCGACCAGCCGCCGCAATGCCTCGTTGAATGAGCCCACGATCGCTGAGTCGGGACGCAAGGCAGCAACCGAGTGGCGCACGTCCGTCAGGCATTCTCTGGCGACGCGCCGCGCCTCCAGCAATTCTTCGTGCAAACCGTCATCGCAACGCTCCTCCAATCGAGTCGCCGTTTCAAGCTGCACGGAGAGCAATGTCAGCGAGTGACCGAGCGTATCGTGGATCTCACGCGCGATGCGGTTGCGTTCACGCATTGCTGAGAGATCCTCAACCTGGTTTGTATACTCCTGAAGCCGGGTGTGGGCTGCTTCCAGCTCGGCATTTGAGCCCTGTAGCGCCGTTATGAGTTGCTGCATACGCGTATGAGCCAGCGCGAGCTCACGTATCGTAGAGACAAATCCAAAAACGAGGATAAATGTGAGCAGGAGCATCAACTGACTATTGGGGTCCCAACGATGTACGACGACAATGGACGCAACGCTTGAACTCAGCCAGAGGGAAAACGCTGCGATCACGCCCAGGAATCGCTGCCGTATCGCCGACATCAAGCCAGCGGTAATCATCGGCAATAGCCAGAGCCAACCGAAGTGCAAACCCAATATGGAGATGAACTGAGAGACACAGGCCAGGCAGAATAATGTGAGTAACCAGGAGGGATGCGGACCTTCACCACTCTGTTTTCCTCGATGGAAGACCACCAGCCAGGCACTATATGTTACGGTGAACAGAAGAAACGTGGTCAGAGTGATAGACTTTGTGCCCAGAATACCATCGAGATAGCTAACACAGACGAAGAGATCAACCACAAAACGAAGGAACGCTGTTGGTGGT
>DATJHM010000211.1:0-8157 GCA_035493895.1 Ktedonobacteraceae bacterium
CAGCACATGCGCAAGTCAACCCACCCTCACATAGACATCCACCTCCTCCCGGCAATCTGAATAATATCAGGCATATTATTTTTATCATGCAAGAGAATCATTCTTTTGACTCGTACTTCGGGCGTTTCCCGGGCGTGCAGCTCGCCCAGTGGAACCGTAGGCACCTACGACCCCGCAAATCCTGAAGTCCCTTTCCTGAGAGCTATTCCTGCGAACAACGTCAATTGCTTCCCCAATAATACGCTCCCAACTCTGGCAAGTGAGATGACGCAGCAGAATGTCAGCTGGAAATTTTATACCACTTCGCTGACAAGCTCCAACGATTTTTTGAATTCGTTCCCGACTGTGAACAACCTTGCGCCGCCTCCTACGCCCGCGTCGCCCGATCCAAGCGGTATCGCTATCGGACAAACGAGCTTCGATGATGATGCTCTGGGAACAATGGCTGGCCCGGTGCAGAGACATCTGCCCGCATTCTCCTGGCTCGTTGCCCCTACCGCCTACTCTGAGCACCCGGGAGTCTCTACGTCTTGTGCAGGCGAAAATTGGGTCACGGACAGGATTAATGCGGTCCAAAGAGGCCCCGATTGGTCGAGTAGCGTGCTTGTCCTGACGTGGGATGATTTCGGTGGCTTCTACGATCACATCGCTCCGGCGAATGTCGATGCGCTTGGCTATGGGTTTCGCGTCCCATTCCTCGTCATTTCGCCTTTTGCCTATGCGAATGGCTCATCGGCCAGAAGCCCTCATATCAGCGATGCGTTGCTGGACTTCACGACTGTTCTCAGGTTCGCCGAAGATGTTTTCCACCTTGATGCCCTGGGCGAAAGAGATGATCATAGCCAACCGGATCGCTTTTTTGAGCTTCTGGATACCACCAAAAATCATAGTCCCGTGATCCTGACACGGCATTGTATTCCTCTATTACACGCGGCAGGGGGAGCGCACTTTCTTGATAATGCAATGAACTTGCATGTAGGCGATACACTCACTATCGCGAATGATGCGAATGCTTCTCACACGATAACGAAGCAGGAAACGGGACCGCCAGTAGTAAACTTCACTATCCCGCCGAACGGTCGGGCTACAACGGGACGCTTTACGACGGCAGGTACGTTTCACCTCATCTGTTCCAATCCTGCATGCACCAATAATCTGACGGTGAATGTTACCTAGCACTAGCTTGACGGTGAATGTTCCCTGGTTTCAATGCCCTCACTCTTCGCGCTTGCGGGCCTGTTTCGCAGTTGCGCAAGCGCTTTCGTGGAGAGGGCAAATGGATTGTTCGCGTCCGGTATCCCTTTTCGGAAGATACTATCCCTGAGAACACGCCACAGGATGCGCGGCCTCGCCAGTGAAGATTGCGGCTCCAGCATGCCGTAGACGGTCAGGAATGCCCGACTCACTTCGCTATCGTTGACGGCACTGCGAAGCACGAGGTCGATATACCGCTGCCAGAGCCTGAATCCCAACGGGAGTGGCGCTCCACTATGCGTGACTCCCGGCCAGCGCATATCTTCTGCCAATGTGAAGCGCCACGGGTCCGTAATCGTCTTATGGAGCTGCTGCTGAACGTGTCGTTCAAATTCTGGTCGTGGCGCTTTTTGTTGTTCGGCGAAGCATTGATTGAGCGTGAGCGCCTCCATCGCACTGAGCGCCATGCCCTGACCGCGGATGGGATTGAGCGCGCAGATCGCATCTCCAATCACCAGCAATCCCGCAGGCCAGCGTGTGAGTTGCTCATAATGGCGTATATGGTTCTCGCGGATACGGTAGCCACGAATAGGGGTGAGTGGTCTGGCGATACGCAGGCATTCGTAGACTGTGGGATCAGGCAACTCCTGTGCCCAGCGCAAAAAGCCCTCTTCGTCCGTTGGCGGAAAATGTCCGGCTACCCCTCCCAGGGTCACATGCCAGCGGTTATGTTCCACCATCGCGATCGTGCCGGAGCGTGGACTATCGGGGTAACGCGGCAAAATAAATGTGTTTTGCCATTCGTTCGGAAAGTCGGCGGGCTTCTCATAAAAACGCGAGGCATAGCCCAGACCAGAGTCCACTCTCTCTTCCGGCGGCGCATCGTATCCCAACGTTTTGAGCCAGTTCGGCAGCTGTGAGTTGCGTCCACTGGCGTCGACGACGAGGTCAGCAGCGAAATCCTTGATCTCTCCCGTCGCACCCCTCGCGCGCGTCTTGACGCCAATCACGCGTGAACGGTCCGGGGTTGTCAGCAGTTCAGTGACCTCGCAATTGGTCACTATCTCTATCTCTGGCCGCTGCTCAAGGCGTTTGTAAACATGCCATTCCAGCAAGTAGCGGCTAAAGCGCAGACTCTCACGCGCTTGCTTCTGCGTGGCTAATTTCCCAAAGGGCCCCACCATCACCATCGCTACCATATTGGTCGCGGAGTCCGCACCGTCCGCCCGCAAATCAGCAAAGAGGCCAGGGAAGAACTGGTTGAGGATGACCTGCCCACGACCCGAAAGCCCGTGCGTATGATGCGACTGAGGGGCCCCTTTGCGATGGTCAGGCTGCTCCGGAAAGACGTCCCGCTCAATAATGATGACGCGCGCGAAAAAATCACTTAGCACTCGAGCAGTAAATAAGCCCGCGAGGCCGCTGCCGATAATAAGCGCGCAACCGCCCCTTTGCTGTCTGGTTGGTATTGCCGAAGACTGTGCATGCGTACTCACAGAAAATATCCTTTGCTTGTGCGAAATTGTCTATGTCGCATATCTGTAGCGTTGCTCAATTGGGGAGGATAGCCAGTAGAACTTCCTATAGACTTCTTCGTGATAGAGGAAAAGATTGTTCAACACCCCTGCATCGGGTCGGAGTAAAGATGATAGCTCCTGCCGCCCCTAGTGAAGAAGTATACCCAGGATACCTGCAAAGGTCAAGGAACGTCCAGCCGGAGGAAAAAGGACAATGCTCTCTTGTCATTGACCCGACTCAATCCGTTGTACATGACCAGGCTCGCTTCTCATGTCTGTCTGCAAAGACGGCGAAGCCCGGTCAGGGGTGACAGGATATTCTTGCCTGGGCGGCTGGCAACTGGCAATAAATCAGGCATCCCAGAACAAAGATATTGCCTGGCAGTTTATCGCAGAGGTACTCTCCGATCCAAATACGGGTTCATTGGTTCCCAATGACCAGCCTGATCGCACACGTTCGGATGTCACCATTGCGGGCATTGAGAAAAACGTTGTCGTACGCCCGACTCTTCCTAATTATGCCAATAAAGGTGGCTTATCCGAGCATATTCAGGCTGCCCTTTATCAAGCTTTGACTCAGGCCAGCATTGGCAATACAAAACGCGATACAGCGGCTGCTATCTTAAAAAATCTGAGTAGCACGTTAAAACCGCTGTTATCTCGCTAGACACGATGCGAGTTCGCTCCTGTTCAGGCCCGGGAGATCGCATCCAACTCCTGCCACAATTCCTCGGGAATTTCCCGTTCTGCCAGCGCGACTGTCTCGGTCAGTTCCTCTGGTCGACTGATGCCCACGATGGTCGAGGTGATGCGGGGATCGCGCAGCGAGAATTGCAGCGCCGCCGCTGCCAGTGGCACGCCATTGCGTTTGCAGGCTGCTTCCATCTGTGTGGCCTGATGAATGAGCTTCTCTGATGCCTGACTATACATATAGCGTGGATACGCGCTCGGCCCTTTCGCTAAGATCCCGCCTCCGTAGGGCGCTGCATTTACGATTGCCACATTATGACGCTGACAAACGTCCCAGAATGGCTCGGCCTCGCGATTGAGCAGTGTAAAACGATTATGCGAGATCGCTGCTTCAAAAAGGTCGGTTTCGACAAAACGCGTCATCAGATCAATGGGGCCACCTGCAACTCCGATATGACCAATCAATCCCTCCTCTTTGCAACGTTGCAGGACCTCAACCGGCCCACCAGGCTGCATGGCCTCCTCAAAAGAAGTATGTTCAGGATCATGTAAATAAACCAGCGGCAGATGTTCCAGCCCCAGCAGCGCCAGACTCCTTTCAACGCTGCGTCGCATCTGGGGACCGCTGAAATCTCCGGTGCTCAGATTGCGATCAACTTTAGTTGCCAGCACCATCCCCGGAGGCAGTCCCCCTTGTTCACGTATCACCAGACCCAGCCTTCGCTCGCTCTCGCCATCGCCATATGAGGCCGCTGTGTCGAGAAAACTGATAGGTCCAGCAAAAAGGGCACGAATCGTCTCCAGTGCCTGGGCTTCGCTCACTTCGTAGGTAAATGCCTCTGGCATGCTCCCCAGGGGGGCGCACCCGATACACAGGCGCGTGACCTGAAGTCCCGTCGTTCCCAGTGTGCGAAGCTCCTGTCGCGGAGAAGATCCCGAAGTATTTGTCTGAGGATTCGTCATTGTTCCCCTGCTTTCCTTTGTCTCTTTCATCTTTGATCACAATGTGTATCGATCCCGTCCCCCATATTCCGCCCCATTCCCGCCCCCATATCCCGTAGAGGCGCTGCTTGTCTGCGCCGGGGGCGGTTTCAACAAATTATTTTGCCGTCCACCCGCCATCAATCACAAGCTGCGATCCTGTGACAAATGAGGCTTCTTCTGAGGCCAGATAGAGCGCGGCTTTGGCAATCTCGTCCGGTCGCCCCATGCGTCCTATGGGCTGGCGCGCATGCAGCTTCTGTCGCTCTTCATCCTCATGTCCGGCAAAAGCGCGTGCGAGATAGCCCTCAACAAAGGGCGTATGGACGGTGCCCGGACAGATCGCGTTGCAACGAATCCCCTGCGTCGCAAAGTCAATGGCGATCGAGCGTGTAATTGCCAGTACCGCCCCCTTGCTTGCACTGTAGGGCAGACGACGATCAACGGCGATCATGCCCGCTACCGATCCCATGTTGATAATCGCGCCACCCGCCGGCGACTGCGCGAGCATCTGCCGGACCCCTTCACGTGCACAAATAAAAACGCCTCGCGCATTGACACGCATCACTCGCTCCCAATCATCGACGCTGGTCTCCAAAATATTGCCAACATGGCTGACACCGGCATTGTTCACCAGGATATCCAATCGTCCAAATGTCGTGCTAATGTACTGCATAGCGTCCTGAACTTGCTTCTCGTCTGCTACATCGAGCGCGAGCGCCGTCGCCGCTTTGCCGCTTTCCTGTAGAGCAGAGGCCACACGCGTTGCTGCCTCTATCTGTATATCTCCGATGATGACGTGTGCGCCTTGCTCTGCGTAGACGCGGGCGATCTCTTCTCCAATCCCGGAACCAGCACCGGTTACCAGGGCGATTTTGTTATCTAAACGGAACATAACTATCCTCCAGAATACTTTGCTTTAGTTTGTGTGAAATACTTCTGGCATCGGCGTCCACCATGGACCCTCTGCCTCGGTCCTCAGCGACTCCTGCATCGGGTCGGTGAATGTCCACCATTCGCGCGTTTTGGGATCGGCGGCCATTTTTGCCATATCCGCCTCATAATCCTCCCCGACATATTCCATATAGGCAAAAAGCAGGGTGCCGTGGCGGAAAATCGAATAGTTGCGGATGTTGCAGGCGTGGATCATCGCCAGCACTTCGGGCCAGACCTCCGCATGAATCCGTTCATATGCTTCGATCTGCTCAGGTTTGACGCCTATAATTTGGCCGAAACGACGCATTTTTAGTTCCTTTCTTGCGTCCATGCAGACCCACCTGGAAATGTATAAGTCGCAATCGATGCTGGATACATGGTTGCGCTATATCCTGGGGCCTGGGGAGGCATATAATGTGCGTCTTTGATCACGGGTGGATCAATAAAATGTTCGTGGAGATGGGGTGCGTATTCGATCATACGCTGCTCCAGGTTGGCGCTGACACTGATGTAGTCGAAGATCGAGAGATGCTGAACGTATTCGCAGAGCCCGACACCCCCGGCATGGGGACAGACTGGCACTCCGAATTTTGCCGCCATCAGCAGAATCGCCAGCACTTCGTTGAC
The DNA here is from genome assembly GCA_035493895.1 of Ktedonobacteraceae bacterium. Lineage (GTDB taxonomy): Bacteria > Chloroflexota > Ktedonobacteria > Ktedonobacterales > Ktedonobacteraceae > DATJHM01. The sequence continues at coordinate 5,946 of DATJHM010000211.1, forward strand.
TCCTCCCACGCGACACGCATCAACCTGACAGATTTCTATCGCATTGGCCTGTAAGAGCTGTTTGAAAATAATGCGGTTCTGTACATGCTCGCCAGTGGCAACGCGAATCGGTGCGACGGCGCGTGCGATGGCCGCGTGCCCGAGAATATCGTCGGGACTGGTCGGCTCCTCGATCCAGAATGGGGAGAACTCGGCTAGCGTTGCCATCTGTTTAATGGCTTCTCCGACATCCCAGACCTGATTTGCGTCCATCATCAGCGTGTTGTTCGGCCCGATCTCTTCGCGCATGATGCGTGCCCGCCGGATATCTTCCTCTGGCTTCAACCCGACTTTCAGCTTGAAATGGGTCCAGCCCTGGGCCAGCATCCCCCGGCAAAGCTCACGCATATGCTCATCACTGTAGCCGGACCAGCCAGCGCCCGTGGTATAGGATGGATATCCGTGCTCGAGCATCTCTGCGATACGCGCCGCTTTTGTCGCATCGTGCCGCTGCAATAGCTCCAACGCTTCTTGTGGGGTGAGGGCATCGCTAATATAGCGGAAGTCGATGCAGGCCACGATCTGTTCGGGGGTCATATCCGCGAGCAGTTTCCAGAGTGGTTTCCCCTCGCTCTTGGCCCACAGATCCCAGACGGCATTGACGACGGCTCCGGTTGCCAGATGGATCGCGCCCTTTTCGGGTCCAATCCAGCGCAACTGGCTATCGCCTGTAATATGTCGCCAGAAACCCGCCATATCCGCGGTAAAAGACTCCAGTGTGCGCCCGATGAGCAGGGGGGCCAGCGCTTTGATCGCTTCAACGCAAATCTCGTTGCCGCGTCCAATTGTAAAAGTGAGGCCATGTCCGGCCAATCCTGCTGGATGATCGGTTTCGAGAATGACGTATGCCGCCGAGTAGTCCGGCGCGGCATTCATCGCATCGGAACCATCAAGGGTACGTGAGGTAGGGAAACGAATATCGTAGGTTTTGAGGCCGAGAATGGTGGTAGCCAATACTATTCTCCTGGGTAATCACAATGTCCCTTATCAACAGAAGAACAACTCCGCAAGCCAGAAGCTCAGGAGGTTTACTGCCCCTTGGGGACTTCATCTCCGAAAAGCAGACGCTTTGCTTCCTGACGGTAGGCTTCCAGCACTGCTTCAATGTGTACTCTGGCGGCCTGCGCTGCTGCATCAGAATCTCCATTTTTAATCGCCTGGAAAATAGCTTCGTGCTGTTCCGCAGAGGTGAGCATGGAGCCCGGCGAACGACCATTGACGAGACGTGTTGCCCACCTCTGCAATTTGATCACGTTTTTGATCGTATCCAGAAAAAAGGGATTGCGTGTGGCGCGGGCAATGCTCAGGTGAAATGCGGCATCGCTGTTCAGAAACGGTTCGATCTGACCTGCATCTGCCTCCTGACGATTCTGGATGACGATGCGTTCCAACTCGCGAAATTCTGTCACGGTGATATATTGGGTGGCAATGCGTGTGGTCAGCATCTCTTGCTCGCAGCGGAAGGTGAACAGGGCCACAATGGTATCTGGATCGACGGTCATTGTTTGTTCGACCACAAGCTGAACGCCGTTTTCTGGTTGCACGGTGACATAGAGGCCAAAGCCCTTGCGCGCTCCAACAATGCCCATCGCCATCAGCGACTTGATGGCCTCGCGCACAACTCCTCGACTGACTCCCATTTGTGTTGCCAGAGCCTGCTCAGTTGGCAGTCGATCATTCAATTTCAAACCCGAGGTAGTAATCAGTTCGATAATTTTTTCGGCGACCAGCTTGTATTGAGGTTGATAAGTGCTCGCCGGAAGATGCACATTGCCAGTATTGCTCGTTGACGACACTCTCTTCCTCCGCATGCTTTCTGCTGCGCACCTGTAAATCGCGAGTCTCTATCGCAGGTGCTCTTGAGAAAAAAGTACAACATTCTGCCGAGCTTTGTCAATGCCACCTCAATAATAAGTCCGACTTACTGTACCCGGTGCCTATCGCCCCTCATCCTTGTAGCGTCGCTGCTTGTCTGCAATGTCACGGAAATAAGGAGAATCTCGCATCAATTCCGTAGAGTCGCCGCTTGTCGGCAATGAATATGCATCAACAGAAGGGGCGAAATGGCCGGTGGGGGCCGCGGACCGGCATAAAGCCTGGTCCCTACCTCGGCCTTTCTTCGAGGATGGGGACCATCGGCGCCCCCTTGCCAAAGACGAGACGAGCCGCAAAA
>DATJHM010000212.1:0-10322 GCA_035493895.1 Ktedonobacteraceae bacterium
TCCCACCTCGTCGTCGCCTCGGTCGCAGATAAACGGGCGACTCTACAAGGATGGGGGCGATGGGCACCGGGTACAGACATATTTACGTGACATTGATCCCCTGATCGATAGCATTATGCAAGTTTCTCTTGCCTGAACTCCCATAAATTCATGCAGAAAAACAAATCTTGCCCGACCCCTTCAGAAATTTCCCCACCTGTCGAATATCTATAATAGAGAGGCAAACATACCGCCCACCCGGTTCTCACAACAACGATGTCGCCTGAGAGAGAGGCAGTGCAACATCATAGCGGGGGAATGTGTAGGACTGGTGTAGGGGGAAGATCCCGATCACATCGGCATTTGTGTAGGATATGTAGCTTTTTTAGGAAATTTTCTCGTAGCGTAAAAAATCTTGTAGCGCGTCACCAAAAAGATCTCAATTCCCTATCATCTCACTCCTCACCATCTCATGTAGCTCTGGTGCGGGGTCGTGTAGGATCAAGATCCCGATCACCTCCACCTTTGTGTAGGATATGTAGCACTTTTATAATTTTTCATAACGCATCACCCATTCGCCCGGCGAACATATTCCTGCATCGATTCCGTCGCCCAAACGCTGAGGTTGGGATCGCACTTCATGCCCATCCAATACGCATCAACCTGAGGGCCGATGGGGCCCGCGGACCGGGACGAGCCCCTCCCTGTTCTCTTTTTCGGACGGGTCTCGTTTGGCAAGGGCGTGCATGTGGTCCCCATCCTCGAAGAAAAGCAGAGGTAGGGGCTGCGGTTTATCCCTGCCCGCGGGCCCCACCGGCCCTCTCGGCCTTTAGTTGATGCGGATTGATCGCGCTTCATGCCGATCCGCGTCCCCCCCCGGCCCACTTCCCTTTCACGATGCGTTGAAAATAGTGTACACTATACCGTTATAGGCTACTTTCTCAGCCAATTTCTCACAAAAACGAGCATCCAGCCGGTATCTCGTGTAGCATATGTAGGACTGGAAAACATTTTTCTCAGGAAAAGGACTTTGATCATGCAAGGACCACAAACATCGACCACTGGAGCGTATCTTCCCATTCAGGACTACGGCGTTATTGGTGATCTGCATACAGTTGCGCTTGTTGGCATGAATGGCTCTATTGATTGGTGTTGTATTCCTCGCTTCGACTCCCCCAGCGTTTTTGGGAAACTTCTGGATGCCAATAAAGGTGGCTTCTTTCGGATCGCGCCCCCTGAAACTCCTGGCATGCGGCATAAGCAGCTCTACCTTCCTGAAACGAATATCCTGATCACACGCTTCCTCACGGTCGACGGCGTCGGTGAGATCACTGATTTTATGCCTGTGAAAATAGTCGGCACCGCCGCACATAGCCACCATATTTATCGCTCTGTCAGTGCGGTTCGCGGCTCCGTCCAGTTCGAACTGGTCTGCCGCCCGGCTTTTAACTATGCCCGCGATTCTCATACGATCCAGATCTCTGAAGAGGGCGCTGTCTTTCATAGCGAGTCGCTTTCTCTCGGCCTGACTTCCCCGGTTCCTCTCCAGGAGGATGGCTTTGGGGGCGTCTACGCTACGTTCACATTACACGCAGGTCAATCACTCTATTTTGTCCTGGAAAGTGCCCATAACGGTGATGCCGCCCCTCAGCGCATCTCCCATCGCCAGTATAATGACGCTTTTCACTCTACGATGCGCTACTGGCAACGCTGGCTCTCACAATGCCAGTATCAAGGCCGCTGGCGCGAGATGGTGCAACGCTCTGCGCTCGTGCTCAAATTATTGACCTATGCACCAACTGGCGCAATTGTCGCCGCGCCTACTACTAGCCTCCCGGAAACACCGGGCGGCGCTCGCAACTGGGACTACCGCTATACCTGGCTACGCGATGCCTCTTTTACTCTCTATAGCCTGCTCATTCTTGGTTTCACGCAGGAAGCCGAGGCTTTTATGGGCTGGCTAGACGCACGCTGCCATGAGCTCAAGGAGAACGGTTCTCTCCAACCGATGTATACGATTAGCGGCGCTCACGACCTTACTGAGTTCACGCTAGACCATCTGGATGGCTATGCTGGCAGCAGACCGGTTCGCATCGGCAATGGGGCCTATCGCCAGCAACAACTTGACATTTATGGCGAACTGCTGGACTCGATCTATATCTATAACAATCGCCATAAAGATATTTCTTACGATCTCTGGTGGAATTTGCGCCGCCTCCTGGAGTGGTTAGGCACGCACTGGCAAGAAGCGGATGAAGGCATCTGGGAAGTTCGCGGTGGCCCGAAACATTTCCTGCATTCGCGCGTCATGAGCTGGGTAGCCTTTGATCGTGCCCTGCGTATCGCTCGCCATCGCGGCCTGCCCGCCCCCATTTCACAGTGGGAAAGTATCAGTTCAGAGATCTATGAGCAGATCATGGAAGCAGGTTGGAGTAAAACGAAGAAAAGTTTTGTTCAATGTTATGGAAATGATGCTATTGATGCCAGTGCTCTCCTGATGGTGCTGACCAGGTTCGCTGGCCCCAACGATCCACTTATGCTACAAACGATCGAGCGCATTCAACGCGAGCTCACCGCTGACTCCCATGTGTTTCGCTATGATCCTCAACTCGCCGCCGACGATGGCTTAGGTTCTATCGAAGGCTCTTTTAGTCCCTGTAGTTTCTGGCTCGCGGAAACACTGGCTCGCGCCGGTCGTCTCTCTGAAGCGCGTCTGCTTCTCGAAAAGATGCTTACCTATAGTAACCATCTCGGCCTCTATGCCGAAGAGATCGGCCCGACTGGTGAAGCCCTGGGCAATTTTCCGCAGGCCTTCACCCATCTGTCCCTGATCAGTACCTGCTATAATCTGGATCGTGCCTTGAATAAAGCACGACACTAGCTAGATATCGATACTGGACATAATGCCGCACGTCATCAACTACGCGCCAAAACCAGTTTTTCTAGCAATTTAGCACAGTGAGCAGTCAATGACTCGACAGGTAGCCAGATTTAGCATAAAATAGAGTGAGCACTGCTTTAGCAGCATCTTGCAAAGAAGCCTGCCTGCCTCGTGTGCCGTGGTTATGAGCTACGATACCAATTTATGATACGGCAAACGTTCTTTTTGCCATGGAAGTAGGCCCCGATGTTGTGTGGCTACGCCCTGGTTATACGCTCAATGCGTAGAATGCAGGGTCTATTGGCATGTTTACTGATCTGCACGATCACTTATTATGAAGAGACATGGCTTTTTTCACTCACAGCGGATGGACATACGCCGTTAGTATCGGCACATAGAAAAAATCGTCGAATGATCTGGTTGTCTACTCTGCTATCGTATGGAGGATTTATACTTTTATCATGCAAACTGACACGGCTTTAGAAGAGGTCTCCGGTGTGGCTGTCCGAGAAGATATTCGCAATGTTGCCATTATTGCTCACGTTGACCATGGCAAAACGACGCTCGTTGATGGCCTGCTCAAACAGAGCCACATTTTCCGCGAGAATCAGCAGGTAGGCGAACTGATTATGGATTCCAATGATCAGGAACGCGAACGCGGCATTACGATCCTGGCTAAAAATACTGCGGTAACCTATCGCGGTATCAAAATTAATATCGTTGATACTCCCGGTCACGCTGATTTCGGTGGCGAGGTTGAGCGTGTGCTCAATATGGCTGATGGCTGTATTCTGCTGGTTGACGCGGCTGAAGGCCCCATGCCTCAGACGCGCTTTGTGCTGCAGAAAGCACTCGAACTCAATCTGCAGCCGATTGTGGTGATTAATAAAATCGACCGTAAAGACGCTCGGATTGATCAGGTTCTTGAATGGACCCAGGATCTTTTCCTGGAACTGGCTACGACCGATGCTCATCTCAATTTCCCGACTCTGTATGCTATCGGTCGCGATGGCGTTGCCATGTATCATCCAAACGATGAGCGTGTCAGCCTCGAGCCACTCTTTGAGACGATTGTCAATACGGTTCCCGCTCCTCGCGTCGATACCAACGCACCACTCCAGTTGCTGGTCACGGCCCTGGACTATGATGATTACAAAGGCAAATACGCCATTGGCCGTATCATACGCGGTCGCATCCTTTCCAACACGCCTGTCGCACGCATTAGCCGCGATGGCGTCACTTCTCGCCAGAAGATCAACAACGTCTTCACATACCGAGGTCTCTCGCGCACTGAGGTTGAGGAAGCACTGGCCGGAGACATTGTAGCACTCACAGGTGTCGCCGACGCGAATATCGGTGACACGATTGCTGATATTGATAATCCCGAGGCGCTCCCGGTCTTTGCGATTACTGAGCCTACGCTGAAAATGACCTTTGGCGTCAATACCAGCCCTCTCGCCGGTCGCGAAAGTAAATATCCAACTGCGCGTCAGCTTCGTGCGCGCCTCTATCGCGAACTGGAGACCAATGTCAGTCTTCGTGTCGTTGACGGCAATTCGCCCGATGAGTTCATCGTTTCGGGCCGTGGCGAACTGCATCTCTCGGTCTTGATCGAGAAGCTGCGCCGCGAAGGCTACGAATTCCAGGTCTCACGTCCCGAGGTCATTACGCGTGAGGACGAAAACGGCCATCTGACCGAGCCAATTGAACATCTCGTTATTGATACGAAAGATACCTATATTGGCGCATTGACCGAGAATCTGGCAACCCGCAAAGCGCAGTTGTCAAATATGATCAATGACGGCTCAGGCAATGTACGCCTGGAATACAGCATTCCTACACGTGGCCTGATCGGCTTCCGCAATGCCTTCTTAACCTTAACCAAGGGCAATGGTGCGATGAGTAGCATTCTGCTCGGCTTTGAGCCCTGGCTGGGGAAAATGGGCAATACACGTATGGGCGCTCTGATTGCATCTGAGCCGGGCACCGCCGTTACCTACGGACTGAATAATGCCCAGCAACGCGGCGATACGTTTATCGAGCCCGGCACTCCTGTCTACGAAGGCATGATCGTCGGCCTCAATAGCCGCCCACAGGATATGGAAGTCAATATCTGTAAAGAGAAGCAGAAAACGAACATTCGCTCCTCCACATCAGATATCGCCGTCCGCCTGACTCCGCCCATCCTGATGAGCCTGGAAGAGTCACTGGACTTTATCAATAATGACGAACTGGTCGAGGTGACCCCGCAAAATATTCGTCTGCGCAAACGCTACCTGACTCAGCACGAGCGCTCCCGCAACCGCGAGACACAGTAAGGAAGCAAAAACAAAAAGCAGCAAGCCGCCCTCCCCTGCACTGCGTGTAGGGGAGGGCGGCCCCAGGCCAGTAGGGACGCCATGAAACCGCAGCTGAATGGCGTCCGCGAACTCCCTCCTACAACGCTCGCCCCACAGACGTCCCCTTCCCACCATTTCGCTTCCCGCAAAAGCGTGTACCATGACATTTAACCGCGTCCTACTCTCAGGCATCGAGCAATTCGTCTCGCTCCTCTAATTCTGAGAGCAATACCAGTTCTTCGTATTCTTCATTACAGGCAGGACATTTGCTCAGATGCAGGACCATTGCCGCTATCTCTTGATCAGGTAAGGAGATCAAAGGAAAATCTGGGCGCGTCGCTTCATAATATGCCGGAAAATTGGCGCGACACTCTTCACACGACAGCATATCTGGTGTCAATAAGGCGCTAGAAAGACGTACCATTCCGTGTGAACACACTACACAACTGCGCAGATGGGCCACGATGCCATGACACGTGCGAGGATCTTCCCCTTGCTCCCATCCTTCCGTGTTCAAAAGTTGCAGCAATTCATTACATCCCATAGCATGTTTCTTGAAACAGTGTTCTGCCTCTCCTGTCTTTTTTCAATCCAATACTACAATGAAATCGTACGCTAATTCAGCAACGCACGCAATGCTCGCACTTCTGGCTTATCGCGTAGCATTTTTAATGCTCGATGACGCCAGAGATAGATATCCGCCACCGGCACCTGGAGCTGTTTCGCCAATTCGCGCTCATCAATCTCAGCCAGATAACTGTACAACAGCACCTGTTGATAACGCTTATTGCTCATGCTCATGATCGCCTGTGCCAGTATCTGTCGCAATTCTTGCGCAAGAAGCTGATGAAGGGGATCACCCTCTCTTGTATCTACGATGTTTTCGGCAAAAAGTTCCCTTTGCTCATCCAGAGAAAGACAGGTATCCCGCTGATAACGCTGTACATACAAACGCGCCTGACGAATCACAATCGTCTGTGTCCATTTCAGAAATGCCGCCGGATCATCAGGGCCGTCTGACCCCTTACGCACTGCCTCTTTGCACAGGATCTCCAGCGTTGAGTTCACGACATCTTCTGTTGCACAAATATATCCCTGCAACAGCGACCCATAGCGTGTCCGCAAGAGCGAGCGCCGCAAATGCCCTTGCAAATTCCCATATGCCAGTTCACATCGCCTGGTATCCGACGATTGCCAGGCCTGACACAGTTCTCTGCTACAGACACGCTGTGCCAGGCGCACCAACACATCATGCGTCGGCACCACATCTCTACCGTACAACCTCACCCAATCTCGTGTCATTCGCTCCGCTAACACCTCTACGGTGAGTAGCCCCTGTGCATACAGCTCAATAGCCTTTTCCGCTACACCATGTATGCCTGTGGAAAGGTCATTACATCCATACTGCATAGCTTGCTCTCTCATGTGCCTCCCTTTCTTGCGAGCTCCTCTCGGCTCTACTTCTTTGACGAATGATCGCCGAAGATCACAAAAAAAGTTGCAAGATTTTTCGCCCCTCCTCACACCTGTTTTAAAGATCGATCAAGACGACCCATTTTACCGGCCATCGTTACTTTCACTTGCATGCCATTAAGAAAGGATGTGTTTCCATGACCAGAATGATCTCAGAGCACGCACGCACGATTTTGCTGGTACTTCTTCTTTGCCTTGGATTAATGTTCTGGACGCTCCATCTCTGGCAGATGCCAATCCAGGCCCAGCATGGCTATTCACCCGTCCATCAGCACTATATGTCCTGCCCGCCTCCACCTTACGATTGCTAAAGTATACGCACATGCATATCTATCTCCTGCGTGACCTGGCGTTCACAACGCCGGGTCGCTTTTATTATGACTATTTGACCCCCACCATAGGCCAAAAGACTCTTGCGCCCATTCGCGCACTTCAATTATGATATGATGGTGAGAGGATATTCTCACCTGGAGTAATAGACGATGGAACAAGAACAACTTCCGGTACCGCACGTGACGTTTTATACTAAAGCAGGTTGCCATCTCTGCGACCATGCTCGCGATCTACTGGACGAGATTGCCGCCGAGCACGAATATCAGCTCAAAGAAATTGATATTCGCCAGGATATGGCTCTCTTCGCAGAGTTTCGCTATCGTATTCCCGTTATCCGTATCAATGAAACTATTGTGGCCGAGGGTCGTATAGAATATGAAGACCTCATCGTGGCCTTCCAGCAATAACATCAAGAAATGAAAGCGTAAAAGGGTAATCGCATGGCAACATCACATAGCAATTTCTTACCGGCACTTCCCGGCAACAGACACTCTTTCAGACACGTTCTTGAGCGTGCCATGCATCGCGTTGGCGATTTCATGATTACCTACTGGGCACACATGATTACAGGCATCCTGGGCATCATCGTCTTCGCCGCCCTCTCTGTTCCCTTTCTCTCCTACTTTGGCCTCGACACTATCGCGAAACCAATATTTTTTGCGCTGCATTATGTCTGTGCTCAGATCCCCTCACACTCTTTCTATATGTTTGGGCACCAGTTTGGTCTGTGTGCGCGCAATCTTTCGATCTATAGCTCCATGTTCCTGGGCAGCCTGATCTTTGTGCTCAGCAAAAAACGTATTCCCGGTATCCCCTGGTGGCTCTGGGTCTTGCTTATTCTGCCTATGGCGATAGATGGCACTACGCAGATGTTTGGTCTACGCGAAAGCACGTGGGAACTTCGCGTGCTCACCGGGACGCTCTTTGGCCTCGGCAGCATCTGGTTCGCTCTGCCACTGATGGAGAAGGCGATGCAGGAACCCGCGGTGCCGACGTATCCAATCAGACGCCCTCGTCCTCAGACTACCCAACACCAACAGGATACGCTATAATCAGACCAGAAAAATTTCCAGGAGAAAGGGTCAGAACCCGTACAAGCATATGTCTCATCAGCCATCACAGGAAACCACCTTTGCCGTGACCACATTGGGCTGCAAGGTGAATCAGGCCGATAGCGAAGCTATTGGCGAGCAAATGAGCGCGGCTGGCTTTGTGCAACGCGACTTCACTGAGGTTGCGGATATCTACATCGTCAATACCTGCACCGTGACACATCTTGGCGACCGTAGCTCGCGCCAGCTCATTGCCCAGGCACAACGTCGTCATCCCGATGCGCTCCTGGTCGTCACCGGCTGCTACGCTGAGATGAATCCGCAGGCCGTTTCGGCTCTCCCCGGCGTCGATCTGGTCGTCGGCAATACGCAAAAAGAGACACTCGTCGAGCTCATTCGCCATCACCAGCAAACGCAACCAGCTTCTGAGCAGACAGAGACTCCCGAGCAAGCCTTTTCTGGCGCACGTGTGTTGCCTGTCGTCCCTTTTGATACACAACATATCGGCAGCGATCACGGCCTGACATTTCACATTGCTGATGAGGACCCTCAACCCGATAATCCGGCGCAACTCTCGCCCTTCACAACGAACACGCAGGCAGAGCAAAATCACCCGGGCCTTTTCTCACGCACACGCGTCCAGATGAAAGTGCAGGACGGCTGCGATAATCGCTGCACCTACTGCATCGTGCCTACCGTCCGTGGCAAATCGCGCAGTCGCAGCATTGCCTCGGTCGTTGAGCATGTACAACGCAAAGCCCGCGCCGGTTTTCAAGAGATTGTCCTGACGGGCATCCACCTCGGCGACTACCATCCCGCCGAGGATGAGCAGCTCGATCTTGGCAATCTCATTTCAGCATTGTTGCAGGAAACAGAGATCCCACGTATTCGCGTCTCATCGCTGGAGCCCGAAGATTTTCGCCTGGAGTGGCTGGATTTATGGCAAGATCTCCGCATGTGCAGGCACTTTCACTTGCCAATGCAGAGCGGCTCAGATGCTATTCTCCGACGCATGGCTCGCCGCTACACAAGCGATCGCTATCGGACTATCATCACCACCGCCAAACACCGTATTCCCGGTGTCGCCATCAGTACCGACATCATCACTGGCTTTCCCGGCGAGACCGATGAGGATTTTGAGCAGACCTATCAGCTTGCGCAAGAGCTGGAATTCGCGAAAACGCACGTCTTTCGTTTCTCCGCACGCCAGGGGACAGCGGCGGCACGCATGCGCGGTCAGCTCAAAGATGAGATCAAAAAGGCTCGTAGCCAGCGCCTGCTCGATCTCAACGAGACCCACAGCCGTCTCTTTCGCGAACAATTCCTGGGAGAAACAGCGCAGGTCCTCATTGAAACCCGCAAACATGGGTTCTGGGAAGGTCTCACTGATAACTACCTGCGTGTAGAAATTCAAGATCTGCCAGAACAGGCTCACGATTGGCAACACCAGATCGTTCAGGCCCGCCTCTCACACCTGAGCGGCGACGGCATCGAGGGCGTCTACCTCCCATGATGTTAGACCTCTCCTCCCACTGTCGCGCATGCTTGCTCAGGATGTGGCACAAGGAATCTCTATGCTGAAGCATTTCCTCCCTCTCATTGCGCTGAGCATCTTGCTCTTACTGCTTTCCGCGTGTGGCGATGGGGAAAACATGCTCACCGGCACCAATCCTGCTCCTACCATGGCACAGCCAGCCAGTACGGCACCGGCTCTATCCGCACAGGGTACGTTTGCGGAATACCCGCTGCCACAGGATCATAGCAGCATCATGCGCCCAGTCGTCGATCATGAGGGGCGTGTCTGGTTCGGCGAGATGGGCCGCAACTATCTGGCCTACTTCGATCCCCAGACGCAAAGATTTCACCAGATGACCCCTCCGCAGGGTGCCAATGGGATTATGGGTATCGCCGTAGCCAGCGATGATACGATCTGGTTTGCGGAACAATATGCCAATTATATTGGGCACTATTTTCCCACCACCGGACGCTATCAGATCTACCATCTCCCGGTATTGCACAAACCCGACCCGGGCGATAAAACAAAAACGCTCTCCCTACCCACCGCGCCCAACGATATCGTGCTCGATAAACAGGGCAACGTCTGGTTCACCGAGATGAACGCCGACGCGATTGGCGTACTACACGTCAAAACGGGCCAGTTTACGCACTACCCGCTCTCCTCACCGCCCACCATCCAAAATCTCAATCCTTACGGCATAACTATCGATCCCCAGGGCAACATCTGGTTTACGGAAGCCAACAACA
>DATJHM010000213.1:0-5634 GCA_035493895.1 Ktedonobacteraceae bacterium
TTTGAAAACTCGTTTTCAGGAAGTTTTCGGTGCTCGTGGGCGCTCTCACGCCGGTTGAGCGGTGTCGCTTCGTGGCGACGAGGGGTATTATGCCATAAGGGAGCCGCGCCGTCAAGGGGTTTTCGACGAATTTTTAAGCGAGGGTAAAAAACTCGTTAAACTGCCTGCTTTATACCTCGAACGAAGAGCTATTCAGCTTCACTTCACAGAAGATGACTTAGGCACGCATTATTTCCAAATACATATAAATTCGCGAATACAGCGAACATATACGATAGAAATTAGAGGCCTTCAGGAAACAATATCATCATTCACGCACGATACTTGAACATAGTTTGATTGTCGAACAGTCCATCGCTATTCATATCATGGAATGGAAAGGAGTGTACCAGTTTGCAGCGAAAAATATGGTTGCAAGGAGCTTTCATCCTCTCATTGTGTATCATAAGCTTCACAGAGCTTTATGCCCTGCCTACCATCTATGCGGCTGTAACAAAACAGCACATTATGCCACTTATATCATTGAAACCGGACCCTATCCATAGAGGAGATGCCGTTGCAGTTGAATACTATATACGACAACAGGGTCCAGGAGTCCGGCGGGTTCATAATGGTGTCGCCCTGGAAACTCTCAATCCAGGACCGCCGACAGATGGGGGAGCAGTTATTGCGCACGTTGCAACCTATCTGCACATAGGGCGCAGATGTGTTCATCATAGGAGACCTGTTCCCCGCCCAAATGATTGGGTACTCATCAGAGTGCTACAATACAGGACGAAAGCCAGTTTCAGCATTCCCGATAGTGCTGGCATAACACCGCTTGATAAGGTGAGGAATATCTCTGGCGCATTGACCAATCCAGGTGCGCATGCAGTCCATATCAGATGGCCTATCGCTTTTGAGTTGAATGGTAATGCAAGTGATCCTCACAATGGGGCATTTGTCGCATTTCAACTGTTCAATAAGAATACCAACACCGTGCGTAATACTACTTATAGTGTTACCAGAGCGATGAACCTGGCAAGACAAACCGTGTTACATCCTTCTCTCTATCAAGGTATTCTGTATTACGCACATTATGCGAACAGGAATCGTGCTCGTACGCCTGGCCCTTTCTTCTATCAAGGTGAAATCATGGTAGGTAAGATCAGACTTGCCTGGTTACACGGGAGTATGTTACCAGCCACCATTCCCTGTCCATAGCTCTTCTGAGGAGCGGCTCGACAGTGTCTTCATGAACACGGTAGCATTACCCGCATGAAGACACTTATTGGATCTCATTATACTTGCAGCTCGCCTAGTTTGATATTCACTGTTTGCTCCTGGCCTCCTCGATAGAAACGTAGCGTCACAGAGTCGCCAGGAGATTTTCCCAGCAGAACTTCAGCCAGCGAAGAGGTACTGGTGATGGCAGCATCATTTATCTGCACAATGATATCCCCTTCCTTGATGCCAGCCTGAGCAGCCGCGCTATTCGGGGTCACATGCGCGACGTACACGCCGTGATCAACCGGCAAATTATTCTGTTGCGCGACCACAGAATCAACTGTGATCCCCTCAATGCCCAGAGCCGCACGCCCGGAACGCACCACATGTCCCTGGTCGATCAACTGCGGGACAATGAACTTGACGCGATTAGAAGGGATTGCAAAACCGACGCCATTAGCGGGCGTGCGAAATTCTGGATCAATGGCGGCGAGCGTGGGCACGCCGATCAGATTGCCCTGGAGATCGACCAGCGCCCCACCACTATTGCCTGGATTGATCGCCGCATCGGTCTGAATAGTATCGGGCAGGACATTGCCATTCTGGTCCGTCGAAACATTGCGTCCCAGGGCGCTGATAATGCCACTGGTCACCGTCTGCGTAATGCCAAGTGGATTGCCAATCGCCAGCACATCCTGGCCGACCTGGAGCTTTGAAGAGTCTCCAAACGTTGCGACAGCAATTTTCACCTTTGAGGCATCGATTTGCACGACAGCCAGATCATCAGACGGTGCCGTCCCAACCACCTTTCCCGGCAGGTTTGTGCCATCAAAAAGCTCCACCTCCACGGAATTCGCATTTTTCACGACATGGTTGTTCGTAACAATGTATCCTCGCTTGTCAATAATTACGCCTGACCCTAATCCTCCCCCCTGACTGGTACGCACTGTCAGCTGAACCACAGTAGGTCGGACTTTTGCCACCACCGCTTCGCGCACATCCTCAAGCGAATTGGCTCCCAACGTTGGTACCACCGAGCTAGAACTGGTCCCGGGCACATTTCTCGTTCCAACCTGCCAACCGGCCAGCATGCCAATCGCAAATACCGCTAACAGGAGCAGCGCCAGGCCTGTCAGGATCGCCGAGGAACGTTTTTTACGTCCTCCACCAGATGCAGGTGGAGCACCAGATCCCCACTGAGAGGGCGTATACATACCGGGACGAGGAGCATCATTTTGCTCATTTGGGTCATACATAGTAAAACACCTCCGGCCTCGTGAATATTCAACATGGGCGTTCCCATACGCTTTACAAGGATGCTGGTCGTTCCACACGTTTTGCACGTATCAGCGATGCCAGAACTGTGAGTCCGAGCACCAGAACAATTGCCAGCAAAGAAAAATGAGCGGGAATTTCATAGAAATCAGCAAGCAACATTTTTATGCCCACAAAAATCAGAATCACAGCCAATCCCAGTTTCAGATAGTGGAATTTCTGCACAAGCGATGCAAAAACAAAGTAGAGAGAACGTAAACCGAGAATCGCGAAGATATTTGAGGTATAGACAATGAAAGGATCGTGCGTCACCGCAAAAATAGCCGGAATAGAGTCCACCGCAAAGACCAGATCGGTGCTTTCAATCACTACCAGGACCACGAAGAGAGGAGTCGCAAGGAGTCGCCCTGCGCGCCGTACAAAAAAACGGCCCTGCTCATATTCGGACGTCATCGGGAGAATGCGACGGATCAATTTCAACGCAGGGTTCTTCTCTGGATGAACATCTTCGCTGCGTTGCAGGCCCATACGAATACCGGTAAACACAAGAAAGGCACCAAAGACATAGATAACCGCATGAAACGTTTCCAGAAGAGCCAGACCCGCACCGATCAGAATGGCACGCATAATGAGGGCCCCGAGAATGCCCCAGAAGAGGATACGATGCTGGTATTCCGCAGGCACCGCAAAATACGAAAAAATCAACACGAAAATAAAAATGTTGTCTACACTCAGTGATTTCTCGATCAAATAGCCGGTAAAAAATTGCACCGCTGGCTCTAAGCCCAGCACAAAGTAGACGCCAACATTGAAAAGGAGAGCAATCGTAATCCAGACCCCACTCCAGATCAAAGCCTCCTTCACAGAGATTGCATGCAACTTACGATGAAATACCCCCAGGTCCAGGGCAAGCAAACAAAACACAATTAAAGAAAACCAGACCCACGGCCATACATTACCGGCAAACATGCCCTATTCTCCTTCATTGCGCGACTCCCTGCCATCCAGTGCTATGTACCAGGATAAAGAGGAAAGCAGATAGAAGATGGTAATATATACATTTGTAGCAATAAGAGAAAAGAGCACAGGTACAAATAACGAGTTTTTAGCTTTTTTCTATCGTAGGCAAACACATCACAAAGAGGCTTCCCTGCCCCGAAGTGCTTTCTGCGCTAATCTGGCCACCAAGTTGCGCAACCAGGGTCTGGGCAATCGAGAGACCCAGGCCAGTGCCCACGCGTGAGCGGGCCTGATCTGCTCGATAAAAACGTTCGAAGATATGAGGTAGATCCTGCTCGGGTATGCCTATACCATTATCCTGTACGCGGATTATAACATATTTCCCCCTGTGCTCCACAGATACATTGACACATCCCGTACCATCAGAATGGCATGCAGCCGTATATTTCAGAGCATTATCCAGAAGAATGAGCAAGACCCGACGGATACTTTCTTCACACCCGGGAACGCGTATAGGCTCAATATGTCCGATCTCCAAGGAGACATTGGCACCATCGAGGCTCATTCTGCCACGGAGCTGACGTACGAGATGGAGAATCAGGCGATCGAGCTCAACATAAGCAGCCAACGACGCCGTCTTCTTTTCCGCAACAGGCAACTCTTGTGTGAGAAGCGCAGTGGACTGGCTGGTAGAGCAGGCATCGGCACGGGCTAGGAGCAACAGGCCATCAACGAGGCGAGCCAGACGAATAGTTTCATCGTGCGCATCGCTCAACATCGTTTTTTGTTCTTCTGCGGGCAGATCATCCATATGCGACTCAAGAAAGGCCAGGTTCCCCTGGATCGTCGTGAGAGGAGCCCGTAGCTCGTGAGAGGCGTCCGCAATAAAGCGATGTTGCGCCTGGGAGGTCTTCTCCAGAGCGGACAACATATCGTTGAACGTATCGACGACCTGAACCATCTCATCCTGCCCACCATGCGGCCTGGGCACACGCTGGTGCAGGTTCGCAATATGCGTGCCACGCGTCGCAAGCGTGATCGTCTGAGCCGTCTTGACCAGTTCGCTCAGAGGGCGCAAAACATTGACAGAAATAAGCCAGCTACAGACAAGAGCGCCGATGAGCGCAGTCAGGCCCGATAAGAGGAGAAGCGTTTGCAAGATAAGAAACGTCTTATCTACCGCACTCAGCGATTGAATCACGACCAGCGTCCCGATAATTGGCACCGCATCCGTGCGTAGACCGGACAATACAGAGACAGGAGCCTCAATCGGCATCACCTGAAGCATCGCATGAACCCCCTGCACCTGTCCCTCAAACGGAGGAGGGATCTCACCAATTTTGAGTTTTTCTGTATAGCCATCCGGTAATTTCATGAGCTGGTTTAAATGCGTAGGAAGTAGCGTATAGACAAGTTTTCCGTGCGTATCGTAGACCGCAATTTCAAGACCAGGATCTCTATAGAGATCGACGGAAGCGAACGATAATTCCTGTATCCATTCATCGGTCCCATAGACATCTAAGATCCCCTCGACCGTACTGAGGGCGTAGCGGCTATTCGCCTGAAGCGTATCATACGTGCTGCGATAGAGTGTATCTCTTGCCAGGACAAAGACCAGGATCGCAAAAATACTGAGGGCTACGATCATGAGCAGGCCATACCAGAGCACCAGGCGCCAGCGCAAAGAGCGAGGCAAAAACGTATCAGTTGTCCCGATACGAAGAGGAAGAGGATCTAGATTCTGGAGCATTTTATTCTTTGAAAACATAGCCAATACCACGTACCGTATGAATGAGGCGTGATTCGCTTTCGGCCTCTAACTTGGAACGAAGATAGCCAACATACACTTCCAGAACATTCGAAGAGCCCTCAAAGTCCAATCCCCAGACACGATCCATAATCAGATCTCTGGTCAAGACCTGCCGTGGTCGGCGCATAAAGAGAGACAGCAGTTCATACTCTGTGGGAGACAGCTCGATTTCACGTCCTGCGCGATACGCCACGCGTGTGCCAGTATCCAGATCGACATCGGTATAGCGCAGAATTTCCTGGCGCTCATTCTTGTTTCTACGCAACAGGGCTTTCAGACGCGCTAACAGTTCTTCAGGAGCAAAAGGTTTCACCAGATAATCATCGGCCCCGACCTCCAGGCCCTTGACGCGATCCGCGACGCTATCGCGGGCAGTCAAAAGC
>DATJHM010000214.1:0-13128 GCA_035493895.1 Ktedonobacteraceae bacterium
ATCACAACTCGTTTCATATAGCAGGACACTTTATCCTAGATATGCCACAGAGAGAACGAGACATTCTGCAAAATGGGTGTAAAAAGGCATATTCAGGGTATCCACTGTAAGGTTATGTATATCCGTTCAAGTGGCTCCTCATGCGCTCTTGTGAAATTTTGACAAATGTGTTATAGTAACGGTGACGTTCCCGTAGCTCAGTGGATAGAGCACCGGTCTCCGGAACCGGTGGCGCTGGTTCGATTCCAGTCGGGAACACTTCCCTTTTCACAATATCAATCTCCCCGATGCTTCCTTCGTGTTGTTTCTTTCTGTCTCACCGCATGGGGCTTTACAAACATTTTGCAGCTTCTTGAAAATTCTTTTGCATTTTCCTGATTTTTACCCCTTATACTTGTGCTATATCAGGCTTTTCCTTCCTGGAATAGCCGTATGTTTATGTATGTTTTCAAAAAAGTAGTGTATATGCCGCTATTTCGCATGTCGTGAATCTTTCTCTTTTCTTACCTTTGCCTGTTTTTTTGTGTTTTTGCTTTGGGCTCATGGCATCTACTCTACAGATACTAGCGATGTATCTATTTTTTATATTCTGTCTCTTTACATAAGAGGAGAAAAAAGGCGTATGGCGACAGATATCGGGTCATCCGTTTCATCTGAAACAACTGTTGAGACCCCTGCTCCATCGAAGAATGCTGCTGTCGAAAAACCCCTCTCTCCGGCAGAGATCTGGAAGCCTCGACAGCGGCCTGGCTTCTTCGGTGGCGCTACAGTGGGGAGCGCATTTGAAGCTCTGCAAGCGAACCCGACGCGTTCGTTTTTGACAATGCTTGGCGTCATTATTGGCGTTGCAGCCGTGATCGCTATCGTGATTCTCACGCAAGGGGTAAATCAGAGCGTCAGTCAGAGTCTGTCCAGTTTGGGTACCAATCTGCTAACGATTTCGCCCGGGGCGTCAAGTTCTGGCGGCGGTGTGCGTAGTGCTGCCGGTAGCAGCCAGTCATTGACCGTTGCAGATGCAGATGCTGTGGCGCAGGTTCCGCACGTGGTAGGTATGAGTCCTGTTTTGAGTGTTTCAGGACAGGTCATAGCTGGTAATCAAAACTGGAACACCAGAATTAGTGGCGTCTATCCAGTGGATCAAACTATTCAAAACTGGCAAATTGCGGAAGGGAGCTGGTTTAGTGATGCCGCTGAACAGGCCAGTGAGCCGCAAGCAGTGCTTGGTCAGACGGTCGTGACCAATCTTTTTTCCAATGGACTTGTTGATCCAATTGGTCAGACGATTCGTGCAAATGGCCAGATATTCACTGTTGTGGGTGTTCTGCAAGCAAAAGGGTCTCAGGGACCATCGAATGCAGATGATGTTATATTTGTTCCCTTTAGCGCTGCCAGCGCCCGTTTGAAGCCATCGCAATATGTAGACCAGATTCAGGTGCAGGTGGACGACGTGAATAACATCGCTTTGGTCCAGCAACAAATTACTACATTGCTCAGATCTCGTCACCATCTGGCCGGTCCAGATCCTGCTCTGACCCAGCAAAATGGCACGACACGTACCGGATCTGCTCTGGGAGGCGGTGCCCTTGGCGGAGGAGGAGGTGGTTTTGCCGGGGGTCGTGGAGGCGGAGGAGGTGGAGGCTTTGCAGGGGGCCGTGGAGGCGGAGGAGGAGGTGGTTTTGCCGGAGGAGGTGGAGGCGCAGGAGCAGGAGGCGCAGGAGCAGGAGGCGCAGGAACTGGTAGAGCAGGAGGCGGTGGTTTCGGCGGCGCTGTTAAGGCCCAACCGGATGATTTCCAGGTATTTAACCAGAATCAGCTCATTCAGCAGGCACAGCAAAATTCTAGCGAGCTCACTCTTCTGCTTATCGGTATTGCATCTATCTCGCTCACGGTGGGTGGCATTGGCATTATGAATATTATGCTCGTCTCTGTCACTGAGCGTATCCGCGAGATCGGGTTACGTATGGCTCTTGGGGCACGGCAACGTGATGTGCGTAATCAGTTTCTCCTGGAAGCGTTAATGCTAAGTATGGTTGGTGGTCTGGTAGGTATTATACTGGGCCTACTTGGGGGCTTTGTGCTCACGAAAAGCTTTTCTCTGCCTTATACGCTAAGCGTTGTTCCTATCGTGATTGCGTTTGCCGTTTCAGGATCGGTCGGCATTTTCTTCGGCCTCTATCCTGCGGTGCGCGCTTCGAAAATGGACCCGATCGTTGCCTTGCGCTCGGCTGTCTGATCCCTACACAAAAATCACTATTCTGGTTGCCTATCCAGCTGCCAGAATAGTGATCCTCGTTATTGCGTAACAAACTGCCTTCAATACCGGGCTCTCAGGCTCCTGTTAGCGTACTGCGGAAAGCTTGAACGGGACGATCGGGCGCAGGTTCTCTTCGATCTCCTTGCGATGTGGCTCCAGGAACGGTGGGAGTGCCAGTTGCTCGCCCAGATGCTCTGGATCTTCGTCTGCGGCAAATCCCGGACCATCGGTGGCAATCTCGAAGAGCACGCCGCCCGGCTCACGGAAGTAGACCGAGTGGAAGTAGAAGCGATCAATGATAGACGAGATTTGTCTGGTCTTCTGAGCGATCTTTGTGTGCCATTGCTGCTGCTCTTCATCGTCTGGCGTACGGAAGGCGACATGGTGGACGCCCCCGATTCCCTGGCGTGTACTTGGAGCACCAGGACGAATGTCAAGATGGACTTCGGCTCCGGGGCCGCCTTCTCCTGTCTCGAAGATATAGACGGTGGTATCCTCCTCAGACTGATAGGTGCCTGTCTGACGGAAGCCAAGTGTGTCGGTCAAAAAGCTCGCTGTCGGATCGAGGGCACGTTCGATCAAGCGCACGGCGGCGAAACCTTGAATGGCTACGTTCTCGGGGACCGAACTCCCCTGCCAGTATGTGCTCTCCAACCGTCCCGCGACGTCGATCAGCTCCAGGCTCTGTCCCTCCGGATCATGAAATGCGACGAGGCTTTGTGCGCCACGCGTTTGCAGTCCCGAATGCTCTATTTTGAAGTGATTAAGACGCTCAATCCACCATGCCAGGGCTTCGGGCCCATTGACGCCAAAGGCAATGGCTGAGATGGCTCCTGCACCCGGACGATTCGGACCTGCTGAGGGCCAATCAAAAAATGTCATATCGAAGCCCGGTTTGCCGGTCGCGTCCCCATAGAACAGGTGGTACGCACTGACATCATCCTGATTGACTGTTTTCTTGACCAGATGCAGGCCAAGGACATCGGTATAAAAAGAGACGTTAAGCGATGCATCACCGGTAATAGCAGTGATGTGGTGCAGACCTGTGAGTTGCATGTGAATACTCCTTCTGGAGCCTGGTTCCAGGTGGTAGAAATGTTGTGTGCCTAAGATGTGACGTTGCAAAATATACTAATGAAGTGCATGATCGAGTATACGTAATATGCGTTGTAGATCGGCTACTTCGGTCGACGAAAGGATGGAAAACTGAGCCGCTATCAATTCCTCGTGAGCTGGCACGACGCGCGCATACAACGCCTTGCCTTGCTCGGTGAGAAAAAGGTTGTTGCTGCGTTTCTCCTGATTGCGCGTGAGTAAATCCAGTTTCTCCATACGATCCAGTAGCTGCGAGATGTTCCCTTTGGTGACCAGAAGGTTATTCGCCAGTTCCTGCTGTGTAATGCCCGGATGGCTACCAACATGGGTCAGGACATCAAATTGGGCTATATTCAGACCCCAGGAGCGCAGGTGCTGGTGCTGAACCCGGTCAATTTTCTGGCAAATACGATAAAGCCGTAGCCAGGCAAGTACCCTTGGTCCTAGCATCGCTTCTGTCTCCTTTCTCTCAATTTCTATACTGTAAGTTTAGCACTAAACTATAGGCATGTCAAGGGTGTGCAAGCCGCGTCCTATTGACACATGGTACTGTGGACGCTATGCTTTCTTCTATGATGTAATATGGAACTGGAGAATAGAATCTTCCCTTGTAGCCCTGCTGAGCTACGCTAGGGGGGAAAGGTAGCGTATGATAGCAACACGACGTTCGATTGGACAACTTATCTTTCTGATTGCGTCGATCGTTGGTATGGCAATTGCCGTTTATTTGATACTTGTCCATTATGATCAACAAAATGTACCTCTGGTCTGTTCAACCCGTGGCTTTGTCGATTGCGAAAATGTCCTGAATAGCTCCTATTCAATGGTGCCGGGCACTGCCATACCAATCTCTCTTCCCGGCCTGCTCTGGTTCTTGATAGCTGCTGTCATGGCTTTTTATGCCCTGAGGGGCCGATCATCGCTTCAGTGGCTCTTGCTTTCTGAGGTGGTCTGGTGCGTGCTGGGGATGCTCACGGCTTTTTATCTGGTCTATGTAGAGCTGGTGAGGCTACATACGTTGTGTGCCTGGTGTACCGCTCTCCACGTGCTGATTCTGACGCTTTTTATTACGTCGATTTTCCAGCTACAGCGAGCCGGGGTGGAAGAGGACTGGGAAGAAGAGGAAGTGGAAGCGGCGTTACCTCCGATCTCTTCGAAGCGTCGATAAGAACGACAGGTGCGTACTCACAACCTGTGCTGTTCGTCGCATATCGCTGTAAAGGGATGAAAAATAGAGCCCTTTTGGGGGTGTGCTGCGAAAGAAGCAAAGCCAGAAAATGAAACTGGCTTTGCTCCTTTTTTTACTGATTATGTCTGGAAATACGTCATTCCCATTTGAATGTGCGTATGGCGACAAGCAGAATCAGGATTGCCCAGACGATCAGGACGATGAACGGAAAGGTTGGGAAGGCGCTTCCGCTGGTCATTGCCGCCTGGAGCGATTGGGTGAGCGCGGCAGCTGGCAGAATCTGGGCAATCGCGCCCAATGGACCGGGCAGGTGGCTCAGCGGCAGAATGCCTCCTCCGAGCAAGATAAAGACCAGGAAGAGCGCGTTTGCCCCGGCCAGGGTCATTTCAGCCCGCAATGCGCCTGCCATGGCCAGACCGAGACCCGCAAATGCGATCGTGCCCAGCGCGATGATGCCGAGGGTGAGGAGCAGCGAACCAGTCGGTTGCCAACCATAAAAAAGAACCGCAACGGCAACGAGCAGCAGGACCTGCACGACTTCCAGGACGAGGATCGAGATGACTTTGGCGATGATCAGACCACTGCGCGATAGCGGTGAACTGCCCAGTCGCTTCAGCACGCCATAATAGCGCTCATACGCTGTGGCAATGCCCAGGTTGACCATGCCTGCCGCCATGATTGCGACGGCCAGAATACCGGGCAGCAGAAAGTTGATCGCGCTTCCGTCGACGGTCGGGACGATATTGAGCGAAGCAAAAAAGATCAGGAGCAGAATGGGGATGATCAATGTGACCAGAATATTCTCCCCACGCCGCGAGGTGAGCAGCAGTTCGTACTGCGTTTGCTTGAGAATCTGTTGTGCGGGCGACGCCGCCTTGCTGCTCACGGTGGTCGATTGACTTGCCTGTGTAGCCATTATTCGCGCACCTCCGATCCGGTCAGGCGCAAGAAGAGGTCTTCAAGCGAGCCATGACCCACACGCAGCTCTGAGAGGGTAATATCGCGGTCGCGCAGCCAGGCGGTGAGCTCGGCCAGAAACACAGGGACCGCACTCGTTTCAATAAGATAACTGCCAGCACGGAGCTCTTCGGCTTTGCTCACGGTCGGCAGGGTGGCCAGCTGTGCGCAATCGAGGCCAGCCTGGGCGACGAAACGTACGACGTTCGCATTCTGTACGCCAATCATGTTGCCCGGCGTATCGAGGGCGATCAGGCGACCGTGATCGATAATGGCGACGCGGTCGGCGAGCCGCTCAGCCTCGTCCATCAGATGGGTCGTGAGAAGAATGGTCACGCCGCTTTTTTTGAGGTCGCGTACGATCTCCCAGGTGGTCAGGCGCGCCTGGGGGTCCATGCCAGCCGTGGGCTCGTCCATAAATATGAGCGAAGGATTGCCAACCAGGGCGACTGCCAGGGCCAGACGACGTTTCTGCCCTCCTGAGAGACGCCGACAACGTGTCTTCGCCGCTGCTGCCAGTCCAACCCGTTCGATGAGGGCGTCAATATCCTGGGGCTGTGCAAAGTAGCCTGCGAAAAGTTTGAGCACTTCTCGGGTCGTCAAGGCAGGATAGAGACCATCCTGTTGCAGCATGACGCCAAGCTGCGGCTTGAGATCCTGGGCATCGCGAATAGGATCATAACCCAGCACGCGAACCGTCCCCTGATCCGGCTTGCGATACCCCTCAAGTGTCTCCACAGTGGTCGTTTTACCTGCACCATTAGGTCCGAGCAGGGCAAAGATTTCGCCGCGCTGGACAGAAAAACTCAAATCGTCAACGACCCGATTGGAGCCGTAGCTTTTACTGAAATGTTCAACGACTATCGCGTCAGTGCCAGGTGATGGAGCTGATGAAGCGGTCGGTCGCACTGGCTGCGTCGTTGTCTGCGCATCAGCAGACATAAAATACACTCCTTCGTACGTAGCTGAACAGAGAAAAAATAGCAAGATATGTTCTCTTGAGGAAAACATTCTCTGTATAAAGTAACGCAGTTCGCGCCTCATGACAACCCCGGCTCTTGTTCACTACGCGCATCTTTTTCAGGCTCTAAATCGTGTATAGAAACACACCGTTTAAAATGGCACAAGATGAAGAGTCAGAGCAGAATAGAGATTATGCCCTGAGGTTGTGAGATGAAGGAGTGAAGAGATGGTAAGTATTCTTTGGACCATTTTTGTTGTTCTGGTAGTGTTGTGGTTGCTTGGTTTTGCCTTCCATGTAGCAGGGGGTCTGGTGCATATCCTCCTGGTGATTGCGGCTATTGTCCTGGTTTACAATCTGATTATGGGCTCCCGCGCACGCCGACTCTAGTTGCGCACAATCAGCGGTGCCGGAGACGTGGTTTGATTGAGGTGCGAGGTGAAAGTCAGACTTGTGCTTGAGCCCTTTGATACAGTCCGGCAACGGCGTTGCTGTGGGCAAGATCGGTGCGGTAGTAGGGGGAACGCCCGCACTGTCAGGCGTGGGCGTAGAATACCCCTGAGGCGGTATTATTGGGAGGCAAAAACAAGGCATCTCCTGCCTTTGCATAGTTCTGCTGTATTGGAAACGCGAAGCAGAAACGAGAGCCAATGGTATCCTGAATCATCAAAAGAGCGGAAGACCCCAGGGACGTGGCGGGTTTTACTTCGCCTATCCTCAGGGGTCTTCCTCAAATGTCGATTAGTACAAAACTAATCTAATCTTTCGATAAGAATAGAGGCGTTTGCATTGGTTTGTGTGCCACCAGCCAATGTCTGGAGGGTAACCGCAGCGGCAGAAGTATGATTTCGAAGCGTAAGGACATCGCCAGACGATAAGGCGATGATTGCCTGCCCGCTGTTTTGCTGAGTGCCAGCACCTGAACCGTATACCGTTCCCGCAGCCTGGGTACCATTTACAAATAGCGCGAATTGGTTGGGTTCTACACCAGACACCGAGTAGGAAACCTTGTAGTTGCCCGCATTGGCAATGGTAATCTGAGAAGCGCCGGAGGTATGCGTAATACCACTTGTAAGAATACCATTGGTATCAAAAGTAATATCAGCCTCTAGTGCTACCACCTGAGGGGCTGTGTTGTAAACGTATCCATACTCAGCTAATCCGTTGGCTGGTCCAGTAAGACCGGTAGCGCCGGTGGCACCTTGGGGCCCCTGAGGTCCAGTAAGACCAGTAGCGCCTTGAGGTCCCTGAGGCCCAGTAAGACCAGTGGGGCCAGTAGCGCCGGTAGCGCCTTGAGGTCCAGTGGGGCCAGTAGCGCCAGTATCCCCGGTATCGCCCTTAGGTCCCTGCGGACCAACAGCGCCTTGAGGTCCAGTGTCGCCAGTATCCCCGGTATCGCCCTTAGGTCCCTGCGGACCAACAGCGCCTTGAGGTCCAGTGTCGCCAGTGTCGCCCTTAGGACCTTGATCGCCCTTGTCACCTTTGGGCCCTCGGGGACCGCGGCATTTACACCGTGGTTTGCTATGACATGACTTTTTACTGTGGCATGACTTTTTGCCGTGACACGGCTTTTTACTGTGGCATGACTTTTTGCCGTGACATGATTTCTCGCTTTTGCACTGATGTCCAGTCAGCTTGTGTTTATGATGACTTCCTGCAATACGAACACGGGCGTGAGCGGTAGCACTCTTGTGTACTACCTGGACATGGCTTGAGATCCTATGAGCGTGAGCGGTATTGGCAACATTTTTGTGAGTGCGGCTTGATACCTTATGAGCTGAGCTCATATCTGGTAAACCAGCAAAGCCCACCACCATGCAAAGTATGAATAACGCGCTCAGTGTGCCAATTTTTTTCATGGCATCTTTCTTCCTTTCTACAGACATTTGAACTCTGGTAGAGTGCATACCTCTTTTGTGAGAAAAAGAAGCGTTACACAAGAAAAAAGTTGCAAAGGTTTCAGGTGATGTAAGCTAATTCCCTTCCGCTTCTAACTTCTTATCTTATTTCGGAGGAACAAGTGCAACTCTGACTTCATTGTAGAAGGAATTAACAAATTATATCTTTCAATAAAATAGTGATTTTGTTATCTGGGGAGTACCCTGCCTGGATAGGATTTATTGATTGACCAGACAAAAAGAAAAGGCAGAATAGGTTTCTCTCAGACCTGTTTCTCATAAAAATGAGAAAAGATGATTCTGCCAGAGAAAGCTTTCTGATGATGATCTATCAGGATCGGGACACTCTTTGGGCATAGAATGTCAGAATGCTCTCGGCAACCTGGATCACCTTCTCCCGCAAGGAGGCAGGTTCCACGACCTCGATCTGCGAGCCGAAGCTGACGACATATTCACACGCCCCGCGTTCCTCTTCAAACTGCATCGAAAGTCGAACCCAGCCATCTTCATCTGGCGGACTGATCTGCTCAATCCGTGCATATCTTCCGACCAGACGCATATAAGAGAGAATGGAGGGATCTACTCGCACGGTCGCGGCATAACGTGGAAGACTCTCTTTAAAGTCGGCGGTTGACTGCGTCCAGTATGCCGCCAGATCAAAGTGCGGGGGACGATTACTCGATTGCTCCAGAAGCCGGGCTTCTCGTACACGTGAGACGCGATAACTGCGTATCTGCTCGTCTACCGCTGCTACCAGATACCAGATGCTACCCTTGGCAACCAGACCCAGTGGATCAACGACACGTTCAATGGCAGCATTCCCGCGTTCGTAGGTGATCTGTAGTTTTTGCTCCTGCCAGATGGCTTCCTGGAGTACTGGAAGTGCAGGCACAGCTTCTCCCGCCCGATTCCAGCCTGTCGCGTCGACGTAGAAGCGCTGGCGAACATCTTCGGCGTTACGCCGGGAGAGTGAAGGGAGCGCGGCAATCAGCTTGATCAGTGCCGCTTCTGAGGCTTTATGCAGTCCCAGATCTGCCAGGATAGTGCTGGGCGTGGTTAGAAAGAGTGCCTGGATCTCTGTGAGCGAAAGTCCGGTCAGGTTGGTGCGGTAATTTTCTAGCAAACTCCATCCGCCTCCATTGCCTCGTTCGGCGACGACCGGGATGCCTGTGGCGCTCAACGCTTCCATATCTCGATGAATAGTGCGCTCAGAGACCTCCAGTCGTTTCGCCAAGTCGTGCGCTGTGATGCGCTGATGTACCTGTAAGAGCAACAAAATAGAAAGCAATCGATCAGCACGCATAGACCCCATCTCCTCATGTATCTCATGTTTCGGCCCTGATGTCTCCTATTGTAGCAGAGAAAATTGGCGGATCAGCCCTATTTCCCAGATGAGAGTATTCCTACGATGGAGATGCAGGCAAGAGAAGTTTCACGATAGCGTGCGCAAAATCTGCGTCAAGTGGCGCATGCTGTGCCAGTAAGCGGTACCACATGGCTCCATAGATGAGATCTGCCAGCACTTCGATGTTGGTATCAGCAGGCAAATCTCCCCGTGTGATGCCATCGTGTAAGAGCTGAAGCAATGGCTGACGGCGTATGCTGATAAATTGCGCGCGGAAGAGATCCGCAAATACTGGATCGTGTTGCGCCTCCGCCATCAGACTGCGCACGATATCCCCGATACCTGTGTTGAGGGTCGTAAAGAGTGCTTGCAAAAAGGTCAGCAGGCCCTTGCGAAGAGACATATTTTCGGGGAGCGGCAGTTCTTTTTCTGCTTGCTGTTGGAGCGCCTCAAATACAATCATCCCCTTTGATTGCCACCAGCGGTAGATAGTCGGTTTGCCAACGCCCGCTTCCCGCGCAATCCCTTCTATCGTAAGAGCCGAAAAGCCATCTCGCTTCGTGATCTGGAGCGCGGTATCCAGAATAGCCTGTCGCGCTGCCGTACTGCGTGGGCGACCACGGCTGATGCTATGGAACGTTTTATTCATCTTCTCTCCAAAGAAATCCTGATTGCTCAGTATAGAGCTTGACAACAGAGTAGCACATCTATTACTATTATAATACGTTACGTAACGTAAATAAATGGACGCCAGAACTGGAAGACACTTTTTTCTCAACGTACACGTAAGAGAAAGGTATTCCTGTACTACTAAAGAACGATTATCAAGGGAGGAATGATATATGGATCTGAAAGATCAGCGCGTTGTTATCATGGGGGGAAGCTCAGGGATTGGGCTTGCAACGGCACGTATGTTAACTGAGGCACGGGCGCAGGTGGTGATCACGGGGCGTAGCCAGGAAAAGGTCGAGGCAGCCGTAGCTGAACTGGGCGCTGGAGTGCAGGGAGCCGCCGTAGATGCTACCTCGCGAGAACAGCTTCAGACTTTTTTTCGCAAGTATGGGGAGTTTCAACATCTGGTGATCGCGGTGAGTGGCGCAGGGGGCGCAGGCGCATTTCGCACGCTGGATCTACAGGCATTGCGCAACGGTTTTGATGCGAAGTTCTGGGCGCACCTGGAGATTGCTCAGGCCAGTCTGGAGACCTTGCAGCAAGATGGCTCCATTACATTCATCACTGCCGGTTCATCTCGTGCTGCTTTGCCAGAAACGATGGGCCTGGCGGCAATCAATGGCGCATTAGACTCCATTGTGCCCACGCTCGCTCTCGAACTAAAGCCGCTGAGGATCAATGCCGTCTCGCCCGGCGTAATCGCGACACCCTGGTGGGATCGTGTACCAGAAGCATTCCGCAACACGATCTTCAGCCAGACTGCCGCCAGCCTGCCTGTTGGACGCGTCGGCCAGCCAGAGGACGTTGCCGAGGCAATTGTCTTCTTAATCAAAAACGGCTTCATGACTGGCACCATTATCGACTGCGATGGCGGCGGTCGCTTGAAATAGCATTCCCCATATCTCCTCCAGTGTGGATCACTGCCATCGTGGATGATCCACACAATATACCGTGTAGATACAGATTTTTTGTATATTCACTCCCATCTATATATAGGTTTTATCCCCACAGTTTGTGAAGCCCTGGATTCAGTTTGCAGAGCATTTGACGCTTTGTGTATTCCAGTGTTACACTATCAGGAAATATTCGCAAGGTTTATTTTTTTGAAGAACAAATTGTAAGAAGTCATAAGTACTCTCGCCCGTCCCTGGAAAGGGAAGTCCAGCGCGCTTCAAGTGTGCTGGTCGTTTTTTTAAGGAGGAAGATCCACACATGTCTCTCGCGCACGATGCTAGCGCATTCGATGAGAAATTTACTCAGGAAGGGTTAACCTTCGATGATGTTTTAATTGTCCCCGCTGCCTCCTCCGTTTTACCTCGTGAGGTTTCTACTCAGACGCGCCTCACGCGTACGATTGATCTGAATGTTCCGATTGTGAGTGCCGCTATGGATACTGTGACTGAGGCGCGCCTGGCAATTGCCCTGGCGCGAGAAGGAGGCATAGGCGTAGTTCATAGCAACCTGTCGGTAGAAGAGCAGGCTCAGGAAGTCGACAAGGTGAAGCGTTCGGAATCTGGCATGATCACTGACCCGATTACGTTGGAGGCAAATGCTTCGCTGAGTGAAGCCCTGGACGTGATGCAGCGTTTTCATATCTCTGGTATTCCGATCACTGAAAATGGGAGACTGGTGGGTATTCTGACCAACCGCGACATTCGTTTCGAGACGAATTTCGAGCGCCCCATCTCCGAACTGATGACCAGTGAACGCTTGATCACGGTTCCCGTAGGCACGACGCTCGAACAGGCTCGTGAGAGTTTGCACCGCTACAAGATCGAGAAACTTCCGGTGGTAGACGAGCACTATATGCTCAAAGGTCTGATCACTATGAAGGATATCCAGAAAAAGATCCTCTACCCAAACGCTGCCAAAGATGAATTTGGTCGCCTGCGTGTTGGTGGCGCTGTGGGGGTGGGACCAGACAGTCTGACCCGCTGTGGTGCTCTCATCGAAGAGGGAGTCGATGTTCTGGTGGTAGATACCTCGCACGCCCACTCGCAAATGGTCATTGAGGCGGTTGCTCGCATTAAAGAACATTTCGGGCAGCGTGTGCAGCTTATCGCGGGCAATGTCGTCACAGCGGAAGCAACCGAAGCTTTGATCCAGGCAGGGGTTGATGCGGTCAAGGTTGGTATCGGGGCAGGGGCAATTTGTACGACACGTATTATTGCTGGCGTTGGTGTGCCACAAATCACGGCCATTTATGACTGTGCGCGTGTGGCAAAACGCTACGATGTGCCGATTATTGGCGATGGTGGTATCCAGTATTCCGGCGACATTGCCAAAGCGATCGCTGCCGGAGCCGATACTGTTATGCTCGGCAGTCTGCTTGCGGGCGTCGATGAGAGTCCCGGCGAATTGATTATCTCGCATGGCGAGCGCTTTAAAGACTATCGCGGTATGGGCTCGATTGGGGCTATGAAGCAGAGACGCTACAGCAAGCATCGCTACTTCCAGGGCGAGGTCGACGAAACGCAACTGATCGCTGAAGGTATTGAGGCGCGTGTTCCCTATAAAGGCGTGCTTGGCCCATTGGTCTTCCAATTGGTGGGTGGCCTGCGTCAGTCTATGGGGTATGCGGGCGCTGCAACCATCAAAGATATGCAGGAAAAGACTCGCTTTGTCCGTATCTCTGGTGCTGGCCTGCGGGAAAGTCATCCACATGACGTTATGATCACCAAAGAAGCGCCAAACTACGGAACCAAAAACCGCTAAATCTCAAACGCATAAAAAGGTTCCGCCACGATAACATGGCGG
>DATJHM010000215.1:0-14336 GCA_035493895.1 Ktedonobacteraceae bacterium
GGGTCGATGACGAAAATCTCCGATCGGAGAGCAACCCGGTCGCAGACCAGCGGCGACTCTACGGATTTGAGGGGACAGGGTACAGACAAGCCGTAATGTAAGGAAATAGGCGTAAAAAAGGAGCAAGCGGTATCGAAAATAGACAATACCGCTTGCTCCTTTTACAAATGTGCAGTTCATTGCTCAGGAGAAACGCTCGATCGCGCCCTCAGTGACGCCACCTTCGGGTGAAATAGCAAAGATACGGGCATAAGGCGGCTCGGGATAGTGGCGATGCGAAAAAATCAAGTAGAGATAGCCACTGCGTTTGGCCCAATCGATATCGCGTGCGGAGGGATAGGCTTCCGACTTGGGATGAGAGTGATAGTAGATCATATCGCCATCATAGTCGTCAATCGCATTGTAGATGCGCACGATATCTGCCTCGCTGATGATCGAGAAATCATCGGGTTCCTCTGCGGCGTTGGCCGTAGGATAATTTTTGACCACCTCATGATTGATGCTGCCCAACGCGCCACAGGCCTCATTGGGATATCCCGCAACAATATGTGAGACCATCTCCTGGTAGATGGCCTCAGGAATACGTACCACAAACTGTGCTTCCGCTACCATAATATCTTCGCCTCTAAGTCCTCTTCGATAGTTGAGAGATCACGGGTCCAGAGATCCTCACTCAAGTACTTCCAACCACCATCCGCCAGAATGGTCACGATCTTCCCCTGCTCCATGCTCGCTGCGATGCGCAGAGCTGCATGCAGGGACGCTCCACAGGAGGGTCCTGCAAAGATGCCTTCCTGATCTTTCAATTGACGCGTGCGACGGATTGCATCGCTGCTGGCGACAAGAATTTTGCCATCGAGTACCGAGTTGTCGAATACTGGTGGCACAAAACCATCGGCCAGGCTGCGTAGCCCCTGCACGGCGTCTCCTTGCATAGGTTCGGCGGCGACAACACGAATGGCAGGATTATATTCTTTTAAGCGCCGCGCATTCCCGGTGAGCGTGCCACCTGTGCCCAGTCCCGCGACAAATACGTCAATGTCGGGCAGATCGTTGATGATCTCGACGGCTGTACCATAATAATGGGCACGCGGATTCGCCTCGTTCCCATACTGATACAACATCACATACCGTTCATTCTGCTGTACCAGCTCCTGGGCCATTCTCACAGCACCGTTGCTCCCCTGGGTCCCATCGGAGAAGACGATCTTTGCCCCATAGAGCTCAAGCATCTTACGACGCTCGCTGGTGACGTTATCAGGCATCACGGCAATGAACTGATACCCCTTGATGCGTGCGATCATGGCCAGCGCAATACCCGTGTTGCCACTGGTCGGTTCCAGCAGAATCGAGCCAGGCTGCAATCTGCCTTCCGCCTCGGCCTCTTCGATCATACGTAAGGCGACACGGTCCTTGACGCTGCCCGAGGGGTTGGCTCCCTCTAGCTTGGCATAGATTGCAACGCCCGGATGTGGACTGAAACTTTTCAGCTCTACGAGCGGCGTGTTCCCAATCGTTTCCAAAATGCTGCCGTAGCGCATACCAGCTCTCCTAGAATCCACCCGCCATTGCAGGTAAGAGCGTGACAGTATCATTGGGGCCTGTTGCGGTCTCTAACCCCTGGAGATAACGAACGTCCTGGTCATTTACATACACATTGACGAACTTGCTCAGTTCTCCATTCGGCTGAATCTGCTCTTTGAGTGCGGGGAAACGCTGAAAGAGTGCGCCAAGCACCTGCTCCAGGTTACTGCCCTCGATGCTCACAACCTTGGAGCCGCCTGCTGCCGAACGCAGCACTGGTGCTAATTTCACGTTTGCCATGTATTTTTCTCTCCTCAATTAGATAGGGGCAGGGCAACTTTTGCTCTCTGCCCCTGGTTTCATATCTTTGCGGCATGCCTCTTTGCCGGAAATGTGCTAGATTGCGCAGACGTCAGCATACGTTGGCAGGTCTTCCGGGTGTCCATTCTCGCCACAGGCCGGGCAATGCGGATCACGGAACAGCTTCAGCTCATTAAACTCGCCAGACAGCGCATCATAGGTCAGCAAACGACCCACCATGGGATCGCCGATCCCTAGCAGCAACTTGATGGTCTCTGTCGCCTGGAGCAGGCCAATAATGCCCGGTAACACGCCCAGTACGCCAGCCTCTGCACAGCTCGGTGCGAGGGCAGGAGGAGGCGGCTCATGATAGAGACAGCGATAGCAAGGGCCATCGTAGGGCTTGAAGATCGTCAA
This sequence comes from Ktedonobacteraceae bacterium, assembly GCA_035493895.1. GTDB lineage: Bacteria > Chloroflexota > Ktedonobacteria > Ktedonobacterales > Ktedonobacteraceae > DATJHM01. The sequence continues at coordinate 2,242 of DATJHM010000215.1, forward strand.
CTGGCCCTCGAAGCGGAAAACACTGCCATGCACGACAGGTTTACCCTGAATCAGGGCTGCATCATTGAGCAGATAACGTGTCGGGAAATTATCGGTGCCATCAACAATTACGTCATAGTCCGCAATAATCTGCGCTACATTGGTCTCATCGAGCCGTTCAAGATACGTGACTACCTTTATGTCGGGATTCAAGTCCTGGATTGTCTGTTTCGCCGACTCCGCTTTGTACTGACCAATACGGGACGTGTTGTGGATGATCTGCCTCTGGAGGTTGCTCTCCTCAACGACGTCGGCATCAATAATACCGAGCGTGCCCACACCAGCGGCTGCCAGGTAATACAACGCAGGTGCGCCCAGGCCACCGGCACCAATCAACAGAACCTTCGAGTCGAGCAGCTTAAACTGTCCCGCTTCACCGACCTCAGGAACGAGCATATGACGGCTATAGCGCTTGGTCTGTACATCGGTCATCGTACGTGGCTGGACAAAATTAAATCCTCTGGCTTTCCATTGCCCGAAACCGCCTGACATTGAGACCACATCTGTGTATCCCATTTGCTGCAAGGTTGCTCCGGCCATCAGAGAACGCGTGCCGCCAGCACAATAGAGCACGACCTTCGTCTCTTTGTCGGGGACAGCCTCTTCTATCTGCAATTCCAGGTAGCCACGAGGTACATGGACTGCTCCAGGGATATGCCCCTCAAGCCATTCATTCTTCTCTCGTACATCAACGAGCACAAAATCCTGACCCTCTGGACCAGTTCCAGGCTGGTTAGCAAGGTCATTGACCTGAGCAGCACTCCACTCGGGTACTTGCTGCCTTGCTTTCCGCAAGATCTCACGGGATGCATCACCCATACTAGATCACCTCTATGTTGAGTAAGTTAATCAATTTAGTTGAAATTATACTAGTCAAAGCTTACCATCCACTTTTTTTACTTGTCAAGGAAAACTGAATGAGAAGCGTGGAGGTCTGAAACCTACCGATCTTACTATCATAAACATGATTTGTACGCTGTTTATTCCACTTGCTGATGATTGCGCACCATCGCCGCCGCCTCCTCCGCGATCCTCTCGCGCAGCGACTCCGGCTCCTGCACATGCACATGCCGCCCCCAGCCAAGCAGCCACTGCACAAGCTCATCCTCACGCCGCACTTTAAGCGTTACCAGGAGCCCCTCGGCCGCCTCCTCTTCGGCTACCGTATAATACAAGGGCCCTTCACGCACCCAGCGAGATACCTCTGGATCGAACAATACTCGTACTACGATATTCCTTGCCTGATAGCCTCTATTTTCGCGTACCTGGAAATTGCCAGGACGCTGGAAGGTTCGGGAAAGGAGCGCCAGTTCGTCGATGCGGTCAAGGCGAAAATAACGGATGTCCTGGCGCAAATGGCAATAGCCCGTCAAAAGCCATTCGTTACGGAAGTAGACCAGGCCATAGGGATCAACCTCGCGGACCGTTGCGGCATCTTGCTCATCAGCGCTATAGCGTGCGTGATAGTTGAAGCGCACCGTTGTGCGTTCGAGGAGTGCGCGCCGCAATTGTTGCAACATCGCATGTTCAGAGGCATTGTGCTCCGCGCTCGGCACAATGAAATAAATACTATTCTGGAGATAAGAGACGTCCTCGCGCAATTGCTCCGGGAGCACGCTCGCGATCTTGCGACTGGCTGACTGGGCCGCTGCTCGATACTGTGCATCGAAATTGCGCGCCATGTACTCGCTGCCGAGCAATAGCATCGTCGCCTCTTCCGTAGTAAAGCTCAGAGGCGGCAAAAAGTAGCCCTTCATCAGCGAATAGCCCTGACCAGGGATAGAGATCAATGGGACACCCGCCTCGCACAGGGCCTGAATGTCCCGATAAATGGTCCGCTTACTCGTCTCGAACGTTTTTGCCAGGTCCTCGGCGCGCTGCCTGCCCTTGCCTTGCAGTTCCAATACAATTGCCAGGAGACGATCTGTCTTGTTCATGGCACTATTCTACATGCAATGGCGAATTTTTCCTAGAGGTTCTGCCATACTCGCTCATCCTGGGCAAAAAACTTGTGTACCCAACGAATCTCAGGTGATATACTTTCTCATAAAATAGCCCTTCGCTGCTGGCCACGACCAGCACGATTGCTTTCCACAGGAGATCGCCCACATTGCCAGAGAAATATAAACATGGAAAGCCCACCCCTGAAAGGGATCGCCTCAATCTGCGAGCTGACTGCACGAACTGCTTCGCTCTATGCTGTGTCGTACCAGCCTTCTCAGCTTCGGCAGACTTCGCGATCAATAAAAACGCCGAACAGGCCTGCCTTCATTTGCAACCTGACTTTCGCTGTCACATTCATACGCGACTCAGACAGCAGGGCTTTCGCGGCTGTACCGTTTACGATTGCTTCGGCGCGGGCCAAAAAGTCTCCCAGTTCACCTTCGGTGGACAGGACTGGCGACGAGCACCGCGAACGGCAACGCAGATCTTTGCGGTGTTCCCGATTATGCGGGATCTCCATGAGCTACTATGGTATCTGACCGAAGCGCTGACACTGCAACCGGCTCGCTCTCTCCATGGTGAACTCAGCCGCATGCTGGAAGAAACCGAACGCCTCACGCACAATAGCCCTGACGATCTTATGAAACTGGACGTGGTAGCGCACCGACAAGACGTCAATGCCTTGCTACTGCACACAAGTGAACTTGTACGAGCCGAACTCCGCAAGAAGAAGGACTACAGAGGGGCCGACCTCATCGGAGCTAGACTCAAAGGGGCTGACCTCATCGGAGCCAACTTGAGAGGCGCATGCCTGATTGAAGCTGACCTCAGAGACGCCAATCTGAGGATGGCTGATCTTACTGGTACTGACCTCAGAGGAGCCGATCTCAGAGGGACCGACCTCACCGAGAGTATCTTTCTCATCCAATCCCAGTTGGATGCGGCAAAAGGCGATACCAGAACGAAGTTGCCACCGTCGCTCACTCGTCCAACGCATTGGAACGGATCCTTGCACGGCTGAGAAATTCTTCTTCCTTTCCCCACACACGGCGTTGTATCATAGGAGCACGGAAAAAGCTACTACGTGCATAAGGATATAAATACATGTTTCTCTTCTTTCCAATTCCAGCTGTTACCAGGACCCTGCTCATCTTGCTCATCGCGCTCTTCACGCTGGTGGGCATCATGGTTCGTCCCTGGAAGATGAACGAGGCGCTCACGGCTCTGGCCGGAGCAGGACTTCTCATTCTCCTGGGGCTGATCCCCCCTACGCAGGTGTTCTTTACGCTGGCACAGGATTGGAACACCTTTTTCTTCTTTCTCGGCATGATGGGCTTATCAGCGCTCGCGGAAACGGCGGGATTCTTCGACTGGCTGGCGGCCTGGACGGTCAGTCATTCGGGCAGCAGCGCACGACGACTTTTCTTGAACACGTTCCTGCTCGGTAGCCTGATCTCTATGTTTTTCTCCAATGACGCCACGGCCCTTATCCTGACGCCCATTGTGTACACCCTTACCACGCGCCTCAGGCTGCCGGTCCTGCCCTATCTCTTCGCCTGTACGTTTATCGCGGACAGCGCTTCGTTTTTGCTCCCGGTAAGTAATCCCATCAATATCATCGTTCTGTCAGCATTCCCACTCGACCTGGGGACGTTCCTGCGCCTCCTGTTCATCCCGTGTCTCGTCGTCATCGCCATCAACATGGGTGTATTCATGCTGCTCTATCGGCGGCATCTGCATGAACGATTTGATAGCAAACTCCTCCCATCGACAACAGAAGCAATTCCGCACCAGAGCTATTTTCGCTATACCTGTCTCGTGCTGCTCCTGGTGGCGATCGCCTATGTGACAGCAGCGGCCTTGCGGATACCACTTTCGCTCATTGCCCTGGCAGGTGCGATCTTACTCTTCATTGGTGCGTGGTACTGGAAACGGAGTACAATAGTAACCACAGGGAAACAGATCTCCTGGTCTATTTTTGTCTTCATCGCTGGTATGTTTGTCATTGTGCGAGCGGTGGAGAATACCAATCTGACGACGCTCTTTGGACAGGCGCTGCTCCATCTTTCCGGGGGCACTAGTTTTGGCGCAGTAATGATCGGTACATTGGGGGCGGCATTAGGAACGAACCTCATTAACAATGTGCCTATGGCTGTGGTACTGACCTCGTCACTCCATAGTCTTCAGCATGCACCGCTGGCCGTGCAACATGGGTTCATCGCGGCCACGATCTTTGGCTGCGACCTGGGACCAAACTTGACGACGGTAGGTTCGCTGGCAACTGTGCTCTGGCTCCTCATTTTGCGACGTAGAAACCTGGATGTCTCAGGCCTGGACTACTTTAAAGTAGGTATTATTGTAGCGCCGCTGATGCTGCTGGCAGGAGCTGTGACGATCTGGCTCTTGCTGCTCTAGTTTTTTTAGTCCCTGTACAAGGATTTCGCTTCTGTAGTCTCCAATGAAAGAGTATATACGTAAAACACTAGAAGGCCAAAGTGTTACGCACCAGGAGGAACTATATGCGGGTCCTATGTTGCTTGGATGGAACCAATGCTGAGCAAGTGCACAGAGCTGTTTCAAGGATGCTCTGTGCAGAGACGACGATCGGGATCCTGTACGTCACCGATACCTGGCCGCAAGAAGAGATGGAGCGGCACCGCGAACGCCTGTTGCGACCGCCACATCCGCCTTTGCTCAGACGCGAACAAATGCGACAGGCAGAGGAAGCTTCGGCTCAGGAGATTCTAGAGGAGGGAAAGCGCTATCTGGTCGGAGCGGAAACGTTGCAGCGAACGGGGCGGCCGGAGCGAGAGATCGTCAATAGTGCTGCTATCTGGCACGCTGATCTCATCGTCATCTGCTCCCGTTCCACGTGGGGAGGCGGGTCGTCGCCCGGGCCAAAATCGGTCGGGCATGTGGCACGCTTTGTGCTAGATCATGCCCCCTGCCCGGTGCTGTTGATCCGCCCGCTCTACAGAGAATAGCCAGTCACAGCTAAACCTCCCTGAGCATATATTCTCTTCGTACGACGTCTCTGGGAATATATCAATCATTATAGGGTAAAACAACTAACAGGGCAATTACGCCAGAGGTGTTGCAAAGTTGGGGAAAATATGAAGAAGGAGGGAGTCAAGGGGGTGACCGATGGGGCTCGAACCCACAACCGCTGGAGCCACAATCCAGAGCTCCACCTATTGAGCTACGGTCACCGCATTTCCAAGAACACGGTCAGTATAGCTGACTCCTAGTCTCTTGTCAAGAGGTTTGCGCACCAATTTTCCGCACTTATCTTGACTCCTTTAGTGGGGCAGTGCTATTCTGCCTGTAGGATGTTCCTGTATCTGGCATACTACCTTCTACTTTCTCCATCGCTGTTGCTGAGAGGAGTGAAAACACTATGGCTATTCTTGAGTCACAGATAGATCGCACCAGTGCTGAATTTCAGGCCAATACTCGCTATTCCCAGGACTTACGCGCACAGTTACAGGAACGTCTACAACAGGTACAACAGGGCGGTGGAAGTGAGGCGGTCGCACGGCATCGCAAACGCCAGAAATTGCTGGCCCGTGAACGTATTGAGCTCCTCTGTGATCCCGATACGCCCTTTCTCGAGCTCAGTCCTCTGGCCGCCTGGGACATATACGAGCAGGAGGCTCCCTCAGCTGGCATTATCACTGGCATCGGTCTGATTGAGGGCCAGGAATGCGTGATTGTCGCGAACGATGCGACGGTGAAGGGGGGCACCTATTATCCTCTTACGGTCAAGAAGCATCTACGCGCCCAGGAGATTGCGGAACAGAACCATCTCCCCTGCATCTATCTGGTCGATTCCGGCGGCGCGTTTCTCCCTCTGCAAGCGGAGGTTTTTCCTGATCGGGATCATTTCGGGCGCATTTTCTACAATCAGGCACGTATGTCGAGCCAGCGTATTCCGCAGATCGCGGTCGTGATGGGCTCCTGCACAGCGGGCGGGGCCTATGTCCCGGCGATGAGCGATGAGACGGTGATTGTACGTGGCAATGGCACGATTTTTCTCGGAGGCCCTCCGCTGGTGAAAGCGGCCACAGGCGAAGAAGTCAGTGCGGAAGAACTGGGAGGCGCCGACGTCCATTGCCGCATATCCGGCGTGACCGATCACTACGCGCTCAACGATGAACATGCGCTGGCGATCTGCCGCAGCATTGTTTCGCATCTCAATCGCCGCAAATATGTTCCCTGGGAGGTTCGTCCTCCGCTACCTCCGCGCTATGATCCCTCTGATCTCTATGGGATTGTTCCCCAGGATAACCGCAAAAGCTACGATGTGCGCGAGATTATTGCTCGCCTCGTCGATGACAGCGATTTTCACGAGTTTAAAGCGCTCTACGGCACGACGCTGGTCTGCGGCTTTGCGCGTCTGATGGGCTACCCGGTCGGCATTATCGCGAATAACGGCATTCTCTTCTCCGAAAGCGCGCTCAAAGCGACCCACTTTATCGAACTCTGTGCCCAGCGCCAGACGCCTCTCATCTTCTTACAAAATATCGCGGGCTTTATGGTTGGTCGCCAGTATGAGCAGGGGGGGATTGCAAAAGATGGGGCCAAGCTGGTGATGGCGGTGGCAAACGCGCCCGTGCCACGCTTTACGGTGATGATCGGTGGCTCCTTTGGCGCAGGCAATTATGGGATGTGCGGACGCGCCTATTCTCCTCGTCAGCTCTGGATGTGGCCCAATGCGCGCATTTCGGTGATGGGGGGTATGCAGGCGGCAACGGTTCTGGCAACGGTGCGTAAAGACGGTCTGGCCGCTCGTGGGCAGAGTATGAGTGAGGAGGAAGAGAAGCGCTTTATGCAGCCAATTCTGGACAAGTATGAAGAGGAGGGCAGTCCGTATTACAGCACGGCTCGACTCTGGGATGATGGCATTATCGATCCATGCGATACGCGCACGGTCCTGGCTCTTGGTATTGCGGCTTCGCTCAATGCGCCCCTGCCCGATACCCCTTTCGGCGTCTTTCGTATGTAGCCAATCGTCGCGAAGCTTGGTTGAAGGAGATCTTATGACAACGCATACCTTTCTTACGGTTGAGCCTGATTACCAGGGCCGCGTGGCGATCGTCACGTTGCGCCGTCCTCGTGTGCACAATGCTTTTAACGCGCAGATGATCGCAGAGCTGACGGAGGCGTTTCGTGCACTGAGTATGGACGAGAGCTTACATGCGATAGTTCTCACAGGCGAGGGCTCGTCGTTCTGCGCAGGTGCCGATATCACGTGGATGCAAGAGAGCGTTGCTTTTACCGAGGAACAGAACCGTGAGGATGCACAACGCCTCGCAACATTATTGCAAACGCTACAGGATTGCCCCTGCCCCATTGTCGCGCGGATGCACGGGAGCGCACTGGGAGGCGGTGTCGGCCTGCTGGCTGTCTGCGATCTGGTGATCGCTGCCGAGCAGGCTCGCTTTGCGTTGAGTGAGGTGAAACTGGGCCTTGCGCCTGCGGTGATATCGCCGTATGTGATCCGCAAAATTGGCGAGTCGCACGCACGTGTGCTCTTTATTACAGGCGAACGCTTCAGTGCAACGCGTGCGCTCTCTCTGGGACTGCTCCACGCCGTGGTGCCGCTGGAACAGTTGGATGATGCCATCCAGAATGCGCTCCACGAGTTGCTGACGAGCGCTCCTCAAGCGCTACGCGTCTGCAAGCAACTGGCACTCCAGGTTGGTCATATGGACGCTGCACAGGCGCTTGCTTATACCACGGAGACGATAGCGCGTCTGCGTGTGGGCGCGGAGGGACAGGAGGGCCTGCACGCTTTTCTGGAAAAACGCCAGCCAGACTGGGTGCGTTGATTGACGATGAGTAACACGTATGTTTAAAAAGATTCTCATTGCAAATCGAGATGAGATCGCCGTTCGCATTATCGCTACCTGCCGCGAAATGCATATCCGCACGGTGGCAGTCTATTCAGAGGCCGACCGCACTGCTCGCCATGTCCGCGAAGCCGATGAGGCGTACGAGCTTGGTCCCGCGCCCGCGACCGAGAGCTATCTTTCTATCGAGCGCATCATTGCCGTGGCACGACAATGCGGAGCCGAGGCGATTCACCCCGGCTACGGATTTCTCTCGGAAAATCCACGCTTTGCAGAGGCATGCGAACAGGCCGGGCTGATCTTTATCGGTCCCTCAGCCAGAGCGATGCGCCTGCTCGGTGCCAAGATTGCCGCCAAACAACTTGCGCTGGAGATCGGAGTACCTACGGTGCCCGGCTATCATGGGCCACTTCAGGCTGAGGGCCATCTGGCGGGAGAAGCGGAACGCATCGGCTTTCCCTTATTGATTAAAGCTTCAGCTGGCGGAGGTGGCAAGGGTATGCGTATCGTCACTGCGCTTACGGACTTTCTTCCGCAACTTCAGGCTGCTCAGCGAGAAGCTCAGGCCGCCTTTGGCGATGCCACTGTTTTTCTTGAGCGTCTGATCGAGCGTCCCAGGCACGTCGAGTTCCAGATTCTCGCCGATACCATCGGTCACTGTATTCATCTGGGTGAGCGTGAATGCTCTCTGCAACGACGCCACCAGAAAATTGTCGAGGAATCTCCCTCACCAGCCCTCTCCCCTGATCTGCGCGCACGCATGGGCACTGATGCGGTACGACTGGCCTATGCTGCTAATTATGTCAATGCTGGCACGCTGGAATTTCTGCTGACTGAAGATGGACACTATTATTTTCTGGAGATGAATACGCGTTTGCAGGTTGAGCATCCTGTGACCGAGCTGGTGACGGGCCTGGACCTGGTACGCTTGCAGCTTCAGATTGCAGCGGGCGAGCCGCTCCCCTGCACACAAGAGCAGATCACACAGCGGGGACATGCCATCGAAGTACGCCTCTACGCCGAAGACCCGACCCGCAATTTTCTGCCTTCAACCGGGACCATCACCTGCTACCATCCGCCCTCTGGTCCCGGTATTCGCATCGACAGTGGTCTTGAAACAGGCGACGAAGTGACCCAGTTCTACGATCCTATGCTGGCGAAAATCATCGTCTCGGCTACGGATCGGCCCGCCGCCATTCAACGTTTACAGCGAGCGCTTGCGGATACGATCATCTTCGGCGTCACCACCAATCTCCCGTTGCTCACAGCCATCAGCGCTCATCCTGCATTTCAACAGGGCCACACACATACCGATTTCCTCGCTGAGCAGCATCTCCTGGCTTCTCCAGTCCCTTCACAGCCCCCTCTCGAGGTTTTCATGGTGGCAGCCTGTGCAGATCTCCAGCATGAAATTTCGCCATCGGCTATTCATCAACCCATAAATCGTCATATACTATCTACAGCGCTCCCTCCCTGGCAAGATCTCGGCCCCTGGCGCATGACCGGCATGACCCGCTCGCTAACCTATTACGAGGATCGCATGGGTCAGACGTATCATGTCACGCTACGCGCAGACCCGCGCGATAGGCAGAGCTGGTGGCTTCAGGTTAACGACCAGCCAGCCGAAAAACTGACCTTTGTACTCAAACAGCAGGCATTTCTGTTGTTGCGGCGCGGCTCTGAACAAGTGCGCGCATATGTTCAGCAGAATGAGCATGTGACACAGGTCGTACTCGGGGGGCAGAGCTATGTACTATGCCGCCGCAGGGCACCCGATGTCGCCACCAGCGCTCAAGAAAGAGCCAGTGGTCCGGCGCAAAGAGCGCTTGCCGCGCCGATGGCCGGGACGATTGTCAAAGTGCTTGTCCAGCCTGGAGAGGCAGTTGCGGCCAATCAGGTGCTGGTAATTCTCAGTACCATGAAGATGGAACATAGTATTACCGCGCCTTACGCAGGCAAGGTGCAGCGTGTCCTTTATCAGGAGGGCGCGGTCGTTGCAGGGAATGCTACCGTCATCGAGATGGCTCCTGAAGTGTGACAGGCAGCGAAAATAAGAAAAAAGGAAGAACGTATGCAACTAGGTTTTATTGGCATCGGCGTAATGGGACGCCCGATGACCTTGAATTTATTAAAAGCAGGTCATGAAGTGACGATCTTTGCACGCTATCCCGAAAAGCCTGAGGTCCAGGAAGTCATTCAAGCAGGCGCGAAGTTAGTCTCTTCTCCAGCCAAAGTAGCAGAGGCTTCAGAGCTGGTCATTACCATGGTGCCCAACTCGCCCCAGGTGGAAGAGGTGGTCACGGCCCCAAACGGTCTGCTCGAAGGTCTCCACAAGGATCTGATTATCGTCGACATGAGCACGATTGCGCCGGAAGTCAGTCGTAAGCTTGCCAAACTGGTGGCGGATAAGGGCGGCCATTTCCTGGATGCGCCAGTAAGCGGCGGCTCTCAGGGGGCGATAAACGGGACACTGACGATTATGGTTGGCGGCGATAAAGCGATTTTTGAGCGCGCGCTGCCTGCTCTCGAGGCGATGGGCAAAAAAGAGAACATTCTCTATATAGGTGCCAGTGGTGCAGGTGAGGTGGTGAAGATCGTCAATAATATGCTCACAGGGACAATCTCCGCGTCTGTCGCGGAGGCGCTGGTACTTGGCGTAAAAGCTGGGGCCGATGTCGAGACGATGGCGAGGGTGATCAGTGTGAGCACGGGTGCAAGCTGGCAGCTTTCCAATCAATTCCCGATGCGTGCGTTCAATGGAAGCTTCAAACCAGGCTTTATGACCGACCTGTTGCATAAAGATCTCGGTCTGGCATTGGATCTTGCCGCCAGCAACCAGGTCCCTGTGTCCATGACGGCACTCGCTCGTCAGCTCTTCGAGATGTCGCGCGCAGCTGGACACGGACGCGATGACTATACAGCACTGCTCAAGGTTCTGGAGGAATTCGCGGGCGTCGAAGTACGCACGAAACAATAGAGATTCTCCGATTGCTTCTGGATGTGGTATATCCACACTCAGAAGCAATTCAGCGGTTTTCTGCCGATTGGCCCTTCCTGCATTGAGATTGTCCGGCTTTACTGATAACTTTTGCGCATCCCATCATCCACTACCCTGAATCCACACGCCTCATAGAAGGCCCGGGCACTGTCAACGGCCAGCAGATCAAGCCGCGTAGTCGGGTAGAGATAGTGGCAGGCATCGAGCAACGCTCGCCCAATGCCATGACCACGCAGCCGCTCCTCCACTGCGAGCGTTGTAATATACATAGTAATTGCACCATCTGTGAGCCCACATACAAAACCTACGATGTCTTCATCTGCCACAGCGACCAGAGCGGGCCACGAGTTCTGCCAGGCATGTAACGATTCAACAGGACGCTGTGTCGGTGAAGTCCAGCCTTCGCCGCTACTGATGCGTTGAATGGCTGGGAAATCGGCAGGGGTCCACACGCGAATAGTGATCCCCGCCGGGAGTGTCATCTGTGCTAGAGCAGTTGTAAGTTGTTGCTGATGTTCTTTTATCAATTCTACCCCGCTGGCTAAGAAAGTTGTAAGTTGTTGCTGATGTTCTTTTATCAATTCTACCCCGCTGGCTAAGAAAAAAGAGCAATTTAGAAGAAGTTTTGCCATCGTTCCTATGTTACATTTGTTCTAATATTGTTTCGGCTCCTGGTTTTCGGCGAACAGCATTCAAGAAAGGACAAAAATTCATGGCAAATCTTTTCACCTGGGTTGAGATTCCTACCAGCGATATTGCGCGTGCAAAAACCTTCTATCAAACCATTCTGGGTACCAAAGAAGAGTTGCACCAGATGGACATGGAAGACATGAAATATGCTTTCCTGCCCATGGATGGCGAAGGCAGCGGAGGCGCGCTTGTCCAGCATAAGAATTATGAGCCCGGGAAGGGTCAGGGTGTCTGTGTCTATCTGGTGGTGCAGGGAGATCTCGATGCCACGCTGGCAAAGGTAGAAGCTGCTGGTGGCACGGTGGTCATCCCCAAGATGTCGCTTGGCGAGATGAGCCCTGGCTACTGCGCACAATTTATCGATAGCGAAGGCAACCGCGTCGGCCTCTGGTCCGCCGAATAGCCCGAACGTATTGCATGGGTCAGGTCCAGCCTACTTCTTCGAGCGGGATGATCCCCCTATCCCTCTCGAAGAAACACAACAGGTAGGATACGCAAATTGCCCGATTAAGCTTCTGCGCTAAATTCCCACGGGTATCAGATTATGCGCCATCGTCATGCCCAATACCAGC
>DATJHM010000216.1:0-14270 GCA_035493895.1 Ktedonobacteraceae bacterium
AAAGCGCATTGGGCGCGGCATTGAGCTCCGCGCCGAGCAGATGACGCCCATTGCGCCTCGCCGAGAAGACCATACAATAGCCGGAAGCATCGCTGGTACCGGTCTTCACACCATCCATTCCCTGATAGACTCCCAGCAAACCATTGCCATTTGCCCAGGTATACAAATGCGTATGCAGAGTCGCAGGAACCGTGTATTTTTGCTGCCCGACAATCTGCGCAAATACAGCATTGCGCATCGCATAGCGCGCCAGATAGGTCAGATCTGCGGCACTGGAGTAATGGTCCGGTGCAGGAAAGCCGTGGGGATTGCTAAAATGCGTATCATGCAATTGGAGTGCCTGCGCTTTGGCGTTCATCATCGCAACAAAATTCGCCGTTGACCCGCCAATCGTATGGGCAATCACCACCGCCGCATCGCTGCCAGAGGGCAACAACAGACCATACAACAAATCGCGCAACTTCATCTGATCGCCCGCCTGGAGAAACGCGATGCTCATGCCAGCAGGGACCTCATCGAGTTCCGCTTGCTGGATCGTCACGACCTCATCGAGATTATTCGCATGCTCGATTGCCACAATTGCCGTCATCATTTTTGTCGTACTGGCAATTGCTAAGTGAGCATGGCTATTCTTTTCAAAAAGCACCTTGCCCGTGGCATCATCAAGCAGAAAAGCCGCCTCACTGTTCACGATAGGCGTGGGTGTGGGGGAAGGGATCATCGTAGGGGAAGGAGTAGCGGCAGGGGAAGGCGTTGCCATGGGAGAAGGGATCGCTGTGGGCACCATCGTAGGAGTGGGAGTGGGTGTAGGCACCATCGTGGGGGTCGGAGTTGGCGTAGGAGGCATGGTAGGGGTAGGAGAAGGTTCCTCTGTAGACATAGGTTGCGTCGTCGGCGTCTGACCCTTTCCCGAGGCAATCGGCGTCTGCTGCCCGGGAAGCAGTTCCGAAATAAGCAATGCAGAACAGCCGATCATTGCCAGTAATATGATCACAGCCAACGCAAGAAGAACGCGCTGTTGCATAAAGAGAGAACTCCAATTCTTTTTTCATCCTAAAATAAGAAAATTTATACATGTACATATGTATTGGCTTTTATCAATAAAAACATTGCATATACCGTATTTGCCATGACTTTTTTCTCATCAATACACCATTCGCCTTCTAGCGTATCTCTGCCCACAGAGAAATCGCCTGTATAGGGAGTATCGATACAGGCGGCAGGTTCAGCAGGTAACTATCGAGCGGTGTAGTACTTTTCGCCATGTTCTGTTCATAGCGCAGAAGAAAAGTATAACATAGAAAAAACAACGCATGCTACGTTTCTATAGAGAAGCTGTAGTATAATAAGGCTCTGAGATGCTATTGCTTCATTCGTCCGATGGGAAGCTAGCGAAAAACTGGAAATGCTCATCGGTCGGTCGAGATAGTATTCCCACAACGTAGAGAAGGAGGCGGCCATGCGTTATACCATCTTCAGTAGATTCGAGCGTAGACTGGCTTTATTGGCCGGAATCATTAATCTGATTGTTGGCCTCGGTTTTTTCTTTTTGCCAGAGCTGCACTTGCCTTTCTGGCCCACGGAGATTCCGCCCATCCTGGATCGCTTCATCGGCGCGATTATCATTGGCAACGGCATGGGGGCCATCTCGCTCTCCACACAACAGGAATGGGCACGCGTACGCCCTCTGGCACTGGTCGCCGTGGTCTACGGCACGCTGGTCGCTTTAGCGCTTCTCTACCATCTTCTCTGGCTCAAGGCAGCCTCTTTTTTCTGGTTCTATTTCTCTTTTGATGTCCCATTTCTGCTCGTCTTTTATGGATTATTTATTTATCACGATCTCATACCCCTTCTCTTCTACCGTTCAAAATCAACAGCTACTTCACTGGACCGCAATGTTAGCACCACTCGTTGATCCGTCATTTCAACCCGAACAGGATGCGCCTCTTCTCCCTCTTGTGGGACGCACGATGGAAATGCAGATGCTCAGCAATCTGCTCACCACGATCTGCGCTGACGCACCCATGGGCCCACGCGCTCTGACCATCAGCGGCGAGATGGGCATCGGCAAGACGTTTCTGCTCGCAAAAATCTGCGCGATGGCACGAGAGCGCCATGTTCGTGTGCTCGAAATACGCGCCTACGAATATAGCCAGCCCTTCCCTTACTTCCCTTTCATCGAGCTACTACGCAAACTATTTCGCAGAAGCTCAACGGACCAGCTACGCTTCTATACCGGCTTATCCCATACGCATGAAACGTTCTCTTCTCCAGAGCAAATCTCACCACTGGGCATTCCGCTGATCACGTCCCTCGCACGTCTCTTTCCTGAACTGCCCGCACTCCTGCATGTCCAGCCGTTCGCGGAGATTCTGCCAGCGGACCAGGAAAAATTTCGTCTCTTTGATGCACTGGCAACTATTTTTGAACGCCTTGCCACGCAAGAACCGCTGCTTCTCTGCATAGACAATCTACAATGGATGGATAGCACGAGCCTGGAGCTATTGCTCTATCTCATCATTCGCCTGCGCACGAGCCAGGTCGCGCTGCTTGGCGCGACCCGCCCGCCACAGAGCAGACCAGAGCAGGATGATCCAGCCGCCCAACGGGCTACGCGTGCGCTCATGGAGCTGATGCAGCAGGGGATGTGGTTTCCGCTCCCGCTGGGTCCGCTGAGCAGGGAGGAGATGGGCGAGCATATACACACGCTACTGCCGGGTCCGCAATCTGCGCAGGTGGTCGAGTATTTACTGAACTGTGCAGAGGGCAATCCATTTTTCCTGGAAGAGTTAGTCCGTACCTTGAGTCTCAATACGCATCTTTTCCAGCATAAAGGAACGTGGATGCTGAAGCCATCGGCTTCGCTTTCTCTGCCCGCAAGCATTCTCTCGCTCGTCGATCAACGTCTGCAACACGTCAGCCCTGCCTGCCTGGAGATCCTGGCCATTGCTTCCCTCTTTGGCCGAACGTTTCCCAGAGACGCTCTTCTGCTGACGATAGAGATGGAACAGGGCAAGAAGGAACGAGAAGTGCAGATGCTCCTGGATGAAGCCATGCAGGCCTCGCTGATCGCGCCTGGAGCGGAGCAGGAACGCGAGCCATCTCCTGACCGGTCAGAGATCGCCTTCTCGGTCACCCGCTCACACTATCAGTTTTGTCGGGGCATCTTCTACGAGGTGCTGCAACACAGGCTCCCGGCCCCGCGCGTACGTGCTCTCCACCAGAACATCGGGCAGGCGTTAGAGCACTATTACGCGCACGAAGCACTCAGGCATGCCGCCGAGTTAGCTGCGCACTATGCCGCCAGCAATGATCGTGTCGCAACCCTGCGCTGGAGCTTACAGGCAGGCGAAGAGGCGGCACACCAGCAGGCGCATCAACTCGCCATCCGCCACTTTCGTCTGGTTCTGCAACTATGTGCAGAAGGCGTGACCCTTCCGCCACTCTCAGAGATCATCATTCCTTCTCGTGCTGAGCTTTCTTTTATGATTGGCGAACTCTGGTTTCGGCTCGGTGAGCTGAAATCGGCAGCCGAGGCTTTCCAGCAAGCACTCGAACAGCCAGCACAGCTCGTCTCCTTACTGCGGGCACGACTGCATCGGGCACTCGCGGACATCTATCGCATGCAGGCACGCTACGATCAGGCGCTCTCACACCTGCAAGCGGCCAGCGCACTCCTGGCCGAGACAGCCACCGATACCATCACAATAGAACAGCACCTTCCCTGGCCTTTCCAGCGAGCCACCTCTACCGCGACCGTGCTGACGCCAGCATGCTTGAGCGATGTCGAGCATATCCTCCTGCTCCAGGCTCAGGCGACCCTTGATATTCTGCTGAACCATCCCGCGCAGGCAGAAGAGGGATTATGGAAAGCGCATCAACTCGCCACGACGCTGGGTGACCGGAGCAGTCAGGCATTCTCGCTCCATCTGCTCGGCTGGGTGTATGGCTGGGGCGAGCGTATTCATGATGCCATCCGTTTACAGCAGCAGGCCCACGAACTCTATATTGCCATTGGTGACCCGTTCCGCGCCGCGCTCGGTGCTCAGGGTCTCGGTATCGTCCATCAGGCGCTCGGCGAAATGGATGCGGCCAATCTCCACACGGAGCGAGGCTTTGCGCTGGCCCGGCAATATGGAGTTCGTCAGGTGCTCGGCTGGCTCTACTGGAATCAGGGGATGCAGGCACTGATGCAGGGAGATTGGGAGAACTGCGCGGCTCGCCTGCAACAGGCGCTGCATGAGGCACAGGCGGACGAGAATACGCGGCTCATGCCGGTAGTGCGCCAGGCGCAGGCGATGTTATCCTGGAAACGCGGTTTGTGGCCGGAAGCGGAACGTTATTTTGAAGATGCGCTGCAAGCTGCCAGGAACACAGATTGGTTTCCCAGCTCGGTTGCCCTGTATGGACACTTCCTGGCCGTGACGGGACGGAGAGCGGCTGCGCGCATCCAGCTTGAGCGTGCGCAAGCGCTACCTGAGCCATCAGGATTTTCCGGCAGCTTCTTTATCCCATTTCTCGCGGAAGGCTATCTGCACCTCGATACCGTCGAGATGGCGACCCCCTACTTTGCGCGCCTGAGCAAATTGGAGGGTTTCCTCTACTATGGTCTCTCAGTGGATCGTGTTCTGGGCGAACTCGCCGTGAGCGCGAGAGACTGGGAAGCAGCCAAACGCTCTTTTGCCCATGGCTTACAGATCTGCCGTCGCGCCAACAACCAACCGGAGACGGCGGCCATTCTCTATGAGCAGGCGCGTATGGCGATCATACAGGAAGCGGCAACAGCGCATATCCGCGCCCTTTGTGAGCAGGCAAAGAGCCTGTTTCTCCAGTATGATATGCAACGAGCAGCCGCGCTGGTAGATACGCTTCTGGATGGTATCCAGGATCTCGAACCAGAGGCGCAAGCCATCTCACCGTCACGTAAACTGGCAACATCTTACACCTCCGATTTCATGTTCCATACAAAATTGACGAAGCGAGAACGAGAGGTTCTGCAACTGGTCGCCGAGGGGCATACCGATCGGGAAGTTGCCGACGTTCTCGTTCTCAGTCACCGCACCGTCCATCGCCACCTGAGCAATATCTTCATCAAACTGGATGTTCCTGGCCGCGCATCTGCTGTCGCCTACGCCATCAGGCATGGTCTGGTCTGATGGCGTCACTTTCGCAGATCGTCAAATGACAGGCAACGTCTGCCCATCAGTCATCGCCTGCGGCCCACCATGAAAAGCGGTAATCCCCCCATCAAAGGGCGTACCGGCCAGCGTGGGATCATTCAGCACCTGCCGCGCACTCGCCACACCATCAAACCATATCCCCACATGCTCGAGCTGAATACCAGAAGCATCGCCCGACTGATCAGCCGAGGTGACGGGATGACGATTATCAGCGGCAAAGGCGACGAATGTGATCAGGTGGAAGGTCGATTCGCCCGTACCATCCTCACGTGTAATCACATCGCCGACATATTCAGCGTGCCCAAAGGGTTTGGCTGAAATCTCGACAAAGAAGACGGTGAATTTGACATTGGGCGGCATCTTTTGCACATCGACCGTCACGGCATCAAAATCGTTCGCCTTTGTATTCTGAAAGACCGTCACGACTCCGCTGGCATCGGGAAATTTCGCTTTGATGCCGCTCGGGAACAACGGGAACTGCACAATCAGCGTAGGATCAATCGAGGCCAGCACCTTTACGGTGGGCGCAACCTTGCCAAAATCTGGCGTGCGCAAAGGTGGCGGCGTCTGCGGAAAACGTGCCTGCGTGCCACCCGTCACGGCGGTTCCGGTGGCAGAACCGGTGGGTGTTGTGGGGACGTTCTCGGTTGCACAGGCCCCTAGCAACAGGCTCAACAGGGTCAGGACAATGTAGAGATGTAGAGATCGCTTGTTCAATGCATTCCTCCTTTCTTTAAAACACAGGAGCGTCCTGTCCATCGGTCATCGCCTGCGGTCCAGCATGCAGAGGAGGACTTCCGCCATCAAAAATGGTCCCGGTGAGCGTGGTATCGTTGAGCACCTCCTGCGCGTCGATCAGGGACGAAAACCACATGCCCATATGTTCCAGATTGATGCCGGACGTGGTCCCTTCCTGGTCCTGAGAGGTGCCGGGATTGCGTGCATCCATGGCAAAAGCGACCAGCGTGATCACATGAAAGATGCTCTCACCGCTACCATCGCCGCGCGTGGTCAGGTCGGCCACATACTGCACATTGCCAAAGGGTTTGTTTGCCAGCTCAATAAAAAAGATCGTAAACGTAATATTCGGCGGCATCTTCTGCACATCGACGGTTACCGTATCGGACGTACTATCATCGCGATCGCCGCGCACGATCGTCACCAGTGCGGTCGCGTCAGGGAATGCCTGCTTGATACCGCTCGGGAAGAGGGGAAATTGTACGATGGTCGTAGGGGCAAGTGTATTGACGATCTTGACTGAGGGGGCAAGCTGTCCGTGCTGCACCATCTGCTTCAGCAATTGTGCGTTCGCGTTGAAAGCGCTGCTGGCTTGCTGCTGCCGTGGGGCAGCAGAGGCCACCGATCCGCAGAGCACGCTTGCCAGCATAGCGATGAGCAGGAGGAACGGTCCCTTCAGCACAGCCAGCGGTGATCGTCGTCTATATTGCAATGTTGACATAATAATCTCCTTCTTTATGGCGAGCTAGAAAACCGGATCGGTCTGCCCATCGGTCATCGCCTGCGGTCCAGCGTGGAGAGGGGGGCTGCCGCCATCGAAAGGAGTGCCCTTGAGCGTAGGATCATTCAGCAGCTTCTGCGCATCCTGCAACGAAGAGAACCACATCCCGAGATGCTCCAGTTGAATGCCGGAAGCCTCGCCTGACTGATCTTTGGAAACTTCTGGTGCGTCCGAATTGGTGGCAAAAGCGACCAGGGTAATGGTCTGGAAGGTCACATCGCCGGTACCATCGCCGCGTGTATGCAGATCGGCCACATACTGCACATGGCCGAACGGCTTATTCGCCGCCTCAATAAAGAAGATCGTAAAGGTCGTATCCGGTGGCATATTCTCCACATCCACCGTCACCGTCTCGAACAGGCTCACCTCGGGATTGCCCTGGACAATCGTGACCACGCCCGTCGCTTTGGGGAATACATTTTTGACGCCGCTGGGGAAGAGCGGAAACTGTACAATAACACTGGGAGCTTGCGAGTTCAGCACCTGCACGGTCGATGCCAGCTCGTGATTCTGCATGCGCTGTAAAAGCGTTTGCGGTTGAAATGCCTGCATGCGACTCTGCTGCGCATCAACGTGCAATTGTGCAGCGGCAGGATAGACATAAAAAGCCACTGCGATACACGCGAGCAGCGGCAACCAGCCCCAACGCATCAGGCGGGCCAGCGTATGATGATGTGTCATAAAAACTCCTTCGAGGACTGCAAAAATGGAGCACAGGCTTCAAATCTTTTGCAAGCATAGAGCTTTTCTGCCACAAAAACATGCGTAATACTACCCATTTTATGGGATAAAAAAAGCAGCAGCTCATTCCCTCACACGGCCTCAAAGCTAGCGTGCATATTTATCGTGACACGCCCTCCTGAAATAGGATAGAATAGAATGGAATGGATTCAGACAGAAAGGCGCGTCGATCTACAATCCATTTTTATGAATTTGCAATCCATCCTTCCATATATAAAATAGAGACAATGAAGGGAAACTAGCATGACTCAACTCGAAAATCGCCAGAAAATGCGCACAATCGCGCTCGAAGAGCACTACGCGCTCCCGACGCACTTGAAGGGTCCAGAGCGGCCCCCAATGGGCAACACCCAGCTCGTCGATCTCGATGAGCGCAGGATCGCGGATATGGACGCTGCCGGAATCGATATGCAGGTACTATCGCTGGCATCTCCCGGTGTGGAGCAACTTGAGGCAACTGAGGCGGCGGCATTCGCCCGCGAAGCGAATGACTACCTCGCCAGGGCGATAGAACGCCATCCGAGCCGTTTCGCCGGGTTCGCCGCATTGCCAATCATGACGCCCGACATCGCCGCCAATGAGCTCGAACGCACGATTCGTGAGTACGGCTTCAAAGGAGCGATAATCAACGGGCACACGCAGGGCCGCTATCTGGATGACGAGTTCTTCTGGCCGATCCTTGAGCGTGCCGAAGCCCTCCAGGTTCCCATTTACCTCCATCCAACACCGCCTCCACAATCGGTGATCGCGGCTTACTATACGGGAAACTTTGCGCCAGAGGTGGCTTCTGCGCTGGCAACCTTCGCCTGGGGCTGGCACATTGAGACGGCAACGCACGTCCTCCGCCTCATCGTCAGTGGCGCGTTCGACCGCTACCCAGGTCTGCAAGTAGTGATCGGCCATATGGGCGAGGCTCTTCCGTTCATGATGTCAAGAATCGAAGTAGCGCTACCCACAGATTTAACGAAGTTACAGCGTCCAGTCGGGGCCTACTTCCGCGAAAATCTCCACTACACGTTCGGTGGCTTCAACTGGACGCAGACGTTTCTCGACCTGCTCCTTCAAGTTGGTACTGACCGCATCATGTTCTCAACCGACTACCCCTATAGATCAATGGATGTGGCAAACACCTTCTTACAGCAACTCCCGGTGAGCAGTGCTGACAAAGAGCGGATTGCGCACGGCAACGCGGAACGCCTCTTGCGAATGTAACTGGTGAAGTAGCAGACTTCATACGACGAGATGTGATATCGACTATATCAGCACCTCGCCGTATGGGGGACCTAAAGATTATCCAAAGTGCAACATACAGTTTTTAGATTGAGACACATCAGGGGTGACTGAGGGCGAGTTGTTGTAGGTGTTCCTGGCAATGCTCACTGACGTCTTTTGTTCGTTCATACACATATTCACCGGGCTGAAAGAATGTGTCTTCTATTTTTCTGAGCATCTCGACATTCTGCTGGTAGGCCCGGCGCAACATGCCGCACAGGGTCTCAAGTGGCTGCTCTCCGACCAATGTGATCATCGCAGCATTGATTGCGTCATTCATGGCCTCTTGCTGCGTTTCGTCGGCGAACTCCGCAGGTGGCATCCCGGCCACAATCCTGGGAATATGTACGCTGGCCATGATTTCCCAGCCTGCCATATGAGCCACAATCTCGCGTGGTCCCCACATGCCTCGCCTTTGCGCCACACTATGCTGTGCGGCGAGAGATGCTGTCTCGATAAGTTGCTCATATGCTTCCACATATGCCTGTAAGAGTTGTTCTTTCGACATGGCTTCTGACATCACTTCCTCCTTTGTTTGCATGCAGATTGATACTCGCGGACTCGATTGCTCTAGATTCTGGTTTTCCTCAAAAAAATGGATTGTGTTCTTCCAGTATACTGGCACATGCGGTCAGGATTAATCCTGATTTCCGGGGAATCTGGCCACAAATCGGTTCCATGATGATCGTAGGGGCGTGGGCTTGTCTCCGCCCCTACGATCATCACCGCATCCAACCGGGTCACGTACAGGCATGGTTGCAAAAATGTGACCTTCACCCAACACATTCATATGATCTGGACGGAGGTAATCAAATATGCTACACTCAATAAAAGATTGTTTCAGTAATTCATGCATCATTCGGGTAGATCATCGTTTATCGAGTTCCAGTGTTTGCCTCCATTGATAAAGGAGCAAGCTCTATGCCCTCGTCTTCTTCTCTTACCTGCACGACCTGTGGAGCGCTCAATACTCCTGACGCTTCCCTGTGCGAACATTGTCAGCGCCCCTTACTGCTTTCAGCATATCTGCTTTCTCAGGCCCTCTTTCACGATCGCTATTATCTCATTGACAAGCTGGGCACAGGCGGCTTCGGCTCTGTCTACAAGGCCAGCGATACGCAGTGTGCGTCCAGGCTGGTTGCCATCAAAGAAATCAGCTTGCGCGGGCTCGCGCCAGAGATGATGGCAGAGGCTACCAACACCTTTCGTCGCGAGGCAGATCTATTATCCCGGCTGACTCACGACAGTCTTCCACGTCTCTATGAGCACATCCGCAAACACGAGCAGTGGTATCTTGTCCTGGATTTTATCGATGGGGAAACACTCGAGGACTATCAGAACAAAGCACCGAACAAGCGTCTTCTCCTGGGCGAGGTTCTCGCCATTGGATTGCAGCTCTGCGATATTCTTGAGTATCTGCATGCCCACCAGCCGCCGATTATCTTTCGCGATCTGAAACCTTCCAACATCATCCGCTCTCCCGAGGGAAAAATGTATGTCATTGATTTTGGCATTGCGCGTTTCTTCAAGCCGGGACAAAGCAAAGACACCATACCGCTTGGTTCGCCCGGCTATGCGGCTCCCGAGCAATATGGCAGAGCCCAGACGACGCCCAGCGCTGATCTCTACAGTTTAGGTGCTATTCTGCATCAGTTGCTCACGGGAAAGGACCCCGCAGAAACGCCGCTCCGCTTTGTAGCATTGCGCGGAACGCATACGTCCAACCGTTCTGATCCTGGCGGTTTGACCAGTAGCATGGTCGATGTGATGATGGATAGCTTCGGCATGCTTATTAACAGTATGCTGGAGATGGATAGAGACAAGAGGCCAGCCAGTGTCACACTCGTCAAACAGGAGTTGCGCCACCTGGCAACGACGTGGTCCGAGATTGTGAGAGGCTATTTTCGCCCGCGTATCCCCCGGACGCCGCGCCCGGACCCAGCAATAAACTCGCCCCTGGCACGCTATCTCCGACCAGGGAGTTGATAGGAGAGCAAGAGAGAGGCAAACCAGGGATGACGGTGCATCATAGCCCGCGTCTGCATCGCGATCTCCTGCAAATGGGCACGCCAATCTGAAGGAAGTCCACAAGGCTATTTGATTCTCCCTTCGGTAGGGGCATTAAAATGCCACCATACGTTTTATTGCTGGCGGTGTTGTCGCCTTTTCCTCCCTGCTTGGCGGTTTTCTCGGTACAGTCATTGGTCTGCGCGCAACTCTCTTTCTTGGCGCTGGCGGCGTTTGCCTCTCTTGTTTATGGCTCATCTGTTCTCCCATTTGGAAAATAACAGACCTTCAACCAGCACGTAAGGGAGAATAGTTCGGTCAGAATATGCTTGTTCGTGTCTTTCCAGAAAAATGAGAGGTCAGTAAGCGTTGTCGTTGCCTGGCCTCTCTTTCGATGTGATTGCCCTGCACAGGAGATTCACTATGACCAGAATGCAAGCGCGCCCTCAACCCATGCAGTCCGTCACTCTTGCCCTCCTTCAGACCACCTGTCGAACATGTGGTTGCCGCACCGTCGTAGAAAAAAAGAAACGTTGGAACGCCCTGAATTGTTCAGTTTATGCCCATTCCACCCACTACGCTGCCCCTATCCCCGATATTTCACCAGCGCAAAACTACACCACACGGAGACCAGGAAGATCCCCCCTCCTCCACAGAACAACGTGAGACGCGTGCCTATATACTCACTCGCGATACCCGCCAGTAAAGCGCCAGACGGCACGGCCCCACCCATCAAAAAGCCTATCACAGCGTTGACCCGTCCCTGCATATGTATGGGAATCTCCTCTTGAAGCAAACTGATTTCATTGATAGAGTAGAGTGCGAAACCAATATCACCAATCAATTGCGAGATCCCCAGTATTCCGAACACCAGCGGGACCGATCCACTTGCCAGAGGAGTAGCCAGGGCCAGCGATCCATGCAGCAGCACCCCACAGAGCAACGTCCGTTTCACGCCAAAACGTTGCGTCAGGCGCGGCGTCATCAGCGACCCTATCAGCGCGCCAACGCCGCCCAGAGCGACAAGCACACCATAGAGCACCGGCATCATACGCAATTCGCGCACAATATAGATGGTATAGAGCGCGAAAAAGGTTCCGCCGAAAAAATCACGCAAGGTGGTGTTGATGACCAGCGTGCGTAGAAGTGGATGGCCAAAGAGCGTTCTCAGCCCTTCATACATTGCGCCCCAGAGAGGTTCTCGCTTCTCCACTGGCGTCACAGCATGGATCTCGCGTGAGCGAAGCAGCCCTATACAGAGTGCCGAGATCAGGAATGATAGCGCATCAAAAAGCATGGCGAACGGCGCACCAATCATCTGCACCAGACCGCCAGCAAGCGGGGGACCGCCCATCTCTGCCAGCGAACTACTGATGCCAAGCTTGCTGTTCCCTTCGACGAGCTGGTCGTGGGCGACGATCTGTGGGAGAAACGAGCGATAGGCGGTATCAAAGCAGATCGTACAGATACTCAGCAACATGGTCACCAGATAGAGCTGTGGCATGCGCAACAGTCCATACAGGCTCGCGATGGGCAAGCTGAGCAAGAGAAGAGCGCGGATCAGATCAGCCAGCAATAACAGTGGACGACGTGGCAAGCGATCTACCCAGACACCAATAAACAGGCCGAAAAGCAGACCGGGCAGGGCGCTCAACACGGCGAGGAGGCCAACCTGCACCGGGGACACGTTCAACACCAGAATAGCGGTAAGCGGAATCGCCGAACCGGTGATGTACGAGCCCAGGACTGAAATCGTCTGCCCACTCCAGAGCAAGCCAAAAGCACGATTGATAAAAAAGCGACGCTTCTGCGAGACGTCTATATCTTGTTGACGGACACGAAAAGCCACGGCAGCTACTCCATTTCTCTGAAAAGAATCCTCGCACAATATGAAGCAATGGAGAGGTGTAGCTGGCAGGCCCTATGGCCGCTTTTAGAGAGAGGAAAGCGGAAAGAAGAAGAGGGAACATCAAACAAAGCAAGCGGCGTACGCTCCAACAATTGGAGGTACGGGACGCGAGATAATCAAGGCTATATGAAAATGTCCCTCGCGCTAGCGCAGCTACACTAGCCGAGGCGGATGATGCTGGTACCCATCGGGGCACCTCCTGTCTTTGTCTTTATGCGGTTATTGCTGTATCTTATGCTAACAGAGGCATCTGGCATTGTCAAGCCAGATGCCTCTTCAGAGCACGAGAGCCCAATCGGGAGACTAATTTTCGCGCCGTTCGGAGCGGCGGGGATGGAGGCGTTTTTTCTTCATCTCGGGCAGCAGCTCATTGGCCTCATCAGCTTCCTGCTGCAAAAATACCTTCTCTTCAAATCCTTCGAGCAATTTTTCACAATGCTCGATGCAGCGCCATGCCTCATCTTTGCGCCCGGCCGCAAACCAATCGCGCTCAACCACACGCTCATACCAGCGGCGTATCTTGTCTAATTCCTGCCGTATCTCCTCCGCCTCCGCATAGGTAAAATTCTGGCGAAAGGTTTCAAACTCGATCTCTTTGGCAAAATTCACTTCGCAATTTTCAATGATCTCATCATATTGCAGGTTGCTTTGCGCGACAAAACCTTCGACAATCTTTTTTTCTTCTTCTTCCGGCAGATTGGTCAGCGGCAACAAATGATAATTGCCCTCAAGCTCGGTGATACGCTCGGTGATTTTCTGCAAGGCCAGCAAAAGTGGCTCGGTGGTGGGCAGAATACAAACGCTCTGCTGCAAATAGAGCGCGCCAGTCCGTTTCAGCTCCCGCCAGATACCCACGCGTGCCGCCGAGGGCTGGCTGGGCACCTGGTAGATCAACATATGATACTGCTGAGAAGCCATAATCTTTCGCTCCACTCACTTTCGCAATTTGTCCTCTGTAAGTATAAGAAGAGACGCGCTGGCCGTCAATAGAGCGTATGACTTCTCTGGTCCCACAAAAGCCGTACGCCAGCTATTCCTCATGTCCTTTTTGCGTTACGACCATACGACGCGCCCGCCGTGCACGCACCCAGAAAGAGAGGTCAAAGATCACGACGATCGCAATAGCGATCACAGGAACAATCACCTGTATATAG
Source organism: Ktedonobacteraceae bacterium (assembly GCA_035493895.1). GTDB lineage: Bacteria > Chloroflexota > Ktedonobacteria > Ktedonobacterales > Ktedonobacteraceae > DATJHM01. Next base: position 13,783 of record DATJHM010000216.1, read on the forward strand.
GGAATCTGCTCCAGCCAGGACGCGACACGTTGATCCTCCAGCACCATATTCGCCGCAGTCCATGCCAGGACGAGGCTCGCCAGATCCATCAACCAGGGAAAGCGGCCGATCACTTCTGAAACCAGCGCACTTCCCACGAGTAGAATGGTAATACTGAGCAGCAGACCAATGACCAGAAACAACCACTCTCCATCGGCCAGAGCGCCTACTGCCAGGACATTATCCAGACTCATCGTCACGTCCGCAAGCAGAATGGTGAGCAGCGCACCCCAGATACCCGCATGAGCTTTTTTCTTGCCGACAAGCATCCCTGCTGCGGCCTGCTCACCGATCTCATTATGCGCTTTCTCGCCTCGCTCCATAAGCAAACGAACAGCAATAAAAAGCAGGATGGCAGCCCCAATCGCCTGCAATAGTGGCAATTTCAAAAGAAACGTGGCAAGGACGGCAAACAGGATACGTAGAACAACCGCCCCTCCCCCTCCCAT
>DATJHM010000217.1:0-4518 GCA_035493895.1 Ktedonobacteraceae bacterium
TTTTTGGGTAGATCGACCGCCGTACATCACGTGTGTAGGCTCTCACTATCGTCAATACTAGCAGGTGAAGCCGATAGCAATAAACCGCATGATCGATACCATCAATCTACCCTTGCATATACAGTACACAAAAAAAGCAAAATTGTCAATAATTGCAAAAGATATTATCGATGTTATATATATGATATAGCGTTTTCCCCATCCGAAAAATCAAAATTCACCAATTCGGCAAAAATCTTGCACTGTAGAAGAAAATAGGTTATAAAATTATTACGGCCGCCGTACATCAACGTGTGTAGACCTTTTGACTGTCAATACTTAGCAGGTGAAGCCAGAAAAAAGGTTTGTGTTGATCTATATTTAGGAACATAGCATTCTTCTTTACTATGGGATGTTGCTCGTTTCCTATCGACGGCCTTTATTGAGTCGATAAGCGAAAGGTACAACATCATGAGAATCATCAAAACGTTGAGCGGTTTCCATCCAGTCGTACAAATTATCCTTCTCCTTAGTCTTTCATTACTCGCTTTCTATCTCATTAGCAATCAAGGCACACTGGTAAATCTTCTTCATCTCCTTCCAGGTTTCTTAGTGATCAGCTTGCATTTTCATTCTACTGCATCTCAAGTCCCTGTGACCGCCGCTGAAGAGAAGTAAACGAGAAAAGGGAGGTGATTGAGCCATGTCTACAATCACCTCTTTAGAAGGGGTAAGTAATGAACAAGCCTACTCATATGAAGCATCGATCCCCAGAAGAAGTTCTTAACCAGGTACCTGAGGATACGTTTCTGAAAGAAAGCCAAAGAGATCAAGAAACACTTGGGCAGCGTCGTCAATATAATAACGTAATGCTTGCCCTTCTCCAGGGTAAGATAGATACTATAGAGGGGGAAGTACACTTTCAGGAACATATCTTTAGCGAGGTCCAAAGAGAACGAGAGACGATTGAACAGCATTCTCTTCAAGAGAAAAAAGAAGTTGCCTCTCTCCGTGTAAACGAGGATTATCAACTTTCTGATTCTGCCTGGCGAATTATTGTTCGTCTGGTTCCTCTTCCAAAGAAGAAGAACCAGAGAGGACGCCCCCAGATGGATGATCGCCGTGCTATGACCGCTATTATCTATAAGCATCTCAAAGATTGTCACTGGAAAGCTATTCCGAACAGATTTGGAGCATCGAGCACCATTCATGATCGTTTCCAACAATGGAAGCAGACTGGCGTATTTACGAAAATGGGAAAATGTTCTGAACTTTCGGAGTTTGTGGATGTCCGTTTGGCTTTGCAAAAAATATTAAAAAAAGAGAGCTTCATAAACTATAATCTTGCTTGCAGGAGCGCAAAAAAAGGGGATGTATATGATGCGATAATAAAACTGAAAAAAGCATTTGCTCTTGATCCACTTCTCCGATTTGCTGCTCAACAGGATACAGAATTTGTATCAATGCGAGAAGAACCAGCATTTTGTGTATTCCTTTATGGGGAAGAATCTTATTGAGGCGACTATGATATCCACTTTCTATCGTGAAGATAAGCAGTAACTCCACATCACTCTCATCTCGTGATACATACCAGATACTTGTTTCACGAAAGGACAATTACCCATGGATATCAAAAATTCCGTTGCGCTTGTCACAGGGGGCAATCGTGGACTCGGAAAGGCGTTTGTTCAGGCATTGCTCGACGCTGGATCTCAGAGAATCTACGTCGGAGCTCGCAGCCTGACTGCTACCACCGACCCTCGCCTCCAGCCGCTAAAGCTCGATATTACCAATGCGCGTGACATTGCAGCAGCTGCCGAGGCGTGCCAGGATGTCACGATTCTCATCAACAATGCTGGCGTTATGCACTCCAGCCCACTGCTTGCAGCCCCCTCAATGGATGGCGCACGAGCAGAGATGGAAACCAACTACTTTGGCACATTGGCAATGTGTCGGGCGTTTGCTCCAATCCTCAAGAAGCATGGAGGTGGTGTGCTGGTCAACATGCTCTCCGTCGTGAGCTGGTTCACCAATCCGCTCAATGGTTCCTATAGTGCCTCCAAGGCCGCTGAGCTGTCCCTGACGAACGGAATCCGCCTGGAACTGCGCGCACAGGGCACATTAGTCATTGCCGTCCATGCCGGTTTCATCGATACGGACATGACGGCCTCTCTTGATGTTCCTAAGGTCACTCCTCAAGCGATCGCTATAAAGACTATCGAGGCCATTGCGGCAGGCCAGGAGGAGGTTCTGGCTGACCAGCGCAGCCTCGATGTCAGAGCAGCTCTTGCTACTGACCCGCAGGCGTTCTATCGGCGAATACAGGAGAACTGGGACCATGCCCGCTGGCTGGGGTAGAATCCCCTGCCATCTGCAATCAGCGAAAAGCTGAGCTCGGGAAACGCAGCCTGCTCTCCGCCGATAAGCGTCAGGCTATCGTTCCCGGCGTGCCCGCTCGTATTCTCTGAGCTCACGGCGCAAGATTTTTCCGGGGGGAATTTTGGGAATGGCATCCAGAAACTCTATTCCGCACAACCTTTTATAATTAGCTAGCCGGTCATTGGTGAAGGCCAGTAACTCATTCTCGGTGACCTGCTGGCCTTCTCGCCGCACGACGAAACCTTTGGGGACTTCGCCTGTTTCCTCATCAGGTATCCCGATAACGGCTGCATCCAGCACGGCCGGATGCTCCAGCAACGCACTTTCCAGTTCAGCTGGCGCGATACTGAAGGCATTGTGCTTGATCAGCTCTTTTTTGCGATCCATGAGGTAGAGGGACCCATTGGCGTCAATGTGGCCGATATCGCCGGTAAAGAGCCAGCCATCGCGTAAGGCGCGCTCCGTTTCCTCTGGCGCATTCCAGTAGCCGAGCATGATTTGTGGCCCGCTGACGATCACCTCTCCATCTTCTCCGATCGCCCGCTCACGCGTGCCGGTCTCAGCATCCACGATTTTGTGCCTCAGGTCAGGAAGCGGGATGCCCACACTCTGATAGGCCATGTTAGACGAGGACCCAATAGGCGTGATGTGTGTTGCACAGGCCTCGCTCAAACCATAGCCCTGAACGACTGAAATGCCCGTGCGCGCTTCAAGCGTACGGGCCGGGCTGTACGGCAACGGTGCTGCTGCACTCAGCACGTATTTCACGGTCCGCATCTGGGAGAGATCCGGAGCATTGGCCAGCGCCTGGATGATCGGTGGCGTGGTAAAAATCCAGGTGACTCGATGTCGTTCACAGAGGTCGAGGATTTTCGCCAGATTGAAGCCATCTATCAGAACCTGGGTGGCTCCTGCGGCTAGAAAGGTGCCACATACTGCCAGGGAGTAAATGTGGCTCAAAGGCGAGAATATGATGGTCGCGTCGTTTTCACGAATACCTGCGGCAGCCAGGATCTGGATGTGGTTCGCAACCAGATTGCGATGACTGAGCATGACCCCCTTGGGTAGTCCAGTCGTACCAGAAGAATAGGCGAGCGCAAAAAGATCATCGATATGCACATTGGCTGGATCGGGACGCCTGGACGAGGATGCGCGTAGAAGCTGAGCAAAAGAAATCGTGCCGGGTAGATCATGGGCAACATTCTCGTTGCCAATAATAATGATATGCCTGAGCGATGGCAGTTGGATATGTGCAAGGACGCTCAGGAGTGCGGGGACAAGCTCCTGATGGACGAGAATCGTGCTCGTCTCCGCGTCGCGCAAGCGATAGGCGATCTCCAGATCTTTGTAGGCTGGACTCAGTGGCACCACGACCGCGCCAATGGTCGCCGCTGCCTGAAGCGTGATCACGTATTCCGGACAGTTGAGCGTGAAGAGGCAGATGCGCTCTCCTTTGCGAATATCCAGATCGCGCAGACCATTCGCAACGCGATTAACCATCGAGACGACTTCGCTATAGGTCAGAGTCTGATTGTGAAAAATGATTGCTGGACGATCGGGGTAGCGTTCAGCCGAGGTACGCAATAAATGATCATAAGGCGCTGTAGGAATGTCGATTGCATGACGAATATATTCAGATTTTATCATAAAAATGCCTTTATTTCCATATTGATAACTGCAAATTTTAACGGCACATCTTCAAGTATAACCATTCAAGCTTTGATAGAGCAAAGTCATCAATTATAGATAGACCTCTTAGCCCACATTCCCACCACCCACGAAAAGGCTCGCTCAATCCCGCTGGCTCCCAAACGCGGCGTGCCCCCATTGGTACAATATAAGCCTGTACCCATCGACCCCATCCCTGTAGAGTCGCCGCTTGTCTGCAATGTCACGTAAATAAGGGGAACCACCTATCTACGTGACATTGAGGATTGGGACCATCGGCGCCCCCTTGCCAAAGACGAGACGAGCCGCAAAACACCACAGGTAGGGACCGGGCTTTATGCCGGTCCACGGCCCCACCGGCTCTCTTGAATGTCTCAGCCATTCTTCGGTTGATGCGTATTCGTCGCTGCTTGTCTGCGACCGGGTTGCTCTCCGGGCGAAGATTCTCGTCATCGACCCGGTCGCGGACAAGCAGCGACGAATACGGGATTG
>DATJHM010000218.1:0-16935 GCA_035493895.1 Ktedonobacteraceae bacterium
CAAACGCAACCCCTGGCGCAGACAAGCAGCGCCTCTACGGAAGAATATGCACAGTTTTGGCGACGTAAAGATCGCAATCACGTATTGAGTAAACGCACCATGCAAGTAGTATTGTCAAATTGGTAGGGGGTGATGATCCTGCTCAGGTGGTTTGGAGCGATGATCTGACACACAAAAAGAGCGCTCCTCACGGTCAGGGAGCGTTCTTTTAGCATGTAGTTGTTTCTCTTACGAAAGAGAGGAAGCCGTTGAGTCAACCGGATAGTAGGTTACCACTGCTCGTCGGAGGACGAAGATTTTGCGTTGCCGAAGGACGCGGATGCCCTTTGCGGTCGTATTGTAGCGTACGTAGAGATCGAGGGCAGGTCGATCGCGTACAGGATCATATGGCTTGCTTGCCAGACGCCAGTTACTGAGCATTGCTCCAACCTGCGTAAGAAATGCTTCCAGGTGTTCAGCGTCACGGAAGAACTCGTCGTAGAAGTACTCTTTACAGCTGATTGGAAAGAGTCCAAGCTCAGCATAGTTGCTCAGCAATACCGCCTGATCGGTGTAGGCGTAGGGCATATAGTGTCTGCGCCCGAAGATCTCTCCCAGGGGATAGCCATCGAAGTTGCTGACCAGTTCCTGTACAACAATGGCTTCTTTGTTCAGCGTACGTATGAGATGCGCATTGAGACTGGGACCTCTCCGGCTGAATGCCAGATCGAAGGTGGCAATTGGTAGAGACTTCAGAGCCTCCGGGTCGACAATACTGCCACTGACCACCGTCGCATTTGAGAAGTTCAGCCGCTTGATGCGGAGACGTGTAGCATGAAGCAATTCAGCGTTTGCATCGACGCCCCAGATCTGCTTAACTTTGGGTGCAAGCCGACAGAGAGTATGCCCGGCTCCACAGCCGATATCGAGGACGCTGGACTCCGAGGTTGCATAGAGATCTAGCAGGCGGTCAACTTCACTGGCAGGATTCTCTCCATAATACTCAATTAAAGAAGGGGATACAGCAGATTGATAGCTGGCAAAGGCACCATAGCGCTCGGCCAGTTCAATGTCAAAATCAAACATTCGTCAGCTTCTCCATTCATTGCGTCTCATCTGAAGAGAAAAAGATGCAATAGATCGAGCCTTTTCTCTCAAGATGAAAAGTGTTGCGACTAACAACCGATTTTGTGATGGTTGAACGAGAGGGATACCCTCATGGGGTCGACCTCTCGGCAAGAGAAGCAATTAATGGAGAAGCATTGGGAAAAGGGCCCGCCTTTCTTTTACTGTAATAGAATATAACATAGGATGGATACATGGTCAATGCTCAAGCGGCCATCACATTGCGACGCCAATCGCCTTTTTCCAGAGAGTTGTTTGTGTTTCTCGATCCTTCTACCCGTTATGTTCACCAGAAGCTGGATGGATGGGTGTATTCATCTTTATATGCTCTTCCATTTTTTGCTTTTCTTGCATGTGGATACCATATATGCATTCTACCATCATGCGGATGCTCAGCAGAGGAGAGATAGCCATGCCGGTCCCTTGCCTGTTATACTGAAGAGATCACACATGAAAGAGGGAACTTTTTGATGGAAAAAAACTGGCATACTGAGCAAAACGATGAGAAAGAACCTCCGATAGGTGATGTTTCACCGCCTATCGGCGGTTCTTTCTCAGGTGAGGATAAACATGCCTACCGTGCATTGCGCTCTCCCGATTTCCTGCTCCTGTTGTGCGGCGTTTTTCTGAGCATGTTTGGACGGCAGATGATCGCGGTCGCCATTGGCTGGGAGCTGTATAATCGAACGAACTCAGCGCTGGCACTTGGGGGGATAGGACTGGCACAGGTTATACCTCTTATTCTTCTATTTCTTCCTTCGGGATACGTTGCTGACCGCTACAGCCGGAAGTATGTGGTGATGCTTGCTCAGCTTTTGACGACCATCGCGGCGTTATGTCTGGCGGCTTTATCCTATTTTCATGGCTCCTTACTCTTAATTTATGTCTGCCTGATAGCGCTAGGTACCACACAATCCTTCAGCAATCCAGCCAGTTCCGCGCTGGTCTCACAGGTGGTATCCGAGGAGGCATACGAGAATGCGACGACATGGAGGAGTAGCGTCGCGCAATTATCGGCAGTGCTCGGACCAGCGGCAGGCGGTTTGCTGATTGGCTTTTTTCACGGCACGATCCTGGTCTATGTGCTGAGTGCAGCGGCATCGCTCATTTTTGTCCTCCTTCTCTTCCCCATGCACCTACGCCCGCAGATCGTGGTCTCCAGGACACAAAGATCATGGGGCGCGCTGATTGAGGGTCTGCGTTTTCTGGGAAAAACACAGGTGATGCTGGCTGCGATCACGCTGGATCTCTTTGCCGTGCTGCTGGGAGGCGCGACGACGCTGTTGCCAATTTACGCAAAAGACATTTTGCACGTTGGTGCCGTTGGCTTAGGATGGTTGAACGCGGCCGATTCAATCGGTGCCGTCTGTATGGCGCTGCTGCTGGCCTCTCGTCCTCCATTCAAACATGCTGGCAGGATACTGCTGCTGGCAGTTGCCGGATTTGGTGTGGCGACGATTGTGTTCGGTATTTCCCGGCAGTTCTGGCTCTCACTGGTGATGCTGTTCATGCTGGGTGCCTGCGATAATATCAGTGTCGTTATTCGCACAACGCTCGCTCTTGTGCGTACACCGGATGAGATGCGCGGACGTGTGGGGGCCGTTACTTCTCTCTTCATCGGTACATCTAACCAGTTAGGTGGTTTTGAGTCGGGATTGGCCGCACAACTGCTCGGAACAGTCCCCTCCGTCGTGGTCGGTGGCATCGGGACACTGGTCGTCGTCGCACTGATTGCCGTCTTCTGGCCGGAGATGCGGCGATTGACGACGTTACGCGAGATAAAGCCAGAGTGATAAGCGACGTGCTAACGATCTGAATAGATGCCCAACGAGATTTTGCGCACGATCTTGTCTATATACTCTCTGACAGGCGCATCGTCCAATTGCCTGGAAATCTCGGTGGGCAACCATTGATACTTCTGTAACTCATAGTAGTCATAAAGCAATGCTCTCAGTGTCAGATCATGCTCCATGAGGAAGATGGGGTCCATGATGTTGCGCAAGAAGAGATCATTTTGCAACACGGCAAGCACTGGCTTGATTGGATGAAAGATTCCCAGCGCAATTCCCTGTTCGTAGAACTGCTGAAGCTGTTGCTGCCGTTCCTGTTGCGCCTGTTTGATGCGTTCCCATAACAGCGGAAAGGTTTGTTTTAGCTCGAGCAAAAAAGTATCAGGGAAGTAGCTGGCGATAAACAAGGATTGGGCGAAGGCATTCTGAAAGCGCAGAAGATGGGAAGAGGAATCGTCTCCTATGAGCGTAGTCGCCTGCTGGAAATAGCCCACCACAAGACCCACTCCTTGTTCAAGCACATCTTCCTTTGAGGAAAAGTACTTATAGAAGGTGGCTTTACTGATACCCATAAAACGCACCATATCATCAATCTTCAGATGGCTCAGTCCCTGCTGTTTGATGACGGGCAACAATCGTGTGAGATATTTGACTTTCAACTCTTGACGCCGCGCATTGGGTAAGGCGCTGCTTTCGATGTCCATATGTTCTCCTGGTTGGCTAGCATTGTTGGTCCAGTATAGCAGATCGGTTATGCCAGTGTAAACGAAAGAGAGAAAGTATATAAAGTAAACAAAAAAGGCTAAATTAGTTTACTTTGTCCAGATATTATGATAAAGTAACGTTAGGAATACAAGATTTGTTCCTCAAAACAGAGGAAATAGCATGAAAAAGACAGTTTTTGATCACCAGTATATATTCCAGGATCGGCGCGGTAACTGTGTGTCTGCTCGTGTCTAAAGACTGGAGTTCTATAGCGACGATAAGGAGGTCGGCATGAATGGTGAATTAGTGCTTGTTACGGGTGGGTCAGGATTTATTGGTACGCACTGCATCTTGCAACTTCTGGCTGCTGGCTACCGCGTGCGGACGACGGTGCGTTCGCTCAAGCGTGAAGCCGATGTACGTGCGATGCTCAAGGTGGGTGGTGCCGAACCGGGAGATGCGCTCTCGTTCGTCGCCGCCGATCTCATGTCCGACGCAGGCTGGCCGGAAGCTGTCGCCGGTTGTGATTTTGTGCTGCACGTTGCTTCGCCATTCCCCCTGAACGTACCAAAACACGAGGACGAACTGATCATCCCCGCGCGCGAAGGGGCGTTGCGTGTGCTGCGCGCTGCGCGAGATGCGGGCGTTAAGCGTGTCGTGTTGACCTCTTCTTTTGCCGCGATCGGTTACGGTCACAAGTCTATGGAGCGACCATTTTCCGAGGAGGATTGGACTGACCCGAATAGTGCCGATGTACGTGCTTATGTGAAATCGAAGACGCTGGCGGAGCGTGCGGCGTGGGATTTCATTGCCCGCGAGGGTGGTGCTCTGGAACTCTCGGTCGTGAATCCGGTTGGCGTATTTGGGCCTGTGCTTGGGCCGGATTATTCAAGCTCCATCCAGGTCGTGCGACGTTTGATGGATGGGGCAATGCCAGGCTGCCCGCGCCTGTCTTTTGGCGTCGTCGATGTGCGGGACGTAGCGGACTTGCACCTGCGCGCCATGACCGATCCCGCCGCCAGAGGCGAGCGGTTCCTGGCCATCGCTGGCGACTACATGATGATACAGGAAATGGCTCATGTGCTGAGGGCGCGCATGGGCGACTCAGCCAGACGCGTCCCGACCAGAGTGCTGCCCGACTGGATGGTGCGGCTTGCCTCGCGGTTCGACCCGGCGCTCGCGCAAATTGTCCCCGATCTGGGTAAGTTCAAGAATGCCAGCAACGAGAAGGCCCGGCGTGTGCTTGGCTGGGTGCCGCGCTCAAACGAAGACTCCCTCGTCGCGACCGCCGAAAGTCTGCTGCAACTTGGCTTGCTTCGGAGTGTGGGAAAGGCGGCGTGAGCGGCCGAAATTAGCTCGCATCGCAACGTACAAAATAGAGGTGTGGAAATCGCTTAATCGGTTTTTTCTCCTTCCAGATAGAGCATAGGCACGGTCAGACGCAGTTCGCCACGTGCCTGCGCTATCTGGTTGAGCCTGTTTTCGAGCTGCGTAAAGATCTGCTCCTCGTCTTCTGGATCAACCACCCGTCTCCAGCCCGCTAAGAAACCGAATTTCGTCAATGCATGATTGAGCAGGGCGCTCCCATTGAGATAACGGAGCTGAAATTGATCTTCTTTGATCGTCACAATGCGAAATCCATGTTTTTGCAAGAGATCAATCAGCGCTTCTTTCGATCCTCTATGGGCCTCATTCTTCTCCAATCGCTCCAGATAGACGCTTTTTTGTTGTTCTTTCAACACACTGCGAAATACATCATAAAACTCGTACATATGCCCGATGGGATTTGTCGTCAGAACGAGGCGCGCTTTCGGTCTGGCGACACGGAAACATTCCGCTAAAGCAGCGTCTGGGTCAGTAAAATTATTGATGCCAAGATTAGAAGTAATCAGGTCGAAGGTCTCATCCTGAAAGGGAAGGTGTTCAGCCTCCGCCTCAAGGAGGCGTACATTGGGGAGCTGATAGACATTCAACTTCAATCTGGCGCGCTCTATCGCCGCTTTCCAGGTATCGACTCCGGTGATCTGGCAAGAGGTGCCGTATCGATGGGCCAGTTCGAAGAGCGGAAAGCCCATTCCGCAGGCCACATCTAATATGTTCAAGTTGGAACGTAAATCCAGGTTATCTAGAAGCAAACAACCAAATCGCGCCGCCCATAGCGAGCACTCATCAAATATTGAGGCAGTATCTGGATCGTTTGGATTGTAGGTAAAACGCAAATAATCTAGCATGTTATCATCCTTTCTCGTTCGCTATCGAGAGATTGAGGACGCTCTCATTCGCCTTCTCTCTGTCTGGCTCTGTGCGCTAGTATAGCGGGCGAGGAGCATCGCGCGCAAGGAACAGGAAACGCCTGATTTGCCATTGGCGGCGTAACGTCCTGCTAAGCTAGCAACGTAGAGATCCTCTTGCAGACAGAACGAATGATCCTTTGTCCCGCCTTCAGTGAGGGCTGCGCTTTTGTATAGACCACGATGATATAGGTTTCTCGATGGATGGTAATGATGCCGGAAGAGTTGATGGCCCAGAGACGGTCGGGCGCGATGACCCAGCCATTCTTCAGGGCGACGCTTGCCCCCCGAGGAGCAGTGTCCCCAACGCCGAAGCGTTGATTCGCCTGCACATGGCGCATCAAGTTCAGGGCCAGAGCGCGATGATGACGTGTAAGCATGCCGCCAGTTGCTAAGCGCGTGAGCAGGTCAACCATCGTCTGGGGCGAAATCCGACTGTATCCCCATGCCCCTGGATTGGCGATAAGACCTCGTATGCCGTGCTTCCGCAAAAAGCTGGTCAGACCCGAGGCTCCACCAATTTTAGTATAGAGTATGGAGGCAGAATCATTATTGGAATACTTGATCATTGTCGCGAGAAGGTTCATTTCCCATGCATCTGGCTCGCGCTTTTGCCGTTCCAGTGTAGCGAGAAATGCCAGCATAATTGGCACTTTGATGGAACTCGCGCTGATAAACCGCTGACCGGCGTTGTAGCGGTAGTAGTGCTGGTGGCTGAGATCGTGCACGCTCACGCCGATATTTGACTTGAGGGTAGCGAGATAGTGCGCGAGATTCTCGAACGAGGCCCGGACAGAGGCGCTCCTGGAGGTACCGAGGGTGATGTTAGAAGAAAGCACCCGACTGGTACGGGTGCTTATAGCTGAAGACCGTTGGACATGATGTCCATACTGGTCTGCCGCTACCCATGCTGTCTTGCCAGACAGAAATACGTTGGGGAACGCATATGCACTGGATAAGAGAGATAGCGCTAAAAGTAGCGCCGTGAATTTGAGAGAAGCAATGAGTCTTCCAGTGCCAATGGCATTTCTTTGTGCATGTTTCTTCTTGGAAGTCATATTTACCTTCATCAATGTTTTTGTTTGTTTATTTCCAATACGTCTATTTATTGGAAAAAGACACAGCTATATTGAGAGATACTAAACTGAAAAATAAAATAGTAAAAATTTTCTAGATAAATCGTATAACGTTACACGAAGTTGTATCATGTGCTGAGCAGGCTCTTTCCATAACTGGAAAGAGCTTTTTCATGAAAGAACGGATGGGGGTAGGGAAAAGCCATCTTATACTTTGTCAGGCATCAGGAAGAAGTCGTAGTGCATGGTGTAGAAGGGGACATCCATTTTCTTGCCATCGGGCGCAATACCGGGCTCATGGCGATCGAAGCTCGTGATTAAGGAGCTTCTCACCCCGAAAACCGCATCTGAGTCGAGATACTGATCACCCTCTTTGAAGACATGCGTAATGAGGGTTTTGTAGCCCGGCACCTTGATCATGAAGTGCACATGGGCCGGACGCATCGGGCTACGATTCGCCGCCTCCAACAGTTCTCCCACTGGCCCATCCTCGGGGATCGGGTAGGCTTCCGGTCTCACTGACCAGAAGGAGTAGTTTCCCGCCTCGTCAGTGTAGAGGTGTCCACGACCGTATACTTGCGAGGATTCCTGGGATTGCACGTCGTAGAAGCCGTTGTCATCGGCCTGCCAGATTTCGAGCCGCGCATCGGGGAGCGGCTCGCCCGTTATGGACAATACGCGACCATGCATGAAGCAGGGTTCGCCCGAGGCACCATTGGCGATATCGTCGCCATTGGCGAAACGGGGCGATCCCTCGACGAAGAAGGGACCGAAGACGGTCGATGCCGTTGCCTCGGCGGATTGCTTATTGTTGATATCGATGACCAGCATCGAGAGGCCTAAGACATCCGAGAGCAGGACGAACTCCTGGCGCTTGTCGTCCGTAATGTGACCGATACGGGTGAGGTAGTCGATCCCCTTGAACCATTCTGCTTCGCTCAGTTCAACGTCCTTGACGAAAGCATGCAGATGCCGAACAAGACTCTGCATTACCTTCTGGAAACGTTCAGAGCTGGAGTTGTCGAAGGTCGCGAGCACCGCTCGCGTGAGGTCTTCGTCAGCGAGGTTGCGCGTTCCCTGTGTTAGCGGTTTCTTTGTGTCCTGATCCATCTTTTTCCCCTGCATGCAGACAACGATGTCGCAATAACGATACTGGCCGTATCTGGAACACTACAAGCTCTTGTTTAGATGAATATACACAAAGTTTTTCCTGCTGTCCAATACAAAACTTTGTCGCTGTGATATATATCAGGTATCATGGTTCTCTACCCCTGGCAGGGCATTCCCCAGAGCAAGCATCCCTTTGATGGATATTCGTATGGACCGACATCAATTCCGCCTCCCTCAGGGCGTGGTGTCCCCTCAAAATCAGTGCTCGGTGCGCCCTCAGTCGTTCCGGCATTGATGCCCGGGCTGGTGGCGGTGAGATGATAATCACCACTTCCATCGGCTTTAAAATTCACAAATTGCGGTGGCCTGGTTATCGTGTTGATATCCCTGCTGCCCGCCGCGGAAGGCCAGTCATACTCCTCATCCCCAAAGGGCTTGTCCCCATTCCCGTAGACAATATTATCGATGTACTGATTATGAGAACCGACGCCTATACGCTCGCGAATCCCCAGAAGTGCATTATCAATGCTGATATTATTGGCAACCAGAAAATTGTCGCCCTTGACGCCGTTGGTATTATCGGTATTGGTGCCAACACTGATCCCGTGTTCTTCATTGCCAAAAACAAGATTATTTGTCACAATCGTCTCGGTCGCAGCATGCCAGAGGTTAATGCCGCAGCCTGCATTGTCATAGGATATATTATTCTCAATATGACCTCGTGCGGTCGAGTGGTAGATGCCATGTACGTACTCGCAAAGTTGCGGATAGGAGCTTCCGATGTGATCAACGACATTGCCGATAATATCATCGTCATGCTCTGTATAGACTGCATCGTCAATTCCCGACCCCCCAATATCATCACAAGTGTTGCCTCCAGGGATATCATGCACATGATTGCCTATGGTCCGTATGAAGGAGCCGCGGTTTTCGATGCCGTCTCGACTTCCTGTGCTTGTGACATCAAAACCAATGATATCAATATAATCGGCTTCCGTCGTCCAGGGGTCCTGGGTGCCAGTGGTAGCGACTTTAGCTCCCCAGCGGACCGACGAACGAAAGGCGATGCGCGCCGTAGCTGTTCCACTTTTCGTGATCATAACTGGTTGTGTATAGGTTCCTGGTAATACAAGAACTGTAGTGCCTGGCGTCGCCTGCGAGGCCGCTTTTTGAATCGTGGCAAAGGGGTGCGCTTGCGAACCATCATCGCCGTCATTTCCGTTGGGGGAGACGTAAAGGACTTTCCCGGAAAGAACCGGTGGTGGTACATCGCTTCCCTGGTCGGGTGAAGTTGTTGGGACAGGGGTGACCGTTTTCGCTGGTACAACTGCGACTGTGCCACTTCTCACGGGATCATCACCCGCATCGGGCTGTTTGGGAATAGATGGTGGTGCTCCTGCTTGCGGTGGGGCGGCGTGTCCTGCAATCGGTGGTAGTGCGTTGTCTGGCTTACGTAAGAGGGTGATGAGCAGAGGAACTGTGAGAAGCAAACTCAGTAACAGTAGTGTAATAATAATCGAACGTCTTTTCTTACCATGCATCTATTTTTCCTTTTGTCTTGTATCCTTTTCTTCACCGTTGCTTTTTTTATCAAATGCACAAACAGGCCTCTGGGGCTTGTTTGTATTCTTCTCTTTGGTGATGGTCGTATCTTCTCAGAAAAAGTATACTCCTTTTGAACGTACGATCGTCAACAATAGGGTGGAAGTCATAGGACCATAGCGCATCGCCGTGGAAAACAAGCGTTATATGCGGTATATAGAGCAAAAAATATTTACCTTGAAAAGAGTAGGGAAGTGATGGAGGCACGGGATGGCGTCTGGGAACTCGCCGCTCTGTAGATGTGGCGTTTCTCATTTCAGGGCGAGATGGCCAGTGGGGGCGGACGCCATTCGTCATGGTGTCTCTACGGGGCCAGAAGAGACGCCATGACGTTTATCAAAACACTACTTGAGCCTGGAGAGCCAATTTGTACGATCACAAAAAGTGTGATTGACGTTTGACTGAGCACTACTTTTGATCGAGGTGCGTCATGGATAGATGCAGATATTGAGAGATTGCCGTTTGCCAGGACGTGATCCAGTGCTGGTAGTGTTCCTGTGTAAACGCAGCGAGATAGGTATTCCCCTGCGGAGTGAGTGCTGTCAGGGTATAGGTGATATGGACGTTACTCGCCTGCGTCCAGGCTGGCTCACAGCGAACATCAATCCAGCTCGTATGAGACCCTGGCAAGACGTTGAAATACGTCACATGCGTTCGCTCTTTCTCATAAGCGACAATGATCCAGGCCCTGACCGGTTCTTCGGCATGCTGCGTCGTGAAGACGGTGCCGACCGAAGCTTCTCCGGATAAAGGATAGAGCATTTCAGGGTCCCAGCCCGCGGACCAGTGCTTTTCACCGAGCGGCTCAAATAGTGGAAACAACTGGTGAGGTGCGACAGGTAGTTGGATCACATGGGACCGCGTGACGTGTTGCGCGACAAAAGTGGACATAGCAGAAGTTCCCTTTCTTTCGGAGTATGCTACCTTGTTACTATATTACCAATGTAACATAGTAACAAGGTAGCGTCAAGTCCACGAAAGAAAGGGAGCCGTCACGCGCGAGGGAACATTGCGCTCTTTGTCGGTCTCTTTTGCGGAACTTTCTTTTTGCGGAGCTGTTTCAGTCCTACACTGCAACATCCTCCTCCAATTGCAACCATACATAATGCCCATTCCAGCGTTCCATGGAGCAAAAAGAAAAATGCGAGCAGATAGCAGAGACTTGTAGTGATCAGGCTGAATTGAATAAGTGGTGATGGTTGGCTTGGCATGGCACGAATCCTTTCATGTCTACAGCCAGGTTGTCTTGATCGAATGATGCGTCGGTACACGCATTTTGCGTTCGACTTTGGGATAGCCCACGTAAATAAATCCGACGATATGATCTTCGGGCGTCATCCCCAGCCAGCATTTGACAAAGGGATCATAGGCCGCATCTCCTGTACGCCATAAGGTGGCTAAGCCCATCTCCTGAGCTGCCAGGAGCATATTCTGGACCGCAGCACCAGCTGCTTCAATATTTTCGATCAGTAACCCTTGCATATCGCGCATACGCATCGCGACCGTAATGATCACTGGCGCACGCAACGGTTTATTTCGTTCCTTTAATAGTTGTATTTGTGCTTTCTCACTCGTCGAATCTGGCAGACGCAGACGCAGCGATGCGGCCAGAATTCTCCCCATTTCCTCGCGCACAGTACCCATGAGGACAAAAAATTGCCATGGTTCCGTAACGTGGTGAGATGGTGCATAGGTTGCCGCTTCTAGCATACGTTCTATTTGTGCTCGTGTTGGCTCTTCGGGCGTGAGCTGGCCGACACTACGTCTCTGTCTGATAGCTTCAAAGACAGGCTCTTTTTGTCTACCTTCTTCAGGAAGCGGCGAGGTTGCTACCAGAGGACCTGCATGTGAGACGTGCTTTTTTTGCACAACCTCAAGCATTTGCGCTTCTGGTTCGCGCTCCAGCATTGTAGTGGGTATCAGTGGCTCCAGTATTATTGATCCAAATCGATGTCCCTTTCCTGGTGCTTCAACTGCTTGAAACCTGGGTTCCGTATCTATAACACTCATGTCTGCGACCTTCTTTTCTAAGCGTTTTTATGCTTGCAAGACCTTGCAAGTGGGCGATGATGCGAGGAATGCCAGTCGTGCTATGGTGCTTACGCATTCCCGAGGAGGATCGCGGCAACAAATACGAGTGCGCCTCCACCGACTACCTGGACGATGGAAAGCCACCAGCTCGTCCCGAAAAATTTATGACGAATAGCCGCAATCACGAGCAGCTCAACTGCTACCACAAGATAGGCCATAACCAGGGCAAGCTGGATATTGGATATAAGGAACGGCAAGGCATGCCCTGCTCCACTGATAAAGGTCATGAGGCCTGTGACGCCACCTCGCACAAAAGGCTTGCCTCGTCCGGTGATATCACCATCATCCGAGAGCGCTTCGGAGAATGTCATACTGATGCCTGCACCAAGCGCGGAGGCCATGCCAACCAGAAATGTCGTAAAAGATTGGTGTGTTGCAAAGGCCACGGAGAAAATAGGAGCCAGCGTCGAGACCGAGCCATCCATCAGGCCTGCTAATCCAGGCTGCACAATTTGGAGGAGGAAATCTTTCGAGCTGGTCGCTTCATCCTGTTGATCGCGGCTGACGGGGGCCAGTTGCCCGCTCGCCGGGGACTGAGCATAACCCGACGTCCGGTAGTCAGGTGCCCACTGCTCATGCCACGCGGCGGGCAGTGCGGGGCTGGCCTGTACCAACGGTTGTGCCTGCATGAATGGTTGTGCCTGGGCAGACATACTTCTTCCAACATTGATGCTATACCATTGCTGATCCTGACCAATAAAACTGACTCTACAGACAGGTGTTGTATCTTGTCCCTGGGGCGTGAATGGCACAGGTCTTTGCGCCTGCTGACTGCTTTCCCTGCCAGGCTGGAGCGCAGACGGCGAGATGGGTAGAGGAGACGTGGCGTGATTTCTGTTTACCGCGGGAATGCGTCCCCCTGTAACCATCGGGGGGAGGATCTGCCATTTCTTACTTTGTTGCTCAGCCAGCCAATCGTCTCCCGGGAATAACCCTGAAGACAGAGGATCAACGGATTCATAGGGCGTTTCTTGTCGATTTACTGGCTGTCTATATTGTGTCATACAGACTACTTCCCTTCACCTGATGCTGCTTTTACCTTATATCTCTCTTTTATTTGAAAAGAAGATCTATAACCTTCCTGCCAATAACTTTACATGGTACCGTGCCAAGTTTCAACTTGTTACGCGTATCATCAGGACTTATAGATTAAAACCAGGTTAAAAATTTTCATGAAGCTCTATCATCCTTCTAAAGCTGCTGCTGCTCACTTTCTTAGCTTCACGCTCGAAATTTTTGCCCGGCCCTTTTCCCCATTGACAAGCGAAAGCAAATACGTTATACATGATGCATGAGTCATGTTTCATATTAAGTGATGTCAGCAAAGGGAGCGAGCGAACATGGAACTTTTTGCACGGCTTCAAATACGGAAACGATATGCAATGTTGCTGGTCGTTGTGGCCGCCATGTTGACCCTGGCTGCCTGTGGCGGCAGTACGCCAGCGGCCGCGAGCACACCGGGGGTCAGCAGCGATACGATTACCGTTGGCGCTGTCCTGGATACGACGGGTCCGATCAAAGTGATTTGTGCGCCGATTCTGGCTGGAGATCAACTCTATTTTGACAAGATCAACGCCTCCGGTGGCATCAACGGACGCAAGATCAAGCTGGTGCAGGTGAGTGATGGTGGTGACTCGACCAGGACGAAAGACGCCGTACGCCAGCTCGTCGAGCAAGATAATGCGTTCGCTCTCTTCCAGGTTTGTGGCTCAGGCAATGCGAACGTCGCCGAGAATTATACCAATCCGAAGGGTATTCCGCTCGTTGACCCTATCGGCGGAGGTTCGAAGTTCACTGACGCGCAAGGCAATGCTCTGCCATGGGTCTGGATGACGCAGCCCAACTATGGCGACGAAGGCCACGTCATCGGCAGCTATTTGACCAGCACGCTGCACGCAAAGTCTGTGGGGCTGCTCTACGAAAATGACGTGCTGGGTTTGCAGCAAAAGACCACACTGGGCGAGGCGCTCCAGAAAAGCGGCGGCGAGCTGGTCGCCTCGGTTGGCTATAGCGCGACCCAGACCGATTTCACGGCAGCGGTGCAAACGCTTAAAGCTGCGCATCCCGATCTTATTGTGCTCAATGGCCTGCCCGGTCCCACGGCCAGCTTTGTGGCTGCGGCTACTGGTCAGGGGTATCGTCCAGCCATGGGCTATCTGGCGAACTATCCCATGGCTGATAATTCCTGGGCCAAAGTTCTGGGTGCCGCTGGCGAGAACATTTATGTCAGTGGCTACACTAGCACCGATTCACCGGTCGGTCAGGAGTATCTGCAAGCGACGTCCAGCGATTCGGTTTTCAGTGCCTATAAATTCTATGGTTATATCAATGCCAAGATCTTCTCCGATGCCCTGAACAAGGCCGGTAAGAATCTGACGCGTGACAGCTTACGCAATGCGCTGGATCACGATTTCGATAACTACAGCACCGGCTTTGGTCCCAGCCTGACCTGGACCCCCAGCAAACATGGTGGCGTGAGCGATTTTATGATCTTCCAGATCAAGCATGGCCAGCTTACCCCTGCCAGCGCTTTTATCAAGGCTTCAGAGGTCTGGCCTTGAGAAGCTATTCCTCCCTGTTTCTAGAGCCTGCCCGGAGACGCCCACGTCTCCGGGCCAGCTAAAGCCACTTATATATAAAGGAACAAAACCAATGCTGATGAAACCGGTACGCGAAGCTTTTGTCACGGCAGGAGAGGTGAAGCTCCACTGTGTGCAATGGGGGGAGCAGGGAACGCCTGTTATCTGCATTCATGGTTTGACCGCCAACGCGTTCTATTTCCAGGCTACCGCTGAGGCGCTGGCGCGTGAGCACCGGGTATTTGCCTATGATCTGCGGGGACGAGGCGAGAGTGATCGGCCAGAACATGGGTATAACGTCCCGATCCATGCGGAGGATCTGGCAAGGTTGATCGATGCGTTAGGACTGGAGCGGCCGGTGATATTCGGACACTCGCTGGGCGCGTTCATTGCCCTGTATTTCGCCGCTCACTATCCCGACAGACTGAGCAAACTGATACTGGGCGATGGTGGTGCGACGTTGCCCTGGCAACGATTTGAGGATCAGCCTGCGTGGCTCACAGCAGCTATCAGTCGTCTCGGGACTTCTGTGCCGTCGTTTGAGGCGTATCTTCAGCGCCTGAAAGCTGCTCCGTTCCTGGGACCTTACTGGAATGCGTATATCGATACGTACTTTCAACATGATGTACTTCAGCAAAGTGACGGATCGGTCGTTTCTCGTTGTTATCAGGCGGGCGTTCTCGAGGAAGGGCTGATCTCGGACAAAGCAAAACCCGAGGAACAGTGGGCGCAGGTTCGCGTGCCGACCTTGCTTTTGCGCGCAGGCCAGGGCATGCTCACGGCTGACGATCAACTGCTCACAGAGGCCGCAACCGCAACCATATGTCAGGCGATCAAAGGAATCCAGTTCGTGAATTTCCCGTCACTGAATCACTACACTATTCTTTTTGGGATCGAGCCCGGCCCGTTGCAAACGATCCGCGCTTTCATTGAAGAAGCGTAACGTCGTGTATAGTCTTGCGAACGTTGCCGGGTTCTAGAGATAGTTCTTGCCACAACGTGTGAAAAAATGCCTTCCAACATTTCTATCGATTTGTTTTTGTACCATTGTGCAATTGTGTGGAGAGAAAGCATCTCCATCAGGAGGTACAGCATGATGCAGCGCAGCGTCAAAGGACGAATGCTTGTGGCTAGCCTCGTTATTGTTGTAAGTTTTATATCCGTATTGATCGCGTACCCGACTCCCACCCATGCCAGCAGCGGCACATTCACACAATACACCTACAATGGAGCCGCTGGCAGCCGTCCCTATTATGTCTATACTCCTGCCAACTACCAGGTTGGCACGTCAGTTCCTCTGATTGTCATGTTGCACGGTTGCACGCAGACGCCTACAGATTTCGCGAACGGCACCCAGATGAATACCCTGGCCGATCAGGATCAATTCATCGTTGTCTATCCACAGCAGACCAGCACCTATAATTCCCTATCGTGCTGGAACTGGTTTCAGACCGCTGACCAGGCGCGTGGCAGCGGCGAACCCGCGATCATCGCGGGCATTGTACAGACCGTCAAGCAAGCAACTTCGCAATGGACCATTGATACCAATCGCGTCTACGTTGCGGGAATGTCGGCGGGTGCCGCTATGACCGTGATTATGGGCGCAACCTATCCTGATATTTTCGCCGCAATCGGTGTGCACTCGGGCCTGGAATATAAAGCCGCAACCTCGGAGACAGCGGCCACCACCGCACAGTCGCAGGGCGGTCCCAGTCCCACGACGCAGGGGCAGGCAGCTTACAACGCCATGGGCAGCGCAGCCCGTGAAGTTCCCACCATTGATTTCCAGGGGCAGAGCGACTACACCGTCTATCCCGTCAATGGTGACCAGATCATCCAGCAGTGGATGGCAACCGACCATCTGGCTTCCAACAATACCTACAATGCCAGCTTTAGCAGCCCTTCAACGACCACCAGCGGCCAGGTCTCCGGTTCAAGCGGACATTCCTATACCGTCCAGACCTGGAACGACACCAACGGGAAAGAGATCGAGGAATATTGGAAGATCAACGGGATGGGCCATGCCTGGTCAGGTGGCAGCAGCAGTGGGTCATATACCGATGCCAACGGACCCAGCGCCACAAACGCCATGTACACCTTCTTCATAAATCATCCTCTGCAAGGAGGGAGTAGCACTCCAACGCCCACCCCTGGTACGACCCCAACGCCTGGAACGACGCCGACTCCTACACCAACGCCAGGTACAACGCCGACCCCGACACCCACCCCTGGTACAACCCCAACGCCGACGAATACAAGTTGCCAGGTGCATTATAGCGTGGTCAGTCAGTGGGCGGGCGCTTTCGAGGCCAACATTGCGATTACCAATACCGGCACAACGGCGATTAATGGCTGGACCCTGCACTTCGCATTTGCGAATGGGCAGGTAATCACGCTTGGCTGGAGTGGCAATTTCTCGCAATCAGGCAGTGTGGTAACGGTGACCAACCTCTCGTCAAATGGTTCCATCGCAGCCGGAAGTTCGCTGGTTGTATCGCCCTCTTTCGAGGCGAACTGGAGCGGCACGAATGCTGCACCGACGGCATTCACGCTCAATGGAGCCGCGTGTAGTGTCGTCTAGACGAAA
>DATJHM010000219.1:0-18852 GCA_035493895.1 Ktedonobacteraceae bacterium
AGCGTTGAGGAGCCAGCCCGGGCTGGCTCCTCAACGCGACAGAAACGCTTCATCCTAGCGCAATGGTACCACGAGCTTCTGTTTGAGTTGCTCAACATAAGCCATTTCCTGAGGGCTGACTTTCTCGCCCTTCGTGCCAAAGAAGCCGCCTGCCGCCGCGTTCACCACCGTCTCTGCCAGCCTCACCAGAAACGCCCGGAACTGATTGCCCTCTTCATCATTCGCCAGGGCCATCACACCAGCATCAATTTTGCGCTCGCACTCAAAGCGCATTTTTCCGATATCGCCAAGCGTAAAAACGTGCTTGAAACTTTCTTCTATTTTAGCCGGGTTCACATTTCCGAGCACACCCTGCACAAGCCTGTTTTGCGGATAATTTCTGGCGGATTGCGAGATGAACTGCACTCCGGCAAAAAATTCTTGTATACTGGCAACCTTACTGCCAGCATCGGCCAGCATAGCCCCCAATAGCACAGCCGACGGCATCTGTATGATTGTGCTTCTTTGCTCCTCGGTATAGTTAGCCATGGAATCTCACCTCTTCTGTCTCTCATCTCTCAATGAAACTCTACAGACAGGCATCCTGCACTCGAATGGGCGGTAGGCAGCAATAGCGCACGAGCACCTCATTCATCTCCCTCACAGCGCCAATACTTGCTCTTCTCATTGCTCCTACACGCTGGATCATTCCACCTCACTAACAATAAAGATTCCTGGAGGCATCTGTCAATTCCATCAGTTGGGGGATTGAGGCCAAAGAAATGCGTTTACTGCTCATCACCCTGCAAGGCAAATTGCTCGAACATGGCCTCCCAGACTTCTTGATTCTCCTGGCGCTCCCGAGGATTGGCAACACGCGCATTGATCGCTTCAAAAATACAGGAGAGTAAACGATGCAGACAGCGCGAAGCCTGATTGTAAAAACTTTCTGCCTGCTTAATATCGCCGCTCAAAACTTCATAACAGAGCGAAGTAAAACTATCGACATCGATATGATTACGGTCCACACGAAATTCGTAGTTACCCAGCACGCTCAGCCGTTCGTTATCCATAAACGCTTTGAGCGTATTCGCGTCCAGATCGGTACCATTTATGCGACAGGTATCAGCCAGCGCGTCCATAGTCCAGTTCACAAATTCAACCAGCGCGGGCAACTGATCCATTGGTGAGCGCCTCTTCTCCCACTCCTGCTCCATACGGCTGATGAGATTCAAGAGCTCAAAGTTCTCCAGGCGCAATTTCTCGGCGGGATCGGGCAGATTCAGCCTGCGACCATTATTATGCGGCACGTCCTGGTGTGTTGATACGACCCGTAAGAAGTTTTGCTGTACCAGCTGGGCCAGATCGCGAGCCACGTCTAATTCGGGCCTGCGCAGCCCACTGGCGATGCGCCGTACGCGTCGAAAGAGGTTGACATAGGTAAAAAGTTCCATCGTGCGCAGATCAAAACGCATAGGGCGCGCGATCATCGGGGCCAGTTGCAGGGTTGTGCGCATGCCTTGAGGCAAATATTTGTTCAGCTCCTGCCAGTCATCGCCATAGCGCACCATCTCCATAGTGATGCGCATAACTTCGATATCGAGTGAGGCCTCGCCATAGGGGAGCAACTTCTGTAAATTGGGGCTGGCAGTAAATTCATAGTTGCCACCCTGCCAGAGTGCCAGTTCGCGTGCCGTCCAGATAGCTTTGGTGCGCAATGCCTCTTTTAATTGTTTTTCCGCAATCACGCCCATCATCACAAGACGTTCGCCTATACGCTTGCCAAAAGGATCTTGCAGCTGGCGTGCATAGGCCTCTTCGATCATCTGTTGCGTCGCCATGCCCAGTTGTTGAAGCACATCGCCTACGGTCAACGCGCCCGGATCAAACTCGGAGCAACTGGCCATCTTCCCCTCATTGAAATAGAGAATCCCCATCCTACCACTGCCGTGCTTCAAGTGAATTGCCCCGGTCATCCCTCCCAGTTCCATAACTTGCAAGACTTCGACCAATCCAAAATCTTTGAGCGAACCAGATAGTACTGTATTGGTTGTTGTCATGCTGCCCCCATGTCCCCGGACTGCAATCTCTTTATCCTACCAAACGCTGCCTGTAGCATCTTTTTTCAGACCCTTATCGTTCTTCTAACTGCACCCGCCTGTATCTGCCTGTAATCTATATTATATCAACCGCTATATCTTTCAACAAGTTAGCCAGAGGGGATACCGCTATCCTCTGCATACAAATTTTTGTACCAGAAGTCACGTTACAAGAAACGTACACGTGCCCTTTGCGACCCTGAAAGCTCATACACCTGACTCCAGCCCTCTTCTGGAATAGCATGTAGCGCTTGCTGCAATAAACCAGTATGATAGGTAATCACCTGCGAGCCCACCAGACGTTTGCGCTGGCGATCCCGTTCAATACACACATGTTCATCTATATTAAAGACGATAATACTCGCGCTATATTGATGCTTTTTCGCCAGTTCTAGCAGACGTTGCCGGGCATCCGGCTGCAATGCAGTACTATCGGCGATAGTGAAGCGGTTTTGGAACATCCGTTTATGAATGATATAATAAAACAGATCAAAGGTATCGCGATTCACTTGCTGATTGTTTTCGTCATCGCAGACCAGCGCACGGCAGTGATCCGAAGAAACGATTGCCGTTGGCTGCATTGGAGGGCGTTGTTGCTTCAGTACCGCGCTTGCAAAGGTACTTTTGCCACAACCAGCCGGGCCACAGAGGACCAGTAGTGAGCGCCGTGGAAGTGCGATATCACAAAAGGCTGGATCTTCCTTATCCCGTCGCATACTCTCCATTGCGATGCTTCCTTTCCTTTGATATAATGCGCATGCATGTATATGTCGCCTCACTTACTTGAGTGAGGGCTATACTCCATTCTTTTTCTTGCGTCTCTATTATAACAAACCTGGTACTACTATCTTTTGCATGTTCCTGGTGCATGCTCCATGACTTTCGCATTCTCGCGTCGCACGCTGGCGGCTGAAAAACGTCCCACCAACGGCGAACGGTTGATGTCCATATTGAGGAGGTTGCTGTGTCCGTTGATACAACGCTAACTAGCACGGAAGTCCGCGCTCGTTACCTTGATTTTTTTGCCAGCAAGGGGCATCTGAAAGTGCCCAGCTCGTCTCTGGTGCCTCGCAATGATCCTACGGTCCTGTTGACTACCGCCGGTATGCAGCAGATGATCCCCTTTTTTTTGGGACGTGAGACGCCGCCTGCTATTTGCATGACGTCCTCTCAGAAGTGCTTTCGCACGACTGACATCGATAAAGTTGGCAATCAACGTACCCTGACCTTCTTTGAAATGCTGGGCAATTTCTCCGTCGGCGACTATTTTAAGCGCGAGGCAATTACGTATGCCTGGGAGTTTCTGACGCAGGTGCTGAAACTCCCGGCGGATCGTTTACATCCGACAGTTCATCCTGACGACGATGAAGCGCCCACATACTGGCAGCAGATCGCAGGTTTTCCCGATGAGGCGATTGTGCGCCTGGATGATAACTGGTGGGGCCCTCCGGGTGCCTCCGGTCCCTGTGGTCCCGATTCCGAGATCTACTATGATCGCGGCGTGGCCTACGGCTGTGGCGAAGCTGACTGTAAACCGGGCTGCGATTGCGAACGATTCCTGGAAATCTGGAATCTGGTTTTTATGCAATATTACCAGGATCTCGATGGCACACGCACGCCCCTTGCGCGCCGTAACATCGATACCGGTATGGGTCTGGAACGTCTGACGATGGTCTTGCAGCGCAAAGAGTCTGTCTTCGATACCGATATGTTTCGTACCGTGATCGACCATTTCGCCAGCCTTGCCCACACCAGCTATAACAAAGATGCCAGGACGGACGTTTCCCTGCGCGTCATTGCTGACCACGCGCGCTCGCTGGTCTTCCTGGCCGCTGACGGCGTTCTTCCCAGCAATGAGGGCCGAGGCTACATCTTCCGCCGCATCCTGCGTCGCGCAGTACGTCATGGGAAACTGCTCGGCCTGGATAAGCCTTTCCTGGCTGAGGCTGCCGATACCATCATCTCGCTGATGGGCGATCACTATACGGAATTGCATACGCAGCGCCAGCGTATTCTCGATGTGCTCACGATCGAGGAGTTGAAGTTTGGGCAAACGCTCAACACTGGTCTGCAACTGCTCAACGAGCTGCTCGACAGCCTGAAACAGCGTCAGCAAGCAGTCATTCCTGGCGAAGAGGTATTCAAACTCTACGATACGCATGGCTTCCCCGTGGAGCTGACAGAGGAGATCGCCTCCGAACAGGGCTTTACGATTGATACCGCGGGCTTTGAGCAATCCATGCAACAACAACAGGAGCGTAGCCGCTCTGCCAGTACTTTTGTCCAGGCTCGAGATGATCAGGCGCTTGCGGAGATTCTACAACGTATTGGCACAACAAAGTTTTCAGGCTATGATGGCCTCGCAGGCAGCAGTAAAGTTGTTGGTCTTGTGGTTGATGGTGCAGAGGTGGAGAGCATCAGTGCTCCCCAGCAGGCGCTCATCGTGCTGGATGAAACGCCATTCTACGCCGAAAGTGGTGGTCAGATCGGTGATCGCGGTACGCTTAGCAGTGAGCTGGGCGTCTTTCAGGTACAGGACACGCGCCGTCCCTTAAAAGGGTTGATCGTCCATTATGGCCTTCTGACCGAGGGTCATCTGCAAATTGGTACGATGGTCCAGGCCGATGTCGTCGAACAGCGCCGAGAAGATACGATGCGCAACCACAGCGCCACGCATCTGCTCCACAAAGCGCTGCGCAATCTCCTGGGCACGCAGGTTGAACAGCGAGGCTCACTGGTCGAGCCAGAGCGCCTGCGTTTTGACTTTACCAGTCCCCGGCCACTCACGGCAGAGGACCTTGTACAAATTGATGAACAGATAAATCGTTGGATTCGTGCTGATTTTCCCGTTCATACTACTATCATGCCTTTACAAGATGCCATGGATACCGGCGCGATGGCTCTCTTCGGTGAAAAGTATGATGATCTGGTGCGCGTCGTAACAATGGGAAGCAGTATCGAGCTCTGTGGCGGCACACACTGTCATGCTACCGGTCAGATCGGCCTGTATGTGACCGTGCAGGAAGCAAGCATCGCGGCGGGCATTCGCCGTATCGAGGCACTGACGGGTCGGGGAGCCGAAGCCTACCTGCGCCGTCGTAGTGTGCTGGCAGAGACGCTTGCCAGCAAGCTACAAACGACGGTCGATGGCCTTGAGTCTCGTGTCGAACAGGTCTTACAAGATCTGGCAACAGCGCGGAAACAGCTCGCCCAGTTTCAACGTGAGGCGGCTTTACAGCAGGCAAGCAATCTGGTCTCTCAAGCGAGGGAAGTAGAGGGAGTGCCAGTGATCGCGGCCAGCGTTGAAGTGCCCGATGATAAAGTTTTACGCGAGATGGGCGATATGGTCAAAACAAAACTCAAGCAGCCGGGCGTTGTCGTCCTCGCGAGTGGGATAGGCGAGCGAATCGCCGTCCAGGTGAGTATAGATGCTGCATTAACGAAACGTGGTCTGCATGCCGGTAAGATTGCCGGTGCAGTTGGTGCGCGCTTAGGAGGGAAAGGCGGAGGTCGCCCCGAATCTGCTCAGGGTGGAGGGAAGAACCGCGCCGAGCTCGGCTCTGCACTCAGTCTTGTTGAAACGTTTGTGAGAGAACATCTCCAATGAGCTTTGCTATCCCGACGTTTTTTGTGCTATAACGTACAAGACAGGCAAAAGATGAAGGCATTGGGTAGGGCCGACCTACCTGCAAACGTACGGCAGCGATACAATAAAGTTTGGGACAAATACAATGAGGAATCTCTTTCAAAGTCTGCGTAACCTCTTTCCGAGAAGACACGAAGAGAACGGACATTACAGCAGCGAGTATGGAGACGATGACTATCTGGATGATCCAGGTGAGGATTCCCAGCGCCAACTCTTTACTGCACTCGATATTGGTACTGCCTACGCCAAGGCCATCATCGTCGAAATCGATGGCGATCAGGCAACCGTAATAGGCGCAGGACGTCATCCGCAGAGCTATGCTCATATGTCTGATGGCATCGTCACGGATATCTCTGGCGTCATTGCTAACTGTAATGAGGCATTGCTCAAAGCTGAACAGTCTGCTGGCGGCAGTATCGCGCCTCAAGCAGTGATCGGCATTGCTGGCGAACTCGTCAAAGGGAGTTCGGTGACAGTGAGCAAACAGCGCTCTCAGCCGACGAAACAGATCACGCCTGAAGAGCTTGATGCCTTGATGACTTCAGCACAACAGAAGCTGCTGAAGAATGCCAGGGAGCGCATTTCTGCTGAAACCGGTTATCAGAATATCGATGTTCGCCTGACCAATGCCGCCGTTATCTCTGTGCGCATCGACGGTCAGTTGATTACGAATCCCGTCGGGTTCCGTGGCCGACACTTCTCGCTTACCATGTTCAGCGCCTTCGCGCCTCTCACGCAGCTTGGCGCGCTGGAGACAGTGGCACAGGGACTTGATCTCACGCTCGTCTCTATTGTGGCTGAACCGTATGCGCTGGCTCGCTGTTTAAGCAGCAATGCCAGCTCTGATAGTGGCGCGATCTTTATCGATATCGGTGGTGGCACGACTGATATCGCGCTCGTGCGGCAGGGAGGCATCGAAGAAACGCGTATGTTTGCCCTTGGCGGTCGCACGTTTACGCGCCGTATAGCCACTAGTAAGGGTATCTCAATTAAAGATGCCGAACGCCTCAAAATCAGTTATAGTAATGGGGAGATGAAAGGCGCCGGTAAAGACGATATCCATAATATTCTCGCACCCGAGTGCCAGACCTGGATGGACAGCGTCGAGCTGCTGATCGAAGAGCTCTCTAAGGGTGAGCTGCTCCCACCGGCGATCTATGTGGTCGGAGGTGGCTCTGGCCTCATCGATATACACGAACGCCTGGAGAGTTTCCCCTGGACGGAACGTCTGCCATTCTCTCGCCAACCTATCGTGCGCACGGTCCAACCGGAAATGGTGGCAAGTATGTCTGATCCTAAGGGCCTGCTTGCGAACGCACAGGATATTACGCCTATGGCTCTGGCCTATCAGGCTATTGAACTCCAAAATGAAAACAGCATTCTGGAAAGGGCTCTCTATCGCGTTATGAATAATATGCATATCTGATCTGAGCACCATCCTACTATACTGGCCGGTGAATAAAAAAAAATAGAAGAACGCCGCTGCTCACGGCTGGCCTTGTTATTCTGAAACGGCCACCCGAATCTCCGGTGGCTACCAGGAGTCTGCTCAAGCTGGTTGTATGCCATGTCATGACAGGGAAAGCCATGTACTAGCGAACAGGGGGTGAATGGGCTTTATGAGCGATGAGCAAATGATTTATATCGACCCCGACGATGATCTGACAAATGTTCGGACACGCCTGGAAGGGGTCGAGTCAAGACAGGTGACGCTGGTTATTCCAGCACAAACGCAGCTTCGTAGCCATGTGGCCTGGAAGCTGCTCCATGCACGTGCACGCGAACTGGGCAAAGATATTCTTATCATCAGTACCGATCCACAAATTCGCTCGGTTGCCCAGGCTGTGAAATTTCGCGTTGCTCCTTCTCTTGAAGCAGCTCAAGAGAGCAAACCGCGTCCTGCGACCCGTCCCGGTCGCACCAATGCGCCCGCGAAGGGACGCTCGACGATTGCGCGTAGCCCTCGCTCGCGCCAACTTCCACCTTCGGAATCCTGGTCTCCTCCTCGCTCTGGCTCTTCACAGAGCCTTGAGGGCCAACGTCCACGCCAGGATGCAAACAGAACGTCTCTCTCTCCCAGCAATTTTAGGGCCGACGAGCGCCCCTACGATCGCGCTTACGAGTATCGTATTGAAACTACTCCACCTATTATGCCTCTTGCCTCACAACCTATCGAGGACCCGGACCTCTTACTTGAAGATGTTCGGCGAGCAGAGGGTATTCGTGAAGCAGCTTCGCAGGAGGGGGTGGACGAGCCAGACGAGCTTGATCAATCGCTGCCTTCTTCCAGAGCGCAGGCGGAAGCATTTCGGATCACACCGCGCCCGCTTTCCGAAAATCCATTTGACTTTATGGATGAAAAAGAAACCGGAGCGGGCAGGCTGGAGCAGCAGGGTCAGGCTAATCTCCACAATTATGATACCAGCCAGCATGCGATCCAGGATGTTTCTTCGCTCCCGATTGACGATAGTAACACCGGAAATATCGAGTTTGAAGGCGATCTCGGCGACTTCGTGATCCATTCCGATATCCCTTCCAAAACGATACGACATCATTCCTCGACGGAACCCACGCCAGACGATGAAGAGGATATGGTTGGCCCGGCCAGAACCTACGGCGTTCGTCCACATAGTAGCCGTAGCGGTCAGGTCCCCCCATTGCCACGGTCGCAGAATATCGAAAGCGAAGATGCCCTGCCACCCATTGAGGATCGCAACAGGCGCACGCCTCGTACCTCCAGGCCTCTGGCTGGCTCGCGTGCGGATCCTCTGACGCCTCGCACCTCTAAACCTTTACCCGGCAACAGGCGCTCCGATGCCATGTCTTCTCGCGCATCCAGACCATTACCGCCTGAGGGCAGACGCTCCGATGCCATGTCTTCTCGCTCTTCCCGGCCATTGCAGCAAGAGGGCAGACGTTCCGACGCTCTTCCGTCTCGCTCTTCCCGACCATTGCAAGAGAGTGCGAAGGCGCGCTCTGGTGCTTTGCAACCGCGCACGTCCAGACCGCTGCAAGGTTCGCGCTCCGACGCGATGCGCGTCACGCCTCTGGACAATCGTACAGAGATGCAGCCTCCTCTGCGCGAGCGACCGCGTCCCGCATCCAGGCCACTCACGCCCCAGGAGGTTGCGCGTTCCGCAAGCCCAGCAGGACGCGGCGCTAAGCCCACCAATGCTCCCGTTGCCAGATCCCGCTCTCAACGACCGCCCATCGCATCGAGCAGACGGCGTGGCCTGAACGGTGGTACCCTGTTCGTGATTGCAATCATTCTTATCTTTATCTTCCTGGCTGTCCTGGCTGATTTCGTCCCTTCCGCAGAAGTGCGCGTGGGTCTTCCCGGGCGTGCCTACACACATGCAGTCCAGCTTACAATGACTGCTCAGCACGCGACTTCCGCAGGTATGGTGGCAGGCACACCTTTTACACATAATTTGAGCTTGAAGGGCACCGGAACAGCCAGCGGGACCGCTCGCGTCGGCACGAACTCTGCCCATGGCAGTGTAATTTTCACCAACAATAGCAATACGCTGGCCCGCATCCCTACGGGCGTGGTTGTTACGACATCCACCAATGTTCAATTTGTCACCCTGGCTGATGCCGTAGCTCCCCCTAAGGGTGGCCCTATCCAGAACGTCGAGATCCCTGTTCAGGCAGTCAAGCCGGGCGATGCAGGCAATGTTCCGCCGGGAAGCATCACGATCATTCCAGACAACAGCATAAATCAGATCGCCAGTTATTCTCAGGCCCCGGCGAATACGATTAACCTCAGTGTCTCCAATACGCAAAATATCACCGGGGGTGGAGTGGGCAATGCGCCACAGGTCAGACAGCAAGATCTCGCAAATGCGCAGGCAACATTGAGCAAGCAATTACAGGCCAATTTCATGAGCTGGCTCAAAACGCAGATTACCGCGAATGATATCGTAGGTCAGCTGAGCAAAACAGAGAAACTGGCTAACCAGCCTCCCGTCGGTCAGATCCTGCCCAGCGGCACCAGTACGTTTGCCCTCGAACTACAGGGTAGTTATAGTGTTCTGGTCCTGCGCAACGCCGATGTGCAAACAGCAACCCGTGCGCAGCTCAATAGCACCCTGCTCACAAATAAAGCGTTTGCGGGCTTTACCATGGCTAACGATGCACCGGTTACCATCTCCCATCTCACGATGAAGAGTAGCGGCAACAAGCAGATCCTCAACTTCACAGCGACAGGTCAGGCGGTACCAATGATTACGACCGAGGCGGTCAAAAGCTTGATTGCCAACAAATCTCTCTCGGACGCTCGCCTCGCATTACAAAAGAACATAAAAGGTCCCATACAGGTTGAGATAAAACCAGCGCCTGGCTTTGTTTTCTGGGTCCCATTCAGAAGTGATAACATCCAGGTTCATTTCTTCGCCATTCCTCAGCCTGCACCGGGCAAAACCAAATAATCCAGGGAACATAAGGTAGAGGCAAGGATGAAGCCCACAAGCTGCATCCTTGCTGACTGGCCTCGCCATCCAGATCTATTTTTGTCCTGGATCGTCTTTCGCGCAAAAATGATAGAGAAATGAAAAGCACAGATGCCATTGTCTCTATAGAAACAAGAAAGACTGGACAAAATCATAACTTCTGACTTAGAATCCAGAGGTTATAGCTTGTAACCTGGCTAGCATGTATGTGTTTGCAGAATAGGAAATGACATGGCACGCCTGATGGCACTGGATGTAGGAGCGGCCCGCATCGGGGTCGCAGTGAGTGATGCGACTGGTTTTCTCGCTTCTCCTTATACGACGTTACACGTTTCACGCAACGAAGATCAGCTCTGGACTGAACTCGCACGACTCATCCAGGAAACAGAGGCGGAGGGACTGGTAATCGGCCTCCCCATCAGCCTCGATGGGCAGATCCACGCCCAGGGGGAACGCATACAAGCCTTCGCCGCTCGCTTACAAGCGCATATTACACTTCCGCTCACCTTCTGGGATGAGCGTCTCTCAACAGTTGAGGCTCAACGTCTTCTCGGGCAACGCGACCAGTATCATAACGACAAGCCAGGCAGACGTACGGGCCGTCGCCAGACTCAGTCAAAACGACGCCAGAAAGGCCAGGAGATTGATGCACTTGCCGCTGCGGTCTTTCTACAAGACTATCTGGATTCGCATAAGGTAGGGGAAAAGAATATATGAGACGACCCGGATCACGAGTAGCACTTATCTCGGTGCTCTTGCTTTTCGCACTTATTTTCGGGGGCGCCTACTATGCCTATACGACCGGCTCGGCAATGTTTCAGCCCGCCAATCCCGCTTCCAACACTCCTATTTCTATCCACATTCAACCCAATGAAACAATTACCCAGATTGCTGACGATCTTCAAGCAAAAGGGTTGATCCGCAGTGCGCTCGCTTTTCGCATCTGGGTACGTATTAAGGGGCTGGATACAAAAATTCAGGCTGGCACGTACGCGAAGATCACGCCCAATACGCCCGTAGATAAGATCGTCGATGAACTTCTCAACGCACAACCCGATGCCACCTATGTAATTATTCCCGAGGGCTATCGTCTGGAACAGATGGCTCAGAAGTTCAGCAGTGCCGGTCTCGCAAATTTCAAAGC
This sequence comes from Ktedonobacteraceae bacterium, assembly GCA_035493895.1. Classification (GTDB taxonomy): domain Bacteria; phylum Chloroflexota; class Ktedonobacteria; order Ktedonobacterales; family Ktedonobacteraceae; genus DATJHM01. The sequence goes on from DATJHM010000219.1 coordinate 11,320, forward strand.
AGACGATTTTCTCAAATATGCCACACATATCAATCAATTTCCGGATCGGACAAAATATTCTATTCTGCAAAATCTTCCCTCAGGAGTCAATTCGATGGAGGGCCTTCTCTTCCCGGCTGGCTACGATATCCCCCGCGATGCCACGGCCAGTACGGTACTCGGACTCATGCTCAATCAGATGCAAAAGGTCATTCAAGATAATAATCTCCTGACAATCGCAAAACAACATCAAATTGATAATGCCTACACGCTGCTCAAGCTGGCTTCGATCGTCGAACGTGAAGCTCGCTCGGATAACGAACGTGGCAACATCGCCAGTGTCTACTGGAATCGTGTCTATAAGCAGAACGCGGAAACTGCCGGTTTCTTAGATGCCGATCCCACGGTTCAATATGGTCGTGATACCCTCACGCCTCCCAAGACCTACTGGCAACCCTTAGCAGCAGGCGGTAAAGATGTTGCTCCTGATAGTCCCTATAATACTTATAATACTGCTGGCTTGCCGCCTACACCTATCTGTAGCCCTGGCTTGAAAAGTATGCTCGCGGCTGCGGCACCACCAGCCACAAATTATTATTATTTCTTTGCCCGAAAAAGCGATAATAGCGCCGTTTTTGCAGCGACATTTCAACAATTCGAGGCCCTTGAAACGCAAGATGGCGTATCCGGGCAATGATTTCCATCTAGAGAGTAAGTTATGAATTTAAGTTTTCTTCAAATCCTTGTTCTCTCCCTGTTACAGGGATCAACAGAGCTCTTTCCCATCAGTAGCCTGGGCCATACGGTGATCCTCCCGGCCCTGCTCGGTTGGGGAGACATTGAGACGAACGTTTCTTGCGGCGGCCAGAACTGCTTTCTGCCTCTGATCGTCGCGCTCCACCTCGGTACCAGCATCGCGCTAGTCATCTACTTCTGGCGCGATTGGTTCCAGGTCGTCAAGACGCTGATCGTCAGTATCAAAGAGGGAGAAGTTCGCAAGGGAACACAGGAATGGGTCTCCTGGCTGATTATTATCGGCTCGATTCCCGCCGGACTCCTGGGCGTTTTCCTGCAAGATCCTCTCCAAAAACTCTTTGCTTCTCCTCTTTTCGTCGCGGCCTTCCTGATTGTAAATGGCTCACTTCTCTTCGCAGGCGAACGCCTGCGCAGGCGCACGGAGCAAAAGATGCAATCAATGGATGCGAAAGAACGCGAGGCCCACTTCCGTTCTCTCGATTCCCTCAGTTGGAAAGAGGCTTTGATTGTGGGTTGTGCTCAGGCCCTGGCACTCATCCCTGGTTTCTCGCGCTCGGGCTCGACCATGGTGGCTGGTCTGGGCATTCGCTTGAACCATGAAGATGCCGCTCGCTTCTCTTTCCTCCTGGGCACACCTATCATTTTTGCTGCTGGTGCCCTCGAGGTGCCAGCTCTGTTTACGCAGGCATCTTCTGTGCTACTCATGGTTTTTGTGGGGATGATTGTCTGTGGTATTACGGCTTTTCTCACCACAAAGTTTTTGATGAAGTATTTTGAAACTGGTCGGCTTGATCCTTTCGCCTATTATTGCTGGGGAGCGGGTGTGATCTCGATCATACTTCTGGTCTTTGTGCAACATGTTCAACCATAAGCAGCATCACACTAAAACTTGTATGAATAATTCAGGCTATGCTTTTCTGATATATTGCTATTCTTACTGAGATACTCGTCCTACCATAGAGAGATGCATTCATGGTTTCCCCAACTCTCTATGATAGGTGTAGTAGATATACAAATCCGAAAGTACACGGATGTGCTTTCTCCTATCACCAGTAGCGTTTTATTCTTTAACAAGAGCTATCTGTCTATCAGGCAGAGTCGATCCAATTGAGCATCATCTGTTGATGCCAACATTATCAAGAAGGAAGGAATAATCAATCTATGAAGAATCCTGGACTCTTTTATGGAGCAATCGTTGTTGCTATCATCGGCCTTTTGCTGGCGATTTTCTACGCTATTCCAGGTCTCTCGCACCCTCTGGTCTCCTCAAACCCCCTGGCCGCGCACTATAAACACGTTGCGCTGTTCGCGGTACTGGCGATTCTGGGTGTGGTCGGCGCGCTTGTGTCACGTCCCAAGGCGGCATCTCACTAGGTTAACTTTTCGACAAAGGGAGCAATTTCATCAGGAAAGTTGCTCCCTTTGCGTCTCACACAGGTTACGGCTTTCCAAGGCGCTGTCCCGCGATCTGGGCATAGCCGCGCAGAAATTCTTCCGCGCTCATCGCTTTTTTCCCTTCGAGCTGCAACTGCTGGATTGCCAGTATGCCTGAACTGGTGGCGACTACCAGCGTTCGATGTCCGGCTATTTCGCGTACGCCAGCGATGCCCGGCACGATCTCTTTATCGGCGACCGAGACCTGAGCCTGAGCCTTCAAGACTTTCAATAATTTTCCTTGCCAGTAGGAATAGGCGCTGGGCCAGGGCGTATAAGCACGCACCTGACGCGCGATTACGCTTGCAGGACGGCCCCAGTCGATCTCGCCATCTTCTTTACGCAACATGCGTGTATGTGATGCCTTCTGCTCATCCTGCGGCTCTGGGGTCACGCTCCCACCTATCCACGCCGGAAGGGCCTCCAGCAATGCCTGTGCCCCAATCTCTGCCAGTTTCGGCGTTAAGCTACTGGTGGTATCATCATCGCTTATCTCTAACGAACGGCGCAGGAGCACTGGCCCCGTATCCACGCCTGCGTCCAGGAGCATAATACTGGTTCCGGTTTCTTTATCTCCTTGCAGAATAGATTCAGCGATAGGATCTGCGCCCCGGTATTTAGGTAGCAATGAGGCATGAATATTCAAAGTCCCATACCGTGGTTGGTCCAGTACAGTCTGCGGTAAAATCTGACCAAATGCAGCGACGATAAAGAGGTCCGCTTTATAGTCTGCCAGCGCTTCGCTATTTGCGACCTTCTTTAAGGACCCGGGTTGCCATACAGGTATCTGGTGCTGCAATGCGCACTGTTTTACCGGTGAATACACGATCTCACGTCCTCTACCCGCTGGTTTATCGGGTCGCGTGATGACCGTGACGATCTCGTATCCCTCCGGTAATAGATCACCTGGGGCGGCATGAGCAATAAGCGCTTCTAACGCGGGAACGGCAAATTGCGGTGTTCCCATATAAATAATACGCAACACGTATCGCTTGCTCCTTTCATATCACGTGGTCCTATAGTAGCATATTCAGGCTATGGGATACAGCATCAATCGTTACAAATGCGGGACGTTTTTCTTTCTAACAACTAGACGGAGGGCAAGAGCACATGTCAACAAAGGAACTCTCTTATTCACAGGACAATGATGCCTCTAAAAGCCAGAATAGGTTTGCGCAGACTTCATCGCTACCACAAACACCCTTGTTCTATTCCTTTAGTTTACATGCGACAACGCCACCACCCACCAATCCTGATAGCATCATGCAACGCGCCGATGAAGTCAATGCGCTTCAACGCATGATGAGCGATCCACAGGCAAGCGCGATCATGCTTATTGGCGACTCTGGCACGGGTAAATCTACGCTTGCCGCTTTGCTCTTCCGCCGCCTGCAACTTGCCAGAGATACGGGCAAGCCCGCCCCCCGCTATCTTGTCTGGATCAGCCTTGGTATGTTTACGACGCTCCCAGATATGATTGCTTCCATATTGAGTCAGGTAGAGATAAACGATCCAGGCTTTTTTCTGTTGAAGCCCGAGCAGCAGGTCTCCAGTCTTCTCCGCGCTCTACGCCGCCCACAAATGGATACATTGATTGTCCTTGATCAGTTCGAATCTCTCCTTCAACCCGAAACCAGTCAGGCTTCGGCGGGACGCGGCGTCCTTTCTCTCTTTCTGGATATGCTTCAGACTGATCTGGGATCGAGCCGGATTATTTTAACTGGCTACAATTCTCCTTATAGCGAAGATCTGCCCGAAACGCGCGTCCACTCCTGTCTGGTAACGCAGATTGCTCTTCCCGAAGGTCTGGCGCTCTTACAACAACGCAAGGTGCAGGGAAACCCGGAAGATCTCTCTCTTGCCTGGCAACGCAGTAATGGCCATGTCTTCTCTCTGGTCCTGCTCAGTGCGCTGGTTCATTTTAGCAATATTCCTCTGGGCACGCTGCTCAATTCGCCGCAATTTCAGCCGCTCTGGGATGGAGATGTCATTACGCACTTGATTGCTTCGATCTATCATTACCTTAATCCTATCCAGTATTCTTTGATGCGCGCGCTCAGTCTCTTTTATGAACCAGTACCGCTCGAAGGGATTATTACGGCGGTGACTGGCGACCGACGTATGGGGATGGATAGTCTCGGTCGGGCTTATGTGGCATTCGAGCGCGAATTAGAGCTGCTCTGCTCGCTTTCTCTGGTCCAGAAATTTCCCAATAGTGCTGATGTCGTCTACTATACGCTCCATAGCCTCTTACGACAATATATTCATGAACATTATCTTGAGGGCAGCGAGCGACGCAAAAGCGAAAGTCTGGCCTCCCTTGGCGTGAGTATCCCACAACCTTCTATCCCCGATAGCGCGGAAGCGCAACAGGTCGCCCGCGCGGCTGGTCATATGCAGATCGCGGCCTATTATCAACAGCTTGCGCAGGAACAATGCCCTCCTCGCGACCAGCGCCAGGGGCTGCCAGATATCGAGCCTCTTATCTCGGCTGTACGTCATCTCTGTCTCGGCTGGCGCTGGCAAGAGGGCTGTGATCTGCTCTTCACGGAAAAGCTGCACGAACGTATGGTACAGTGGGGCGCATGGAATACATTAATCAATATCTATACCGCGATGATCCCACCGCTGGGCACGCTGAATCCTCGCGACGAGGGCCTCGTGCTGGGCTACGTCGGCATGCTCTACGGACGCCTCGGCGAGCAAGCACAGAGTAGCTCTTTTTTTGATCAGGCGCTGGCTCTGCAACGCAAGGCAAACGATCAACGAGGTGAGGTGACGACGCTGGTCAATGTCGGCGAGCTTCTTCGCTCGCGCAATGAGCACGAACAGGCGCGCACGTATTTTGAGCAAGCGCTACGCCTGAACCAGCAGGTGCAGGACTCTTTTCTCCAATGTATCGCGCTCCATAATCTTGGCTTGATCTTTCACGCCAGTAAAGAGTATGCTCAAGCGTTTGATTGCTATCAGGAGTCGCTCAAGCTGGTACAGTTTCTGCCCAATAAACAGTACCGGGGCATGATCCTGACGAACCTGGGCATGGTTCTCTATGAGCAGGGGATGCTGATCGAGGGTCTGGCAATCCTGCTGGCCGCGTTGAGGATTCGCCAGATGCTGCAAGATCCCACGGCGGTTATGCTTGAACTCTTCCTGCGCGCCCTGGAACAAAAGCTCGGCAGTGAGGCGTATCAGCAGGTCTATCAAAATGCGCTGGAGAATCAACAGCAGGTCTTTCAGCGCTATGTCCCAATTGACCCCCAATCATGATATGATGTAACTATGCATCACCTCTGCAAGCAGGCGAACTATGCAGAAGTTCCCTGGTACGATCCTTCTCGGCAGACAGAGGCAGTTGACTGGAGAAAGAAGTTTTATGACCACAAATACGCTTCAGCAAGATGAAAATGCACAGAAGCAGCTGTCCTCAGCAACCAGGACGAATGGCCGGAGTACTCTCTTAATTACGCTCGTTTTCGTTGCAGGTGCGGTCTCGCTGGCAATTGAGATGGCAGCATCACGCTTGCTTGCGCCCTATTTCGGCACGTCCCTCTTTGTCTGGGCCGATATTATCGGTCTGATCCTGCTCTATCTCGCCGCTGGTTATAGTATCGGTGGCCGCCTGGCTGATCGCTATCCGACGCTCACAGTTCTCTATAGTCTGACAATTGCCGCCGCTCTCCTCACGTGTCTGGTTCCGCTGGTGAGCCATCCGCTTCTCTCCTGGTTACAGAGTGTCACAGCGGGAATGGTGCCGCAGGAATTTTACGGCTCACTGATTGCCATACTGCTCCTGTTTTCGCTGCCTACGATTTTGCTGGGCTGCGTCTCGCCTTTCGCCATCCGTCTGCATATAGAGCAGCCTGGCAGTTCTGGACGTAGCGCGGGCCTGCTCTACGCCATCTCGACGGCTGGAAGCATTGTCGGGACGTTCCTCCCAGTGCTGGTCATTATGCCCTGGTTAGGCACGGCCAATACGTTCCTGCTCTCTGGCCTGCTACTCCTTCTCTGCTCTCTTGTTGGACTGGCTCTACACAAATTTATGATCAATTAATAACGAGCACCCTATGCGCCATATCTGAGCAGGTAAAACCTGTTGCGTCTCTGCACAGCGCGTCGCAAGGCAAAACCTTCGATGTGATATACTAATTGTGTTTCCAACTGCGTCTCCACTCCTGTTCAGAAAGGATGTCCATAATGAGTGACCAGACGAATGGTCTACCACCAAACTACTTCTATCATCAGTTACCTAACGGCATTGAACTGGTTGGTCAACGTATGCCTAGCCTCAGCTCCACAACCTTCGGGTTTCAGCTCGATGCTGCTGTAATCCATGAGCCGGAAGAGAAGCAAGGACTCGCACATCTTTTTGAGTATATGCTTTTCCAGGGCACAAAGAAGAAAGATGCCCGGGCACTCAATGAGGCTTTCGAGTCTTTAGGAGCACGCAAAGGGGTCGGTACTGGCCTGGAGACAACTCAGGTATGGTCTCAGATTGTCCATACCAAATTTGATGCCGCTCTTGATCTCCTGCACGAGGTCCTGCTCACACCTACTTTCCCTAAAAATGAGTTGGATCAGACGCGCAATATTATTTTGCAAGAGATCCGTAGACGTGACGACGAGCCGATGAGCCGCATTTTTGAGCTGGTACGCGCCAATTTCTATCAGGGGACCTCGCTCGGACGCCTGATGCTGGGTACCGATGAGAGTATACGCAGCCTGCAACGCACAGATCTTCAGGCTTTCTGGAAAGAACGGTATCAGCCAAATAATGTGCTTTTCTCGATCGCAGGAAAGTTCGATTGGGAGCATGTGGTTGCTCAAGTGCAGGATCTCTTCGGCGATTGGCAGGGTCAGGCGACAGCCTCGCCCGCTCAGCATCCGCGACCGGAGAATAGCGTTTCGCTGGAATATCAGGAAGGCAAGCAGGAGCATCTCTGCATGATGTTCCCTTTCCCCAACTATACTGATCCCGACTACTATGCAGCCATGGTCATTAGCGAAGTGCTTGGCGGCAATATGGCCTCACGCCTCTTTGTCGAGGTGCGCGAAAAACGCGGCCTGGTCTATGGCGTCTCTGCCAGCCTCGCCGGGAATAAACATATCGGAGCCATGCGCGTCTATGCTGGCACCACGCCCGAACAGGGCCGTGAGTGCTTAGAGGTTATTGTCAACGAACTGCGCAAGCTTGAGCAAGAAGGTATCACCGCCGATGAACTGGAGCGCGCCAAAGTCCAGCTCAAGAGCGAGAATGTGATGCGCGGTGAAGGCTCCGGTGCGCGCATGGGAGCGATCTCGCGCTCCTGGTGGTATGAGCGCAAGCTCAAAACTATTCAAGAGGTCAAAGAATCAATTGATGCAGTG
>DATJHM010000220.1:0-22979 GCA_035493895.1 Ktedonobacteraceae bacterium
ATCGCGATGAGCTGCTGAATTTGCAGGTTGATGGGACGCATGGCAGCGCCGTTGCCGGGCTGCATTCCTGCAAAGTACAGAGCCGCGTCAATACGCCGCGTGCCGTCTGGAATCCCGACGTGCCCAATCCGCACGATTTCCACAAGGACTGGCAGGAAGTGCCCGATAATCGTATCTTTGAAAACGCATTTAAAGTCCAGTGGGAGCATTTCCTGAGGCACGTGGTCAGTGATGAACCATTCCCCTGGGGTCTGCTAGAGGGGGCCAAAGGCGTACAGTTAGCCGAGCTGGGTCTGCAATCATGGCACGAACGGCGCTGGATCACGGTGCCTGCACTTGAAGGGGAGTAATACGATGAGTTTGACGCTTCGACTGCCCTCGCGTGATGGCGAACTCGTGCCCTATACGCTCCATGAGCCGCTGCCCGATCTCACCGATCGGCAGCCACCGCGCAGCAGGATCGCGTTTGCCGCCGCGCACGTCGTCTGTAATCCGCTGCTCACCAGCAGCGATCCGGCATCCACCGTGCTCGATTGGGACGCCACGCTCGCGTATCGGCGCTACCTCTGGTCATGTGGGCTCGGTGTCGCCGAAGCGATGGATACGGCTCAGCGCGGCATGGGTCTGACCTGGAACGTAGCCCGGGAGCTGATCCAGCGCTCGTTAGATGAGGCGCGCACGATCTCCGGCGCGCGCATCGCCTGCGGAGCTGGCACCGATCAACTGGTCCCCTCGCCCGCAGTCACCATCGACGAAGTGATCGCCGCCTATGAAGAGCAATGCGCTTTTATTGAGGAGCATGGCGGACAGATCATTCTCATGGCGAGCCGCGCCCTCACCGCCAGCGCGCAATCGGCAGATGACTACAAGAAAGTGTATGGTACGCTGCTGCGGCAGGTGGCACGTCCGGTTATTCTGCACTGGCTCGGGGACATGTTCGATCCAGCGCTGCACGGCTACTGGGGATCGACTAATCTCGATGTCGCCATGGAGAACTGTCTGGAGATTATCAAAGAGCATGCCGACAAGATCGATGGCATCAAGATTTCGCTGCTCGATGAGGAGCGTGAGCGCGTGATGCGTCGGCGTTTGCCGGAAAGTGTACGCATGTATACCGGCGATGATTTCAATTATCCGGCGCTGATACGAGGCGACGAGAGCGGCTATAGTCATGCGCTGCTCGGAATTTTCGATGGCATTGCACCGGCTGCCGCTGCCGCGCTCCAGGCACTCGACGCCAACGATCTTGCGCGCTTCGACGAGCTGCTCGCGCCAACGGTTCCGCTCTCGCGGCACATCTTCCAGGCCCCCACCGTGTACTATAAAACAGGCATAGTTTTTCTGGCGTATTTGAACGGCCATCAGTCACATTTTCGCATGGTTGGAGGATTGGAGAATGGTCGTTCGCTGCTCCATCTGAGCGAGCTGTTTGTGCTGGCCGATCGTGCCGGGCTCCTGCGCAATCCCGAGATAGCACAAGCGAGGATGGGGCAGGTTTTAGCGTTGGCCGGGTATGAGCAATAGTTGCAGTATCCTCAAGGGGGCGTCACAGGATTTTGTCCCTGCCGCCCTCAGAGGGAGAGTATACACACGAAAAACGAGCAGATCACGTATTTTTGCAATAGGGAGGGTTTTCGATGTCTACATCTCCGGATTTGAAGCGGTTGAGCCTGAACCAGATTACGACGAATAGCTGGACATTGCCCGAAGCCGTCACGGGCTGTAAGCAGGCTGGTCTTGCAGAGATTGCCCTGTGGCGCGATAAAGTGCAGGCCTATGGCTTGAAGAAGAGCAGTCAATTGCTGGCGGATTCGGGTCTGCACATCTCCAGCCTCTGTCGTGGGGGCTGGTTTCCCGCCGGAAGCCAGAAAGAGCGGCAGGTACGCATTGACGATAATCGACGCGCGATTGCAGAGGCAGCTGAATTGGGGACCGATGTGCTCGTGCTCGTCTGCGGTCCGGCCACAGATAAAGATATTGCGGGCGCGCGCGAGATGGTAGCCGAGGCCATCGCCACGCTATTGCCCGAAGCCGAGCAGGCGGGGGTGCGGCTCGGCATCGAACCGCTCCATCCCATGTTTGCCGCCGATCGGTCCGTAATCGTCACACTCGCGGAGGCCAATGCGCTCGTCGAGCGGTTCAATTCGCCAACGGTGGGCGTGATCGTCGACGCGTATCACGTCTGGTGGGACCCCGATATTTATACACAGATCGCACGCGCAGCCGGACATATCCTCGGCTTTCACATCTCCGATTGGCCGGTTCCGCTACCCAATGTACTCCTGGGACGGGCCATGATGGGAGATGGCGTCATCGAGATACGACGCCTGCGCATGGCAGTCGAAGCGACCGGGTATAATGGGCCGATCGAAGTCGAGATCTTCAACCGGGAGATCTGGGATAGTCCAGGTGAAAGCGTGCTTGAACAGATCAAGGCGCGTTACCTGGCACACGCATAATCCGGCAGGAAGCTCAATCTGCTTGTTTTTCTTGCTTGAAATGCGCTTCTTGATCAATATGCGATGAAACATGCTTATGCGATTTGAAAGCGCTACTGATAGTCGTCAGGAGGTCATCAATGTCGAAAGGCTTATACACGACAAACACCTCCTTCGACACCAGATAGCCCTCCATCTCGCGTGTCGCATTGACGGCGGCTGTACACAAAATGATAGGGATAGAGGCCGTTTCGCGATGCATTTTCAGCAATTGTAACATCTGCCAGCCCTGTTTTTCGCCCCCAAAGAGCAGATCTAAGATAATCATATCCGGCGCGATCTGAAGGATTTCTTGCATTCTATTAATGGGAAAGGATGACAGAACGACCTCATACCCCTCTGTTTCCAGCACGGCACGAAACGTTTCAAGAATCTCCTGAGTATCATTGACAACAAGAATACGCATAGCCATTTCCCTCCCCTTTCAATTCGCAGCATCCGTCAGCTAAACAATTAGCTGCGGAGCGAAGAATGCGGTTGCGTCTCCCGCCCCATCTCCTCTGCGCGCTGCGTGGCGCGTTTCGCAGCCTGGATCAACATTTGTCTGACATTGCCCTGCTCAAGCACAGCAATCCCGGCCATCGTCGTACCATTGGGGGATGTGACCTGCCGACGTAGTTCAACGGGACTTTTCCCGGTCTCCTTGAGCATCTGAGCGGCCCCGGTCAGCGTTTGCAACAATAGTGCCCGGCTGGTCTCCTCGGATAAGCCGCACTCTACACCGGCCTGCAACAGTGCCTCAACAATATAATAGAAGTAGGCAGGCCCTGAGCCTGAGAGCCCGGTCACAGCATTCAGCAGGCTCTCATCGACAATAACAGAGGTCCCGATGGCCGAGAAGAGCAGTTGTCCCAGTTCCAGATGCGCCCCGGTTGCCCAGCGTCCCCGGCTGAGCGCTGTGGCTGATTGCTGTACAAAACTGGACGTATTGGGCATGGCGCGTAACACCGGCACTTCAGCGGGCAGATAGGACTCTATCACCTCGGTCGTGACGCCCGCCACCAGCGAAATCACCACATGCCGCGCGGAAATGGCATGGGCCACCTCTTCCAGAGCAGCAACGATATTATATGGTTTCACAGCAAGCAGAATAATATCAGCCTCAGCAATTGCGGCCTCTTTCTCCCGGCTCATGCGTACACCATAAGTAGCACTGAGTTCCTGGAGATGCTCAACACGCTGATGACAGCTCGCGGTAATATTTTGCGCCTCCAATAGATGTGCTGTGAGCAGCCCTTTAATCATTGCCTCAGCAATGGACCCTGCACCTAAAAAAAACAAACGTTTCTCAATGGACATCGGTTCTTCATCTTCCTTGTCATAACAGTTATACTGTCTGTCATTATATCGTTGTTTAGGGGTTGATTGCATGGTTGAGACATGAACAAGACAGAGGATGTCAAGAATACGCTGGTATATTTCAATAAAATCAATGAGTGGAGAGGAAACAAGCAATGCTACGAAAAATTGATTGCGTAATGATTTATGTGAATGACGTTGAGTTATGACAACAGCTGCCGCGTTTGTCTGCTTGCGAAACGGTATGCGTTTCAGTTACAATCAAAGGCGGAGGTTTGTTATGAGCACGAAAGCACCCATCGGTCCCGGTTGGTTCTGGGTCGCAGTGCAGGCGCTGGTCGTTCTCGCGGAAACGAACGAAGCCTGTCCCAGCACAACCATTGCCCAGGATCTGAAAACGCACGCCGTTTTTTTACGCCGCGTGATGACCCTGCTTGTACGCGCCGAGATTGTAGAGGCACGCGAGGGACGTGACGGAGGATATCGTCTGGCACGGCCAGCCACGGAGATCACGTTGGCCGAGGTCTTCCGCGCCATAAGAGCGATTCAGCAGGACGAGGAGCACGCTTGCATCCGCGCCACAAATGCTCCGGCGCAGGTCGCACTGGAGCAGGTGAGACAGGATCTCGACCGCTGCAATCTGGAGGTTCTAAGTCGCTATACGGTCGGCTCACTTGTACAATAAATGTAATGATGGTCGGTGGAGGACGCCGACCGGCATAAAGCGCGGTCCCTACCTCTGCAAAAGGGTATGGGGGGTTGGGGCGGCACGTGTGCAGGCGTTCTCTCGTGCAAAGGATATGTTTAACCAGATACCTGCGAGTTTTCCCCTCATAAATTGTTTGCCACATACATTTTATATTTGACTTACTTTTCTCGTTGTGGTAAACTGAAACCATAAATATTACAGTAAAAACGCTGATGTTTTTCTTGCTCCGTAGACTTCCACATTGCAGTGATTTTGTACTCGCGCAAACAGCCCCTCGAAAGGCTGTTTTATGGCGTGGTTCATACATTTGACATACCTGAAGAAAGGGATAATGTCGTGACCAGTATAGAAATTTTTCGTAAGCCAGCCGATGCAGATCATCCTATCCATGATTTGATCCGCGAGCGTTGGAGTCCACGTGCTTTTTCCAGTCGTCCAGTTGAGAAGGAAAAATTGCACAGTCTATTTGAAGCTGCGCGCTGGGCCGCCTCAGGAGGGAACCAGCAGCCGTGGAACTTTCTTTTCGCAACCAGTGAGCATCCTGAAGAGCATGCGCGTTTCGCCTCTATTCTTTTCGAGGGCAACTCTCGCTGGGCTCAACAGGCTCCGGTTCTCATTTTGACGGTAGCAAAATTGTATGACGTACCAGGGAAAGAGCATATCAGCTACTATGATACCGGTATGGCAGCGAGCAATCTGGTCACTCAGGCTATCGAACTGGGTTTGAACACGCATCAAATGGGTGGTTTCTCGGTTGAGAAGGCGCACGAGGAGCTCAATATTCCCGAGGGCTACACGCCACTAACAATGATCGCGGTTGGCTATCCAGGTACCCCCGAGACGTTGCCCGATGACCTGCGTGAGCGTGAGCTAGCACCACGTACCCGCAAAGCCCTGACAGATTTTGTCTTTGAGGGCCGCTGGGCCGCACCTGCTCCGGATGCAGAGGCATAATTCACGCCCCTTCTGCATGCGATGTCCCCATCCTGTTGAGATGGGGATATCGCATGAAGATCATACGATGATAGTTATTGAGCGACGGACTCGGCGGTATTGGTGTGCACCAGAGTACCGTTGATCTGCTGGGGATTGACCAGCAGGTTCAGGATGGGGCAGGCGCGCTCAACGGCTTCGTGCAGGGCTTTGAGCTCTTCGTCGGAGGCAGGCGAGGCGATATGCACGGTATAGGTGATATCGTGCGGATAGACGGGAATGTGCTCGAAGCCAGGACGGTTGGCGCGGGCGTCGATATGCGCCGAAACCTCGACGTTCACTGAGTCCAGCGGGACGTTGCGTTGGGCAGCCTGGATCAGGAAGATATGCGAGAGGCAACTTCCCAGCACACCCAGTTGCAGCTCAGGCGAACTGGGACCAAGATTATAACCGGCAAAATCTGGCCCGCTATCGCTGATGATCTGGAACTCGCGGATACGAATACGACGCACACCACTGCGTCCCTCCACACTCACACTCGCTTGCAGCGTATTCGGGCCGGTCGCCTCCTTCGCGATCTCGCTTCTCTCCTGAATCGCAATACGTTTTTCAGCCAGGAATTCGTTTAAAGTGCCCATGGCGTATGCTCCTATTGTTTCTTTCTATCATGTAATACATCGTTTTCCATGCGAAAACAGTTCTACATGCCAGATTAGTGTATTTTTACTTGACCTTTTTGGGTTTCCAACCTATACTTCTTCTCCGGAGAGCGGCTCTACTGATCTATTGTATCAACTTGCTTGCAGGCTTGAAACGTAAAACGGATGCGCACACCGAAGGCTTCTTCAGGTGCGAGGTCGAGTGAATCCGCATTCTCCACGAATGTGATTGCGCGCTGGGTCAGGAATGCGCGGGTCTCGGCGAGGTCTTTGACGGCATAGGTCAGGAGAAATGGTCCCTCCCGGTTTTCCGTGAGCGTCTGCTGGATCAGCCCGGCACCGATGGGTGCAAACAGATCGATGGTGTATTTGCCGATGCTCAATGTGGCATGGTGAGCGTTCTGGGCAGGATCATCGGCGAGAGAGATTAGCTCCAGACCAAGCTGGCTATGATAGACATCGAGCGTGCTCTCCAGATCATGGGTTGCGACGGCGACACGTGCCCAGTACTGCGTGCCGTTCGGGTGCATACCGGGGCGGTCGATCTGCAAACGCTGCTCGTCCGGAGTATCCCACTGGATAAGGAAAGGCCAGGGCTTCTTCCAGGAATTTCCGCCGGGAGCCAGGGTACGCCAGCTCAGGACGTTCCCATCGGGACGTTTGCGGGCCATGGCGTTGGGCGCTGGCAGTTCTGAACCGGTGCCACGAAAACGCTTCGCATCCGCCTCGATCGTGTTCGTCGCCAGCGCATACCCCACCAGTGCGCCCTCGCGACCAGCGAGTTCATCCAGCAAAATACGACCACCCCGCTGGTATGCACGAGCCTCCTGCTCATCATAGACCGAGAGTAGCTCAAAATAATCAAGGCCAAAACGAGCCAGACCATTATGCGTGCCGCGTCCCGTATGGCGTCCCCCGGGCTCGACGTCGAAGCCCAGATGCTGGAAACGTGCAATCGCAGAATCGAGATCGCGCACCGCAATGATTGCGTGATCAAAACGTGTTGGCATAACTATCATCCTTTTCTCAATACGTCACAAAACACAGGTCAGGCATGAACCAGAGACTGGCGCAAGGGTCCGAGCACCTCATTGGGCACACGCTCAAACTGATAATCCTGACTATAGCTCGGCAGGCGCAAAGTGATCGTCATTGCCCCGCATCAATAAAGGCCTGCAACTTATCGACGCACTGCTGAGGCGTGCCAAGGGCCACCCAGTTTTCCAGATGAGCACGGCTATAGTCGGTCGTATAGTAGATGTCGAGGAAGCGTTTGCTCTCCTGAAACGCAGCTTCGTAATCCTCGTTCACATTGATATTATAGTAGAGAGCGACCTCGAAATCGGGACCAGGTTCGCGCCCCTCCTCGCGAGCATACTGGCGAATGGTCTCCAGATTTTTCGCCAGCGACTTCAGCCAATGCCAGCATCTCCTCCACCGTCGTAGCACCGGTCACAACGCCACGATTAGGAAGCGTCAGACCAAATTGAGGTATGCGTTGTTGTGTCATCATCTACTCTCTTTCAGCAGTTGTACGCTGGCCCAGATAGGCCTCGCGAATAGCAGGATTATCCAGCAGCGATTGTGCCGGACCCTCCAGAACAAGGCGACCGCTTTGCAGAACGTAGCCCCGGGTCGCAATCGAAAGCGCCAGTTCGGCATTCTGCTCCACCATAAAAATGGTCACGCCCATACGGTTAATCTCCGCGATCGTATCCAGCACTCGTTCCACAAAGATCGGGGCCAGGCCCATCGTCGGCTCGTCCATACAGATCAGGCGTGGATTGCTCATCAAAGCGCGGGCGAAGGCCAGCATCTGCTGCTCGCCGCCGCTCAGAGTCCCCGCATGCTGCCGTCGTCGTTCCGCCAGACGCGGGAAGAGCGCATACATACGCTGAATATCCTGCTGAATGGCAGCCTTGCCACGACGCAGGTACGCACCCACGTACAGATTTTCTTCAACGGTCATCTCATGAAAAACACGGCGCGCTTCAGGAACAGAAGCGACCCCCTGCTTGATAATGTCAGGTGTGTGCAGACGAGCCGTCGATTTGCCCCTGAGCAGGACTGTGCCCGCACGAGGTCGCAACAAGCCTAGAATGATCTTCATCGTCGTCGATTTGCCGGAGGCATTGCCGCCCAGCAGGCAAACAATTTCGCCCTCATCGACATGCAAAGAAACATGATCCAGCGCCTGCGCCGCACCGTAGAAGACATCGACCGCCTGTAATTCAAGAAGATGTTGAGAGACAGGAAACTGTCCCCCGGCATCGTTTGTAGCGATTTGAGTCAAAGAACCGTTCCTCCTTTCTATGTATACCTGGTCAGTGCCCAGATCCCCCACCCCTTGTAGAGTCGCTGCTTGTTTGCGACCGATGGCGACGACGAGGTAGAAGGTGGTCGCCCCCGGTCGCAAACAAGCAGCAATGTCACGGATTTGATCGGAGCCTCTACGGATGGAATCACGGCGCTACGGGCGAACGGCGACGACCAAGATACGCCTCGATCACACGCTCATTCTGCTGAATCTCCTCAGGCGTGCCCTCAGCAATCAACTGACCACCATCCATGACCAGCACATGATCCGAGAGCTTCATCACCAGATCGAGCTTATGCTCAACCAGCAAAATCGTCTGGCCCTGAGCGTGCAGCTCCAGCAACTGCTCCAGCACCTCCGCAGTCTCAGTTGGATTCATGCCCGCCGTCGGCTCATCAAGCAAGAGCAATTGAGGGCGAAGAGCGAGGCTACGCGCAATCTCCGTGCGGCGACGATTGGCATAGGAAAGCGTAAAGGACATCTGCTGCTGACGTGGCTGCAAGCGTTCACCGAAACGAGCCAATTGCTGCTGAGCCTCAGTGAGAAGTCGCTGTTCTTCACGACGCACGGCAGGAGGTCGCACAATGGCCATCACCGTTTCTGCCAGTAACGCGATCCAGCGCAGGCCAAAGATATGACGCAGGGAAGCAAAGGGACGGGCCGCCTCCAGATGCGTATGCAGGCCCACCAGGACATTATCGAGCACCGTCATATTGCCAAATACCCGGCCATTCTGGAATGTACGCGCAATGCCCAGTTCAGCAACCCGTTCGGGATTGAATCCGTTGATGCGCCGAGCGGCAAAAGTAATCTCGCCGCTCGTCGGGCGCAACAGGCCGCTGATCAGATTGATCGTCGTCGACTTGCCCGAACCATTGGGACCGATCAAGCTCACTGTCTGGCCTTTCTTGATGCTGAACGAAAGACCATCGACCGCACGAACTGCTCGAAAGGTCTTCACCAGATCGTGCACCTCAAGCAAAGGAGCGAACTCAGCAGGAGCCGTAAACAATTGACTCATTGTCTCCCCCAGATGCCCTGCGGACGGAAGCGTATCAGCAAGAGCAGCAGGATGCCGTAGCCAAGATAGCGTACGTCTTGCAGCGGGCGGAACAACTCGGGTGTACCAACCAGGATCAGCGCACCAAGGACAACACCAAAGGAACTTCCCATGCCACCCAGCACCACGATCGTGAGCGCCAGCGTCGAAATCGTGAAATCAAAAATATCAGGACTGATGTAGGTATACTGATGGGCGAGCAAGCTGCCAGCCAGACCAGCAATTGCCCCGCCGAGCGCAAAGACGAGCGATTTATAATCGACCAGCGGCACCCCCGCAGCTTGAGCGGCAACCTCATCCTCGCGGATCGCATACCACGCCCGGCCAAGATGCGAGCGTTGCAGGCGATTCACCAGCGCAATCACCAGCAATAAAACGACCAGGCAGAGAAGATAAAAACCAGTCGGCGTATCGAGCGTCAGGCCGAACAAGCGCGGCGCGGGAATATTGCTTATCCCTAGAGGTCCGTAGGTCAGCCAGTCAAAGCTCAACAGAGCCGCCGCAATCATCGCGCCTGTGCCAAGCGTTGCAATCGCGACATAATGTCCGCGCAATTTCAGCACCGGCCCCATGATCAGAATGCTGATAAAAGCTGCGACCACGCCTGCTACCGGGAACGCCAGCCAGAACGACCAGCCGTGGTCTCGCGTCAAGAGAGCAGAGACGTAGGCCCCGATCGCGAACGGACCGGCCTGCCCGATCGAGATCTGTCCGGCCGTGCCAGCGATCAGCGTCAGAGAGAGGGCCAGGATTGCAAAGATCGCCACCAGTGTCCCAATTTGTGTAAAATAGTCATTGCCGAGCAAAGGGAGTGCCAGGGCCAGCACGATAAGCACGATACTCTGCCACCTTTTGAGCAACAGGCGTTTGCCATTGCCAAAAAACGTCCCGGTCAGCGGTTCATGAGAGATCGGATTGAACGTTCCCAGCAGGCCGCCCGGGCGGAACCAGAGAATGCCCAGCAGAACAGCGAACGTGATAAACTCGCGAACCGAATCCCCGAACCAGGTTACGCCAAACGCCTCCGCAATCCCCAGCAGCAAACCGCCAAGGACAGCACCCGGCAAGCTTCCCAGGCCACCCAGCGTCGCAGCCGCGAAGCCCTCCAGACCAGCGGTGAAGCCATTGATAGGCGAGACATTGCTGTAGTACATCCCCACCAGTACGCCAGCAATGCCCCCAAGAGCTGAGGCAATCGCAAACGTCAGACCCTGGATCGTCCCGACAGAAATCCCCATTTGTCTGGCGGCATCACGATCCTGAGCCGTAGCGCGAATAGCCCAGCCAGGACGAGTATATTTCAGAAAAGCCCATAACAGCAGCACACTCAGCAGACTGACCGCGAAAATCGTCACATCGAGCGTCCCGATACGAATGCCGCCGAACTGAATATTATCCGTTGGCAACAGGCTCGGAAAACGCCGGGTATCGCTGCCGAAAATGAGCTGAGACGAATAGTCCAGGACCAGCGAGGCAGAGAGCGTCGAAAGCAGCGTCGCAATAGGAGGCTGACCGGCAAGAGGGCGCACACAAATGTACTCGAGCAGCACGCCCAGAAGAGCACAGATCACGATCGTACCCAGCAATGTCGCCCACAGCGGCCAGCCAAGTACCGCCACAAACCACCAGCCGACCATAGAACCGATGGCAAAAATGGAGCCGTGAGCGAAGTTGACCAGATTTGCCACCCCAAAGATCAAGGACATACCAATGGCAATAAGCACGTAGCTATTGCCACTGATCAGGCCACTAATAAACACATCAATCATACTGGTCCTACCAGCCTTCCATTGCTAGCCACTGTAGGGAACAAACTGTCCGTCGCGCACAACCAGTAAAGTCGTCTTGTACTGAGCCACGCGGCGATCAGAGCCAAATTTGAAGGGACCATACTGCAAGCTAGGAATATCCGTCCCATGCAAGAGCGCCTGCTGGATACCGACACGCGTTGCGCCCCCCTTTTGCACAGCCCAGATCAGGACATTCAACGCATCATAGGCTCCCTCCGCAAAACTATCCGGGATCTGCTTGTAGCGTTTCTGGTAGGTCTGGACAAAAGCCTGCACGTTCGGGCGTGGGTCATTGGGCAGGAACGTTGCAGGCAGATAGACGCCATTGGCAGCGTTGCCAGCCAGACTGATGAAGCGGGGCGAGAAGGCCGAGCTAGAGGCAATGATCGTCGCATCTATGCCGACATTTTTCGCCTGCTGTACGATCAATGCGGCGTCATTATAATAGGAGATGAGGGAGACAATATCGGGTTGGGCAGCACGCACCTCAAGCAGGATCGAGCGAAAATCTTTCTCCGTGCTGAGATAGCTCTTCTCCGCCACTACATCCGCGCCCAGCGCCTTTGCTTTATTGACATAAATACCTTCCGTCACATGGCCCCAGTCCGTATCGAGGTATAATACTGCCTGCTTAGATTTCTTGAGCACACTCGTCGCCTGAGTCGCGAGATCGGCAGCCGAGATCGTCTGGGTTGAGGAAGTGCTGAACATAAAATCGCCGCCCAGCGTAAAATTGGGATGAGAGTTCGTAAAGCCGAACTGCACCATCTTTGCGCGTTCATAGATGGGAGAAGCGGCCATCGAAGCGGGACTCGCGAAATCGCCCAGTTCAGCCAGAATAGTCGGATCGTTGGCAAACTTCTGCGCTATAGGCACCGACTGTTTGGGATCGGCCTGAGAGTCCTCATAGTCCAGTTGCACCTTACGGCCATTGATGCCCCCCTTCCCATTAATCTCATCTAAAACGATTGCAAAAGCATTTTTCCAGATAATTCCGTACTCCGCATTATCACCAGTAAAAGGGCCAGAAACGCCAAAAATAATCGGATCAGTCGAGGCGCTGGCTGTAGAAAATGGAGAGGGACCACAGCCAGCGAGAACCAGGCTTCCTACCGTAGCCGCCGCACCGAGTAAAAATTTCCGTCGTGTGGTCATCGAAACCTCCTTATTTGAGGCAAAGATAAAAACGTGTTTTACTTTGTTGATTTTGTTGATCAACTTTGTTGTTATAAAAGTAACTGACGAGGCACACATTTGTCAAGGGGAAAATAGCTATTCATAACAATTATGTATGATTTATATAACCATAAGGAATGTATAGTGGATGAGTTCGATAGGTGCCAGTGATATTTCGACACAAGGAGCGATAGACTCATTTCTTTTCAGCGGTAAAGTTCAAGCATAGGCGGTAACCTTCTCAGATGTCGAAACGTGTTACTCGTGGGAAAAGGAATTCTCTAGAAAAGAGAGATTTCTTCGTCATATCGGCCAGCAGGTTGAAGACAAGCGATCTTTTTTGTATTGGCTTAACATAGGTTGATAACTGAACATCTGAAAGGTTGGGAGAACACATGATTACACGGTACGATCCCTTCCGCGAAGCCATGAGTCTTCGACGTGCGATGGATCAATTGTTTGAGCAGAGCATAGTGAACCCCGCTGGTTTACTGGCAGGAGCGGTAGGAGCGGTAGGAGCGCAAACGGCCCAGATGGATATCTGTGAGACGAGTACTGGCTATGAGATAGACGTGGCACTGCCAGGGGTGCGACCAGATGATATTGAACTAACGGTTGATCAAAACACCCTGACACTGCGAGGGCGTTACAGCCATCAGAACGAGCATCATGAGCAATCTCAGGGTCAGGTTAGGGGACAGCAGCAACCACAACAGTCTCAGGGACAACAACCTCCGCAGTCTCAGGGGCAGCAACCGCAGCAATCCCAGGGACAACAGCCCCCGCAATTTCAGGGGCAGCAACCGCAACAATCTCAAGGGCAGCAGCCTCAATTTCAGGGGCAACAACCGCCGCAATCTCAGATGCAGCAGAGGCTGCAGGGAGAATCCTGGCAGAGCAAAAGGCATCCACACATGGAAGGGCATAACTGGATCTTGCGGGAACTTCCTTCAGGCACATTTGAGCGTACCATCACCTTGCCCAAGCCGATCGATCCCAACGGTATCCAGACAAACTTCGAGGACGGCATCCTGACCATCCAGGTACCCGTCAGCGAGGCCAGTCGTCCGCGAAGGATTAACATCACCGGGGCCCTTGGACAATCAAGGACCATTGAGGCTGGACAACGATAGTGGAGGAAACGGCCTCATTTACGGATGGCTGATGAGCGTGTGACAGCAAAGCAGCCCGAACACAGGAGCGCGATTGATATCGCACTCCTGAGTAGCAGGAATGCAATTCAAGAGTCAAATTTCAGCTTCCACCTCATCTCTGCGATACTTGTTGTGCGCGCCTCCTCCTTTTACCGGCATAATCATTTCTTGAATCATTCCTATTGAGCATGAAGCATACTTTTTTCAGAGGAGAGAAGACAGAATGCAAGAACAAGGAGCGGAGAACAAAATCGTAGATGCACAACCGAGTGAAGAGAAAGAGCAGGATGCGCTCTCTCAATTGCAGCACCAGCTTGAAGAAGAACAGCACAAAACAGAAGAGTACCTGAACCTCTTGAAGAGAACGCAAGCGGACTTCGTAAACTATAAACGTCGGGCGGCCCAGGAGCAAGCCGAAGGGCGAACCATCGCACAGGGAGTCGTTATAGAATCCCTGCTCCCCGTACTGGACGATCTGAAACGCGCCCTCGAGTCAGCGCCAACCAAACTGGCCTCGAACTCCTGGGTAAAAGGCGTCACCCTGGCAGCCAGACGACTGACCACGACCCTGCAAGAGCTGGGGGTGCAACAACTCGGCGAAGTAGGAGAAGCATTTGATCCACGCAAGCACGAGGCCCTCATGACAGAAGCGCGTTCAGATAAGGCAGAGGGGACTATACTACAGGTATACCGACCGGGGTACACCCTGAGAGAGAGAGTACTGCGTCCGGCTCAGGTTGTCGTGGCGACTGCGCCCGAGGAAACTGCACAGCCGCCATCCGAAGAAAAGAGAGAAGAATAGGCATGAGGGAGTAATGCCACATTTCTCGAAAGGAGAGATGGAGGAATGGCAAAAATACTAGGTATAGACCTTGGAACCACCAATTCTGTTGTCGCGATTATCGAAGCAGGTGAGCCAACCGTCCTGGAAAACAGCGAGGGATCACGGATCACGCCCTCCGTCGTCGCGATCACAAAAGCGGGAGAACGGCTGGTCGGGCAGGTAGCGCGACGGCAGGCGGTCACCAATCCAGAAAATACCGTTTATTCTATAAAGCGGCTCATGGGGCGCAAGTACGACGACCCGGAAGTCCAGCGTACCATCAAGAGTGTGCCCTATAAGATCGTGCGGGCCGCGAATGGCGACGCACACGTACAAATTGCCGGTCGCGATTACAGTCCGCCCGAGATCTCGGCGATGATTCTCCAGAAGATGCGTACTGACGCCGAGGCCAAGCTGGGCGAGCGCATCACCGAGGCCGTGATTACCGTTCCCGCCTACTTCAACGACTCGCAGCGTCAGGCCACCAAGGATGCAGGCAAGATCGCCGGACTTGACGTCTTGCGCATTATTAACGAGCCAACCGCCGCCTCGCTCGCGTACGGGCTGGACAAGAAGCACGATGAAACGATCGCCGTCTACGATCTCGGTGGCGGCACATTCGACATCTCCATTCTGCAACTGGGCGAAGGAGTCTTCGAGGTACGCGCCACGAACGGAGACACGCACCTGGGTGGAGACGACTTCGACCAGCGTATCATCGACTGGCTGGCCGACGAATTTAAGCGGGAGCAAGGCATTGATTTGCGTAAAGACCGCATGGCCCTGCAACGTCTCAAAGAAGCGGCCGAGCGAGCCAAGATCGAGCTTTCCTCAACGCTCCAGACAGAGATCAACCTTCCCTTTATCACCGCCGATGCCAGCGGTCCCAAACATCTGGTCATCACCCTCACCAGAACCAAACTGGAGCAACTGGTCAGCGATCTGATTGAGCGCACACGTGGGCCGGTGATGAAAGCGTTAGAAGATGCGGGAGTGAAAGCAAACGAGATCAACGAAGTCGTGCTCGTAGGTGGACAGACGCGTATGCCAGCCGTGATCGAGCTTGTGCGTAAGACCTTTGGCAAAGAGCCGCACAAGGGCGTCAACCCCGACGAGGTCGTGGCTATTGGTGCGGCCATTCAAGCAGGCGTGCTGCGAGGTGATGTGAAAGACGTCGTCCTGCTCGACGTTACGCCGCTTTCATTGGGAGTGGAGACGCTGGGAGGTGTCACGACCAAATTGATCGAGCGCAACACCACTATTCCCGTACACAAAAGCGAGATCTTCAGTACGGCAGAAGATAGCCAGTCGGCTGTCGATGTGCATGTACTCCAGGGCGAGCGCGAACTGGCGCGGGACAACAAGAGCCTGGGCCACTTCCGGCTGGAGGGTATTGCCCCTGCGCCGCGAGGAGTGCCGCAGGTCGAAGTCGCCTTCGATATCGACGCCAACGGTATCCTCAACGTCTCGGCGCGCGATAAGGCAACCGGGCGTGAGCAGAAAATCACCATCACCGCCTCCAGTGGCCTCTCCAAAAGCGAAGTCGAACGAATGGTGCGCGAGGCCGAACAGCATGCCCAGGAAGATCGCCAGCGGAAAGAAGAGATCGAGCTACGCAATCGAGCCGATAGCATCGCCTACCAGGCCGAACGTACGCTCAGGGACGCGGGAGATAAGGTCTCGATGAGCTCACGTGGCGACGTCGAAGGAAAGATAAAAGACGTGCGTGATGCTCTGTCGCAAAATGATGTGACACGTATTCGTACGGCTGCGGATGATCTGGAGCAAACGATGCAGCGTGTTGGGCAGGAGATTTATAGCCAACCTGGGGCGGGCGCAGGAAGTGGGGCCGGGGGTGGTCAGCAGACGAAGGGTGAGGAAGGGACGATAGAAGGGGAGTATCACGAGGTCTAGGATGAGCCATTCCGCATGCAATGGTAAGGATGTCATTGCATGCGGAGGGTGCGCTGTTATTTCGATTTTTAGGGGGCAAGGACGATGGCGACCGAGTATAAGGATTATTATAGTACCCTCGGGGTCAATAAAAATGCGGATGACAAGGCCATTCGGCAGGCGTTCCGCAAGCTGGCGCGAAAGTATCATCCGGATGTCAATCCCGGCGATAAGTCGGCTGAGGCGAAGTTCAAGGAGATTAATGAAGCGAATGAGGTGCTCTCTGATCCCGAAAAGCGCAAGAAATATGATGAGATGAGCAATTATTATCAGCAATATGGACGATGGCCGGGCGCGGCAGGACCAGCAGCGGGGGCCGCAGCTGGAGCGACGGGGTTTGGAGGTGGGAACTACCAGTATCGTACCGTCAATGAAGAGGACCTCGAGGACCTTTTTGGTGGAGGCCAGTCGCCTTTCTCCAGTTTCTTTAATACGTATTTCCATTCAGACTTTGCTCCTGGCAGCGAGAGGCGTTCCTACTATACGAACACCAGACGTCCGCAGCGGCCACTTAGCCGTGGGGAGGATATTGAGTCAGCGGTCGAGGTGACGCTGGCTGAGGCGTATACGGGAACGAAACGCACATTTGAGTTGAGCGATCCGGATGGGAAGACGCATCGATTAGAAGTTACCATTCCCGCAGGCGTCGATGAGGGGGCGCGCATTCGTATTGCAGGGCAGGGTTCGCAAGGGGACGCTGGACGGGGCGATCTGTATCTGCGCGTTCACATGCTCGCTGATCCTCGCTTTACGCGTGAAGGGACGACGCTACGCACGGCGATAGAGGTACCGCTGGCGATTTGTCTGCTCGGGGGCGATGCGTTTGTCGTGACGCCGGATGGACGCCGTCTCCTGTTACGCATTCCCCCTGAAACGCAGAATGGCAAAATGTTCCGCCTGCGTGGACAGGGTATGCCAGAGCAGGTCGGAAAAACGGAGAAGCGTGGCGATCTTTATGCAGAAGTGAAAGCAGTCCTGCCAACCCATCTGAGCGAGGAGCAACGACGGCTCTTTGAAGCGTTTGCACGCACCACTGGCTATACCGGACCGGCAACGCAGGCAGAAACTGGAGGCAAGCATGTCTGAGCAGAAAGACCGTCCCGATGTCCAGCAGAACCGGGAGAGCACGTACTATAGTGAGCAGGAGACCATCGAATACAGCCGTCTGGAGATACAGGCGATTCACCATCTCTGTGATGCAGGGATCATCAATGGCACTGAAGAGATCGAGAGGGAACGGCGCTATCGTGCCGAGGATCTTCTGCTTTTGCGCCGCGCGCGTCGTCTCCATCAGGATCTGGGCGTGAATCTGGAAGGGATCGAGATCATCGTACGCCTGACCGATCGCATTGAGGCGCTGCAACGCGAGCTAGCACAGTATCAAAGAATATTTGCCCAGGCACGAGAGAAGAAGATGGGCGAGAATACATCACGCCCTGAACCTTCTGGATAATCCAGACCGACCGATGATATGGCATATGGGCGATCGGAAAGAAAAAGAAGGCTGTGGAAGTAGGATGACGGCTTCTCTTCCCACGCAGAGAACAGAACCAGCGAGCCAGAGAATTCGTCGGTTGCCAGCGGGTCCTCCTGACTGCATGTCATATTGAGGAAGAGCCAGACAAGAGTTCTTCCTCCATCTCCTGGAGAGCAATGTATTCGGCCTGGGCTCTGGTAAGCGATTGTCGCATCTGGTTTGCCTGAAGCAGATGCCGCACTATGCGCTGCTGGAAACCGGCCAGGATCGACTCCTGCTTCTCAGCAGGGGGCATAACGCCAAACTGTATATCGCCCAGATCATAAAACGCCTCTGTTTCGAAACCTAAGACGAGTAGATCAGCATACTGCTGAATAATCTCCTGAATAGCCCAGGAGGAAAAGGCCTGCGGCTGCGCACTGATGACGCAAAGTCCTCCGGCAATGCGTCCCGAGATGCGAACAGGATACGTTGCCGTGCTCTCCCCCCAGACGAAAGGATCGGTTGGGAAACTTGCGATCTGCTGTTCCCGGCTCTGGAACACAAACGGCCGACCGGACATAATCGTAGAACCGACCTGCGTTTCTGCCCCAAAGAAGCACGTCTGGTATTCGGAAAAGCGATTCCACGGCGGAGTCCCGCGCCCGATAATCGCATAGCAACTGTGCACCCGCTTCCCCGCTACAGGCGGGACGCATTGTGTCAGGAAGACCTCTATCCCCTGTTGCTGTGGATCAAGATGGAGAAGCATCTGTTGCACAATCATGACCCGAATCGTAAAAGCGCGGATAAGGGGCGGGCTCTTCCTGTAACACTCAAGCACCTCGGCGTAAAAGGTAGAAGGAAGCTCAGGGAAATACTCTTCCAGGGACGACGTCACTTCAATGAGCAAGTCAGGATCGCATTGAATGATCAACTCGCTCAACTGCTCCCGATAGGCGGGCAGAGCATTGAGCAACGAGCGAATCTGACCTGGACGGGGAGAAGTCATGCCTGCTGCCCATCTTGTCAACGTGATAGGATGGATATGCATAGCCAGGGCAATGCGCTGATGCTCCTGCTTATGATCAATGATCTGCTTCAACAGATCGCGCCAACTATTACATGTTTTCAAGCTTCACTCATCACATATCCAGTCAAAAAGGATTTCAACCTGTGCTAGTATATCCTCTGCCATAATAATATGTCAACAAGCACAAGCAAAATAAATACGTATTTCCATGCATTTATGTTGTAAAAATGACCTTATCTCGTTTATTCATTTCTATACAGAGCGTAAACAATTCCTTCATACAAAGATGAAATTTTCTGGAAGGGGAGGAGTGCAAAACCTTATCCTTACTATCAATTATAAACGCATCAATTATGAATACTGTAAGAATTTTTAAAAAGTAAGCTATACTTATAGATGTAATTAGTAACGATGCTTCATGTTTTTCTTCCTGGCACTTTACTGATAGACTCGCTAAACAAAAAAACCAATTTTCATTATTGAGGAGCATAGTTTTGATAACGATGCAAAGTAAACAAAAACGTACAGATATATCGAGCATTATCGGGTGGGTTCTGCAAGGTGGCGTGATAGTAAGTTCCGCCGTCATCCTGATAGGAATGATCCTGTTACTGCGAAATCCAGAAGGATTAGCCGCAATCCCATTACAGGCCTTCCCACACACAGCTGGTCAAATATGGGCGGGGCTGTGGACATTGCAGCCCCTGGCAATCATTGTCCTGGGATTGCTGCTGCTCATGGTAACGCCAGTGATTCGGGTAGCGGTATCAATCATCGCCTTTGGGTTAGAGCAGGATCGACTCTACGTCGTTATCACATTCTGCGTGCTTGCCATATTATGTATGGGTTATGTGCTGGGGAAGGGTGGAGCATAATGAATCTCTCACTTCTCACAATGCACATTTCGCTCCTCGATATCTTCGTAATTTTCCTGGGAGCAATCCTGGCTGGCGTGATAGGGTCGATTATCGGCCTGGGAGGAGGCGTCATTGTCGTACCATTGCTCACGCTGATTATGAAATTGCCGATCGAGTATGCCATTGGCGCAAGCATTATCGCCGTTATCGCCACATCGACCGGGGCGGCGGCGGCTTATGTGCGCGACCACCTGACGAACCTGCGCGTTGGCATGTTCCTGGAACTGGCAACGACGCTTGGCGCGATCAGTGGAGCATTTCTGGCTGGTTATCTGGCTGCGAACTTGCTCTTTGTGGTGTTTGGGACCGTGCTGCTCATTTCGATTGTGCCTGTACTTTTCCGCATGCACGAAGAGCTACCCCATGGCGTACAGAATGATCGCTGGGCCACCGCTCTGCGTCTATCCGGCAGTTATCCTGATGTACGTCTTGGGCGTGAGGTCAGCTATCAAGTCACACGCACGCCGCTGGGATTAGTCGTGATGTATGTGGCGGGCGCGCTCTCAGGACTGTTAGGGATCGGTAGTGGCACCTTCAAAGTGCTGGCAATGGATACCTTTATGCGTTTGCCGCTGAAAGTATCAACGACCACCAGCAACTTTATGATGGGCGTCACAGCAGCGGCCAGCGCGGGTATCTACTTCGAGCGTGGCGAGGTCCTGCCACTTGTCGCGGTCCCGGTCGCGCTCGGCGTCCTGCTGGGAGCGATGGGGGGAGCGCGCGTGCTGCCACGTTTGACCAACCAGTCGATGCGCCTGATCTTCATCGTAGTACTGGCGCTCGTCGCGCTCCAGATGATACTCCGTGGGCTGGGCATAGGGGGCTAAGCCAGGTTATGAATAGGGATACACCGCAATAGGAGACGACATAGTCGGCAGAACCTGCTTGCATCATCTGCCGACTGCGCCTCCAGAGAGCAGCGCCTCAGCTTTGACCTCCCGCTTCACGACCAGCATTTCGATGCTAGCGATCAAGAACCAGATCACCATTACGCCCTGTCCAATAAACGTCACATATCCACTCGCAGTGTAGAAACCAGTGTAGTCAGTTCCCCAAAAGATCGAGGGAGCGGCCACCAGATTGACAAGAGCGCTGACGCAAGCCGCCCAGCCGACCCATCTGGACAACACACCAGTGGACAGAGTAGCATAGCCAGCCGAGGCCAATAAGAGCGCCGACATCATAAGTCCGATTGCACCGTAGAAAACGAAGCTACCCTCCCACAGGCCTCTGACCACCGTGGGATCAGCCCTGACGGACGTATCCAGCGCGGCACCACCCTGGAGCGCATCACCAGCCAGTTCCAGGGTAATCACGACCAGACCAGCGCCGAACACCAAAGTTGAGATCCATTCCTCATCTGGCCGTACCTGCCGGATCAGGCGACGGAATCCGGCGAGGAAGACCAGGAGGCAGGCCATGATGAGTGGGTCGCACAGCGTAGTACGTGTGAGGATAAGAGTGCTTGCTTTGCTCACGGAGTCGCTGAACTGGATGGAGTCCTCCAGTCGAGCCATTGGCTGTGGGCCTACGAAATAAAGCGGAAGCGCTACCAGGAATACAACGAAGCCCGCGACCCCAAACGCGCCAGTCCAACGTTGCATATGTAGATTATGCATAAACAACCTCCTTCTGTTCGCTGAAACCATACCACACACATCTCGCACTACTATCACAGTTGCTAACACTGCTATCTCACTCTCGTCACCGTCTATATTCACATCGTACAGTACATTTGCCATGAGAGCTATTCTGTAGATATTTCCTCTTTTGTGCAAGATTCCAGCGAAACTGTGACGGCTTCGTGAGAGGAACCTGGAGATTGTGATCTCCCCTCTATCATCCAGGCATTATACTCTCTTCTGGATGATTATTTGTGATCATAAAAGTTTTTATCTATCAAAACATGGATTTACCCATTTACGTAATGAAAGAAGAAAAAGATGAATTCAGCCGGGAAGACCGCCAGAGTTGCGGGGCTACTGTATCTGCTTGTTGCGGTATGCAGTGGCTTCGCAGCATCCGTTCGCGCAAATCTTATTGTTTTCGGGGATGCTACAGTAACAGTCAATAATATTAGAGCTTCTGAAATGCTCTTCCGCATCGGCATCGCAGGTGATCTCGTCGGGCAGGTGCTCCATGTTTTGTTGGCTCTCGTTTTATACGAACTACTCAAAACAGTGAATAAAAGCTATGCTTTACTTATGATCATATTAGCTTTAGCACCTGTTCCTATCGCGATGCTCAATCAGCTGAACCAATTTGCGGTCCTCCTGCTTTTGAGTGGTACCGACTCTTTTCAAGTGATGTTCTTTCTCCATTTACACACGTACGGAGTGCTTATCGCCCAGATATTTTGGGGCCTCTGGCTATTTCCCCTCGGGCTTCTCATCTTCAAGTCTGGCTACATTCCCAGACTTTTCGGCATCCTGTTAATAATTGCAGGTTTTGGCTATCTCATAGATAGTTTTAGTACATTTCTTTCACCCAACTATACTTTGACGATTGCCATGTTTACGTTTATTGGGGAAGTGTTGCTTCCCTTATGGCTTTTGATTAAGGGTATAAAGATGAGATCGGATGCCATCCCGCATGCTGTGTAATGGCAAGAAATGCTGCTTCTCCTTTCTTAATCTTTATAATCGGCAGGGGGAGAGATTTCTTTAGGGGTAAATGGGATTGTGGAAATTTTGGGTCGTGCAATATATTTCTGTAAGCTTGTCCGTTGTTGCAGCCAGGGTCTGTGGAGCGAGCGAGCGGAATCGTACGAGTTCCCGGACGCTGCTCAGTCAAACGTCATGGCGTCTTTTCTACAGCCAGGAACACGCGCTCGAGAAGCACGTGTGAGAGCGAGATGGCCGGTGGGGGACGGGGGCGCAGTTCCGCTCTCGCTGCACCACGCCCCTACTGGTCTGGGCGAGCGTGGTTAAAGGGACGCAATGACGCTTGACTGAGCACTACTGGCCTGGGGAGCATGAGTGTATGCTTTGGGGCAAAAAAACACCCATCTCTCAAAAGTAGAGATGGGTGTTTCACAAGAACATATGTGTTTGCATGAAATCAACTGAATATCATTTTTCCTCAATTTTGTCGAGACCACGAGTGACTGAAGCAGCGAGCGCGCCACAACGCGTCCAAGTGAAACAAGCCGTACGATCATTAGTGTTGCTTTGCTTCGCCTGTTACCAGGTGTCCACCTG
This sequence comes from Ktedonobacteraceae bacterium, assembly GCA_035493895.1. Lineage (GTDB taxonomy): Bacteria > Chloroflexota > Ktedonobacteria > Ktedonobacterales > Ktedonobacteraceae > DATJHM01. The sequence continues at coordinate 22,978 of DATJHM010000220.1, forward strand.
CA
>DATJHM010000221.1:0-10128 GCA_035493895.1 Ktedonobacteraceae bacterium
CGGCTCATGGAACCCCTCTTCGCGCAACGGGAAGGCTGGATGCGCATCTATCCCGACCTGCCTGGCACCGGGCTCACCCCGGGTCTGGATGTGGCCACGCACGATCAGGTACTCAATACGATGCTGGCGTTCATCGACAAGATCATCCCCGGTCAGCGCTTCGTGATCGCTGGTCTTTCCTATGGTGGGTACCTGACGCGTGGTGTAGTCTACCACAGAGCGGCATTGATCGATGGCGTGCTGCTCTGTATCCCCCAGATGAAGACAGATCCTGCACAGGTCCAGCTCCCACCCTCTACCACCCTTGTGGCAGATCCGGCGCTGATGGCCCGGTTAGAGCCGGACGAGGCACAGATCATTGCGGACCTCGCCGTGGTACAGAGTCCCACGGTGGTAGAGGCGATGCGCGATGTGCTGGCACAGGTGCAGAGGGCCGACCATGCTTTTGTCTCGCGGTTGGAGGTGGCTGGTCCCTTTTCCTTTGTTGTAGATCCCTTACCCACCCCCTTTGCTGGTCCTGCGCTTATTCTGACTGCGCGACAGGACCACATTTGTGGATACCGGGACGCCTGGGATCTGCTGGATAGCTATCCCCGGGCGACGTTCGCTGTGCTCGATCGGGGCGGACATTTTGTGGATATCGAGCAGGATGTGCTGTGCCGGGCGCTCATACGCGAGTGGTTGGATCGAGTGGAGGAGTGTACCACAGATCTCGACCACTCATAGGTATCCAACGTCGTCCTGCCGTCATGTCCTGGCCAGTCCACTGATGAGACACCGAACGAATGGTGTCATGGCGATGAAAGAGATCACGGCCCGCGACTGGGCGGTGATGAAAACCGTGGTGGTCGCGGGCACTCCTGATTTTCGTGCTCAGACGGTGAGGATAATCTTGGCAGTACCCCCCTTTTCGGCGATTGCCTGTGCTTCGGCGGCATCAGCGAGCGGCATGATACGCTCGACCGGGATCGTCAGCTTGCCGTCGCGTACCGCTTCTGCATAGCGCAAGATCGTTGCGGAGTTGACTGGCGCGATAACGATATTGATCTGAATAGTAGGATACAGCGCAGCGTTTCGCGGGTTTTGCGTTGGGAAACAACCAAACGTGCCACCTTCCTTGACTCTGGTAAGGAGCAGGCTGGCGGACTCCCCACCGACAGTGTCGGCGACGCAGTCGAGAGGGCCGAGTTTATCAATCGCTGCATCATCATCAATAGCGATGGCCTCGCTCACTCCGGGAAGTTGTCGAGCAGCGTCCAGTCGCTTGCCACGAACGCCAGCAATGACGCGAGCCCCGATCTGCGATGCTGCGAAGACTGCTGAGCGACCGACGCCACCTAAAGCCCCCGTGATGAGGACGGTCTGACCGGGTTGGACCCTGGCACCAAGCCGTATCATCGCATCGCCCGTGATGTTGACCAGTGGAAGCGTGGCCGCGGTGGTCATCTCCAGGCCATCGGGAATCTTGACGAGGTCGGTGGCTTTGACGGTACAGAGTTCGGCGTAGGTATGTCGAGCCACAGCCATGACGCGGTCGCCAGGCTCAAAATTGGTAACGCCCTCACCGACCTCGACAACGGTGCCAGCGAGGTCAAGGCCGGGGATGTAGGGGAACGCTATCGGAATGAAGCTCTTGACTGCACCAGAGCGTACCCGCCAATCAGCAGGGTTGATGCTGGTGGCCGCGACGCGCACGAGCACCGAGCCTTCGGAGGGTCTGGGGTCTGCGATATCTTCATAGACGAGATTTGACGCGGGACCGTACTCGTGGAGAACGATTGCTTTCATGCTTTTCCTCGATTTCTTGAGAACTGTTTCTGATCGTACAGACGCATTTTCTGATAGTTATAGAGATGCAGAGCACCATCCTCATTGGTCGTTGTCTTCCGGTCCGTTCATCCTCAAGATCTGTCGTCGTGAGGAGTGACCCTGAGCCTCACATCAGTTGTTGAAGTAGTGCTCTTCAAGATCCGGGAGAAGTCGCGGGTGCACAGGCCGCCATCCCAGGAGTTCCTGGGTCTGTGCAGAAGACCTCGGGAGGTCGCGCGCCGCCACTCTGCCGAGAAAAGGACCGAAGTGGGCGTCTGCCTTCTTCTGGTAAATCAAACGTAAGTGTGGTAAAGTGAGGCTACCTCCATATAATAACGGAGGAACCCTCATTTTGTCAAGTACCACTCTCTCTGGGAGAAAGGAGAAGCATGAAATGAACGAGCCACCAGGCAGGAGCCCAATGCGAGCTGATGCCGGCGCAACTATGCCAGCCTGCTAAAGACGGTGCGAGTCGCGGTCTCGGAGCGTGGCGCTGCATTGTCCTGGAGGACATTGCCAGGCCGGCTGGGGTCGCAATCGGAACGTTGTACCGCCACTTCCCCACGCGTCAGGATCTCCTTGTTGTTTCTGGGAATAGCTTTTGCTCCCTTTGTTGTTGCTGTTAGCAGATAGCTAATCTAGTATCAGCATCAAAGGGAATGCACGCATGGAAAAGCAAGAAGATCGTTCTTTACGGGAACGTACGGGTATCACGGTGTCGGCCACAGATCCGGCTACACTTGTTACAACGCTTGTCGAGATTGAGCAGGCGAGGGTTGATCATGTGTGGGTGAGTTTTGGCCCAATACAAAGTCCAGATTTGTTGACGACGCTGGCAGCGGTGGCCGCACGGACAACGCATCTGAAGTTAGGAACCGCCGTTGTTCAGATCCCTTCGCGCCACCCTGTGCTCATGGCACAGCAAGCGTTGAGCCTCAGCCGTCTCGCCCCGGGTCGGCTGAGATTGGGAATAGGAACGGGCGTGGCTACACTGGCAAAGAGCATCTACGGTGTAGAAATGGATAAGCCGCTCGCCTACCTGCGGGAATATATGCAGGTGCTTCGTTCGCTGCTCCAGCAGGGAGAGGTCCATCACCAGGGGCACTATTTCAGTGTTGATGTTACGCTCCAGGCTCCGGCGCAGGTTCCCCTGTACGTGTCAGCGCTTGGACTGGCGGCTTTTCGTCTCGCGGGCGAAATAGCCGATGGCGCTCTCCCCTATGTCTCTCCGATTCCCTATCTGCTCAGTACCGCGCAATCCGCTCTGAGCGCTGGAGCGGCCGCAGCGGGGAGACCTCGTCCGCCAATTGTGGCGCATGTGCCAGTTGTTTTGACGGAAGATCGAGCGCTTGCATTGCAGGTGGGGCGGCAGGCGTTCCGCTTTTATACGACGCTCCCGACGTATCGCAACATGTTCGCGGCCGCAGGTTTTTCGAAACAAGAGATTACATCTGTTTCGGATCATCTTATTGAAAGCATTATAATCTCTGGCGACGAGAGCAAGGTACGCGAGCGCTTGCTGGAACTGTTCGCGCAGGGCGTTGACGAACTGACGATAGGCGTTGTGCCGATCTCCGATGCCGCCCAGGAGACGGTTCGTCTGGCACGGCTCGTAGGTCGGTTGTAGAGAATAGAGATATGTCGAGTGGAGTAACGGGTCGTTCGTCAGTAAAGAGATAAGTCAAGCGTATCACAGCTTTGTGAACGAGGCTCCAAAGAAGGGGATTTTCCTTGTTCCGCCATCATGCAATCAGTTATACTGAACACAGAGAGTTCCTCTCTTCCGAAGCGAAAGGAAAGCATGAGCATGGCGGATCAGACACTTGTTGATTTACTCAAGCAAGGGGTTGCTACAACGTGGAATGCCTGGCGCGCTCAACATTCCGGGCAGATGGTGGATTTGCGTGAGGCGGACCTGGATTATGCGAATCTGGGAGAATGTAATCTTGCCAGGACCAATCTCCAGGGGGCCAGTTTGCGCAACGCTGATCTCAATAATGCCAATCTGGGACACGCGAACCTGATCGACACAGATTTTACCGGCGCGAACCTTGCCAGGGCCACGTTCTACGCTGCGGACCTGACGCGGGCAACGTTGCGCGATGCCGATTTGAGCGGGGCAAATCTGAGTCATGCGGATCTGAGCGAAGCGGATCTGACAAAAGCTGATATCAGCGAAACGAATTTAAGCGAAACGCTAGTCACCCCTCAACAATTGAAATTAGCCCGTTCCGCACGAGATTTCTTTTAATTCCTCTTTTTCTGCGGGCATAAAACCAGGCAAATTGGTGTTCTACAATTAAGATATCTTTTCTCAAAACGATTTGTGATGGTCCCTGGAGGAAGGGGGCCATTGTTTTGTTTGATTGGTATCAAAAAAATTGAGTAGAAAAATATCTTAATAGTAGAGGAGGCAAAAAATGTATGAGAAAAGAAAAGGTGCTAAACATGGAAAATTTGAAACAGCTTCACATGCGAAAGTAGAACCTTCTTCTCCAGATCATATCCTCTCAACAGACCCCGTTCCCGCTAATACCACCACGAACGCGTTATCCAGCGAGCAACCTGCTGCTACCGATGTCACGATAAGTCCGGCTGTGGTAACGAGCGCAGCGGTGAATAAATGGGCCGTGCTGATCCTTGCGGCTTTGAGTACGTTCATGACGACGCTGGATGGTTCAATCGTGAATATCGGCATACCCGCCATCTCGCAGACCTTCCATGTGGGCGTGAGCGGTCCAATCGAGTGGATTATCATCGGCTATCTTGTGATCATTGCGGCAGTCCTTTTAACCTGTGGTCGTGTTGCGGATATGATCGGGCGAAAACCGATTCTGATGTCGGGGTTGGTTATCTTTATCGCAGGGTCCGCCTTATGCGGCATGGCCCCTTCGCTGTTACTGTTGATTCTGGCGCGTCTGTTTCAGGGGCTGGGGGGAGCACTTATTTTTTCCGTAAATATTGCGATGATCACCAGCACGTTCCCGAACAAAGAACGGGGCCTGGCACTTGGTTTGAATGCGGTCGTGGCGTCGCTGGGCGTGAGCGCAGGGCCAACTATTGGCGGTATCATTACGCAATTTTTGACCTGGCGTTGGATTTTTTATGTGAATGTTCCGGTGGGGATCGCCGTTCTGGCGGCCGCTTTCTACTTTTACAAGGAGAACTATAACCGCGAAGGGCAAACCGGACGATTTGACCCGGTCGGCGCGGTTTTGCTGGGAGCTGGTCTGGCTCTGGTCACGCTGGCTCTTTCCTTTGGGCAGGAATGGGGCTGGTTTTCGCTGGCAACAATGGGCACGCTCGTGCTTGGTATTCTGATCCTCGTGGCGGCAGTGTATGTCGAAAATCACGTAGAGCATCCTATCCTGGATCTGTACCTGTTACGCAATCGTGTATTTGTATTTGCAAATATTAGCTTTATGCTGTGCATGATGGCGTTATTCGCGCCAGGTTTTATTATGCCCTTCTACTTTGAGCAGTTGCGTGGATTTTCGACGATCGAAACCGGGCTGTTGTTGACGCCGTTATCGTTGATGCTGGCGATTGTTGCGCCGTTTAGTGGCATGCTGGCAGATCGTTTTGGCTCACGCTGGCTCTCTCCGATAGGATTAGCCATTGCTTGTTTCGGCCTGTTTCTCGTCAGTCAGGTGAACGTACATAGCTCGCTGTGGGATATTATCTGGCGTCTGGGCGTGACTGGCTTCGGTCAGGGCATTTTTCAGTCTCCTAATACGCGTACAATGATGGGGGCAGCACGGCGCGAGGCACAGGGCGAAGCATCGGGCTTGCTGGCGACCGGACGCGTGATCGGGCAAAGCTTGAGTGTTGCGCTGGCTGGCACCATTTTTGCGGCTCTGGGGAGTGCCGCAGCTGGCAATACGCTCTACTTGCAAGGAAAGACGCTCTCTGCGACCAGAATAAGTTCCTTGCAGACCGTGTTTGACAGCGGCTTCCATGCCTCATTGCTGGTCTGTGCGCTCTTTGCAGCCGTTGGCATCTTTACGGCGATTGCGCGCGGCAAACAATAAGCGCCGATCATTTTTGCTTATAGACATGCAGATAAACAATTGACCGATACCCATTTCCCTCGTAGCGGTGGGGTTTATCTCCGCCCATAAACCCCACCCATAAACCCAGCTCATAAACCCGGTAGTGGCACGGTGAAGTGAGAACGGAACTGTGCCTGCGAACTCGTTCCACCCTTCTCGCCCCCTTGGAGAAGAGGTGGTTCACTTCATGCCTATGGGCGGAGATAAACCCCGCCGCTATGCCATATCATATCACGCAATATTACACTACACATGTAAAAACCAAAAATACCTTCTCACAACCTCCAGAGCGAATAACCGCTTGTGCACATGTATTTTTAATACAGATGAGTATATTTTAAAAGATATTGCATTTATATAATACGATATTGTATAATAAATGTGTCTTGTTCATCTTTTTCTGCGTTATTTTCTTTTAGCTTCTGTTTTTTGTATGAAGTGGCGTTCAGTTTTGATGAAAGGACACTTCCATGCCAGGATCATTTCGCATTGGTAGGATTGCCGGGATCGATATCAATGTTCATATAAGCTGGCTGATTATTCTGGTGTTGCTCACATTCTCGCTTGCCAGCGGGTATTTTCCCACGGCATATCCGGGGCAGATTCATGCTACCTATATTGTCCTGGGAGCTATTGCGACCATCCTCCTGTTTGTCTCCGTGCTGCTACATGAGCTGGCTCATTCTTTTGTTGCGCGCTCGCGTGGGCTTCCCGTACATACAATTGTGCTATTTATCTTCGGAGGGGTTTCCAATATCGAGCAGGAGCCGCGCACGCCGGGCGTCGAATTTTTCATGGCGTTTATTGGGCCTGTGGTGAGCCTGGTGATTGGAGCCATCTGCTATGGGATATTGTTTCTGCTCAAAGGGAATACTACGGTTCTCGTTCCTCTGCTTACCTATCTTGCCTCTATGAATATTCTGCTTGGGATCTTCAACCTTATCCCTGGTTTTCCGCTGGATGGTGGACGTGTTTTGCGCTCAATTCTCTGGAAGATAACCGGGAATGCGCAAAAAGCAACGACGATTGCCAGTGGAGTTGGCCAGTTCTTCGCCTATCTGTTTATCTTCTATGGCATTCTGCTTTTCTTCACAGGTAGTGGGGTCAGTGGTCTGTTTCTGGCTTTTATCGGCTGGTTCCTGTTGAGTGCGGCTCAATCAGCTCGTACGCAGTCAATGCTGGATAATGCGTTTACGGGAGTGCAGGTGGGTCAGATTATGACGACGAACCCGGAGACGACGCCTGCAAACATTTCATTGCAAAAGCTGGTCGATGAATACTTTCTTCCCCGAGGGTTACGTTCGGCATTTGTTGTGTACGGCGATCAGCTGGCGGGCCTGATTACGTTAAGTGATATTCGCCACGTCCCGAGGGAGCAATGGGGGCAGATGCCGGTTGGTCTGGCGATGGTCTCTGCCGATCGTCTCCACACAGTGACGTCTCAACAGAGCCTGAAAGATGTCGTGAAACTGATGAATGAGTGGAATGTGAACCAGCTGCCCGTTGTAGAGGATGGGAAGCTGGTGGGTGTGCTCACCCGCGAGACGATTCTGCGTTCGTTGGAGGTCAGGAGCCATCTGGGCGTGCAGCAAAAGCAAGACGCTCAGGGGTCTGTATCCACTCCGTCTGAACTGCCAAATTGAACGCAATCATTCTCTCAAGCCACACGACCCACTATCCAACGAGGGCAGTGGGTCGTAATTGGCAGAGGCTAATCGACGTTTGGCTGTTGGCGCAATTCCTGTTGTGGTAGTTCCGGGTAGATCGCTTGAGGCTCATCTTCCTGCCGCCAGGGACCAGACGCGGTAGCGCGTGGAGTTTCTGGCGTTGAAGGTCGAGGCTGGTACCCATCCTGGTAGGATGGTGGCACGGGCGGCGTGACAGGTGGTGACGGATAGAGCAGCTCAGTGGGCTTTGAGGCGTTCGCATAGGGAATATATTCGGCGTGAGCATTGCCCGGTTGATAGGGAGGATATGTCGGAAACTGCTGGTACGAGGTATGAGGCATATCCTGAGCTCCACGTGGCGGATAGGGTTGCTGAAATGGTGCCTGATAGAGATGGTTGCCAAAACGTGGAGCATTTCCCTGCTGATACATTCCTCCCATTGGCTGCTGAAATGGGAACGGTTGCTGCTGAAATGGGAACGGTTGCTGATACTGATACTGATAAACGACGACCGGTTGCGGCTTGCGCCCGATGAGCAAATAGCAAAACGCACCCAAAAAGTGTGTGAAAACGATCGCCAGTACCCACACTGCTTTGGTGGCGTCAGATAAACCTTTATTATTAAGGCAATCAACGAGCATCCAGATCCAGAAAACTGTGCTCAGCACGATGATAAGCGCAGTAAACATGACAAAAAAAAGAAAAAGCAAAGCCATGGTAGGATATCTCCTTCTCAAGCAGAGAGATACAGGTAAAATAGCTTGAGCGATAGATTTATCTATCATTGTATATAAACGTTCAGACTATCACAGGAGTTGCATTGCCGGGTAAAATGGATGGATGATATCTACTTTTCTCATCCCTCTTTTCAAAAGGAGAAGAAGTGTAGTATACTCTATGGCGTGAAAAAAGCGGCAATACTGAAAAATAAAAGATCCACGGTTTGTGTACAGGAGAAGGTTGTTGGAGGGGTGATTTTGCTACACGATAAGAGTCTGCTCCGCCAGGAGATGTTTTGTATACTACATCTACATCACAATCTGATCTAAGGTATCTGTGATCCATTACAAATCATGGTGATTATGATATGCTAGCTTCTAGAGGAGCCTATCTTGTTTCGTTAAATGGTTATTTTCCATGAAAATAAAGAGAGGGTTTTATGCCAGAACATGTCTCACATTCCATTCGTTCACTGGGTGTACTCACCGGTGGCGGTGATGTCCCGGGGCTGAATGCAGCGATAAAAGCTCTTGTCTATCGTGCGGAGCCTATGGGGATTCGCGTCACTGGTCTACGTGCGGGTTGGGAAGGAATTACCTTTCTGGACCGTTCGCGTAAAAAAGAAGATTTGATTTTTGATGCCGACAATCCCCATGCCTGGCATGGGAACTATGTCATGCCGCTGAGTCGCTTAACTACGCGTTCGATTGACCGTGAGGGGGGCACAATTCTGCAATCTTCACGTACGAATCCGGGTAAGGTCAAAGTGGGTGACCTGCCTCCCCATATGGCACTTCTGGGGGAGGGCTACAAGCCAGACGAGCAGATCGATCTGACGAAACAGGTGATTGCCAATATGGAATTTCTGGGTCTGGATGGGCTCGTTGTTATCGGTGGCGATGATACCTTGAGCTATGGAGCCAAACTCTCAGCGCAGGGCATTCCCGTCTGGGGCATTCCCAAGACGATGGATAACGATGTGCCGGGCACCGATTACTGTATTGGCTTCCAGACGGCGATCAGCCGCGCCGCCGAATTTATCAACCGCGTGCGTTCAACAGTGGCCTCCCATAGCACCACGGTCTTGTTCCGTATCTTCGGGCGGGACGCCGGTTTTACGGCCCTGGAGAGTGCGGTAGTCACCTGGGCTGATCGTCTGGTCATCCCTGAGGTGCCTGCTTCTATTGATCGTCTGGCAGAACTGATCGCCCTCGATCGCGAGAACCCGCAAAATTATTCGACCGTCATTCTTTCCGAGGGGGCGAATTTAGGCATACCGGTCCAGAGCGTCGGGCCCGCGGATGCTTATGGACACCGCAAAAAGGTCAACGTGGCCGAGTTTCTGGCCGATGAACTGAGTCAACGTATGCCTGGCGTGCGTTTCCTGCCCATTGATCTGACCTACTTCCTGCGCAGTGGTGAGCCCGAGGTGTATGATAAGCATATGGCGATTTTCTATGCCAATACTGTCATGAGCTATGTGGAAAAAGGCGTGCATGGCGTGATGGCGGCTTCACGTGATGGCGAATTTATCTCCACCGATATCCCCGGCAAGAACTGGCCTGCCCGCCGCGTCAATCCTGCTGACTATCATGAGACGCGCTATCGACCTCGTTTCGAGAATATCAATGGACGCTACCTGCCTCAGCCCGAATAACGGGTTGTGTTGTGTCGTCAGGTTAGCCGCAGGATAGGCATGAAGCGAACGGAAGCGTTGCCGTCACAGGGCAGGTATGAAGCGCTGCCCCATAGGCGTCAAGTTAAGCAAGGATGAGCTTATTGTGAAATGGCTTCTCGTGCGGGTTCACCCAACAAGGGTGAGCAACGGAACCCACATCTTCCATATGATGCATCTGGCGTTCGCTCGAGACGGAAGGTCT
>DATJHM010000222.1:0-4676 GCA_035493895.1 Ktedonobacteraceae bacterium
GTGCGCGCCGTGGGCGATCTGCTCGGCTTCCAGCAGGTCGATTCCGATACGTTGCGGCGCTGGTTTCACGATCTCAGCAGCGGATTTGTCAATAAGGCGGTCGATGCTGAGGGCAATTTTCTGAATCCAGAGGGGTTTGCAGCCTCCGATGCCGCGCGTGCAGAGATCGAGACGGTTGTTAACGTGATGCTCGATCGTCTTGAAAAGAAGCCAGATGAGAGCGCCCTCTCGCACTGGCTGCACGATGGCATGCCGCCGGGACAGGTGCGGTCGCGCGAGACGATCTTTCCGAATCTGCTGGTAATTCTCCTGGGTGGGATGCAGGAGCCCGGTCATGCCTGTGGCTCGACACTGCTTGGACTTTTTTCTCAGCCGGAACTCCTGCGCAATGTCATCGAAGATCAGAGTCAGCTCCTCAAGGCGGTACACGAAGGGATGCGCTGGCTTTCACCAATCTGGACTACGATTGGACGCCGCCCTATCAGCGATTTCGCTATCGGCGGGGTACTGTTGCACGCAGGACAGAACGTGCTGCTCTCATATGGGTCAGCCAATCGCGACGAGGCACAGTTCGAGCAGCCGGAGACCTACATACTGGACCGCCCGTCTCGTTCGCATCTGGCATTCGGAACGGGCAAGCATATCTGTGCCGGGACGTACTTCGCTCCCCAGGTTGCCAGGATCGCCCTTGAAGAACTGCTCAGAGCACTTCCATCGATTGAGCTCGATCCTGAACACGAGGTCGTTGTCTGGGGCTGGTTCTTCCGTGGGCCGCAAGAACTGCGTGTCAGGTGGTCTGTGTAGCGCGCTACTGCATGCTGACGGGAGCAAGAAATCGGGTTGAGGTGCCCCTCCATCTCAACCCGGTTCGCCTGTCGCGTTTCACTTTCTTTTCCCATAACGATCCTATTCGTGCTCTCTCAAAGGTCAAGTGTCACCTCATCCTGCGGCTGGGAACAGCAAATCAACAGATTGCCGTCAGCAGGCTGCTCGAGTGGCTCTGGCTGGTAGTTGACGTTGCCAGCGATCAGCCCGCTTTCGCAGCTGTGACAGACGCCCGTCCGGCATGACCATCTGACCGGGACATCGCAGGCTTCGGCGAGTTCGAGCAGGCTCTGGAATGCCGGGTCCCAGTGGACAATGAGGCCACTGCGCGCAAACGAGACCAGCGGTCCTGTACCGGGAACGTTCGCTGGCAGGTGTGGTAGCCGCTGAGATACGCCAACGAGACCTGGAGTACTGGGTGCACCTGGACCAAAGATCTCGGTATGTACACGCTTCGCGCTGATACCCTGGTGAGCGAGCCCGCTTGTCAGATCTTGCAGGAACGCAGGCGGCCCGCACAGATAGAAGTCCGCATTCTCTGGCACACCAATCTCTTTGAGCATCGCCACGTTGAGATGTCCAGGCGCATCGAAATCCAGGCCCAACCGATCCTGGGGACCGGGTTTGCTATAGAGGATGTAGCTGTGGCTATGGGGGAGCATCTGGAGGAGGTCGCGTGCCTCTTGCGCGAAGGAATGCTCTTCCCGGTTGCGTGCTCCGTGTAGCCACCATACTTCCCGTGGCGAAGCCTGCGTGGCAAGCGTATGCAGCATTGCCAGGACTGGAGTCACCCCGATGCCAGCGCTGAGCAGGACGATGGGGAGGTCGCCAGGACCGAACGTGAAGGTGCCCCTTGGCGCACTCACATTCACCATATCACCAACGCGTACCTGATTATGCACATAGCTGCTGAATACGCCGTGTACCTCCTGCTTGATACTCACACGGTAGTGATCGGTAGCGGGTACGTCGGAGAGCGAGTAGTTGCGTAAGAGCGCTGGCTTGTCGGGCAACGGTTGCAGGCGCAGCACCACGAACTGGCCGGGTAGGGCCGCGGCAAGGGGGTGATTGTCAGTGGGGACGAGAACCAGTGAGGACACGCCCTTACTCTCCCGCTCAATGTGTGACACGCGCAGGGGACGGAATCCTTGCCATGCCGGAGGCGGTCCGCCCGCCGAGGTGAGCCCTGGATTGCCTTTTGCCGTTTTTCCGGTCTGGACCTGTTCGAGCAGGGTCTGGAAAGAGGTCTTCCACCCTGGACTCAAGGCGGGAATACGTAGCGCGCGTTCCAACTGTTCGCGTGAATATTTGCTCAGATAGAGCATTCCGTCAATCTCTGTGACATTCATGCGTTCAGGACCATCAGCAACCTTCACGATCTCATCGTCAGCCTCCACCTCACCCTCTTGCAGCACGCGGAAATAAAAGCCCGGTTTTCGGTGTGAGACAAGCAGTGCAGCCATCTGAGGCTCGTTCATGCGGATACCGACACGATAGCAGGTGACGCGCGGTTGTGTAACCTCAAAGAGAGCACTGCCGATACGGTACTGATCGCCGATGCATACCTTTTCGTCGGATAGACCATCGACCGTGAAATTTTCTCCGAATTGTCCAAAGACAAAGTCATTGCGTCCCAACTGACGCTCCCAGTAGTGATAGGAATCCATTTGATAGACAAAGACGGCCCGTTGCTCGCCTCCGTGCCCCGCCAGGTCACCCTGCCCATCTCCATCGATATTGAGCCGTCGGACCATTCGTCGACCCTGAACGGACTCTTTCCAGATCGCGGTTCGTACCGTCTCTCCATGCCAGGCGATGTCGCGGGGAAGACCTACATTCACTGAGAGTAGTCGTGGCATGTGCGTCACCTTTCTTGTCTTGCTCTTATCCAATCTACTATATCTCATGAGTACCCCTGAAAACAGCAAGCGCTGATTCTGCAATAAAGGCCACCGTATCGCAAGGCGGGTAGCTATGTCTGTAGACGCTTCGACATACAACAGTGGATATATTGGGCTGTCGAGTTGGCCCAGGAGTTGATTTGAGGGAAGCAAGAAATAGAAGAGGGGAGTAATCGCCCATAGACATAAAGATAAGAAAATGATCAGCACAGATAAATGGTCTCTCCGAAGATGGATGATCCACCCCGTGCCCATGCCAGTGCTATGATGTCCTGACCCTGGCCGGGTACGAGGTGGGTCATCTCTACTGTTACGCCAGAATTCCCTTCTTCAATTTGCACACCATTGTATAGGCAGGATCGAATATGTTGCCCAGATCGTACTCGACGCACTGACCGAGCAAATTGCTGGCCTCTATCATACTGAGGCCATACTCAGCATGCAACCAGCGTACCATTTCGGTGGTTGCATGCTGGACAGCCTGATCCAATGGACGCGCATTTCCCACCGTGAATATGTGGCTCGACGATTCCCCGCGTGGCCAGAAGATGCTTTTGCCTTTCAGGACATTGACCGTAAAGCGGATATCCAACGATACCTCAATGCCTGTCCCGACAATTTCTCCGTCTCCCTGGATCGCATGGCCGTCGCCAACATGCAACAGCGCACCCTTTGCGAAAACCGGAAAGTAGACCGTGACACCAGCGACGAAGCCACGATAATCCATATTCCCGCCGTATGGTCCCGATGTCGACGTGGAGATGGCCTGACCGTCCGCAGGGGCCACGCCAAAGCAGCCCATAAACGGACTCAGGGGCAGTTTCAGGTTGCTCAAAGCCGGTGATGGATCAGCCAACTGGACGGTTCCTTGTGCGAGATCGATATCCCAGCGAATGGTCTCGCTTTTGGGCATTTGCGATACGAACTCAGGATCGAGCACGTTTGATGCAAGCACGTTGCTTGTGTAGCCCCAGCTGCGATTCGGATAGATGTGCTCCAGATGAAGAGCCAGCACATCGCCCGGCTCGGCCCCTTCGACATAGAATGGCCCGCTCATCGGATTGGGCCTTCTCGCGATTACTTCACCGTTACGGTCCATTCCGCTGTAATCAATGGACGTTGTCTCTACGGTATCGCCATCCTGTATCTTGAGAACCGGCTCGTGAGAACCAATCGTGTTGTAATACACTGAGGGCGAAAATTGATGGATGGTCATAGGCTCCTCCTGAATGTGTGCCGAGTCATCTTAAAAGAAGCGTCCCGGTAGCATGCACCCTACTACCCAGTTCGGCTGATCGACAATTTCGTGAATACGCAGATCGCCGAGAATGCCCAGCAAATTGTACGCATCAGTCTCATCGATCTTCAGCGATTTCGCCAGCCCTTCAGTCGCCTGGAGACAGGCCTCACGCGCCGCCTGCATCAAATCAGGACCGATCCCCGTGAAAATGCGGTAGCCTTCATCGACGGTTTGCTTGATTGGACCCGTGACCACTTGCGGCGCTCGCAGGTTCATTCCTTTGTGCAAATGTACTTTCATGTTTGTATCTACTGGACACTCAATGGCCGTTCCGCTAATCTCGCCGTCTCCTTGCAGCGCATGTCCGTCCGCAACTGAGAGCAGTGCGCCTGGATTCTGCACTGGCAAAAAGAGGCGGCTGCCCGCAACCACGTATTTTACGTCAATGTTGCCGCCTGCATAAGTCGGCGTAACGGATGCATACTGACCATCCTGTCCCGGCGCAACGCCAATACATCCTAGCATTGGATTGAGCTTGAATTTCGTGCCGTACACATCAATTTCATCTTGATCATCAAGATCCCAGATCGTTAAGCGAGGCTCGGTAAAATGATCCGCGAGCAAGCCAAAGTTGGGGAGCAGTCCCGTCCAGCCGAAGCGCTTCGGTTTAATCTCGAGAATCTCAATTTCCAGGGCATCTCCGGGTTCGG
>DATJHM010000223.1:0-5521 GCA_035493895.1 Ktedonobacteraceae bacterium
CTCGGTGGAAGTCTGCACAAAGCGGGCCTGAGTTTCGCTGGCTATTCGGAGAGCATGGGGAGCAGCGGCTATACCGGCTGTCAATATCCGCCGGTGTATCCCACCTATGCGCGCAAACACAATCCCTGGGTCAACTTCACAGACGTGCCCGCCAGCGACAATCTCCCCTGGACGAGCTTTCCCACGAACTACAACACATTGCCCACGATCTCGATTGTGGTCCCCAATCTGCTCAACGATATGCACGATGGCACGATCCAACAGGGTGATACCTGGCTTCAGCAACATCTCGATGGCTACGTCCGCTGGGCAAAGACGCACAATAGCCTCCTGCTTGTCACCTGGGATGAGGATGATGGGTCCGCGAGAAATCAGATCGCGACCATCGCCGTTGGCCCGATGGTAAAAGCTGGCACCTATAGCGAGATAGTCAATCACTACCGCCTCTTACGCACGCTGGAAGATATGTACAAGCTGCCATACGCGCACAATAGCGCCAATGTTCAGCCAATTGCGGATATCTGGCGCTGATACTATAGCAGGAAAAGAGGTATGATATAATCCAGAAGATGCCACTGGTCAACGACATTGGCAGTACAACCCATGGCATAGAGGGAGGTAAAAGATATCTATGAGCAACACATTTAAACTTCCCAACGGGAATCCCATTGATACCGAGACGCTTGAACTGGCCCTGGAAGATGCAAGCCTGGAGAACTCTTATTTTTTGAATACAGAGACGGGCGAAGTTGTATTTTTTTCTATGGATGGTTATTCTGAGGTGACAGAAGAGACAGAGGAGGAAATTGACGGCAGCGATAACTATGTACGCATCGAAAGTATACCCTCAAGTCAGGCCTACGATTGGATGAGAACCTTCGTCGACGAGGAGGTCGCTCCCCACAATGAGCGGGTTGCGGAAAAATTATCCTTCGCCCTGCTGGGAAAAGGCCCTTTCAGACGTTTCAAGGATGCCATATCCAACGTTGACGATAAATGGCTACAAGCCTGGTATCGCTGGAAAGAAACCTGCCTCCACGACGCGCTCGTAGAATGGTTCGCCGACAACGAAATAGACGTTACAGAAGAGCAATCCTAGCACAATGCGCTTCTCTCTAACATGAACGGACTCCTGGATAATCCACTTTCGGTCCCGCTCTGTTTTCTTGCAATAATACGATAATGATGGGCTTATTCGGGGCAATGAACCACGGTTGCGCAACATCGTCCAGGAAGTGGTCAGGCGGGCGCATGCGACTACGCCTCCAGAGTTTATAGACCCATCCCCTGAATAGGGGATGAGCCAAACAGAAGCTTTCAACTTTTATGATCAATACGGATGACCATGCCCCGGTCTACCAGGATGCCCGGGATGTCCGGGATGATGGATCGGCGGATGGTAGATCGGCGGATGGTGAATCGGCGGATGGTAGATTGGCGGACGATGGATCGGCGGGTGGTAAATCGGCGGATGGTGAATCGGCGGATGATGGATCGGTGGGTGGTAAATCGGCGGGTGGTATCGCCCTGGTCCTCCCGGAGGGCCAATCGGCGCACTCACGGAACTACTGGCATGCGCAGATAGCTGCGGTACTACGGCGGCTATCATTGTCGCGAACAAAAGTGCCGATACCACGACGAGCCCTTGTTGTAAAAGGCCGCCGAAGATAAGGCGTTTACTCATGTTTGCTTCACCTCCATGAAAAATGACTAGAAGGCCCTACAAAGAGAGGCCTTCTGAGTCCATTGTAGGCTGCAAGCAAATTGATAACATCCCATACGCAAAGAGGTTTTTTCGTTTCTAGAGGCTCTCCAATCTCGATACTTCTGACGGCAATGATAGTTTTCAGCCTGACGCCACTCAAAAACGTCAGGCTGCCTGGCTGTTCCTATGCAGATAAGTAAAAAGAGGTTTTATTCCTGGCGAAAGAGGGGAAGATTGCCTGTCAACTTTGCAATCTTCTTGCCATTACCGTAAAGCCCAATGCCACTCAGACGAAGCTCCGGCCCCCCTTGCCGCGAAAGCATCTCCAGATACTCGTCGTAGTTGCGGGTAGCCTGAGCTACAGCGGGACAATCGACGACAAGCAGATCGGTATCTTTCTCTTCAATGCGTGTGAAAATGTCCGCGATGATGTCCTTGTTGCCTTGCAGCACGGTTACTCCCATCCAGGCCAGTCCATGATGGTGTTTCCCATCCTGGTCAAGGCCGTCACTCCCCATCGCCTCCGGAGCAAGCTTGCCCAGTGCCATCGCAATCACTCCGACGGTGTTCGCTACTAATCCTGGAGAAAGTTCTTCGTCAACAATAATGCTGCACTTCGGTTTTGCCACGCTCAATTGCTTCCTTTCCTATTGTCATGTCTAAAAAAGAGCAGAATCAATTCATACAAAAATTGACAACCTGACGTGAGGAGAACAGGACGACAAGTCATCATGCTTTTATGTAATGAGCATATTTTCGCGGGTTCTTTCAGGGGCAATTATGGAGTTCGCGCTGCTTTTTCTGCCGGTCTCCATCCCGCAATTGTGGTGAGCAGTTCTCGTAGGAGACTGGCTGTTTCAGGTGGGAACGCGCCGAGAAAATCCTGATTCATTTGATCCATTTCACGATCAAGCGGTCCCTGAAGATCACGCGCACGAGCGGTCAGAAGCACCTGATTGACGCGACGATCGGTTGCATGCGCCTTACGCTCAATCAGTCCCGCCTGCTCCAGACGATCGAGCAGCCCGGTGATCGTGGCACTATCCAGCAGCAAACGCTCACCAAGCTCGGCCCCACTGCGATCATCCTGCTCCCAGAGCACCTTGAGCAGCGCATACTGGGTGGGGGTCACACCGTAGGGGGCCAGTCGTTGTTTGGCCGACTGGGTCACCCGCTGATAAGCCTTCCCAAGGTAGAAGCTTAAACAATCCTCAACTCGTTCCATAAAACACTCCTGCTCAGAGCGGAAATACTCTCCTGCACGACCTCACTTGTGCACAAGTATAACATAGGCAAATTGTTTTGACAATAGTTACTTGCACACAAGCTATTTATACACAAGCTATTTTGTCCCCATTATGGGATTTGTTGCATCGTGATTTGAGGTCGGCTGTATGCCGACCCCGCATCCCTTCGAATCTCAGCGAATCCCCTGCTCCGTCTCCTCGATAATATAATCGACGAGATCCTCCATACACCCGGTTCGCCGGTAGACCTCACGTTGGCGCGCCGCACCATTTCCCCGTTGCAGCGTTTCCTGCACGAGGCTTGAGATGCTCTCCCAATCCCCGACTATTTCCAGGGCAGGCTGCAAAAAGGTGAGAAATTGCTCGATCACCCTTTGCGCGGGGAGAGCACGCCGCGCGATCACATCGATGAGCGTATGACTCAAACCATAACGGGCCGCATGCCAGTGCGCAAAACGCGCCAGATCAGGATGGACGACGGGTGTCGGGATATTCTGGACGACCTGCTTATAACAGCTCTGTACGAGCGCACGCGCCAGCCCTGCAACCATGATCGTCTCATCCATCGTCAAACAGGCATCAGATAGACGTAGTTCGATGGTGTGAAATCGCCCGGATGGGCGAATGTCCCAGTACACTTTTGTGGTGTCTTCCAGGCATCCTGCGCTAATCAAGGCCTGTACAAGCTCTTGATACTCATTCCAGGATGCAAATACAGGCGGTGGACCAGATGTCGGCCAGCGGCTCCAGACCTCGGTGCGAAAGCTGGCATACCCGGTGTCTTCTCCTACCCAGAAGGGAGAATTGGCTGTAAGCGCAAGAAATGGGCCCAACCAGGCACGCATCCGGTTCATGGTCTGGATGGCCAGCTCCTGATCGTCTACCCCAACATGAATATGGCACCCACAAATAACTTGCTCACGCGCCAGCTGTTGATAGTCGTGTTCTAACAACTGATAGCGCTTTTTCGGCGTGATGCGCTGCTCTTGCCAGCGAGAAAATGGATGTGAGCCAGTTGAAAGCAGCTTTTTGCCGGATTGGGCTGCCAGAGAGATCATCTCTCCTCGCAATCGGGCCACTTCCTTGCGCACATCTGCAAGCGTGTCACAGACCGGAGTGGCAATCTCGATCTGTGAAAGTTGCATCTCCACCTGCACATGCTCTCCAAGCTGCCGTTGGGCCTTCGCGAAAAGCAGGTCTGCGGAAGAACTGAGCTGACGCGTCACTGGATCAACAATCTGATACTCTTCTTCGACACCGATCGTCATGGGGAGGTTTTGCGATGACATTGGCTGCGCTCCTTTGGCTGTGTATGAAACAATTCCATCATGGACGAAACACCAAAGTTGCTCTCTCAAAACTCCTTTATAGAAGGAACACGTATAAAGGAACACGAGAGTTTACCCTATCGCGCGCGGTCCGGCCGACGCTGGAGCAGAAGGACCCAATGCGGTTACTTTCGTGAATAGGCGTATATCGGACAGTATACCATGTTTTGTACATTTCTTTACTGTGCGATTCTAGAGGAATTTTACTGCTTTCTATAGACAAAACGTTTCAGGAAAATAGCACAGCAAGGCTCACCCTTTCTTTCCTTGCTGTGATTGCTCTTCTGCTTCTAACTATAGTTCGTGGCTGGAAGCAGATTGAGCGCTCTTTTAACGGGGCTGGCTGTTGGAGACGATACGGCGATCGATAACCTGATCGATCGTCTGGAGATGAGAAGAGGGCGGAGCTAATATAGAATTTTGGCGTGAGGAGTAACGACTCTTTTTTCTGTGTGCAGAATAGTAGCTCTTTTGTCCGTACAAGGATGCGATGAGCGTCTGATACAGTCCGACGTATTTTGCGGCCATGGCCTGAACGCTAAAATGACGGGCCGCATGAGCCTGAACGATCCCTCGATCCAATTCACCAATGCGCGCAATAAAGTGGACCATCTCATCTACCGCGTTCACCAGAAAACCGTTTGTTTGATGGGAGACGATTTCCGGGGCCGCACCACGCGGGAAGGTGATAATAGGACAACCTGCGGCCATAGCCTCGATCATGACCATACCAAATGGCTCTTCCCATTGGATCGGGTTCAGCAGGCCACGCGCGCGACTGAGCAGATCAATCTTCTGCACCATATCTACCGGGCCAATATATTTGATCTGCTGGCCATCTATATGTGGCTCGATTTCTTGTGCGAAGTAACGCACCGATTCCTGTATATGTTGATCAACCGTGCCTGCAAGGATGAGCGGAATACCCGCTTTGCGCGCCGCCTCAATGGCAAGATGCGGCCCCTTCTCAGGGACAAAACGACCCAGCCAGACGAAGAACTCTTCCGCTGAACGTATCGGGTGACAGAAATGTTCCCCTGGCAAACCATGATGCACCACATCGACAATGTTGAGCCCCGGGGCCGCGTTCGAACGCGCATGCTCGCTGATCGCAACGATCGGCATCGTGGCCGCCCATTCCATATAATATTCGTCGGCATCACCAGTCCACGTCTGCACACGATCAAACGGAAAACGACTGTGTAACGTCATCACATGGGGCGTCGCCAGCTGCGCCATCA
>DATJHM010000224.1:0-39398 GCA_035493895.1 Ktedonobacteraceae bacterium
TTGCTTGCTCGAATGCAATGCTCTGGTAAAGCTCATCACAAAATCGTTAATTTTTACCTTTGTGTTGATTATTATTGCCAGAGTATTGACAAATTTTACAGAGTAATGTTACTATTTCATTGTCGGATGGCAAAAAATGCCAGAGGAAAACAAAAAATTTGTGGAGCACGCTCTTCAACGAAGAGAAACGGAAAGCGAGAGTTATGTATCCATTAATTACCAGGGACCCCGTAAGCGGCGAAGAACTCATTGTGACGCGCCTGGAGTGCCCCGAAAGTGGTATTGTGATTGAGGGGCGTTTTAGTCTGGGCTGGATTGGTCGTCTTACGCGGGAGCAGTTAGATTTTGTCGAGTTAATGGTCAAGTATCGAGGCAATGTCCAGAAATTGGCGGCAGAGATGAATATTGCCTATAACACAGCGCGCAGTCGGCTCGATGAGATTGTGACGGCCCTGGGAGGGACACCCGAAAACGATACCACGCGTGTGGATCGCAGGGCTGTGTTGGATCGACTCGCTTCTAAAGAGATCAGCGTAGAAGAGGCGATGAAGCAATTGAAGGGATAAGTCGATGGTGGTCGCAAAGGACGAACGAGATCGAATTTTGCATATGATCGAAAGCGGTCAGGTGAGCGCCGTCGAGGCGAGTCAGCTGCTGGATACGCTGGAGATTGAGCCCGATCTCTCCCAGGAATACTCTCACACAAAAGAATGGCGACGTGAGCGCACGCTGCGTGTGCGGACCAGCAATCTCAAATCCCGGCAGCAGCGGGTCTATGTGACCGCGACAGTGCCGATAAGCGTTCTGAAAGCTGGCTTGCGTCTGGGTGCGCAATTTATTCCACAACTGCAAACGAATGCGCTTGCAGATCTCTTACATAGTATCGAACGTGGCACTACAGGGCGCTTGCTTGATGTGCAAGACCTGGACAAAGGTGAGCGTATCGAGGTGTTTGTTGATTAGGTAGCAGGGATTGAAAAGGGAAGAAACGATGATCATCTATAAGGAGTATATGATGCAACAGACATTTCCCATTGAAGGCATACGCCGTATTGTGATGACTGATGTGAAAGGTGATATCAGAGTACAAGCCTGGGATCAGCCCACAATACAGGTTGAGTCAAGCGAGCACATTTCCCGCCTTGAGCCAGAAGGTGATGTGCTCATGTTGAGCGGCAGCGAGGACTCGCTGCAATTGCTGGTCCCTGAGCGCATCGGCCTGGCAGCTACCTCTGTAAATGGTGATGTGCGTATTACTGGTATACAGGATGTAAGTTTGACCGGAATACACGGTGATATCTCTCTGATCACCATTGCTGAGCAGATTTCGTTGGACGATATCAGCGGGAATGTGCAGGTGAAAGATTGCCGTGGTGCGGTGAGTGCCAATGATGTTGGTGGCGATGCTGTGTTTGAGGCGATCAGCGGCGAGGTTTCGCTAAGCGATATTGCCGGAGAGGTGACGGTCAAAGATGCTTCCTCTGTCCAGGGATATAGAGAGTTGCGCAGAGATGTGACGATTTCTCAGGTTGGCACGGTGGCCCTTACGCGTGTCGATGGCGATCTGATAGCGAAAAATTGCTCGGAATTGACCGTGCAAAACGTTGGTGGCGATCTGCGGGCTCTGGACGGCATTGCCATTGTGCGCGCGATGAATGTGGGCGGCGATTTGCAGGTGCATGGGAGCGGAGCGCAAGTCTTGCTGGGTAATGCAGGCGGTGATTGTCATCTGGAGAATATCGGCGTGCTCCATATGGGCAATGTGGGCGGTGATTGTCACATTCAGGGAAGTGCCAGTGCTGAAGTGACGCTGGGAAGTATCGGCGGCGATATTGTTGTCGTCGGAGCAGCCAGCGTGCGCATGGGCAGCGTGGGCAGCGATAGCAATTTGCGCGATATCCAGGGAGATGTCATGATGGGCAGCATCGGGGGCGATCTTACGCTGCTCGGTGTGGCTGGCAATCTCAATTCTGGCTATGTGGGTGGCGATGCTGATCTGAGAGGTGTTAACGGCAATGCGATGCTGGCTGGTATCGGGGGCGATCTCCAATTGCGTGTCGATCTGGTCCCTGGGAGTTCCCTGCGTACCAGTGTTGGCGGTGATGCGCAATTGCTTTTGCCTGCGAATGCGAATCTACAGATCTCGGCAACGGTTGGGGGAAATGTACGGGGACAGAATATTGTCACGGGTTCGGGCGGAAATGTGATCAATCTGGTCTATGGGGATGGTGCGGCCTCACTTGCGCTCAATGTCGGGGGAGATCTTCAACTACGTGGAGATGTATCGCCGCGCAGTAGCTCAAGTGGTGTTGGTGGGAGTTGGGGGGGAAGTTGGAGCACCTTCGGGGTAGAGATGGGCCGCCTGGGTCAGGATCTTGGACAGAGCATCTCTTCTGCTTTCAGTGGGGCCGCATCATCTCTGGGAAGTGAGATGGCGCGCAATGCCGAGGAGATGGCGCGTCGTGCGCAAAAGCATGCGGAAGAGCAAGTTCGCCGCGCCAAAAAGCATGCGGAAGAGCAGGCGCGTCGTGCGCAAAAGCATGCAGAGGAGCAGGTGCGGCGTGCTGAGAAACATCGCATGCGCGAGGAAAAGCAGCATCGTGTGCATATGCGCATCAATAATCGCGAGTGGCGTATGGATTCCGATCGCATCGATCATCTGATCAATGAGGCCCAACGTGCCGCGGCTGAAGGTATTCAGGGGGCACTTGAGGCGGTAGAGCAGGCGCTGAGCAACATGCAAATTGCGCCTCCTCCCGCGCCGCCGATGCCGCCGACACCGCCGAAACGACCGGCGTCGCCTGTGAGTCCTGACGTTTCAGAAAGTATTCCACCGCTTCCGGATTTGCCAGCCTCGGAGCCGCAAGCGTACTCTGCTCAGCAGGGTAATGAGGGTCGTAGTCCGCTTGATATTGAAAAAGAGCGTGAGGCTATCCTGCGTATGATTGCCGAAGGACGTATTACGCCGGAAGAGGGGGATCTTTTGCTGGAGGCTCTTAGCTAAGAGAAGGTCGGGTGGGGATGCGCGGATTGGCAGAAAGCGCAATCAATACGCATCAACCGAAGAAAGGATGAGGTATTCGAGAGGGCCGGAGGAGGTGCGGATCGGCAGAAAGCACGATCCCGACTCAGCCTTTCTTCGAGGGTTTGGATCATGGTTACCCCCTTGCCCGCAAACTCCCTCACCTCGTCAATGGGATCAGTAGTGGCACGGTGGAGCCGCAGCGGAACTGTGCCTGGGAACTCGCACGATCCCGCAGGCTCCGCAGGCGAGTCAGGCTGCCAAAGGGAGAGCGACCGGCTTTTTCGCGCCCGCAGTCGGATGCGAAGGCCACCGATCCTGGCGAGTTCCTGCGGCGGAGCCAGGGGAATCGTGCGAGTTCCCAGGCACAGTTCCGCTGCGGCTCCACCGTGCCACTACTGTCACCAAAGGCCCACAATGGGTTTGTTCCTGCCCGCGTGCCCCACTGGCCCTCTCCAATGGCTCAGCTATTCTTAGGTTGATGCGTATTGGATTGGCAGAAAGCGCAATCCCTACCTCAGCGTGAGGCGGAGATGGCAGGAGGGGGGACGCACGGATCGGGACGAATTCGATCTCAGGTTGTGGAGATTAGGTAGATGCTTTTTGTGTGTTCTGGTATACTGAAAAATACGTAATTGCTCTAGAAAGAAGATGCGCGCTAGCTTAGCTGAAGCGCAATTGGGGAGGAATAGTATGCCCTGGTTGGCAGGTCTCGCTTTGACGCAGATTATCATTGGCCTCTACTGGCTGATAACGCGCTGGATACATCTGGGTCCCTGGAATGCAGGTGAAAAGGTTAGTTTACGTATGTTGTCTGTAGAAATGTTGGTGAATGGTCTTCCTCATTTTGTTTTTGCTTATAGCTTTATGCGCATGATCTATCCCCTTATGTTGCTGTCTCTGGTCTATTACATTGTCTGGATTACCTTTACTCTGCGCGCAATTATGCGCAGGCAGGGAAGATGTGGCGTTATGCTGAATCAATTATAGTGGAACGAAAGAACATCGCTTTGATACTTGACAAGACGAGATGTATCGTATAGTATTGTCTTATGCAAACGAATGGATCGAAGGAAAGTCTCAGAGAGCAAATTCTCGTGGCTGCCAGGGCGCGTTTCGCTCAGGGAGTCGCTCCCTCTCTTGCAGAGGTTGCTCAAGCAGCGGGCATCTCGCGTGCGACGTTGTATCGTGCCTTCTCCTCCCGAGAGGAGCTGCTGCGAGCACTGGCCTTTGAGCCTGAAGTAGAGAGCCGTGAACAGCTCCTGGGAAAGGCCCTTGAGATGATTGGTCAGGAGGGTCTCGCTGCCCTCTCTATGGATGCATTGGCCGATGCCGCTGGCGTGTCACGCGCAACCGTGTATCGCCTCTTCCCAGGGAAAGCGGCCCTTTTCCGCGAGGTGGTGAAGACCTATGCACCATTTGAGCGTCTCGCGCTGCTTGTTGAGCAAGTCGCCGATCGTCCCCCAGAGGAAGTGATGCCACAGGTTGCTCAGGTCGTTGTTGAACTGTTCGCGACACGAGCGGGCCTGTATCGGACCCTCGCCTTCGAGATCAGCAGCCAGCGAGAGGATACTCAGGAAGCCGCAGCCTTTGTTCTGGAGCGTGGCATCGGGTCCTTGCTGGACTACTTACAGCATCACATAGATGAAGGTCGATTGCGCCCAATTTCGCCAATTGTGGCGTTGCAAGCCTT
The DNA here is from genome assembly GCA_035493895.1 of Ktedonobacteraceae bacterium. Lineage (GTDB taxonomy): Bacteria > Chloroflexota > Ktedonobacteria > Ktedonobacterales > Ktedonobacteraceae > DATJHM01. The sequence goes on from DATJHM010000224.1 coordinate 4,716, forward strand.
TTTAGGGCCACTTTTCATCCATATACTCGCTCGTCCTCTGGCCGAGAGAGCATTGGGACTTACCCTTCCTATGGACGAGGCCGCGGCGCAATTTGTCGATTTCTGGTTACGCGCTATGCAACCGGAGCGTGCCGATACATCGTATTGAGAGAAAATCACGAGATGCCACATAGTGGAGTGCGCAAAGAAGTGGCGAAGAAAGATAGCAGAGCAGTAGTATGACCGGACAATAGTATGAGTGTATGAATTGAACGCGACACAGGATGCAAGTACATTCTGGAGGATGTTCTTATGCAACAACAAGAAGAGGTCAAAGACACCCGTGAGATGAAGTCTATTGAACAGACGAACTGTTGTATCGTTGGAGGGGGGCCTGCCGGCGTTGTGCTCGCGCTTCTATTGGCACGGCAGGGGGTTCCTGTCACCTTGCTGGAAGCCCACATGGACTTTGAACGCGAGTTTCGAGGGGATACCATCCATCCTTCGGTCATGGAGATCCTGGAGGAGATTGGCCTGGCTGATCGCCTCCTGCAACGCCCCCACACACAGGTGAGTCAGTTGACCCTGCTGACGACGGCTGGAGCGATTCGCATCGACTTTGCTCGCTTGAAGACGAAGTATCCCTACATTACGGTCTTCTCGCAAGCTCGCTTCCTGGACTTCCTGGTCGCGGAAGCCAGGCGCTTCCCCACGTTCCGTCTGGTGCTGGGGGCGCAGGTCAGTGAACTGGTCGAGGAACACGGCGTTGTGTGTGGCGTGCGCTATCACGGGCAGGATGGCTGGCATGAAGTCCGAAGCCCGCTGACTGTGGGGGCTGATGGCCGCTTCTCACGCTTGCGACGTCTGGTGGGTTTTGAACCTATCTCCACTTCCTCGCCACTGGATATCCTCTGGTTCCGCCTTTCTATGAAGGAGCATGATAAGCGAGTTGGCGTCGTTGGTCGCGTCACTGCCGGGCGTATCATTGCCGTGATTGACCGCCTGGATTACTGGCAGATTGGCTATACCATTGCAAAAGGAGGCTATCAGCAGATTCGTGCGGCCGGGCTGGAAGCGCTGCGCCAGAGCCTGGCGCAAGCCGTGCCGGAACTGGCGGACCGGGTGAGTGAGTTGCAAGAGTGGAAGCAGATTTCCGTGCTCTCCGTCGAGTCTTCTCGTCTGGCCCACTGGTCTCGTCCGGGTTTGTTACTCATTGGCGACGCGGCCCATGTCATGTCCCCGGTTGGGGGAGTCGGGATCAACTATGCCATCCAGGATGCGGTCGTGACCGCCAATGTGCTGGGGGAAAAGCTCAAAGTGGGGACTGTCCAGACCTCTGATCTCGCCGAAGTGCAGCGGCAGCGCGAGTTGCCGACCAGGATCATTCAGCGCGTTCAGACCTTTCTCCAGGATCAAATTTTTGCCAGAGTGCTCAAGGCGAGCCCGGACAAACCATTCAATTTTCCACCACTCGTCCGTATGATCCTGCACACGCCTGGCTTCCGAACCATTCCCGCGTGGCTAATGGCCTTTGGTCCCCGGCGCGTTCGTCCCAGGAATCCATAAAGTGCAGAGGAGGGAAAAACAAGGATAACTCTTTTTCCCCCCTCATTCCCGGAGCAAAAATCTGCGGCGCACCTCTGCTTCTCTCCGACAAACTGCCAGGGCCATTGCTGCCAGAGAAAGGCGAAGACGATGCCAGGCCGGTTCATCTAAATTCGGGGTGATCCATGCGCTATATTTCTTATGCCTTCAAACTGATTGGTACATGCTTGAGTCCATAAATATCAGGTTTCGGCTTCACTTCAAGAGGAAGCGTGCGAATGCGTTGTAGTGCCGAGAAACGTTCGAGGAGAGCCTGGAGAGCGATACGGACCTCTAAACGTGCAAGAGAGGCCCCCAGACAGAAGTGAATACCATAGCCAAAGCCCATATGCCGATTAGGAGTACGCCGGATATCAAAGGTCATGGCATCGGGAAAGTGTGTCTCATCAAGATTGGCAGAGGCAAAAAGGGGCAATACCCAATCCCCAGCCTTAATCTCCTGGTCATGCAGCGCGGTATCAGCCAGGGCAACACGGGACATGGAATGCACGACAGAACGGTAACGCAGAACCTCTTCAATTGCGGCGGGCAAGAGTTCTGGTTGTGCTCTCAGTTCTTGCATGGCATCAGCATGCTCATCGAAACAGACTACTGCGTTACCGATCAAACCTGTCGTTGTCTCATGCCCTGCAACTAATAGCAAGATACATGTGCCGATAACATCGAGTTCCGGGATCTGCTCCCCCTCCACTTCTGCACGAAGCAACTCCGAAATCAGGTCTTCGCGAGGCTCCCGACGACGTTGCTGAATTAAAACCTGGAAATAGCTGGCAAGTTTCTTTAAAGCGGCAATGCGGATCGTCAGCTCCGCACCCACGACCTCAGCCGAACACTGCCGAAAGAAATCTCGATCGGTAGTCGGGACCCCAAGTAGTTCGGACATGACCAGAAGCGGGAGAGGAAATGCCAGATCATCAATGAGGTCCATTTCACTTTTTCCATGAAACGGTTCCAGCAGCATCTGCACAATCGCGGTAACACGTGGTTCCAGAAGCGCTATAGCACGTGGAGTAAAAGCCTGGGAAATCAGCGCACGTAACTGCCGATGATGTGGCGGATCCATCCCTAAAATGCCGCCTCCGGTGATTGGATCGGCCGTCCCATCGAGATTTGGAGAGCGTAGAGATGAAAAAGTACGTGTATCCAATATCACCTGCTGCACGTCATCGTAGCGGAAGATGAGCCAGGAAGCACGGGCCTTATCAAAATAGACAGTATGCGATTGCTGCATTGTATGATACCAGGCGTAGATATTCGGTGTCAGGGGAACGGAAACTTGTTGACTGCGGCGTTGCCTGAGAGATTGAACCCAAATAGAAGGGGAATTGTCCACACATTTCTCCTTATTGGATGTCATGCAATGAAATAAATAATCCTACTTATTAAAATTCTTCAAGCTCTTTAAATAATTTTACACATTTTACTTACAAAATACCAGTGTCAGAATCTTTTTTTTAGTAAGGATATGCATTGGAGGCGAGGTATGAGGGGAAGGAACCGTGTTTTTTGTAGAGGCGTTGTTTGTTTGCGTCGGGGGCGTCTGGTTGAAATGCCCGGCGCAGACAAGCAGCGCCTCTACCATGATGGCTAGAGGCGGTGAAGGGCTTCGTGTAGCCGCGAGATCTCCGCTGTTGTATTATGGTGAGCGAGGCCGACGCGTACTACGCCGCCCTGTTCTTCAAGACCGAGACGCTCTATTACGGCCAGGGCATAGAAATTGCCGTTCCAGACGTAAATATTTTCCTGGCCCAGGGCTTCGGCGATGGCCTCCGGGTCTTTCCCGTGCAAGGTAAAAGAGAACGTGGGGACGCGTTCGCTCATACGCGCAGGATCGGTGATACCCCAGATGTGCAGGCCCGGCACCGAATTGAAGGTGTTCAATAATGCCGTATTGATGTCGATCTCATACGCTTCGATCGTGGCCATAGCCTGCTTCAGGGCCAATCCACGCCCGCTGAAGCGCTCTTGATAGCGTGGAATGTACTCTTCCCCAAAGGTTGTGCCCAGCCAGGAGAGATATTCGAGTGCGCCCAGCGTACCGGCGATCGATTCAAAACTTTGCGTGCCAGTCTCGAATTTATCGGGTAGCTCATTGCTGGCCGGGCGAACTTTGTAGGCGGTCAGGCGATCGAGCAGCTCATATTTGCCGTAAAGAATGCCGAGATGCGGCCCGAAGAATTTATAGGCCGAGCAGGCGAGAAAGTCGCAATCCAATTCTTGCACGTCAATGGTGCGATGTGGGGCATATTGTACGGCATCGATGAAGCAGAGTGCGCCTACACTATGCGCAAGCTGAACTGCGCGTCGAACATCATTGATCGTCCCAACGGCGTTCGACGCGTAGCCGATCGCCACCAGTTTCGTGCGTGAGGAAAGCTGGCGTTCCAGCTCTTCCATATTGAGCGTGCAGTCCTCGGGATGGATATCGACCCAGCGAATCTGGCAGCCGCGATCTTCCGCAATCAGCAGCCAGGGAGCGATGTTGGCATCATGGTCGAGCCGGGTCACGATAATTTCGTCCCCCTCTTTCAGCAAGCGAGCGATGCTTCGGCTGATATGCAAGGTCAGGCTCGTCATATTCTGCCCAAAGATAATCTCTTCAGGACGAGCGGCATTGAGAAAATCGGCCATTGCCTGCCGCGACTCATGCACGACAGCATCTGAAGAGCGGCTGGTGTAGAAGCTGCCGCCGTGGTTGGCATTAGTATGTTGATAATAATGTGCCATACGTTGAATAACTTCTTGCACTACCTGAGTACCGCCAGGGTTGTCGAAAAAGATAGCACCTGAGCCCAGGGCGGGGAAATGTGCACGGACCATCTCTGAATTCAGCATTGAAACCTCCGAGGGAATAGAGTAGCGGATTTGTTTGTTATTACAGCTAGCTTGGTAAGCATGCCTATGTCAGCCATTGTACCACGTCAGTTTTCCCTTTGAAATTTTAAATCCCTAATATTATGCGCTAATGTCAGGGATTGTCACCTGCTGTTCACATGGTACGTGTAAATGGAAAGGTAAGCATACCTGAGTTTTGATGAGAAAGGTTTTAGCTATGAAGACACGCCGACTTGGCAAAACAGATATGGACATTACCGTTATTGGCTTCGGAGCCTGGGCGATTGGTGGGGGAAACTGGGAGTTTGGTTGGGGCGCTCAAGACGATCAAGAATCTATTGCGACAATCAAACGTGCCCTTGATATGGGGATCAACTGGATTGATACCGCCGCAGTGTATGGGTTGGGTCACTCGGAGGAAGTAGTAGCGAAGGCGATCAAAGGTCGTGAGCGGCCCTATATCTTTACGAAATGCTCAATGATCTGGGATAACAAGCGTGAGATAGGTCATAGCCTGAAAGCGGATTCTATTAAGCGCGAGGTTGAAGCCAGCCTCAAGCGTCTCGACATAGAGACAATCGATCTTTATCAGATTCACTGGCCCAATCCCGATCCCGAGATCGAAGAGGGCTGGAGCGCGCTGGCTCAGCTCAAAAAAGAGGGAAAGGTGCGCGCCATTGGTGTCTCCAATTTCAGCGTCGAGCAGATGAAGCGTGCGGAGAAAATTGCTCCGATTGATTCGTTGCAGCCTCCCTACTCGCTGGTGAAGCCAGAGGTAGATAAAGAGATTCTGCCTTACTGCCTGCAAAATAATATTGGCGTGATTGTGTATTCGCCGATGTATTCCGGCTTGCTGACCGGGGCTATGACCAGAGAGCGCGTGCAGAATATGCCAGCCGATGACTGGCGTAAGAACGATGGAGAATTCCAGGAGCCACGCTTCACGCGCAACCTGGATCTGGCGAAATTGCTGGGTGAGATCGGTTTCCCGCATAATCTGACTGCCGGTCAGGTGGCAATTGCCTGGACACTCAAAAATCCTGCGGTGACTGCTGCGATTGTTGGCGCACGTCAGCCGCGGCAGATCGATGAGATCGTGGGCGCTGCTGAGTTCCGCCTGGAAGATCTGGAACTGGAGCAGATCAACAAATTCGTGCAAGAGCATCCCTAATTTTAGTACTCTTCAGAGGGAGAATAGCGAAATCCTAAAGCTGTTTTCCTTCTGCTGGATTGCTGGCAGGTGAAGTATAGCAATGCTTCACCTGCTTTTTTTTATGTGCCTCATGCTCTATTTTCAGTTTCTTCACGTTTATCTTCCCCTTTGTGCGTGCATGATCTGCTTTTATTTTTTATCTCAACTGGTCGTATGCTTTGCTCTGCTTGCACTATGAAACCTCATGCTCAGGTTTCATAGTGAAACCTTTATTTTTCGCTCATCGTGAACAATAGATACTATCCCACAATTGGTGGCGTAACTTTGCGCGGAAACACCTGTTATCGTACACCAACGGCTTCATTTGCCGCATTTCTACAGGGTCTGGTTCATTTCGGCCTGAATAAGGAGTGTGATATGTCAACAAACATGCCTCCAGTAATTGGAGTGTTTAATGAATCAGCGATGGCTGATCGTGCTATTGGTGCTTTGAGCAATGTAGGGTTTAGCAGTGAGAGTATCAGTTATGCTGGCGTGAGCTATGGAGGCGGGTTTTTAGCAAGTCTGAAGAGCCTGTTTATGGGGGGGGAAGAGAGAACGACGCATGTGCTGCATGATTTGATGCGTATGGGTGTGCCTGAAGAGCAGGCAAGGTATTATGCAGGTGAATATCATGCCGGTCATCCGCTGATAGCGGTACGTGCGGCTGGACATGAGCAAGAGGCGATGCAGGTAATGCGCTCAATCGGTGGATATGACTATAACTCACGTCCGGGCCTTGTCAGAGGTGCCGCTGCTCCAACTGGCTATGCTCAGCCTGAGAGGGCGTATCAAGATCGCGATCGTGCGCGCGGTGGGGATGTCGATGTGGGCGGAAATGCGACTGCTACCGATCGGACTGCCTACGAGAATCAGATTGGTTCAGAGCGTGCCTCTCAAGCAGAGAGAGAGCGTGCTACCTATGCGGAGCAACAGCCGCATTTTGGTTATTCTGGTCCGGCACCAAGTCAACCGCAACCCGGGCAACCAGTGAGTCCCCCACCACAGACGGGCTATCCGGGTCCGGCAACAGGGCAGCCACCACAGACGGGCTATTCGAGCCAGGTAGCGGGTCAGCCACCACAAACTGGCCAGCAGCCCCCCCTGGCCGGTTACCCGAGCCCGGCAACAGGTCAGCCGCAGCAACCCGGCCCGGTAACAGGTCAGGCACCGCACCCCGGTTATCCGAGCCCGGCAACAGGGCAACCAGCGCAAACCGGCTATCCGAGTCCAGCAACAGGGCAACCGCAAGCAGGTCCGGTAACGGGTCAGGCAGCGCAAACTGATTATCCGAGTTCAACGATAAGCCAGCCGCAAACCGATTATCCGAGTTCAACGATAAGCCAGCCGCAAGCAGGTCCGGCAGCGCAGCCCGGTCCGGCCACAAAACAGCCACATGCAAAGCATATCGATCGTACTGATATGGATACTGCTCCAGGTATGAATCAAACTGGTTATCCCGAGCAGAGTGGCGGCACGGATATTGATCGCCCGTATCCACACGAAGATTCATCGAGGTAATATCGGCGTCGTGAGCAGCATCCGCAGGGGAGAATTCTTCCTGGCGGATGTTTTTTTGGCAAGAAAATCAATATACCGTTTGGGGTACCAATTGCCGGTTATATGCTGAAGAGAAAGAATAGATGATTGTGAGCCGCGATAGAATCGGCTATACTGCCTGAATATAATAGCGTTGAAGAGGAAAATTGTATGTTGAAAAATCTTCCCGAGAGCTGGCAACATCTTCTTATTGAAGAGTTTGAGCAACCCTATTTTCAAAAGCTGGAACAGTTCGTAGACAATGAGCGCACGCAGAATACGGTCTTTCCCCCGGAAAAAGATGTTTTCAATGCCCTGAACTATACGCCTTACGAGAATGTCAAAGTGCTCCTGCTGGGGCAAGATCCCTACCATGACGACAATCAAGCGCATGGGCTCTGTTTTTCCGTGCGTCCTGGTATCAAGCCGCCCCCTTCATTGGCCAATATGTATAAAGAACTGAATACGGATCTCGGCATTCCTGTCTCGAACAATGGCTGTCTGGTGCCATGGGCTCAGCAAGGCGTCCTGCTGCTCAATGCTGTATTGACGGTTCGGGCTCATATGGCAAACTCGCATAAGAATAAGGGTTGGGAGAAGTTTACCGATGCGGTCATTCGCAAAGTCAATGAAAAAGCTGATCCCGTCGTTTTTGTGCTCTGGGGTGGGTACGCTCAGAAGAAGAGTAGCCTGATTGATACCTCGCGCCATGTTATTGTACAATCTGCGCATCCTTCCCCTCTCTCGGCTCATCATGGTTTTTTCGGTAGCAAGCCTTTTTCCAAAATCAATGATGCGTTGCGTGCTGCTGGCAAGACCGAGATTGATTGGCGGATTCCATGTCTCTAAAGGGAAACAAATCACGTCGTGATCTCATAGGTCAATGTAGTCACGACGTGATAGACTGAAAGGCATGGAAATAGCAGAAATGTGTGGGCAGTTGATGGTTTTTGCAGATTTCCAGAGCACGAAATTTAGAGACTGAGAGAATTTGTATGACAGAGAACACGAGCTCAATGATTGCGGATAGCAACTTGAAGCCACCTTATGTGCTTGCCCTGGATGTTGGAACTTCCTCGACACGAGCGTTGCTTTTCGATGCTAGCGGTGCTGCTGTGCCCAATCGTGTTGCTCAACGTACCTATGAGCTGACGACGTCCAATGAGGGCGAGGTTTCGGTCGATGCTGATACATTGCTGGCGGTGGTAGCGGAAACGATTGATGATCTGCTCAAACAGATGGGGGCGGAGGCGCAGAATATTGCAGCCGTCGCCCTCGATACTTTCTGGCATAGTCTGCTGGGTGTGGATGCGAATAATCGGGCTCTGACGCCTGTGATTACCTGGGAAGATACGCGACCGTTCCAGGCAGCGAACGATCTACGCAATGAGCTGGATGAGCGAGCGGTCCATAAACGGACGGGAGCACGTTTTCACGCCTGTTACTGGCCTGCTAAATTGCGTTTCCTCGCGCAAAGCCAGCCTGAAGTGTTTGAAAAGACCTCTCAATGGATCTCATTTGGCGAGTATATCCATCGTCGCTTCCTTGGCAATGCTATTTGCAGTCTTTCGATGGCTTCCGGCACTGGTCTGCTCGATACGAAAAAGCGCGTCTGGTATGACGAGCTTCTCCATTATTTGCATATTCGTCCCGAACAGATGCCCATGCTGGGCGACTTGCAGGATAGCGTGCAGGGTTTGCGCAAAGAGTATGCTGCTCGCTGGCCCGCGTTGGGGCAGGTTCCCTGGTTTCCGGCGCTCGGTGATGGCGCAACGGCCTGCATTGGTTCAGGATGCTCCACGCCAGAGCACTGGTCTTTAACAATTGGCACCTCCAGTGCCTTGCGCGTCGTTGGTGAATTTAATGACGTGACACCTCCGCCGGGACTCTGGCTCTATCGCATCGATGCCCGGCGCTATGTGCTGGGGGGAGCTTTGAGTGAAGGTGGCAATCTGCTGGCCTGGTTAGATACGATACTGAAGGTGCCTGCGCTGAAAGATGCCGAGCCTCTTATTTCGCAGCTTGCTCCCGATGGACATGGCCTCACGATTTTGCCGTTTGTCTCCGGTGAGCGTAGTCTGGGCTGGCATGCTGGCGCGCGTATGACGATCGCTGGCCTCTCGATTCACTCTTCAGCGGCAGATCTACTGCGTGCTGGCTATGAGGCGCTCGCGTATCAGCTCACGGCAGTGTATGGGGAATTGCTCAAGACGCTGCACATGGCTGATACTCCTCCCAGGCTTGTCTGTAGTGGAGGCGCACTTCTCAGCTCAGAGATTTTGCAGCATATTGTGGCCGATGCAATGGGTAACGCGCTCTATCCCTCTACCGCCCATGAAGCCTCGGCGCGTGGTGCCGCGCTTCTGGCTCTGGAAGCGATGCAGCTTATTCCTGACGTTGCCAGTTTGACTCCAGAGCTGAAAGCGCCAGTAGAGGTCAATGCAAGTCATCACGTGATTTATGGCAAAGGCTATGAGCGGCAGCGAGATCTCTATCAGCGTCTTCTCTCATAGCTCTGCTGCTTGCTTGCGCTTGTAAAAGAGGATATCCAGCACAAAATGGTCGGGTCTGAGCAGGAGCCAGCCACCACGAGCGCGTCGGGCGATCCTGCTCAGTGTTCGTTGTCGATCAATTATGGTGATGCGCGCTGTTGCTTGTTGGAAAGAAGCGGCCTGTGGTTCAGGGGCGATAGCCAGATGGAGAATCTCTCCGACAAGCGCTCCGGCTTTTTCGCTGAGCCGCAATAGCGAGAAGCTATGCCCCAGCAGAGCGTCGAGAAGAATCGTCTCCCCATCCTCAGTGACAACCTGAGCCTGTGGAAGCAGTATTCCGAGCACCTCCTGTGCCGAATTTATGGTCAGCAGACGTTTCCAGCCGCTTTGATAGCTGGCGACCGGCTTCACACGCATCTCATTGAGACTCTCTTTGATGGGCGGGATGCGTGTGAGGCTGCGCAAAATGAGATCGCGAGCAAGCGCTATGGAGCGCTGTGTGGGCATAATCATCTGTCCGAGCTGAGAGGAGAAGCGGATCATGCGTGCCACATGCGGGGCGCGCTCCTGCTCATAGCTCGCTAAAAGCTCATTTGACGTGTGCGTTTGCAGCACATAAGCGAGCTTCCAGCAGAGATTATAGGCGTCACGTAGACCGCTATTGAGCCCCTGACCACCGAATGGTGGCATCAGGTGCGCTGCATCGCCAAGCAGGAAAACGCGACCCCGTGAAAACGAGGAGGCGAGCAGTGCATGAAACGTATAGATTGCCTGCCGTAGTATCGTTGGCTTATCGTCTGTTGAATTGTGCATAAAGCGCGTTTGCCGTACCAGACGATGAAACGTATCTGCACGCAACATCTCTTCTTCATGTTCGCCGGGAAAAAGCATAAATTCCCAGCGCCGTGTCTGGTCGGGCGTGGGAATGGTCACGGCTGGACGCGCAGGATTGCAGAAAAAGATAATTCTCTGCCGTTCCGCCGTATCCGTATCTGCTCCATCCACCACCAGCCAGCGTTGCGTAGACATTGCAGCGTTTTGGGGGAAGAACGGGAACGGCGTGATTGGGCGCATCGCGATATTGAGCGCATGGCGAATCGCGCTTTTCCCCCCATCGCAGGCGAGCAGATATGCGCAGGTGAGCGAGCAGCGTTCGCCATTTGCCATGTGTACCTGGAGCGTAACCCGGGCTGAGGTCTGGGCAAATGCTGTGAGCGTATGCCCGAAACAGACCTGTACACAGGGGAAGCGCGCCAGGCCGTGCAACAAGATGCGTTCCAGGGCAGGTTGATAAAAAGTTGAGACCAGAGGATAGCCGTTGGGCCGATTGCGGGGCGTCACCAGCGCAAGCGATTGTTTGCCGGAACGATATTCGACCGCGAGATCGAGTCGTACGTGACGCAGAATCTCTTCTTGCAAGCCCAGCGCCTGACAGATGCGTAGCCCTTCGTCATCAATCGCGACCGCTCTGGGGAACGTACTCAGGTCAGGACATCGCTCCAGGAGTATCGTCTGAATGCCATAAAGACCAAGCAGATTAGCAGCCGCGAGACCCGTTGGTCCTGCGCCAACAATAACGACCTGCGTATTGCGGGACTTCTCCGCATCCATACAATTACACCTTTCGTAGTGCCAGCGCGACATTGCTTCCTCCTACACCACGTCCCCCGACCAGCACCGCTCGTGCGTAATCGTGCTCGAAAGATTGGGCCTGCTGGTGAACAAGTCGCAAGGGGTAGCGAGGATCTGGTTGTTCACAATGGATCGTTGGAGGAATGCTGCCATGCTTCAGAGCCAGCAGGGCCGTGAGCGCATCGATTGCGCCCGCAGCGGCATTGCTATGGCCGAGCATCGTGCGCGGCACGCTGGCGGGAATAGTTGCGAGATGTTCACCAAAGACCTCGCGCAGAGCCGCCACCTCACCTTCATCAGCCGTTGTTAATGCATGGCCGTCGAGATGCAGGTAGGCCAGCTCCTCCATTTGCAGACAGCCCTCGGTCATAGCCTGCTGTATTGCACGCGCATAGTGTTTGCCTGAAGCCGGAGGGGGAAGCATCCCATGGGCATCATTGCTTTGTCCATAGCCGACAATCTCGCCATAGATAGTCGCCCCTCGTGCGCAGGCATGCTCATATTCCTCCAGCACACAAATGCCTGCGCCCTCGGCCACAACCAGTCCGGCAGCGCGCTGATCAAAGGGTCGATAGCCGCAGGGATCATTGCCGGTATAGCACAGGCCCTGTTGACGTAAGACGAGCAAAACCAGAGGATGCAAAAACGCCTCGCTGCCACCCGCGAGGAGTAGATCGGCAGCGCCCCGGCGAATCGCGCGATACCCTATCCCCAGCGCATCCAGGCCGCCCGCAGCATCATTCACAGGCGTCTTGCAATAGCCCTGAAGTCCATGGCGAATGGCGGCCTGTCCGACGTTCGCCGTATTTAACCAGGCGATCGCCGTGTATGCGCTGACATAGCGGGGGCCGCGTGTATACAGCGTTTGCAACTGCTTGATGACAAAGTTGATACCACCGAGGCTATTGGCAATCACAGCGCCCATACGCTCAGGAGGAATTTGCTCGGGAGAGAGATTGGCATCATAGAGGGCCTCCTGGATAGCGGCGAGGGCGAAATGGGTCATGCGATCCGTGCGATGAATAAGCTTTTTCTCCAGATAGTCTTCGGCCAGAAAGTTCCGAATACTGCCTGCGACCTGGATTGGCAAGGGTAGGGAGTTTTGTTGTGAAAAAGTAGTAATCCCCGAGCGACCGCTGATTGTAGCCTGCCAGAAGCTCTGAGTACCAATACCATTGGGGGCGATCACTCCCAGCCCGGTCACCACCACGCGACGAGGTCGATATGCTTGCATGATTACTTCTTCCAGTCTGCTCGTGCCAGTATGAGCGCACTATTGACACCACCGAAACCGCTGGAATGCGTCAGCGCCAGCTCAACCCGGGCTTCGCGGGCTGTATTGGGTACGTAATCGAGATCACAAAGAGGATCGGCATAGTCCAGGTTTATCGTCGGAGGAATAATCTGTCGTTCAAGGACCAGCGCCGTCACGAGCGTCTCGATGGCACTGGCGGCCCCTTGAGAGTGTCCTATCGTCGATTTTGTTGCGCTAATAGGAATATGATACGCATAGGGACCGAAAACCGCTTTATAGGCCGCCGTCTCGGCGATCTCGTTTGGTTGGGTAGAACTTCCATGAGCGTTAATGTAATGGATTTGTTCGTACGGGATATCGCTTTCGTGCAGGACCTGTTGCAAAAGTTGTTGGAGTGGAGCGCCATCAGCAGGCAGCGAAGTCATATGATGGGCGCTGCTATTGGAGCTAAACGTGAGAATTTCTGCATAGATATGCGCGCCGCGTGCCAGAGCCAGTTCGCGTTCCTCAAGTAGTAGCACCGCCGCCCCCTCAGCCATCACAAAACCATCCCGGCGTTGATCGTAAGGTCGAGATGCTTGTGTGGGATGATCATTATAATTGGTACTGATCGCCCCCATCACACAAAAAACGCCCAGGCTCATGGGTGTAATCGCAGAGTCGCACCCGCCAGCGAGCATGCGATCGGCGCGTCCTTCCTGGATCATCCAGAAAGCCTCGCCGATCGCATCGGCCCCGGCAGAGCAGCCAGTGGCAAGAACCATGCAGGGGCCATGCAGATAATAATGGCTTGCGATATTGCTGGCCGAAGCGTGCATCATCAGCTGGTCAGTGCTTATATCGAGATCGAATTGTGCTGAGAAATACGCGTCATGCTGGCCGCGTGCTGTAGCCTGTAGCCAGAGCTTCTCTCCCTCTTCCGCATAGGCCATCGCCGATCCCATATAGACGCCCGTGCGTTCGCGTTCGGCCTGTGAGAGTGGTACTGTAAAGTGTGCATCTGCTAATGCAAGCTCGCTCGCGGCCAGCGCCAGTTGCGTGCCGCGATTGCAATTGACAACTTCGGCTGTTGAGAGACCATAGTGTTGTGGTATGAAATGTTCGACCTCGCCAGCGATCTGCGATGGTAAAAGGCTGGCATCAAAGCGTGTGATCTTGCTAATCCCGGACGTGCCGTTGATGATAGCCTGCCAGAAAGCTTCTTTGCCAATGCCATTGGGGGCGACCACACCCAGACCACTGATTACCACCCGGCGTAGAGAGTGCGTCATCGTTTCGCTCATCCCTGTCGTTCCTTCTCCAAATTATTGGACTGGATCGCTCGAAAGTGTTCCCTCAGAGAGAAAACGAGCGAGTAATGGTGTTATCTGTGCTGCCTGTGAGTACATGAAGAAACGCTCTTTACCCTTAACTACTTGATAACTGACGCAATGGGGGAGATGCACGGCCAGCCAGTGCGTTTTGTATTCGGGGGAGAGTACATCGTCTGCTCGATTAATGAGCAGTATAGGCATCGTGAGGCTTTGAAGCTGTTGGCGTATATCAAAATTGTGAATGACGGGTAAGACAGAGAACTTATAGACCTGGGGCCAGGCATCAATCTTGCAGAACTGTTCTTCGATCAGGTGAAAAGGGAGGGCCGGTGTTGTGACGTTCTGCTTCTTATGGGCTACAATATACTTGATAACAGTGCGGCGTAAGAAACTGGCAGGAAGAAAGCGCTCGATGGGCAGGCGGAGATAAAGCTCATGTAAGAACCAGATGAGAGGATGTGGCGAGATGCGATAATCAGCGCCCTGAGCAATAATGATCAGAGAGCGGCAGCGTTCGGGATGCTGGATGGCAAAGTGTAGCAGAACCATGGCGGCGTCTCCGTGCGCGATAAGATCGCATTGAGAGAGATTGAGCGTATCCAGCACGCATAAAAGTTCAGCGGTCCGCTCGGAGATATCGGTAGTGCGGGTGCGTGATTCGTGGCGTCGATATAAAATTACACGTTGTTGCTGGCTGAGTGCGCGAATCTGTCGTGCATAGACAAACTCCAGATGTTCCAGAATGGGCACAAAGACCAGAGGTGGTCCCTGACCGAGATCAATAAGAGGGAGATCGAACGCGCCAATAGGTGTCCGTTGCCAGAGTTTTTCCAGGTAGGCAACGTCGGCGTGAAATGCAGCATCAGCAATCCAGGGTGACAGAGTTTCTTGCAATGCAACGCTCCTGTGCCCTCTTGCCTCAAAGAGGAAGAGTAGTGAGAGTGCAGCCAAAAACGTCGTAGAACGTAAAAGCTGCATAAATGTTGTTCTATGCTGGTAGTAGCTAACCTGTCTATTATTATAATATACGCGAACAGAGGAAGAGATTTTTTGATGGAAAATACGGAGAACAAGGAAGAAATTCCGCACGAACAGGTTTCAGGCGATCTACCTCTCGCGCAAGTGATAGCCAATCGTTGGATCGAAGCCTTTAACACGCGCAACCTGGCGGCGATTACCGCACTCTATGCGCCTGATGCGGAACTGTATGATTCGGGGATGCATCAGCCGCGCCGTGGATTGGTGCAGATTGAGAGCTGGTTTCGTCTGCGTTTTGCGGGTATGCCAGCAAATGTGTACGCTCCTGAAACCTATCATCTTGCCGACAGTGAGCATATCTCAGTGGAATGGACGCTGTACGGACGTAGTCCGGCGCTCCTGGGGCAGAGCTGGCTGGCGCATCCTTTTCAAGTGCGGGGGACGAGTACTTTTGTGCTGCGTGATGCCCTGATTTGCAAGCAGCAGGGGAGCTACGAGCATCTGTTCGTCTTGCGCCAGGTGTTACCCTGGTTGCGTTTTGCGCCCGCAGCGCTTTTGCATATGGTATATGCATTGTATTTGCTCAGACATCGTCAATGGTAGCGGCGGGGAGGATCTGCGCCAACCCGCCGCTACAATGAGATGATAGATGGTTTTCTTCTATTTATTTGGGGATTTTGGCTCCGGGCCACATTTCCAGCATTTTCCCATATTCCAGCGTAAACCATACCGTATTATTTGCGTCGATGACCAGACCATCGTGTGGGTGCGCATTGCTATCTTTCATCGTTTTTTTCACGACAGCCCCTGTAGACGGATTAACGTACCCTACCACCCCTGCGAGGGAGTCGCTGAACCAGACATTGCCATTTTTATCCACCGCGACACCGGAAACGTGTACGCCGTGGCAGGATGTATTCAGACAGGGAGGCGTCACCTTATAATTCGTGGTTGCGCCGGTCGCTGGATTGAACTTGCCAACATCGCCTGCAAAGGCTTCGCTAAACCAGAGATTGCCATTTTTATCCGAAGTAATCAAGTGAGGCTGTGCAGCGTCGACATGGTGCTCCTTAATCGAGATTTTCCCTGAGGCAGTGGGGGTAAAGCTGCCAATCTGGCTAATGTGATCAGCGTTCTCGACAAACCAGGCCGTCCCCTTTGGATCGATAGTGATGCCATAAGGATTACTATTCGCCGTAGGCACAGGTGTCTCGACCACAGCATGCGTTTTTGTATTCAGGAAACCGATCGCATTGCCCTTGAATTCAGTAAACCAGAGATTGCCATTTTTATCGAAGACCAGATCATAAGGGGCACTACCCTTCTTGACAGAATATTTGTAAAAATTGGTGGTCAGAGGATCGAATGCCCCGATCGCATCGCTATTGGGTTGCGTAAACCAGACATAGCCATTGGGAGCGACAGCCATAAAGAGCGGGCTAGAAAATCCTGGCGGCTCCAGATACTCTTCCAGTCGTGAGCCATCCGCCAGAGAAAATTTGCCTAAGACCGTGGTCATCGTCTGAACGCAGGTTGGAGCCATATCGCATCCTGGTTCCGCCACCCATACAAAGCCGTTGTGTTGATCAAGTGCAATGCCCCAGGGATCAAATTCCGTTGGTGTTTCAACGGCCGTCTGGGACTGTGTACGATGTGTGGATAACGCCACCTCCGGACCACGTTGGGGAGGGACATAAGGCGTCGGAGTGGGGACTTGTTTCACCAAACCAAATGAATGTCCGGGACTCAAGAACACGCCGACAGCGCAAACAAGTAGCAATACCAAGCCAATGATCACAATATGTATTTTCTTCAATATCTTCATCCCTGAAGCCGTTTTCTTAGTGGTCCCGGCTCTTTTCCAGGTCTCCTGGATAGTTATTGTTTTTTCTCGTTATATTTTTGTGCGTCTAGAATAGAGATTAAAATAAGATTAAAGCAAAGTCAATGAGATGGTATAAATTTCCTGTATCAACCTTGAAACGCCTGCCGGGCATATTAATCGTCAGTATGTTTAACGATAGTGATTTGCTGGCCATGAGTAGGAACGGCGAAGGGGTAGAGATAGTTGCCCTGCAAGCTGCCAATGAGGGGATCGAGGGCGTTGCCATGCTGTCCCGACCAGATTGGTTGTTTTTTTGTTTTTGCCGTATTGATTGCTTTTACAAGCAGGGCAATTTCGCCTTTTAGATTTTGTAGCTCATCGTCGCCTTGTGCTGCATGTTGTTGGGAGAGGAGAAAGTAGTCCTGTGCGAGCTGTCGTGCTTCTGCCAGATCTTTTTCCAGGCGTGTCGTTTCATGAAGTGCATTTCGCAATTGCTCGTTTTCGCTCTGGAGACGTTCGCGGTCTTGTTCTATCCGTTCCAGATGTTGCAGACGGCCGAGCAGAGTATTAAGTGAGGAGGCAACCTGCCAGAGGAGTTGATCCTGTAGAAGTGGTGTGCGTGCGCTCAAATCGCCATTGGCGGCCTGAATCAGCGTATGTAAAAGCTGCTCGACGCCCTGTTCGAGTTGGAGTTTTTGGGTTGCGATGATATGTTCGAGGGAGACGATCGCTTCAGCTTGAGTGGCGCGTTTGATTGCGCGTGTTGCGCTGCTGACCCAGAGATACGTGACCACCGCGACGACCAGCTGTTGTAGCAACGGCCGTAGGGTTATGAGATAGAAGCCATCATTTGCAAGTGAGTATGCTAGCTCTGGAGAGCGTGGTTGGAGCAGCAGATTGGCGAGAATAAACAGACAGTTTCCCCCCATCGTCAGAAAAACACAACCTGGAGGTAGAAGTGAGACCGTGAACAGTTCGGTCTCGATTAAAAGATCAAAGCTATTCAGTGAATTCGCCGTTAAGCCGCTCTGGGAGAACAAAAGGAGGAGACCGACATAGAGTCCGGCAGTAAAAATGGAAGCCAGGGTTGTACCTACCAGCATTGTTTTGCCCTGCCGATTTAAAAAGAGAGCCAGGAATGTCAGGAGCAAGGAGCCTAGCATGATAGAGAAAAGGTTTTGCATTGGGCCAAAAACGGTTAAAGGGAAAACGGCGAGGGCAATAAGCAGCAAAAGCAAAAGGACAGTGCTCGTCAGCTGAGCGCGTCTGTACAATTCGCGTTCGCGATCAGATGCTTTCGGCGAGGGAGGAGGGGGTGATGTGAGCTTGTACCACCATTGTATTGGTCGTAGCCAGGGATTTGCCTGTCTTTTCTGTCTATTGCGAATATTTGCATCAATTAATTGAAAGGCCGTATCTTGTTTTCGTTTATCTGGTGGTGGTGTCCCCATTGGTGTGAGTTCAACCTCCCTTGTTGATAAAGATGATAGGTATAGGGAATATATGGTCTTGATAGAAAAAAGCGGTAACAGACCCATAATATCAGTAAAATGAACAATCTGTCAAAAAAACAAGAAAAAGGGCATAGTGATCTGGTTTTTACCAGCATAGTGACTGATCGCTCTCAGGAACCGGCCAGTTTTCTGGATAGACAACATAGACCAGGCCGTGGGAGCCATTGAGCCAGGCCTGTGCCAGATCGTACCGATTATAGGTGATCTGAACAGCCTCATTGGTGGAGGCTACTGGATCATTCGTGATGACATCGCCGTTGGCCGTGAAGCCGCGTACGACCAGGAGATGACCGGCGGGGGTGCTGGGAATGGGCGAATTCGGCAATTGATGTGTTCCATAGGAGATACTGATCGCCAGTGGCACGCCCGCCTGAATCCACTTCTCAACCTGATTGAAGCTATACATACGTGTGATGTAGGCGCGCAAATTAAACTCGGCCGCATAGGCCATATTAAACGGCCAGTTGCCCGTTCCCTCGTAGGTTGCGTCGTACACGTGAGCCGCCATCGTGGGAACACGTTCTAGCAGATCGGGCCGATGGAGCACTTCGGCCCAATAGGCCAGAAGCATGCTGAGTGAGGTCGGGCTGCACCATACATTGCCCTGACCATAAGGCGTGGGCGTGCTATAGGCAGCAAGCATCTGTGAGTGTTGTGGTACTTCCAGATCCATACCCCAGGCCTCTTCATCCGAGCTGAGAAAAGGTTCTGCGGGATGTTCGGCATCTGCTGAGGCAATCGCATAGACGCGCCAGAGAACAGGACTCAGGCCAGCCGTGTTGCTGAAGAGCGTAACTCTGAGCTGATAGGCATTTGCAGGCTGTCCCAGCACCGTAAACGTATCGGTTGCGACCGTGCCGTTGGCGTCCCGTTGCTGGTCGACAGTATGGCGGGTAATCGTGCTCTCCTTCCCGGCCCAGATCCCCATGCTATACCATTTGCTCCAGTGCTCACCCTGTCGTACGCGTAGTTGAAGTTCGAGCCAGGTGTTAGGTGGAGTGCTGGCGTTCCATGAAGGGATGAGCGTGGTGATTGGCTGATGTGGGACATGAATGGGAGAGGTGAGTGTCCCAAAATAAAAATCTCCGCCGTTATAGTAGTTGGAATGATGTTGCCCGTACGTTCCAGGCTCATAGGGGTCATGGCCCAGGCAGAGGCCCGCCTGATGATCATACTGGACCGTTCCGCCTGCGATAACGTCTGCGTTGCAGTCGGCCAGCGTCCCTGGAGCGAGCAGCAAACTGACATTGCTACCGGTACCATGCAAGGCTATGCCGTTGCGAGTCCAGCCCTGAAAATCCTCGTAGCGCTCCTGACGCCAGAACTCGTTATAATGCAATGGTTCGGCGGCTCCGTTCTTGCTCTCAAACAGAGTGGATACAGCGAGGGCCGAGGAAAACGTGACTATACCGGTGGCTGTGAGCAGGATGCGTGCCAGAGAGGGTCGTTTGAAATGGAAATTTCGTGGGTGAAAAACCTTGCGAAGAGCCATAAATAACGATAATCTCCTTGTACAGTCATGTTCTATTTGCCAGTATACTCGTCTGAGAGATATTGCTGGTAGAGAAAATGCATTGCATCGATGCTGAATGCTGTGCCATTCATGTAGTATAAAGATCTGGAAGCCCATTGGTCAAGCCTTTTTTCTCAACTTAGCAGGGCACCTCTGGAGAAATCCTGAAAACCGATTCAGGCGTACTGACAGAGGCTATACTCACGACGTACAATAGAGTTAATCGATGAGTATCGTTTGATACCATCGAGAGATAAAAATACACACGTTATTTTTATGCCGAGAGGATGTAGAATGCGGCGTTGTCCTCAATGTGGAGCTGAGTCTCCTGATCAAGCGAAGTTTTGCGGCAATTGTGGTTTTATTCAGGGTTCTCTACAACAACCATTGCCTGCCAGTTTCTCTGAGCCAGGGGGATATCCAGCATCGCCCCCTGCGCAGCAGTTCCCTTACCGACCAGGGAATTTTTCAGCGGATAATGCAGCGTTTACTCCTGTTGCGGCGAATCAGATGATGGGATATCCCCAGGCATTTCAAGCTCCACCACAGCAGCCTTATATACCCTATGGGGTCGTGCCCCCTCTTGCCGTTCCACCTGGCCAAAAAAAGCGGCGCGGGCCTGGTTTGTTGGGTATAGGTGCTGGTATTGTGCTTGTGCTTGTGCTTATCGTGGTGGGTTGGTCCTGGTTGCGATCCGCCAATGCCGCGCCCCAGTTCAGCGTGATCGCGGGACAGCCCGCGCCGGGTCAGGTCGTGACATTCCAGGGAGCGCACTTCCCGGCGGGCAGTAAACTGGGAGTAGTCGTTGACTCCGATCCTCTGATCCTGCTTGTGCAGCCAGAAAGACTTGCCATGGCCTCTGCCAGCTTTTTCCCGCTTTCTTTGACCGGGAAGCAGGCGGAGAATGGGAAGCAGGCGGCTATTTATAGCGTTACTACAGGCAATGACGGGACATTCACCGTCAAAATCAGGATTCCTGCCAGCTGGAAAGCAGGTAGCAAGCATACGATTGTGGTACAGGTCATAGGAGCCAATCCGAAAAAGCTCAAGCCGCTACAATATCAATTTACGGTCGCGTAATGCGGACTGTGTATCTGCCTTTAGAGGAACTTGTATGCGTTGATGCAACAAATAGCGTGGTAAATTCGTCCTATCTCTACAGTACTGTTTTGTCTGACGTCTTGATCAGTGCATGGACCAGCATATGGACCAGGAGTAGGAAGAATTTGATATGGGATCATTGACCAATCGGGAATGTGCTCATTGCTCTACTACAAATAACGCGACGAGCCCTTTTTGTGTTTCCTGTGGCGCGCCTCTACCGGTAACCGATTCCCAGACTGCATCGATCTATGGGCAGCAACCGACTCAGCCCATGCCCGTTTATGCCTCGGGTCTGAATGCGCTCCCGCCGACGAAGATGCAGGCCCCCCCCATCTCCCTTGCCGATTTTGAGACAGAGGCGCACGATGACGTGCAGCTTGCCAGTGGTAGTAGCGGAATGCAGCAACAACAAAAGCAATATGAGAAAGTATCGATGCAGTCTCCAGCCAGGCGAGGGCTATTGTCACGGCGTACATTACTCGTCGGTCTGACCGGTTTTGCCGTTGCCGGTGGCGGATTGCTCGTGGCAGTCTCGCAATTGTCGCGGACCCAACCGGCTCCTCCTGTACAGCAAACGAAGGTTGTGGCAATCCCTACTCCTCTGGGGGTGAATAATACGCTGCTTCCCGCCGAAAATTTTTCGTTTGCCTGGTCCGCCGATGGTCGCTATCTGGGCTGTTCCAGCGCTAACGGTACGTTGATGGTGAAAGACGTGACGAGCAATACGAAGCTCGTGAACGCTTCCACGAACGCGATCAACGAGATCGTCTGGTCGCCTCTCAATAGCTCATTGCTGGCCTGCGCCTGTGACGATACCACCGTGCAAATACGCCAGATGCCAGGAGATAGCATCGTCCAGACCTATCGTGAGCATGCCAATCCTGTCGAGACATTGAGCTGGACGCAGGATGGGAAATATATAGCCTCAGCCGATGCGAGCCCCATCGTGAACGTGTGGGAGGCGGCGAGCCTGCGTACCATCTCTTCCTATAGTAATAACATATTGAACGGAGCGGTAACCTCGCTGGCCTGGTCGCCCGATGGCAAACGGCTTGCGTGTGGTTGTACCGATAACACCGTGGTCCTGCTGGACATTGCGAAGAACCAGTTGCTTCAGACCTATGCGCTCCATCAAAAGCCGGTGGAGGCGGTTGCCTGGTCGCCGGACGGTCGTTCGATTGCCTCAGCGGGTGATGATAGCAACGTGCATGTCTGGTCGCCCGAGACAGGAGAGCCGATTGCGCTCTATTCCGGGCATACAGATAAGGTCTGGTGTCTGGCGTGGTCGCCGGATAGTCAGTATCTTGCGTCCGGCTCGTGGGATAAGACCGTGCGTATCTGGACATCGGGGCAGCGTGAGCCCTACCAGATCTTTAGCGAGCATCAAGATCGTGTCGTGTCATTGGGATGGTCGAAGCAAGGGCGTATCGGCTCGGTCGATGCCGGGGGAAATATCATCTTGTGGGAGATGGTGAGTCGCTCGTCTGGACAGATTTAGCCGGACAGAGAGGGAATAAAACTCAGCCAGAACGTGTTTGCGCTTGTGTTCGTACTTGATAGATGTGCGTAGATGTACATGCTTGACGAATGTTTTTTTATATGGAATGGAATCTATCACATGACGAAGCAAGCAAAACTTGTTGTGACAATAGCGCTCATGCTGGGCATGGCATTGACGGCGCTTGATACCACGATTGTTGGCACAGCCCTTCCCAGTATTGTCGGAAAATTAGGGGGAATTACCCTCTATTCCTGGATCTTTTCCGTTTATCTGCTGACCTCCACGGTTACAATTCCGATCTATGGCAAGCTGGCTGATATTTATGGTCGTAAGCCGCTCTTTCTCTTTGGATCGCTTTTGTTCTTGCTCGGTTCCATAGCCTGTGGAGCTGCGCAAAATATGGAGCAATTGATCCTGTTTCGCGCTATTCAAGGCCTGGGCGCAGGCGCTGTGCAGCCAATAGTGCTGACGATTATTGGCGATATCTTCTCATTAGAGGAGCGTTCGCGTGTGCAGGGACTGTTCAGTGCTGTCTGGGGGCTCTCCAGCATTATTGGTCCAGCCATTGGTGGCGTTATTGTTGATAGTCTCTCCTGGCGCTGGGTTTTTTATATCAATATACCGTTTGGCCTCATCTCGGTTATTCTGCTGACTATATCTTTACATGAAAATGTCGAGCGGAAAAAACATCAACTGGATTATGCCGGGACGCTTTTGCTCTCCGGGGCAATTGTGGCACTGCTCTTTGCAGTCATGCAGGGTGGTATCAGTTGGGCCTGGATATCCCTGCCCAGCCTGGCTCTCTTTGCCGGTATGATTGTTTTGTTCTGGCTCTTTATCGTCGTGGAGAAACGTGTGTCGGAGCCTATTCTGCCCCTGACGCTCTTCGAGAACCGCATTATCTCGCTTTCCAGCATTGGTGGCTTTATTCTTGGCGTGACACTTTTTGGGATTACCTCTTATATCCCACTTTTTGTGCAGGGAGTCAAGGGGGGAAGTGCCACGAGCGCGGGCATTGCGCTGGGTCCTTTCCTTTTGCTCTGGGCGATGACATCGGCTGTCGGAGGCAAGGTCGTGATACGCTACGGGTATCGCGTGACGGCGGCTGTGGGGGCCATTGTCTCGACGTTGGGACTGTTGATGGTCATGTTGTTTCGGCCTGAAACGGGCAGCTGGTTTGTCGTAATTGCGATGGCGCTTGTTGGTGCGGGCCTGGGCTTCCTGAGCCTGACGTATATTATCTCAGTGCAGAATGCGGTTCCCTGGAATTTGCGTGGCGTTGCGACTGCTTCGACCCAGTTCTTTCGTACGATCGGGGGAACGATTGGCGTTGCGATCATGGGTGCGATTCTAAACATGCAGATGGCCCAGCGCTTCGCGCCAATCATCGCTCATTTTAGCGACATTGCCAGACGCTTGCCCGCCAACACCGCCCCGGCTGATGTGCTGCTGACGCCAGAGTTGCGTGCTCTGCTCCCGGCAGCGCTGCTCGACCAGTTGCAGATAGCGTTATCTCAGAGCCTCTTCTGGGTGTATAGCGTGATGTTCGTACTCTCGCTGCTCGGTCTGGTGTTGATGTTCTTTTTGCCGGGTGGGCAAGTTGATCAGTACGCCTATAAAAAAGATCAGGCAGACGAAGAGGTCGGCGACGATTTTGTCGAGATCATGGGCATGGGCTAATCGTTATCTCCGTAGAGGTACGGCTTGTCTGTGCCCATAAGTATGAAGTGGCGGGGTTTATCTCCGCCAATGTGAGCCAAAGACGGCCTTGCGGGGCGAACCTGGATGGTTGCCGACCCTGGCGCAGACAAGCCGCGCCTCTACGGAGATGATCGAAAAACAGCTATCGAATCTAAACGATGTAGGAAGCTTAGGAAAATAAGAGAATCCTGAAATTTTCTGAGGGTACTTTAAATTCAGATTACAATTGCTTACGGTAGAGGTATTAGCACGCAATTTTCATTGTAATCCTTTTGTGAAAGGGATACGCTATTACAGAGAGATATGAATACTATTGTAACTCAACATTTCACTTTATCGAATCCTGAGGAGGCTACTCGTGCAAATAAGAGAGATTACCACTATGCCAGTTGCTGAATTGACCGACGCAGTTCTTGCGAAACAAGCGCTTTCCGGCGACCAACTGGCGTTTGAAGCACTGGTACAGCGCTATAGTACGCCCCTCTTTAACTTTATCTATCGTTTCCTGGGTGACTATGATCAGGCCTGTGATGCATTGCAGCAGGTTTTTATGCGCTTCTACACATCTTTGCCTAATCTGGCGACGGGAGAGCCGTTCAAGCCGTGGCTTTTTCAGGTTGCGCGCAACTGTTGCGTCGATGAGCTCCGTCGCCGCCGCCGATACGCCATTCTTTTCTCCCAGCTTGAGATGGAGAATAGCGAAGGGGAGATCACGTTTATGGGCGATACGGCCGATCCCGGTCCTCTGCCTGAGGAGCTGGCCGAGCGTCATGATGTCCAGCACATCCTACAAGAAGCTATTCAGACGTTGCCGCCAAAGTTTCGCGCAGTTGTTGTGTTACGCTACGTTTCGCAATTGAGCTTCTCTGAAATTGGGAAAACGCTGAGCATGCCCGAGGCTACGGCTAAGACCTATTTCCATCGTGCGAAGGTCCTGCTTCGTAAGACATTAAGTGCTCAATCTGATCTGGTAGTCACCTGTTCATAGTCGTCGTTTTTGCTTGCGGGAATGAGAGGAACGCCCATCGTCCCTGTAGTGGTGCGGCTGGTCTGCGCCGTGGAACGTCTGAAGAGATACGGGGGGAGTGGTGGTAAGAGCCAAGATTTAATGTTCGGAACGAGCTGTATGTGACCGAAGCCGTAGGCTGCTCGACCATACTAGCCTGGAGCAATGCTCAACAGAAGCCAGTACAGGAACATATCTGGCGCAAGCCCAATGCATCGCTCGACGAAACAAGTTGGCACCCTCTCAGCTCTCGCCAACCACTGACTACAGTATAGCGCCCTTCGCTTTCTTCTATCTTTTTTTTGGCTTCACTCTTTTTTCCTCTTCATTTAAAGCTCTAAAACAACTTCTCAAGCTCTCTCAAGTGTACATATTGCCTTTACGAAAAGTAGGTAGAGTGACTATATAGATAAGAGTTTCTGTAAATCTTACATAAGACAACAGCCGCTTTAGCTATGGAATAGCCCGCATAAATGTACTGTTTATATACGTAGAAGGTGTTCTATCTGTGGAGGTGGAAATGGGGGAGCAGATGATGCGTATGACGAACTTTATGGTATGATAGAGAAGCCGGGATGGATAATTTCCAAGACATTTCAGTCTTTCGACTATGCACTTATTGAGAGGACCTACCACAATGAAAGCAGTAAGAGTCAGCACGGGGCGTTGTAAAATCAGCGGTTGTGACAAACCTGCCGTTTATAAGCAGATTTTAGCCGCAGGAGGCCCAAATGGCCAGAAACTCCTCTTTTGTGAGGAACATGCTTCTGATGCTATCAAGAAGGCCGCTGAGCGCGAAGAGAAGGCACAGGGTAGCCACCTATAACCTCCCCAGTTCCCCATGTATGCATGTGTTCACCGGGAATAACGTTGCCGATTGAGAGGCATCATTCTGGAGAATCAGGCCACGACATAAACAATATCCGCGTGGCCCTGGTAAACACAAGCTGTTGTTCCAACCCGTAAGCTTTTAAGGTGATCATATTCGTTTATTACCGTTCATCTGAAGGCCCGTGCCCCATACATATAAGCGTAAGCGGGATTGTGAAGAGCGAGCGCTCTTCACAATCCCGCTTTTTCAATGGAGCCCAACAGGCGAGAGAAGAATGCTAAAATCTCACGCTATCATTAGGATTGCTCGTAAGACCAAGTTGGAAGCGTCCATAGGATTCACCAATCGTATCAAAATTTAAAGCCGCATGTGAAGCCATGGCATGAATATCTCTCCAATAACGTTGGATGGGATGGGATTCATAATTTGCACTGCCCCCGCTATGCAGATAGATCTGTTCAATAACATGTACGCATGATTTGGCAATGGCGGCATAATCACGACGTAAACGAATCAGCGCGTCAAGAGGAATAGGGCTTCCTTGTTTGACAACAGTAAGACAATGGCGCAGGGTAAGCTCAGCCATGTCAATTTCGCTTGCCAGTTCAGCGAGTAAGATCTGCTGATGAGTCATCGTAGAAACACGCTCACGCGTGATGCCAGTCAGTTTATTGCGATTAGCCTCACACCAGATCTCAAAAGCCCCTCTGGTCGCGCCCAGGATAGGTGCAACCAGACCAATGGGGAAGGCCGCAAGCATCGGAAGTTGATAGTTGGGCCCTTTATTCACAAAAGCTCCAGGTGCCTTGCCTGTAAAGAGAGCAGGGAAAGGCATTGCCCGGTGCTCCGGAACAAAAATGTTTTCGACGAGGGCATTCTTACTACCACTCGCTTTCAATCCCGTCACAAACCAGGTATCAAGAATTTTGTAGCTCGTATTTGGGATTAGAAATAATTGTGGCGGACCGTCCATTTCCGCTGGCATCGCCATGGTGATGATCCATTGGCTATGATCGATACCACTCATCCATGCCCAGTTGCCGCTTAATTGGAAGCCTCCCTGCGTACGTTGAAAACGGCCCGCAGGAAAAACCGCCGCCGCCAACGTTGCGTCTGCCTGTTCTCCCCATACCTCTCTCTGTGCCTGCTCCGGGAAGTACGCAAGCAACCATGGCTGAAAAACAAGGATGGCGTAACACCATCCAGCGGATGCATCGCCTCTGGCAATTTCGAGGATCGTGTCTACGGCTGTATCAAAGGAAAGCTCATACCCACCCCAGAGACTGGGGAGGAGCAAACGTAGCAGTCCAGCCTGAACGAAGGCGGCGATGTTCTCATCGGGTTGTCGGCGTAATTGCTCTGCATCACTGGCTCTTTCACGAACAGCAACTGCGATGCTTTTCGCACGTGAAAGAGCCTCTTCATACGTTAAACTTCCAGGTATAGAAGAATCCGTATAGATAGTCATCTCACCTATTTCCTTTCTTCTCTCAAAGATGTACACTTTTATCTCTGCTTATAAGGCATATTTCTCTCTATCAGTGATGCGCAGATAGTGTTCCAGTACTTGCTTAAAGTTTTGCTGTGATTCTCCCATATGTTCAAGCATGGGTTCCAGTGAGACTTCATTCTTGATAGGTGATGCGGGGTCCATCTCAAAATCGTCGCTCCATGTCATCAACGTTCCGCCATCAACGGGCTCATAGCGCCATGTCAGGTGGTGGAAGACATAGGGGAACGAAGGCGCCTCACGACGTGACATCACCAGGCGATCGGTAAAGTCCAGAATGCGCCATGCGCGCCAGGTATGACCTTCTTTATTGGTCAGTTCAAAGGTGAGTTTCGCGAACCGTCCTTCTCTTTCGAAGGAGACGACCTTTGCGGCTGCCATATTGGTGTAGAGTTCGGTCCAGCGTGGAATGTCATTCGTCAGCGCGAATACCTCATCGGGATCGCCCTGGATGAAGATAGAACGTGTTGCACGTGGCATGTTTTTTTCTTTCTAACTGTTCTTTACAGCGTATGCATCGCACAGCGAACGAATCGCCTCGGCATGAAACTGGCGTGCGGTCGGCGAAATTCTGGTTAAATGCTCGGATGTATGAAAGAGTCCATCCCAGCGTTTGAGTCTTGTGGGCACACCGGCTTCTTGCAAGCGCCTGGCGTACGCCTCGCCTTCGTCTCGCAGCGGATCGAACTCCACCGTCATAACAAGGGCCGGGGGTAAGCGCGTCAGGTCTGGTGCGTGCAGGGGGGAAGCATAGGGCTGTTGCCCCTGCTGGGGATCTGCAAGATACAGGCTTCGGATGTGTGCCAGAGCAGCACGCGTCAATACATATCCCTCGCCGTATTGCTGAATTGAGGGATGATCCATTGTGAGGAGATCAGTCGCTGGCAGTTCTAAGAGCTGAAAGCAAAGTGTCGGCCCTTCGCGATCACGTGCCATCATCGCTACTACGGTTGCCAGATTCCCACCGGCGGATGCTCCGCCGACCGAGACGCGTGCAACGTCGATATTCAGCAGCGTATGATTCTGTACAGCCCAGCAAAGCGCGGCATAGCCATCTTCAGGGGCAACGGGAAACTGATATTCGGGGGCGAGACGGTACGCGACAGAGATCACAATACAGGAAGCACCAGCACATAACTCGCGGCACCACCAGTCGCACTGATCGATGGTCCCTGTCCAGAAGCCGCCAGTGTGAAAGTACATGTGCGCCGGGAATGGTCCCTGCCCCTGAGGCGTGTAAACACGAACCGGGATTTCTTCCTGTCCCACGGTTACCATGTGGTTGGTTACGGCGGCAACTTCGGGCGGAGTTTCCGACAACTGGCGTCTCTTCTCTGCACTTTGCTCGATGGCTGCACGCAGCTCGGCTGTCGGCAGATCCGTTGGCATGGGCATCGCATTGTTGATAGCATCCAGCAAGGGCTGCAATCCTGAATCGACAGGCATCTTGTATGGTCTCCTTTCTTTTCCTACTTGAGCGATGAATTCGTGGTCGTGCCATAGTACACGTGAGCCATCTGCGCAAACAGCTTATGCACATTCTCGGGTTCGCTTACACCTGAAAACTCGCGATATGCAGCGGCCACGTTTGCCACGATCCGCTCTCCGTTAATCCATGCGTTGTAGGGTGTTAAGACAATGTCTCTGGCCGCATCGAATGCGGACATCCCCTTCTCGTAGCGAGAGCGGGCCTCGGCATAGATATATTCCAGATAGCTCTTTACCTCACGTACCCCGTTTTTATCGGTGATCGGGCCGTGGCCGGGGACGATCGTCACGACATCCAGGTCGAGGATACGATCACATGCATGTAGCCAGTTGCTGATGGGCCCGGCCCAGACAATGGGGTGACCGCCAATAAAAAGGATATCTCCGGTGAAGATCGTACGATCTTCGGGCACATAGACCAGTGTGTCGCCAGGCGTGTGCGCCGGGCCAACCTCAATCAGTTCGACGCGCTTATCGCCCACAAAAAGCGTGAGGGATTGCTCAAATGTCTTTTGGGGCATTGTTAACGTAATACCTCTAAAGTCAAAAGCGCCCAGCGTCTCGCGCATGAAGTCTCCTTCAGGCCCCTGAGGAGCGTGCTCCACCATTTTGGTGAGGATTTCGGGTGGTGGCTCTTTCATCATTTGTTCGGCGGCTCTTTTGGAGGCGATGATAAGAGCATCGGCGACAAGCTGATTGCCATGACAATGATCGCCGTCGCCGTGGGTGTTTACGACTGTCTCGATATGGGCCGCGGCCGGAATGGAGCGACGCATTGTATCGAGCATTTCCTGCGTGAGTTTCAAGTCATAGAGCGTATCGATTAATAACGCGCTCTCTCCGTCCGTAACAATGCCTGCGTTGCTCCAGCCCCAGGAGCCGGTTGGCTGCAAGTAGGCATAGACGGAATTGCCAAGATCGTGAAGCCCACGTGTGTAAGACCATGATGTTGTCATCAATTGTTTCGAGTCAGAGCACACCGTTGAGAGGTATGCCCGCTCTCTTCCTTTCCTTCTCTATTCACGTTGCTCTTGCGGGTAGCATGTTACGAAATGTCGATCTGGGCCAGCCTCTGCTCAGCCAGACGCCCTCGCTCGCCAGCGCATTGCAACTCGTGTAATAGATAGTCTTTATAGTGATTGAGATAGTGCTGTTCGAAAGCCAGCGTCTGCGCACAAAGCTGGCGTAGCTTGCGCCGCTCATCCTGATCTTCCGGAACCAGATAGTGCCACCTGCGATTCCCCAGCCTATACATGTCTTCAATGAATGAGCTCCATTCATCACCCACGTATTCCCTGTACATCCGTGTACTTGCATACTTCCCGGTTACCATTTTGCCAGCATACCATGCCGTAAGGACGGTCGCAGTCCAGCACACGCTCGTCACCAACTTTTTTATGTTATGTCGTGGCTCGTTTCCCGGTGGAAGCTGCTGCTGATCATAGCCATAAAACTCTTCGTCGGGGCGGGGATAGGTAAGAGTAAGCGGCGCATGTTCGACGTTGCGCAGCATATGTGCAAGATAGACCAGGGGAAAATGGGCATACATGCGCAGATACTGGTCAAGCGTCTGCTCGGGCAGAGCGTCACGTATATCCCTTCCCCAGAGGAGAGCACTGGCCGCTGTGAGCCTGTAGTGCCCTTCTTGCAGCACACGCGCTTCGTCAAGGACGATGATCTCCAGCGGAAAAGGAGCCAGAAACGCAGGCTGCTGCGTCACACGCTGTACGATCTTGTGCTCTTCGGGCGTGAAGGGCGACTTTGCAATGAGAAACAGATCGATATCACTTGTTGCAATGCCGGTCTGTTCGACAAAGCTGCCATGCAGATAATAGGCGCTGCTGCGCCCTGGTAGCGTTTTTTCGAGCAGATCGATTGCCGCAAGTAGAATAGCATCGACCTGCTGATTGCCCGTTGCATGAGATAAAAGATAGCCCATTATCGTGATCCTCTAATGCGCAGTGTTGTTCGGTGTAAACGAGTTGAGCTGCAACAACTGCTCATGCATATGATCGACGACGAATGAGGCGTCTTTGCCAGCCTCTTTCCATTGAGTCAGCAAGTGCTTGTCGGAAAGGCGCGTACCCAGTTCAATAGCGATGGGCAGATCGTGTGCCAGCTGCTCGATCCACTCCATAGCGCTGGGATGGGATTGGCTGAGGGTAGCTTCTACCTGTAGCGCCATCAGCACAAGCTCTAACTCGTCACCAGCAGGGCCACTGACGAGTAAATTGCCGCTTTTGAAGAAGGGCGTTTTATCAATGAGCGAAGTCCCGCCAGCACCCCCATCGCGTACTGCGTAGTGGACGCCGCGCATATGAGCCATGCGTACGGCACCTATGCACATCGGACACGGCTCTATCAAGGAATACAGCGTGCAACCATAGACATTGACTGTCTGCCAGTCTAGCACCATCAATGCATTCATTTCTGCATGTGCAAGGCGATTCTTTGCGAACTGCCGACCTGCCCCCTCCTGTTCGCGGATGCGGTTGCGTCCACGTGCCACGATATTTCCCTCGGCATCTACGACGACGGCCCCATGAGGAAGTGAACCATGACAATATGCATCCCATGCCTCCTCGATGCAGTATTGCCACACCTGTGAAATTTGTTGCCAGATCAAGATGTAACCTCCTTTGAAAATTGCTTCTATGCGTCTATTTTGTTTTCTTGTTTCGCCCGAGTGATAGCATTGACCAGATCGAGCAGTGTGATACAATTTCGTAATTCGCTAAATGGCAAAGACACAGCGAAGATTTTTTCTAGCTTAACGCTAATCTCGACGAGCTCTATGGAGTCGACTGCAAGATCATCATAGATGTTCGTTTCGGGTGTCAGAGTCACCTCCTCATCGATCTGTTCTATAATGATCTTGCTAATGGTTTGAAACACATCTTCTTGTGTATTATTCATTGCAGTCGTGTCCCTTCTAAAAAGACAAGCAACAGGTAAAAAGGTATCTCTACCATTTGATTCAGGACGAAACACCTGAACGTTGTAAAACAAGAGCAGCATTGGTGCCACCAATGCCCCGGCCATTCAGCAGACACGTATCCAGGTGATCAACAACACGTGGTGAGGAAACAACGAAATCTAAATCGCAGCCCTCTGCCCCTTGCGAAAAGTTTAACGCGCCAGGAATGGTATGCTCCTGCATAGCGCGAATGGCAACCGCGACATCCATAGGGAAGGCAGCGCCAAAGAGATTGCCGAAGGCAGACTTTGGCGTGCTTACGGGTAGCTTTGACACCGCAGCACCAAAGGTCTGATGAACCGCAGCTACTTCAGTCACATCTTCAATGGGGACAGCCGAGCCCGCAGTAAAAAGGCAATCAACATCATCAGCCGTAATCTGTGCTTTTTCTAAAGCCCGCGTCATGGCCACGGAGAAACGTTTGCCATCCGGAGCAGGTTGAACGGCATCGAAGCCATCGTGTGTCACGGACCAGCCCGTAAGTTCAGCCAGAATCGTGGCACCGCGCTTGAGTGCATCATCAGCACGTTCCAGCACGAAAAAGGCGGAGCCCTCGCCTGCTACCAGACCATCATGCGCACGATCGAATGGTCGGTAGGAACCGCTGGACCCGTTGACCGCTTGTTTCGACATAATGCCCGAAGTCTCATAACAAAGAGCCGCATAAGGCGAAAAAGGCGCTTCTGTGCCGCCAGCGAGCATAATATCGGCCCTGCCCCGGCGCAGACAGTCTGCGGCATGAAAAATAGCCAGAGCGCCGCTGGCTCTATCGGCAAGAAAAGTGCGCCCAACACCTTTGATACCAAACTGAATAGAGATATTGCCCTGAACAGCAGCGGGGAACCAGGCGGTCGCCATATAGGGACTCACCGCACGTGGTCCATCCTGCCAGAGATGGCGCAATTCACGCTCAGCGAATTCCCAGCCACCGAGATTATTGCCAACAGTGAGACCGACCCGTGTTGAGTCGTCAGGCGAGGCCGACCAGAGAGGTTTCTGATTGTCCAGGAGAAGCCCGGCATGCTGCAAAGCCTGCTGCGCGGCAATTAATCCGTATATAGAAAAACGGTCGAGCTTACGGATCGTGCGAGAGCTGAGATACGCAGTGGGCGTAAAATTGCTAATCTGGCCTCCAACGCGGCATTGCAGATGAGAAGTATCAAAAGCGGTGAGAGGGGACAATGCAGAGTTTCCCGCACATATATTCTCCCACAAAGGCTCCAGACCGACGCCATAGGGAGAAACAACACCCAGGCCAGTAATTACAATATTCGTCATCTTATGACTCCTCAAGCTGAATATGTACCCATGATAAGCGCGGCATGTAAACCAGAAAAACCACTGGCCGTCGTTAACAACCAGGTAATTGCATGCTCACGCCCCTGATGAGGAACATAATCCAGATCGCAGCCAGGTTCTGGATTTTCCAGATTAATTGTGGGATGAATAGCCTGATTCTGAATACTTAAAGCGCATGCCACGATCTCTTCAGCACTGGCCGCAGCAAGCGCATGACCAAGCATGGACTTGGTTGAGTTCACAGGAATAGTATAGGCATGCTCGCCTAATGCGCTTTTAAGCGCCTGAGTTTCAAAAATATCGTTCTGAGGCGTTGAGGTGCCGTGCGCATTGACCATATCGATCTCGGCAGGAGTAAGATGTGCCTGTTGCAATGCCCCCTGTACAGCTCTCGCCAGATCCCGGCCTTCGGGCGACATATCCGTCATGTGGGTAGCATGTTGCGTCACATCATAGCCCTTGATTTCGGCATAGATAGGTGCCTGTCGAGCCAGAGCATGTTCCAGCTCTTCTAAAATCACAATGCCAGAACCTTCCGAGAGGACAAAGCCGCTGCGTGATTGATCAAAGGGACGCGATGCAGTGGTAGGATCTGTATAGTGTGAGAGGCAATGGATAATGTCAAAAGAGGCCAGAGTGATAGGCGTAATTGGAGCTTCGGAGGCTCCTGCCACCATCATATCGTAATCACCATCCACAATCTGCTCATAGGCATAGCTAATCGCATCCACGCCTCCGATGCAGCCAGTTGAAAGTGTCACACATTCACCCTGTAGTCCATACTGAGCAGCGATAATCAACGCAGCCGAATTGCCCATGGCGGCCGCATAGAGATGAGGAGATACGCCAGCGGAGCGAATTGGTTGCTGGCCCATAGCGGTTACTTTGACAAACTCTTCATCCAACGTCTTTGTGCCACAGATTGCCGTGGCAAATGTTACGCCTACGCGTTCTGGATCAATCGTCTCGCGATCGATCTGAGCATCTTGCCAGGCCTGCTGGGTAGCGGCCAGGGCAAATTGAATAAAACGGTCTTTTGTCTGGTGCTCTGGTGCAATGTGCTGTTCCTCGGGGATAAATGGCTCTACCGCACAGACAACCTGCGCACCAAAAGTATGGTGTCCAAAGAGAGGACTACTGGTGATCTGTTCCAGAGAAATGCCACCTGATACTCCCTGCGAAAGATTTTGCCAGAACTGTTCTTTGCCAATACCTACTGGTGAGACAACGCCCAGACCAGTAATAACTACACGTCGCATAGTATTTGTCTCTATCTACGCTCTAGAATTGCGGGTGGATAAAAATACGTCGGCTACAATTATGTCAAGAATTATGTGGGGAGGCGGAGGTCGCTGAGGAGCGGCCGATAAAGATTGCATAACAAATTACTCTTTCTAAAGAAGAATAGTGTTGAACAAAAACGTGAGAAAAAACAGTTATTCATCACCTGTAAGTATCAGGTTTGTCAGGCGTCGGTGCTTTGTTGATCCTCACTGATGTACTCTTAGCAGTGAATGGGCGGAGAGAAACAGGTGAAAGTGGAACTGTACCTCGAGGGGCAGGCAGCGGCATCGTCGGCTCAAAACCTGCCAT
>DATJHM010000225.1:0-13417 GCA_035493895.1 Ktedonobacteraceae bacterium
ATAATCTGCTTGACTTCACGATGGACCAGTTGCGCCCCGCTACGGCCATGGAGCTTACGACTCAGAACGTGAGAGTCGAGCCCCAGTATCTCTGCCAGCTCCTGTTGTTGCCTGCCTGCCCTACGTCGTGCCCCCGTGATCTTTTCCCGGAATTGTGTGAGACGCGTCCGGGTGGTTTGATCCTCTCGATGTTTCACCAGTGGGTGCTCCTTCTTTTCTGGGAAGCGTGGTTGTCTGACCATTTTTTTGCACATCCGCTTTTTTTAATACTGCGAATTGCTCGTTTATTCCTATTCTACATCACTTTTCGATCACTTTCTACGTACTCGATTACCGTCCAGCAGAAGCTCAAAGCCAAAGACACGACAAAATTTCCCACAGATCCCGCTCAGACGACCTTTACGGCAAACAGCCAGTTCGCAATCCAGGGGCCGCACTTTGCGATCGATCCCTCCGATATTCAGACGGTCTTCCCTCCCGCTGGCAGCCTGGGAGATCATGCCAATACGCTGCCGCATATCGTCTTTTCACGCAGTACGTTGCCCTGGGAGCGTGATGCCGATAGTAGGCATAGCGGACTGCCCTGGCTTGCGTTGCTGCTGCTAGAAGATGGCGAGCAACTGGGAGGCACGATCAGCAAACAAACCTTTCTGCAAACCTTTCCCGATCCGAACGGGACAGCCCTCTGGAATTATCTATTGAGTGCTCCGGTGGGCTGGCTTCAGACACTCACAGCGGATACGGCGCTGATCATGACCGACGAGACGCGCGTGCTGCAAACGCTGCAAAGTCCGTTTGCCGAGAATGCTGATCAGCTAGAGACACTCTTCAACCAGTTGCGCGGACCACAAACCCTCCCGCTCAGCGCGTTAAAACTGCCAGCGACTGGGCCGCTCAACTGGCCGGGCTGGCAACAATTGGAGGCAGGAGAGCAGGAGAGCGATCTGGTGACGGTGATCGATATCAGCCAGGGCCTGCTCGCACAGATCCTGCCGACGTCCGCCGAACTCGCGCTGCTAGCTCATGCCCGTCATGTATCGATCGCCACGAGCGATTCCACCACTGATAGCGAAGTAGCGGTAATTATTGGCAAGAGGCTACCGCGCAAGGGCGCGATCAGCACCGTCTATCTCGTCTCGCTGGAAGATCGTTATACCGATGGAAAATTCGTGAAGCAGACAACGCAGGCCCATAGCTTTACACGGCTGGTGAGCCTGAAAAGCTGGCAATTTGCCTGTGCGGCACAAGAGCAGCAGTTTCAGGGCCTGCTGACGAACCTCGATCGCAACCCTGGCACACTGCGTTTGCCGCCCGTGAGCAATCCCGTTGCCGAAGCCGCGCTCTCCGTGGGCTACACACTGCTTCCGCATCACCTGCGGCAGGGTGAGAGCACCGCCTCGTGGTATCACGGTCCTTTTCTCACCGGAGAAGATACGGCGACCTTCGATCTGCCAGCACGTGCCGCCGACGCCCTGGTGCGCTATGATAGCAGCGTTGGGCTTTTCGATGTCTCTTACGCCGCCGCCTGGGAAGTCGGACGTTTGCTGGCATTGCAGAACAAGACCTTTTCCACCAGCCTTTTCTTGTGGAAGCGCACCGCTACGCAACAGCGTGTGCAACTGGCCCAGCAAAGCAGCTATGCGTACCTGCCCTTGCAGCCGCAGAGGATGCTGAAGACCGCCGACGTCGATATTCCGCAAACCATTACCTCGTGGTTTGAGACACTGAGCCTGTTGCAGGGCGTGCCTTTTAATTATCTGGTCCCGGACGAACGCATGTTGCCCGCGGAGTCATTGCGCTTCTTTCGTGTAGACCCCTTATGGATAAGTTGCCTGTTAGATGGCGCGTTTAGCATTGGGCGAACCACTCAGGCCGATCATCAACAGGATGGAGCGTATCCAGAGAGTCCCGCCGCCAATCCACATCCCAGCGTCAGCGGCTTTTTGTTGCGTTCCGCAGTCGTGGCGGGCTGGCCGACGATAAACATAGCAGCAAGCGATCAATTGGATTACTTTATCTCGCCGAATCCTACAGTCTCCCCGTCGACGCTTCTGCGCATGGACAGGTTATCCAACAACGTCCTGCTCTGCTTATTCGCGGGAGAGATTCAGAGCATTGCCATCGCGGAGAAACCCGAGACGCTCCATTTTGGCTTTGATCTGGCAACAGATGCAACACAACATCCCTACAAGAAATTGCGGGATAGCCAGGGCAATCTCAATGGGCCAACGATCGATCCTATTCCCTGGCAAGAGCAGGCACGCGTGGTGGATATTGCCAGTCTTGCGCAAGCGATTGCCACGGATTGCACCTCGGCACGTTTTGCCTACCAGATGATCGAGCAGGCTCCCAGGATAGTTTTTCAAAAGAGCACTGTTTGATCATCCACGGTACAGGGGAGCCTCCTGGGATCGTAGATGATCAGCACGATCTCAGGAGATGCTTCCATGACCACAATTAGTTCCCCTGGATGCTCCCATCCTTCTGAGATCCGACGTGTCCTTATTTTTTCACGCCATCCACTTCAATCAGGAGTTGGTTTGGCCCTCGCAGCAACGGATTCTGCCGATAGGGTGGGGGATCAACGACGAGGCGTGGATTTTCTAGCCTGCGAAACAGCTCGTTGAGAGCTACCTGCGTCTCTAGCCTGGCAAGCGGTGCGCCAAAACAGTAATGGATGCCGCTGCTAAAACTCAGATGCTGATTGTCTCTGCGCTCTGGATCGAAGCGTTCCGGGTCCACAAACTGTTGCGGATCACGGTTTCCCGCGGCAAGGGCGAGTGTCAGGGGCGCTCCCTTTGGGATAATCGTCCCAGCGATGGAAATGTCCTGGAGGGGAGTACGTTGCGGCAACAACTGGACTGGTGGTTCATAGCGCAACACTTCTTCGACCGTGCCAACAATGAGATCCGGTTCCCGGCGCAGGCGCTCCAGAATATCGGGGTGATGCAATAACGTCAGCACGCCGTTCGCGATCAGATTGACGGTAGTTTCATGTCCCGCGATGAGGAGCAATATTCCCGTTGTGATCAGGTCACCTTAAGACATCCTACCGTTAGGTCCTGTGTCGGTCACCAACCCTGATAGCATATCATTCCCTGGCTGCTTGCGGTGCGTTTCGAGCAGTGTTGCCATGTAATGGGCCAGTTCCTGATGCGCCTGAGTGCTCTTACGGACGAGTGCTTCGCGGTCGACCTGTTGATTGGCATTGAGCCCATTGACTATCGCCTCTGCCCAGCTATGAAAGCGCGCTTCATCCTGACGCGGCACCCCAAGGAGTTCACAAATGACGGTGACCGGGAATGGATAGGTAAAACTTGCAACTATATCGATCTGGTGCTGGTTCTGGAACTGATCAATCAGGCCGTTGACTATCTTCACAAGGTTGGGACGCATGCTGTTCACGAGATCGGGTCTGTGCGGCGGGCCAAACTGACGCGTGGCCAGACGGCGCAAGCGATCATGTTCGGGTGGGTCAAGTATCAGGAAACTGGATGGAAGCTGCTGATGCTGAATCTCTCCCTGCTCAGCATCAGCAGCTTCTCCGGTGAGAGGTGTGACAGGCTCAGTACGATTGCGGAGGTCTGAGCTGACACGTGGATCGTGGAGTAATGCCACAATTTCTCGATAAGTGCTCACGACATAGATTCCATCAATCTGACGCCCAGTTGTCCACCGAAGCCTTCGGTGCGCAACTGCTCTGCCGCATGCAACCCTGCTAATGATGCACCAACAATGACAATGCGTGCGGCCATTTCTGCTTTCTCTCTCGTGCTCATCTTATGCTCTTTCCTTCAGTTTCATCTCCGGGGCTATCACCTGTCTCAACCGTGATAGCCTGAACAGGACAGGCAGCAACGGCCCGCATGACTTCCTCACGCCTGGAAGCGTCAGGCTCCGGGTAATACGTAAGCGCTTCCTCGCCCTGCAATCGGAAAACGTCCGGGGCAAGAAAGCAACACTGAGCGTAGCTCTGGCAGCGATTGAGGTCCACAACGATACGGAGCCTGCCTCTTCTCTCATCTTCTGTCTTTTCCACAGGCTCTCGTTCCTGTGCAGCCAGGGATGGATGCTGATCCATAGGTTTCACCTTTCTTTCACTCGCTTTTTTGGCTTCCACTCTCCACAGCTTCAAAATGAGACGTTATAAGAAAGACAGAGCTTTCTATTGGAGACTAACTGGCTCCTGTTGCTGCTCACGCATTTGCGGGCCGCGCAGTTTAGCCTGGCGGGTGCCATAGGCAACGGTCCAAAGAAACGTGAGGAAAATGGCGACAACGGGGATAGCCTGGGTCAGGATGACGGCCAGGGAATAAGGAAGGATCAGAGTGAGCAGCACACGTAGGAGAAACTGACCAACGAGGGAGCAACCCCAGACCATGGTGATAAGGCGGTTCTCAAAGCGCGCGTGTGCATCTTGCCAGGTGGCATTAAAGTCTGCAATGGCTACGGGATCATGTCCCGCCAGGAACTGGCGACGAAGATAGAACATCAGTGGCCGCTTCATCAGTAGCAGCGAGACAAAGCAGGCCAGACCCAGTACGCCCGTAAAGAAGCCGTTGCTGATCAAGACAAATTCTTTGTTGCCTCCCAGTACAGCGGCCAGCAGCCCGGTTCCTGTGCTCAAGAGCGTGACGATCGCCAGGAGATCCAGGCTGCGACCGCGTGCCACGTTGAAGATAATATTGACCAGTGGCGTCAGTGAGGCCACGGAGAGCGCGATGACTTCGGAGGAGGTCAGGTAGCGCTTGATGAGGAAGTAGAGGATGATGGGCACCACAATGTTGAGCAGCAGGCTGAGAAGTATCCCGCTGAGCGTCGATTTGCGAGGAGGTGTGGTGGTTGGGGTGGTTGGGGTAATATGTGCAGACATTGGTGGCTTCCTTTCCTGAATGTTCAGATGAAAACGACGGCGATGCTTTATTTTGCCTGTTTTGTGTGTTTCCTTTGCGCTGGATACAGCCAAATGGTTCTCAGCGATTTGTCTCTTCTGCGGTGAAGTGTAGCAAGGAAAGGGCCGCGAGCCATCCGTCCCAGGGTTGATTATGGGTTGATCTTCACGCATCGGTTTTCTCAACCCTGGGACGGATGGTGGCAAAGCATTGGTACGCTATACTATGGAAAGGAAAGAGAAAGATGCGCGCATCTATTCAGAAGCGGAGGGAGCCTGGATTATGCTCAGATGGGCAGCATTGTATGAACTCACTATTTTCGAGACCGTTCCTCAAGAACAAAGGGCAGTTGGAAAAGCACGCTGGTGGAGCAACGCCCCACGCAGCCAGCATATCCCCTATTCCTTTGTACGGGTGATGCTGCTCTTTATAGATGCCGCTCTCCTGATTGCAGCGGGACTGATCGGCTTCACAACGCATGCCCCGCTCAGTATCATCGTGGGCATGGAGCTGCTTTATCTCGGAGTCTGCGCGCTGTTCCTGCGAGCAAGAACATGCCAGCGATTTTTCCTGGCCCTCAGGATCTATCTCGTGATGATTGGTCTGGGCATCCTGTTGAATCTAGCCTTTCCTGACACCTGGGGCGATGTGGCATTTTTTCTGCTCTTTCTCACGGTGCTCTATCATTTTCCGCCCACATGGTCACTGCCATTGGCAGGGCTGTGCACCTTCGCACTGATCACGACGAATGGATCTATACCGCTGCTGCCGGTGCGACCTCCCGACACGCGATGGACGCTATTATCTTCCCTGGAGCTCGCCTGCTTCCTGTGCGGGGTGGGATGGGCGCGGCGGACGCAATTTCTGCTCGTCATAAGATTGCACCAGACACAAGCGCGGTTGAGAGAGCAGACCATGCGTGCAGAAGAACTGGCAGCTGAGCGGGAACGCACCAGGATCGCCCGCGATATCCACGATGTCCTTTCGCATTCGCTCTCCGTCCTCTCGATCCAGATTCAGGCAGCACGCCATCTGAGGATGCGCGACCCCGAACGTCTGGCGGCCAAGCTGGATGAGATGGCGGCCCTCATCCACGACAGCATCACCGAGAGTCGCAGTGTCGTGGGCCTGTTGCGAGAGCAACCCTCACCCTCTTTCGGGCAGGATGACCTGGGCGCACGTTTACGTACAATCGCGACGACCTTCAATGGACGAACGGGTATTCACTGCCACGTTGAAGAGAGTGGACCTCCCCACAGGGTCAGCCCACAACAGCGGGAAACGCTGGAACTGGCTCTGCGTGAGATGCTGACCAATGCGCATCGTCATGGTGCGGCTCAGACCGTCTGGATCACTGTGCAGTGGAAAGATGCAGGCATCGTCGTCGCGACACAGGATGATGGGGTGGGGGCAAGCGGAACACCACCGGGCAAGTCGGGAAAGGATGAAATGAGCAATGGAGCCAGTGGACATCATGGACTTCAGGGGATGCGTGAGCGAGCCGCCACCCTGGGTGGCGAGGTTGAGGCAGGACCGACGAACAGCGGTGGTTTTCTGGTCAGTCTGAGACTGCCATATCAACCATCCAGCGAGAAAGCTACCCGGAGGGGAAAAGAAGCATGAGCGAAAAGAAGATCCGCGTCCTGATTGTCGATGATCAACGCCTGATGCGCGAAGGGTTGCGTATCATCCTGGAAGACGTGCAAGACATGGAAGTGATAGGAGAGGCCGAAAATGGCCTCATCGCGACACAGCTGGCAGAGAGCCAGCAACCTGATGTCATCCTGATGGATATTCGCATGCCCGTGCTCGACGGCATCGAGGCAACTGAACGGATTCGCCAGCAGGGAGCAGCGGGACCGCGCATCTTGCTCTTGACGACTTTTGATACGCCAGAACTGGTCGTAGAAGGCATGCGTGCAGGAGCAGCGGGATACCTGCTCAAAGATTGTAGCGCGGAGGAGCTGGGTACCGCCGTACGGGCTGTTGCGCGCGGACAGGTGTTGTTGCAAGCGTCCAGCGCCGCTCAGCTCCTGGCTGGACTGCACGTGCAGCAACCCTCAGTCTATGCCAATGCCCGGCGCTCATCTGAGGCGGAGAAGCTGGGATTGACCGCGCGCGAGTTGGAAGTGGTGCGGCTGATTGCGCAAGGCTATAACAATGCAGAGATTGCGGCCACCCTTTTTGTGAGTGACGCAACCATCAAGACCCATATCAACCATATCTTCTCCAGACTTGGTGCGCGTGACCGGGTGCAGGTGATTGTCAAAGCCCGCCAGATGGGACTGGCCTGAGCAAGAGCACGGATTTCGAGCCTTCCCAACGCGAAAAAATTGGAGACCATGCCGAGCTTTGTGTCATTGAACGCGACCAGGCCTACTTAGCCGAGCTTTGTGTAAAAGCTCGGCATCGTCTCTCCAGCGAGCCCCTACTGGATAGTCATCGCTTCGTACTGACGACCAGACGTTGTCTCGATAGCAATATTATCACTACTAAGTCAGGGGAGAGATGCCAGTTTCGAGCCAGACAGCCAGATTGTTGAGATGGTGATTCCAGCCAGGCTCGCAGACGTTGTAACATTCAACTCCAGGGACGATACCAACATGAGTCATGTCAATGCGGGTTTGCTGGTTTCCTTCTGAAATTTCAAACACAATTTGCGTATTTTTCCACTCGCTTGTGTCTTTAAGCCAGAGCATCTGACAATCGGTCACCAGCCACACCAACTTTTTGTGCGGAACCACTTCCACCACTTGAAGCGCAACTCTGTCCCTTCCAGTCAACATGACGAAAACATCGTTGAGATGTTTTGCACTGCCCTGGATATTGGCAGTCCACCATATACTCGGACTACTAATTTTTTGAAATGCTTCTTCTGCCGAAGCCGTGGTGGTGATGCTTTTATGATAATCCTGAGTATTCATTATTGACAACCTCTTTCCTTTAAGCAGGCTTGTAAGCAGGCTTGCTTTTTCCTTTGCCTAGATCTTACTAATACATATTATTCTAATTAGAAATAATATCTTTGTCAAGAGGAGAGCACTTGCATGATTTTGCATGAAGAGGTGTATACAGCGCTCTTTCGCATCCAGCTGGAAGGCGGGAATCCGCGAAATGGGGGAGCGAGCAGTGGTCTCAAACCTATTTCATGGCTACACGACCAGCCGCAAAAAAAGACTTCTTTTGAGCAAAAACAAAGCCGTCTCTCACTGCTCATATTATCGCCTGCTTGCCTCAAGCTGGCTTCCGAAGCGCTCGCAGAGAGACGGTTCTGAAGAAAAAGCGAGGACAGGATTCGATCCTGTCCTCGCATAGAATGCAAGCGATGCCGAAGTATGTATCTACTACTGGTATGGCTGCACATTGGCACACGAGGGTGCGGTTGAAATGTAGACGTGGTCCCAGATGTCCGGTGTGTACAGCATTAACGCATTATCCTGCATACCAACCACACAGGGCTTGCGTACAAATGTGGCGCTACTCTGGAAACGTGGCATCCAGGCGCTATCATTGACGATTTGCTGCTCTGCCTGGTTATAGAGCTGTACGCGTTTGGTCGGATCACTCGTCACGTCCGCCTGCTCCATGAGCTTCTGATTAGCTATCTGCTCAGTATTTTGCAGGCTGTGGTTCTGACCATAGTTCATGCCGTTCTTGGACGAGTTTGCGCCAAAGATAAGCGTTAACCAGTCCTGGGGATCAGGATAGTCCGCAGCCCAGATCAGCCCCCACATTTGCAGACCTTTGGCATTATTGAGCGAGTTTACGCGCAGATTAATCAGTTCGTTAAAGTTAACGTCATTTAACTTTACGGTCAGGCCCAGGACGTTCTGCCACATCTGTTGATATGCGGCCATCTCGTTGTGAAGGTCTGTCCCACCCTGGGAAGAGAACGTCAGGGTAAGCGCTGGGAAGGTCGCTTTGGTGTAACCTGCCTCTTTCATCCCCTCGGCCAGAAGTTGCTTCGCGAGCGCAGGATTGCCTGCCGTGCTGGTGGTGCCATCCGGTCCTTTCAAATTAGGATTGTAGCCAGACATGCCTGATGGAACGATATGGTTCGATGGAATCACTGAACCCTTGTAGACACTCTGCGCGATAATGTTTTTGTTGATGGCCAGCGAAAATGCTTCACGAATTTTGAGGTTATCAAATGGCTTTGCCAGTTCGTTGAAGCCAAGGTAATCGATGGTCAGGAGTGGTTGCTGATGAAATTGTCCATTCGGGAACGCTTTGGCTACAGCAAGATTCGCTGATTGGACGCTTGCCTGATCGATCTGGCCCGCCTGGTAGGCCTGATAGCTGGTATTTGTTTGTGCGAAGAAGGGCATGACGACTTTTTGGATCTGTGGCGGCGTCCCATAATAGTTCTTATTTGGCACAAAGACGATCTGTTTGCCCGGCGTATATTCGGAAACTTTGAAGGGACCATCTCCGCCAATGCCTTCGCTCAAATGACTGGCAAAGTTGTTGCCATATTTCTCAATCATGCTTTTTTCGACGACAAACGAGGTTTGATAGGTCAGGGTTTGTAAGAAATAGGCCGCTTTCTGGCTGGCAATCAGGACGACTGTCTGTGGGTCAGGCGTCAAAATACTATCGCCAATCAGGCTTGGGATCGCGCCGCTCTCACGCTTCGTTGCGTCCTTGAGGAGCCCTAAATACAATGGTGAGACGGGTGATTTTAAGCTGGGCGCAAGGGCACGGTCGAGACTGTACGCAACGTCCGCTGAGGTGAGCGGTGCTCCATCGCTAAATTTCAAGCCCGGCCTGAGCTTGAACGTCCAGGTTATGCCATCTGCGGCAACCGAATGGGAGGCCGCGAGCTGGTCCTTCACCTGAAGATTGTTGTCGAGTTCGACCAGACCCGTAAATACGAGATTGATCGCATTGGCGGAGGGAAGGTCGCTCACCAGTGCGGGGTCAAAGGTCAACAGATCTGCTGTCCCTTCGATGGGTACAACCAGGATCTGTTTGTTGGCTGCCGCTTTGGTGATCTGCTGTGTCTCTGACTGTGCGCTTCCGCCACAAGCGGTGATCAGCAACGCTAACAAGCTGAGCAGGGATAGCAAAAACATGCCCCTGGCATGCTTTTGCGAAAGGTATGGCATACGTGTTTTTCTCCTTACAGGTTTTCGGCAGATTAAATAAAAGCCCCTGAGATATTTCTCAATGGCCTACAATTGATACTTCTTTGCATTCAGATGAAGCATGATTCTCTCGCCACAGCACAAGGGAATCCTCAATGGAGTATATAAATACTACGGTTGATTGCTTGCTGAACCTCTCAACGTTTGCTTGCTATTTGCTTGAGCTGCCGTTTTTGGATGCTGCCCATATGCATGAAGTGAACCACCTCTCCTCTCAAGGGCGAGAGGGATCGAGCGAGTTCGCAGGCACAGTTCCGTTTCACTACACCGTGCCA
The DNA here is from genome assembly GCA_035493895.1 of Ktedonobacteraceae bacterium. Lineage (GTDB taxonomy): Bacteria > Chloroflexota > Ktedonobacteria > Ktedonobacterales > Ktedonobacteraceae > DATJHM01. Next base: position 10,315 of record DATJHM010000225.1, read on the forward strand.
CTACTGGGCCTATTGACCGTTTTTATATGCTGCCTGTAGCGGGAAAAACGATGATGGTGCCAACAATAATTAATCAGGTAAGATCGTGAGAGCAGTTCTTCCCATGATCTGTGACCACTCATCATCTGTCAGTGGTTGGTGATCGGGAAACAGTGTTTCGTCGCTCGCAAGTTGGTGCATACGCTCTTTAAAACTGGCGAGAGGTCCCCAGGGATGGTCAGTGCCCCACAGGATTCGGTTCAAGATCCCACGTTTGCGGGCTGCTGCTAAGACCTGGGCTACAATTTTTATTGGCTGATACCAACCAACAATGGAAAGATCCGCATACAAATTTGGATGTTCCACCAGCAAATCTATACAAGGCATGACCCACGGAGTACCCATATGCGCCATAATAAGCTTCAGATGTGGGAAATCAGTCGCCACCTTCCCCATAAAGTTTGGCGAGAAGTATTGTTTCGCGGCGTCTTTTGCGGGTGTCGTTCCAACGTGGACGAGAACGGGTAGATGACGTTCCTGAGCGGCCGCATATGTTTCATACCAGCAGGGGTCATCTGGCGCAATTTGCAGATAAGCCGGGGCAATTTTGAGTCCACGCAAACCAAGCTCGGTAGCAAAGTAATGCACCGTATCGGCAGCATCAGGCATCTTCCCATCAACCGAGCCGAAGCCAATAAAACGTTCAGGATAGTTGCGACAAATCTCGGCAACATATTCATTCGGCACTTTAGCGCCCAATGTTCTTTTTGCGTCAAATGCCAGGAGAAACGCTTTATCAATACCGGCTTCATCCATCTCGGCCAATAATTGGGCAATCTGGGTCGTGATTGATTCCGGTGACTGATGCACGGATAACATCATGTCTGTAGAAAACTTCTCGGGAAAATGCGTAAGATATTCGCCTGCATGGCAGTGTGAGTCAATAATCATCAACTTGCTCTCCTCATAAAACAACAGGATAGTCCGATAGGTATTTCTCGTTATCACTCTTCTTCATTGCTCGCTCCCAACTGAGAACCTGGATACCTTTCCCTTCAAGCGTGAGATGATAGGTTCGCTGCTCACGATAGTGTGTCAGCTTGATTTGTACCTGCTCGCGAGCATGGTTGGTGAGAAAGGCGTATTCTTTTCCTGTATCGTGCACTGTATTGAGTTCTACATCAGGATGATCTACATCTATGACCTTCTGAACGCCAGCCTGAGCGGCTAGAGTTGCATACAAAGCATGCCAGGGATACTGCTGCAAGCGAAATGGTTCATCCATCTGAAGTTCAAGGGGAGCATTCAAGTAATAGGCACGTCCATCCCCATACGTGTGGCAGGTAAGCGCCGGGGAGCCATCAGGGAAACGGGCAAGGACCTCGGCACTGGTTGCTTTCACGACCGCAATTTGCGTATATGCTGTACCCCGCTGAGGCCAGTGGACAGGATAATCCTGACCCTGCCACGTAAAATACGCCATATCTTGCGCATTGAGGGTGAAATCTTGCAGCTGAATGCCAAAGAGTTCTTCCCCGCCAAAACCATGCAGATACTCTGCTGACGAGTAATAGACTGTTCCTCCCTGTGCAACATAGCGGGCAAGGAGTTCCAACTCGTGAAGCGTCAGATGTTCGACCGATGGACAGATGATCAGGTTATAGTTATCCAGAGGACCATGGGTAAATTCAAAAGGCACATGTGCGCGTTTTAAGAGCAGATAGGCATAGAACGCTGCCGTCGTCGAGGAACTCTGTGGTTGTAAGTAATTCTCCGCAGAACGTTCACCCCTTTCAGGAATATAGACACCAACAGGCGCAGCAGGAATAGCAAGCTGTGACCATTCCTGTTGCGCTCGACGGGCAAATTCTTGAAAGACAGGCATAGGCTGTTTTGCGGTCCCGTCAGCTTTGAGCAGACCGACAAAACGTTCATTGGGATGTGTATCGAATGGTTTCTCTCTGCTGGTAAAGTCTTGCCAGCACCAGACAAGCGTTCCGACCGCGCCATTGGCAAGCGCACTATGCGTAGTTGCACGCAAAAAAGCACTGGCTACCGCTTCATCCGTCCCATAACTTCCCAGTTCATCGATCAAGACCGGACCATCGGTACGCGCGTACTGCACCAGGAAAGGCACAAACGAGGTAGATTTATAGCTCATAACGGACTCAATGGCAAAAGGAGCCCAGAGCGGAAAGCCATGAAGAGCAATGAGATCGAGGGCCTGACTATTTTCGGGTCGAAATTCATGGTTTCCCAGAATTGTGGATGCTTCATTCCCCTGAAGCACGTGTGCATCAGGATCAGCCTGACGAATCGCGTCCGAGAGCGTTTTTTGCCAGGACTTCACTGCGGAACGGGATAACTTCCGTGCACAAGCAAGATCGACGTGAATAACTTCATCACCCAGATCATACGACAGGATGTTCTTTGCGTCGCGTAGTGCAGAGGCAATATGTTGCACATACTTGATCTCATGCGTCACCATGTCCGCATCGGTCCATAGGTCTCTCCCTCGCCGCCAGGGCAGGTCAAATAGTTGTCCGTTCATCCAGATAGTTAAAAGCGCTGGAATACACCAGAGATCATGGTTCCGGGCGATCTGTACCAATTCCTGGAGCCTGGCAGTGACGACTGTATCATAGTGACCAGCCACTGGCTCGAAATCTGCCCAGAACGTAAAAAATCGGACTGTATTGAACCCGCGTCGTTTCATCTCCTGAAAATCCTGGTCAATCCGCAGCGGGTCCCACTTTTGCCAGTAGTGACATCCAGTCGCTGATGGATGGTAGTTGAAGCCAACAGCAAAGAAAGGGTGGGGGACATGCCGAAATGGTTTGCGTTGCATTCTTACGTATACGCTCCTGAACTATGCTAATAACACAAGTTCTTTGGTGTAGCGGGGATATTTTACCCGGAGGTTTTATTCATATGCATGCGCAAACTTAACGGGCGCATATCTGTCCATATTTCTTCTATATAGGAAAGAACTTCATGCTTCAGGCCACTTTTCCCGGTATCTATCCAGCCCGGTGGATTCTCCCTGGATACCGGCCAGATGGAAAATTGCTCCTCCTGATTCATAACCACTTTGTACATCGTTCTATCTTCCTCGGCGTTATCG
>DATJHM010000226.1:0-3617 GCA_035493895.1 Ktedonobacteraceae bacterium
TTTGTTGTAACAGAAGAGGCTATTAAGCGATGTATGTTGCGAGATCTCAAATAGATATATATCAAATTTATACAGAGGAATATATGCGGAAAGAGCAAATAGCCTCGCTGAACGATAAAGCGCATCTCAGTGCCGTCTATAAGCGATATGCACCAGCACTTTTTGCGTACTTGTATCGACATGCCAGCTCATTGGAAGATACCGAAGATCTATTGCTCGAAGTCTTTCTGGCTGCGTTAGAGCGTCCAAACTTTGCGGAGTTGGGGACAAAAGAACAGGAAGCCTGGCTCTGGTGTGTGGCGCGCAATAAGATGGCAGATCATCACCGCAAACAAGTTCGTCGCCCGGGCGTACCCCTGGAGCTTGTGCCGGAGAATGAGTATGAACAGGATCATGAAACTCCGGAGGTACTCTTGCTCCGGCAGGAAGAATATTCGCACCTGCAAGCCAGTATTCGACAGCTGCCTGCTATCCAGCAAGAGATTGTGCATTTGAAATTTGTGCTTGGTTTGCGGAGCGCCGAAATCGCCACTATTCTCGATAAAAGCGAAGGGGCAGTGCGTGTCATGCTTTCACGTTCACTCAAACTATTACGCAAGATCTACGAACATGAGTAGGAGGAACAAACATATGTCAGAACCACATGATCCCTTCTTCCCTCAACATGTAGATGAATCAATTGAGCATCTTGCGTCTAGTAATCAGGCAAACGATATCTTTCATGGACAGAGAGCTGAGGTAGACAGAGATACACACCTGATTCACGATTTACAGCAAATCTATAGCGTTGAGCGCAAGAGATACCAGCAAGCACTGCAACGGGTCGAAAATCGCCTGATGGAGCAGAGCCTTGCCCAGGAGAAAAAGGACGTCATCCTTCCAATTACTTCCCTATCACAGCAGCCATCATTTAAACGAAAAAGTATGCAACAAAGAAGAGGAAATCGTATGAAGACAAAACGGCCATCATTCGCCTCTGTCCTGACGAGCGTCGGAGGAAGAATAAGCCTTGTGGCGGTCGCGCTTATTCTGATCGGCAGCATCGTCGTCGTTTTGAACTATGTGCATCAAACAACGCTGGCTGGACAAGCGCAAGTGACAGCGCCCCTCCCCACAGCGACGCCGATCGCCCCCACACCGACGCCAGCGCCACCAGGGGAAACGCTTTATACTACTCCGGCTAATACCGTTGGCTTCAATGGCCTGTCATGGTCACCAGATAGCAAGCGTATAGCCTCATCAAGCATACAGGGCGTGCAGATCTGGGATGCGATCGATGGTCAGCACAAGGTATCGGTCCAGATAGCGAGCCCGAGTGAATGGGCATATGGGCTTGACTGGTCACCCAACAGTCAACAACTGGCAATTGCGACGAACCAGGCGATGTTCATCGTAGACGGTCAGAGTGGCCGGGTGCTACAAACCCACGCAGCGCCTTCAACGGCTATGATCCATCCAGTTTCTTCCGGAACGTCATATCTAGCCAGCCAATTTCCTGCTAGTGGTGGTCAGGGATATCGCGCAACAGCCTGGTCCCCCGATGGTCAATTGATCGCCTCTGCACCCTCCTTTGGCCCATCCGGAGAAGTACAGGTCTGGAATCCTGAGACCAACGCTATAGACTTTACCATTCAAGCTAATGGCCCCTATAACGTTGGCGCGTTATCCTGGTCATCAGACAGTCAGTATATAGCTGCATACGAGGAGAATACGCAAAGTATAAACATGAGTCAGCCCAACACCACAATAGTCGTCTGGCAGGTTTCCACGCGTCAAATCGTATTTCAACATAACATTTTAGGAGGTAACGGAGCAGAGATCGTATGGCAACCACACAGCCATAATCTCGCTTTTAGCAATGTGACCCTTTCCGGCGGCAACCTCTCCGGAACTGAAGCACTTGAGCTCTGGGATGTGATAGCGGGTAAACAGGTAAAACAATATCCAGGTGCGGACAACAGCTATGGACTGGCCTGGTCGCCTGATGGCAAATATCTCGCATATGGAGGTTATGATAGACAAAATACCACATATGAAGTGATGATTATAGATGCCAGCACTGGCAAGCAAGTCTACACCTATAAAGGTCACCATAAGAATGTGAGTGTGATAGCCTGGTCGCCCAATGGCAAGTATATTGTCTCTGGCGAAGGAAATACAGATGGAAATATGGTGGCAAAGGTGTGGTTTGTGGGGTCACTTGCACAAAATTAGCACTATCTTGTGTGATCATTCCTCGCACCTATAGCGCACGTAAAAAGTTTTCATGGTCTCTTCTGCAATTCGCAACCGCAGAAGAAGTCCATGAAAATCGGCGGAGGCTTACTCACAAGCCGATTTGAAAAGAAACGCCTCAGACGAAGCTCAACTCTCTCCCAGGTCGCAATACCTTGTGTCATAACTCTACTAATGCTATGATAGTGCCAGCTAAATTTTCATCTTGCGACAATCACGGAGGCTTCTTCGCCTCTTCCTAACCAGGAGGGTGCCACATGTCTGCGACCACAGTGCCACGCAGTACACCCGGGATCTTTGTCTGGCTCCGCAAAGCTGGCTCTACACTTGCACGTCCCCTCTTTGCGGTGGTTCTTGCTTTGATTGCTGGTAGCATCGTTATTATGCTTACTGTCCCCGGAGGGCTTGATACGCGCTTGAATGCGGTCGTCAACGCCTACCAATCGCTCTTGCAGGGCTCATTTGGCGATGCACAGAGCTTCTCGTTTACGCTTGTCAGAGTTGGTCCCTTAATCTTTGCTGGCCTCTCGGTCGCAATTGCTTTTCGTGCTGGCCTCTTTAATATTGGTGCCTCAGGTCAGCTAGCGATGGGTGCGATGGCATCTTCTCTCATTGGCCACTATTTACCATCTGCGCCCGCCTGGTTACTCATACCGCTTATGTTGCTCGGTAGCATCATTGCCGGTGGGATCTGGGGAGGAATCGTGGGCATCCTCAAAGCCTGGCGAGGTGCTCATGAGGTAGTGACGACGATTATGTTGAACTGGACCGCCTTCTATTTCACTGATTATCTGATCGATGGCCCATTTAAAGCTCCCGGTCAATCCAATCAGACCGACGCGATCCCTGTTCAAGCACAACTTCCTCTGATCTCCAATTTCTATAATCAAACGATCGGCGCATTTCTACCAAAAATCCCCACTCCCGAAGCGTATTCTGTTGATGTGAGCATCTTTCTCGCGCTCCTGGCCCTGGTGATCTACTGGTTTATTACATCTCGCACGACCTTTGGCTACGAAATTCGCGTACTGGGCCAGAACCTGCGGGCAGCCAGATACGCAGGTATATCGATACAGCGTAATATGTTCCTGGCGATGGCTCTGGCGGGCGCATTCGCGGGATTGGCCGGATCCTGCCGCTTAATGGGTCAGGCCCCTTATCAGTTGACGGGCTCTACATTTAGTATCGATCCGACTGGCTTTGATGCTATTGGTGTGGCTATGCTGGGACGAACGACGGCAGTTGGCGTGCTATTAGGCGCATTGCTCTTTGGAGGACTTCGCCAGGGTGGCAGCTTTATGGCGCTCAATGCCAATATTTCGAGTGATCTGGTCTACATTATTCAGGCCCTTGTCCTCTTCAATATCGCAGCTGAATTTCTA
>DATJHM010000227.1:0-3901 GCA_035493895.1 Ktedonobacteraceae bacterium
TTACTACCTGGCACTATACAAAGATAGACCACAGCCATGCTTCCAACGGCATGAACGGAACCGCCTCTCATCTGGCAGAGGCCTCGGCAAAACTGAGCGAGCTCCTGCCAGCACTCAAGGCAGGGATGAGCACCATGCAATTAGTGACTTCACAGGGTGGACAGGTCATGGTAGGAGAAGCCAGTTTCGTTGAGTCAAAAATGAGCACTTTTACTAATGCCTTAAATAACGCTGGCATGGCTTTAGAGGCGGCGGCTCTCCTCATCAACGAGCTGAGTGGAAACATCCCCGCCGCCTGTGCCACCGGCTTCACCCCGACAGGACCGCATCCGATGTTCGCCGGGACCGCCTTTGATCCTGCTGCTGAAAATGGTAAAGCGTATATGGCGGATACGCCTGGAACCGGACCCGGAGAAACTGGTGGGGGAAGTGCTAGCAGCCAGGAAGATGAGGCGCTTATTAATGAGCTGGCGAGCAAGCTACATGAGCGATGGCAAAAAGCACGAAACTATGAGCCAAGAATGAAAGAGGCCAATGATCCGGCGTGGACGGCTGCGCATAATGGCGAGACACAGCTAGATATTGCCAACACGCCTTACGACGAACTACCGACCACGTGGCAGGCTGAAAATCACGCTTCAGCACAGGCCGCCCTCGAAATTGTGCAAGAACTGCGCTCATCAGGTGAAGATCTGACGAAATTACGCTCTGTGAAGAGCGCTCTACAGTCCGGCCATCTACAATCCCTGTCTGCGCAAGGACAACCGGGGCAAAGTCTTCTGAAAGCTGGCGACCTCCTGCATAAAAACTGGCTGAGCCGCAACGGCACATGGGCTCCTGAAGAGCAAAAAGTCCCTTTCAACCAGCTCAGCACTGAAGAGCAAGACAAGGATCTCGTCGTTATCCTGGAAGCAGTCCTTTTGTTGTCCCATTGATCCTGAGTGGGACATGCATATGCTCAATTGCGTAAGGATGTTGTTGACAGAGACAGCTCCCAGAGATTGAGAGGCAAGCTAGCTAAGGATACGCGTAAAATCCGTAACTATTCAGTAGGATAGCGCAAAAGACTCATTTGCGCGAATTTTGTCGTTCTCTCGGTTATGCCGTACTCAAGAGCGAAGGCGTATGCATGCTTTGCATCTTCTACGTGCTCCTACTGAATAGTTACCTGCGGGAGGACGTTATTGCTCGGAACGCGTGCTTCAGTCTTCGAGATATGGCCAACCCTCTCGGGTGTATGCCGTCGTATCCAGGACAGCTAGCCAATCGAAATCGGTGAAGCTTTGGGCGTTGAGTGGTTCCGTATAGCTCCTGTTCTTCTTACTGCCAGAGCGAATCGGTAGTGCCGCAAGTTCCTCTACAGGAAGCCCTTGCCCTTGCCGGGTGGGAATGAACCGCATCGGCCCGGGAGCGGATGTGAGCCGCGCCTCAAGCGTCCCGGCTTCTGGCTGGCCAATCCCGTGGGCTGGCGATTCGCCCACGGCTGAGCCGATGACGGCATAGCGGCGACCGAACATTTCACGAAGATGCGAGCCAACGGGCCACCAGATCACCGGCTCATTCCCCCATTGCCATTGCACCTTTCCACGCTTGAGATGGCTATCGTGGGCAAAAACCAGGATGTTGCCTCGCCCCTGTTCACGGGAGACGATGTACGCCAGATTCTCTGCCATCATTGCGGCACGGATGCCGAGCAGGATGGCCTGGCGTTTATCCGATGCTTGCGCTAACGCTGCATGATAGTTCAGGAGTTGCCGAGCCAGCACAGCATAGTGGACGGCTTCCAGATAGCGGCTCTCGTCGCTCTTCGCGACCAGTCCGGGACGGCGCACGCGCAGTTCTGAAATCAGCTCCTCTGCCTCGATCCGCAATGTGGTTGCCTCCGGTGATCGACCTATCGCCTGCGTCGGGTCGAACGCGGCAGCCGGATTCTCCCAGGCAGAGTCTTGTCCGAGCAGCGGGTCGATGCGCTTGCGATACTCCTGGCCGAGAGCCTCATCGACTGAGCAGAGGTAATCAAGCGCAACGTGGAGAGTCTGGCGAGGACTATCTGCGGCCATATCGGTCGGGCTATCGAAACCATAAAACTGGAGTTTCCTCTGGTGCGCTGGATCAGCATTGTAGTGTCTCATCCACTCGACCAGTTCGCGATTCGCTGCGAACTTCCCGAAGCCGTGGCTAAATCCAGTCTCCTGCACCGCCTCGTAAGATGCCGGACCGTGCCCAAGCACGTATTCGTTGATGATGGGTCCCCGAGGAAAACTGCTCTCAATGGCAATGGCGCTGTAGCCATGGGCTTCGACAAGGCGTTGGAAGAGCTGGTTACGAAGGACAAGCAGCTCTTTCCCTCCATGAAGTGCTTCTCCAAAACCAAGTAATGCTACCGAATTGTCAAGTGAGTCGATCACCGTATCAACGGCGGCGTTGAAGTCCGGGCGAGAATCGAGAGAGCATGGGATCGCCTCGTGTGCAATCCAGTCGTCAAGTGTCGCATATACTGCTGCTGCGTGCGTCATTGGTCTCACCTCTGTTGTTTTCACTGTAATATTCATCCAATGAGAAATCTTCTCCTCCTGCTGCTTCTAGCTCCCATGCTCTTGTCTATCGCCCTCGCGAGCATGGGAGCCTGGACAAGTGAGAACACTCTCCAGGCTTCGGCAGGTTGAGCATTCGACTGCATGCATGCATCTCCGATCCAGGCTGGCCAGGCTTTTTCTGGATCACGTCTCTACTGTACAACACAGATGCAATATTAGAGGGTATAAAGAGCGCGTATGGACATAAATGGATCTGAGCCAGCTCAATATACCCGGATTTCTGTGAGAGGACGAGGAGCGTATCACAAAAAGCCTCCATACGAGACTTGAGAGTTTTACATGAAGCCTGGCAACACTTTACGCACTATTGATCTGAAATTGCCAGTAGATTATGACAAAAAGAAGACGTATTCCCGCACTTCTGATCCTCCTGCAAAAATTGGCCTGCCGAACTCTTGACAGGGCACGATATATCGTATATCCTTCAAAATATATTAGCGTACAAATATTTAGCAAACTAACTATAAGTGTGCGAAGGAAATATATGGAGCTACCTATTGACGATAATCACGGTCGCCTGAGTTACTGGTTGTTCTACGCGCAACGTTGTGTCGCGTATGCGTTCGCAGAAGTGATGCGGGCGCATTGCGAGGAGCGTGGAAAGCCGTATGTCATCACGCCACCACAGTGGGGCGCATTATCACTCCTGCTCGAACAAGATGGCCTGACCATCGGCACAATGAGTCAAAAACGCGGCGTTGATGCTCCGACGGCGACAGGTATTATCACGCGACTGGAGCAGAATGGGCTCGTTGAGCGGCGACATGATCGTGAAGACCGCCGCGTTGTCAAAGTCTATCTCACTGATGAGGGCAGAGACATCTCAAATACGCTAGCCTTGCCAGTGGAGCAATTTGATCAGAGCATGAAACGCGGTTTCTCTGAGGACGAGCAGGACCATCTCCAGGCGCAACTCCAACGGATCATTGCGAACGTCTCCGAGATCGGGCCGGGACTGGGTGATCGCTTCGGTCTGCTTCCAAATAATATTGTGCATAACTCGGATTTCACGCCATGTACCCACAAGGAAAAAGGAAAGGGAAAAGGAATATGAATCCCGCTACCATCCTCGACTTCGTTACCCTGTTCTTCGCCGGTATCTTAGCTGGCGCACTTTTCGTCATTGACTACGGCGTACGCGCCCCCATCGCAGTGCTGGATGAACAATCGCATATCCAGGTACGTCAGGCACTGATCCTGAGGCTGCGTGTGTTAATACCCTCCATCTTTATTCCGACGGTCCTCCTGGGCGGGGCCATCACTATTCTGAATGGGATCGATCCCGGCTTTATCTTTCGCGGAGC
>DATJHM010000228.1:0-79393 GCA_035493895.1 Ktedonobacteraceae bacterium
ATGCAGGAGGCGTACAAAGCGATCGCTGATCCAACGCGGCGACGTATTTTGAAATATCTGCGCGGAGGAGAGCGGTCCGCTGGTGAACTGGCAGAACATGCCGGTATCGGGCGAACAGCTCTTTCCCATCATCTCACCGTCTTGAAACTGGCTGATCTGGTGCGCGTGGAGCGACGAGGGCAATTTCAGATCTACTCGCTCAATACGACAGTGTTTCAAGATTTAATGACCGAAATTATGGATTGGTTCGGTGGTGTCGAAACGAGCGAGACCACCAGTGAACAGGCATCTGAGCAATAAAAGTCTCTGTCAAGGAGGAAACTATGGACCCCAGAGAACATTGGCGCGATGAACCGCCAGTCGGGACAACATCATCTGCACACGGGCTGTCTCTCAAAAATCTGGCCATTGTGATCATTGTATTACAGGTACTCATAGCCGCATTGACCTATCCATTTATGCCAGAGATGGTCCCTTCCCACTGGGATGCAGCGGGACAGGTGAATGGGTATATGCCAAAGCTCTGGAATGCAGTGTTTGCGCCGGGCCTCAGCGTCCTGATTTTTCTTGTGATGAGAGGTCTGATAAGCAGTCCGCGTCTGGGTAGCGTCGAAAGCCAACATGCGCTGAATAAATATGGGGATCGTTTTCTGATAGTCATATTGCTGTTTCTCCTGGTGCTCCAGGGGACAACCTCTGCTTTTGCGCTTGGTTATAGAACAGATATTGTGTACGTGATCAATATAGCGGTCGCGCTGTTGTTGATCGTGCTCGGGAACTCTATGGGGAAGCTGCGGCGCAACTTCTGGATCGGGATACGCACGCCATGGACGCTGGCAAGCGGCAGCGTTCGCTCTCCGCTGCCCTGGCAGAGGTTGCTACCTTGCGAGTAGCCTCCTGAGTAGATAACAGGACAAGATGTAAACAGGTCGTGCTTGTAGAGGTGGAGATAACCCCCACTCCTACAAGAGGATAACGTTTCTTATCTTAACGTGGTGTAGTCAGATCTCGATGCGTTTCAAGATACATATGGAGAGTTTCTACCGAAGATTTGTCGGTATGATCCGGGTTTAAGATGTAGCGGCGGGTATCCTTCAAAAGCTTGCAGAGTAGCTTTACACCGTTTATCCTGGGATATTGTTGGTTGCCACGAAGACTGTTCAAGATGTGGCGACGAATGATACGCCATGCGGCTACAGGCCAGGAGATTTCAAGCAACACGATGCAATCAGCGTGATACAGCATAGGTTCCGTCCAAAAGAGATAGATACCTTCTGTGATCCATGCTGGTTGCTCAGCAATGGTGATAATACTTTCCTGCTCCCTGTTCACCTTATCGAGATCATAGTGGGGAATGTGCAATCGAGACGCTATATCCTGTGCCAATGTTGTCTTTCCGCTACCAGGTGACCCAAGGATGTGTATTTTTACCACAGTTTCTCCTTCTGGTGATCACAGGTAGAAAGAGAAGTTTGTCAACAGAATATGTTTAAGGCGTGTTTTCCTGTTCCTTCTGCTCTTGCTCTTTCTGTTCCTGACGAAGGCGGCGTTTTTCTAATTGTAAACGGCGACGTTCGGCCTGCTTTTGTTGCGCCTCCGGATCGGCATTGAGCAGGTTCATGGCTGCTTCTACGCCCTGTTCGAGAATCATGGGGAGAGCGTCGGTCGCCTGTGCCTCGCTGGTCGAGAGAAGGATGCGCTCGTCACCGGGGGGGACGCCGAGCACGTACTGAATGGTCTCCATACGATGATTGGCCGGGCGACCGATGCCGACGCGCAGGCGCGGAATGGCGTCCGTATGGAGATGATGCGTGATATTGCTCAGGCCATTATGACCGCCAGTGCTCCCCTTGCCGCGCAGACGAATTTTGCCAACCGGGAGATCCAGATCATCATAGACCACCAGCACATCCTCGGGCGAAAGTTTATACCAGCGGACAAGCTCAGAGACAGCCTCACCGCTAAGATTCATAAAGGTCTGAGGTTTGACCAGAACCACTTTTTCTGCACCAAGAGAACCGTTCGCGAGAAATGCGCGTCCACGCCTCTCCCAGTTCCAGCCATGCTTCTCAGCGAGTAAATCGACAACGCGAAAGCCAACATTATGGCGTGTTTGAGCATATTGTGTGCCTGGATTACCCAGGCCGACGATAAGTTTCATGAAATTACATATTAACGACCATACGACAGGCGGGTAGCCAGATATTTTGGGAGACCAGCCTCAATGATCTTCTCCTGTGTTTTCTCAATGTCATAAGGAACGCGATAAAACTGGAAACCACGTTCGGGATCGAAAATCATAAAAGCCGCTTTGGGATTGCCATCGCGTGGTTGTCCCACACCACCCGGGTTTACAATGGCGCGATACCCCCTGGGAGCTTTCCAGGGGCCGTCCTCAGGTGGAATGATCATTTCATTCGTGATCGAGGTCGTATTTTGCGTCAGACCGAGCAGTGTCAGGAGTTCTTCGATCTCCTGATTGAGACGATCTTCTGCGTTGGCAATAGTATCCTCCGGCGTCACCTCTGCTGCTGATAGCAGTTCATCTTCTGATACCACCTCTACCACCGGTGGAGCGTCATCTTCGGCCTGATCAGGAGCCTGAGTATCTTGCGTAGAAGGGATCGTGGCCGGGCGATCAGGGACAAGACGAGCGGGAAGAGCGGCGAGGATCTCAGTATCCGCCGATAAGATGTCGAACTCGTCATCATCGTTAGCATGCGTGACTGAGAGCATCTCCTGCTCATCATCAACGTGGTGCTGGATATCAGAGGCGTGCTCGAGCACATCGGGAGGATCGAGATGCGGCTCTGTGTCCAGATGTGCTTCATCCGCCGAGGATGTAGCGGCCTGGTTATTTTGCAGGGTGTGACGTACGACCACCAGTTTCTGTGTTTCGTCGTCATCTTCCTCAGCTTCAGGCAAAGGTTGCAGATCTTCGGGCGTCAGCTCAATGCCAGCCAGTTGTTGTTGTGCGTCGGATAGAGGAATAGTGGGAGTATTGGCAATATCGGGTTGTTGAAAGATCACCGGGACATGGGTATGACCGACAAAACAATAGAGAGAATTGAAGTACTCGAAGCTGCGTTCGGCAAGCACTTCGCTGGTCAGATATTCCCAGAGAGGGCCATAAGGGCTACCATGGACGAGTGTGCATATGTCCTTCTCAATACGCTCGGGGAGATTGATAAGAAAGTCGCGATTTTCGTCAGAGAGTTGTTTGGCCGTCCATTCAGCAGAAACGCGAGCGGCCTCGCTGAAGTCTTCTAAACTGATTTTGCCAACGGCGGCCCAATCGTGATTTCCGGCGATAATCACATCAGTACGGGCGCGTAGCATATCAATACATTCGTTAGGGTTTGGACCATAGCCAACCAGATCTCCAAGAAACCAGATCTGCTCGATTGGCTCTTGCTGAGCCAGTTCCTCAATTTTTGCCAGAACCGCTTCTAACGCTTCGAGATTGGCATGTATATCAGTAAAGATGGCGTAGCGCATTTCAATGTACTCTTATTCAAATTGATATAGCACGGGGTAGTGAAGCCATTTTATCATGTTTGTGCTCTCCTTACAATGGGGTGATGGGAGATCTTTGTGTGTCCGGGCCGTTCGTAGGCGCTACGGTTTGATTTGTAAGGTGCGAGTCTTCTGAGTACCATCGGGTGATCTCTTTGAACCTGTCTACGTTCCCACACCAGGCATTTCGCCGTTACTCTTCTTCCAGTTCCAGATACACCTTCAAATAAATCTCGCGAACCGTCAAAGAAACTCCAATACTTTCAAGATCGATCACATCATCTTCATGTTCATACAAGAAATCTTCCCACTTATACGCGCCCACACGATGATAATGCCTCACCTGACAACGACGAGAGTCAACAAGCAAAATTTCCTGGATCGTAGGATAGCGTTGGTAGACATCAAGCTTTTCCGTTCGATCTGCTTTCTCTGTGGAAGGAGACGTCACTTCTACCACCACACTGGGAGCCTCTAACGCCTTTCCTCGTGTCCAATCAGCCGGATCACAAGAAACAGAAACATCTGGATAATACACACGGTTTTCAGTGAGTTGCAAAGCCCCATCGGATGTATAGACATTGCACTCTTGTGAACGCAATGCCAGAAAGAGTAAACCAACAATATTAGCTGCAATCTGCGAGTGTGCAGGGCTCCCACCTGTCATCATACGAATATCGCCATCAATATATTCGTACTTATATTCAGGAAAAGCCTCGACCTGACGCCAATACTCATCAATTGTATATTTATGATGTGGATTAAACATTTTCACCTCTCCTTTACCACTTTTGCAAAAGCCTTGAACATGCTCAGAAAACTCTATTGCCCCTTACACTAAGCATAACACATTCTCTCGAGGAACAAAACAACCTCACTTATGGCTTCGGCGGTAGCAGCGGAAGCGCGAATCCCCAGTTCAGCAGGGCAACCGCATCCTTATTGCGTAAATCCTCGCTGCTACTATTCATCACCACCCCGAGCAACTCATGCCCGTTGCGCTGTGCCGCAAAGACCAGACAGTAGCCAGCTGCATACGTAAAGCCCGTCTTTACCCCAAGCATGCCGGGATAGCTGACCAGCAGCGTATTCGTATTCGTCCAGGAATAGGCGGCGTGCGTGGCGGTTGCCGGGATAGCATAGTGATCGGTATGCACAATTTTGGCGAAGAATGGGATGCTCAATGCGTACGTAGTCAGACGGGCCAGATCGTTGGCGCTCGTATAGTGTTCCGCGTCCTCCTCCGACGTCAGGCTCAGGCCATCGGGACTGGCATAGTGGGTCTGGAAGAGACGTAGATGATAGGCGAACAGATTCATGCGTTGCACGAAATTTTGTTCGTTGCCCGCCAGCGCATCCGCAATGGCCCAGGCTGCATCATCGCCCGATGGGAGCATCATTCCATAGAGCATATCCCCGAGCGGAATGGTATCTCCCAGGCGCAGATTAGCACTACTGCCACCTTCCGCGATGCGCTCGAGCGCATCTTGATGAACCGTGACAGGCAGCGTTAAGTCGCCCGATTGAATCGCGATGAGCGCGGTCATGATCTTCGTCGTGCTCGCCATCGGACGCGATTCTACTGCATTCTTATCGGCTAAGACATTGTGCGTATTCATATCGATCAGATAATACTCTGAGGCAGAGACGGTGGGAGGCGTGCCGCGCGGCGTTAGCACGGGTTGAGGCGTGGGCGTGGGTGGAATAGGCGTTGGTGTTGGGAACGGGGGTTGACCTGCAAGTAACCTGTTTCCTGGCGGCGTAAAGGCCAGAAGAGGAGCGGCTATGAGCAGCAGAACGGCAATGATAATACAAATAATACCAAGTAGTGCGTGGCGTTCCATCGAAAATCCCTCATTATAAAGATTTTTATCGTATTTTTAAGTGCTCTTGTAGGATTTTGTGGGCACACATCTTCTTCAGAAACACCAGGAGCTACAATTCTCGCTCGCGTCGCCTGAAGATACTGGAACTACTGCATATACGAGAAAATCAAACAAAAGTAGGGGAGATAACCAGATGGCCTATCTCCTCTACACGTTCGTTTTGCTTATAGTCCTTGTGGCCAGCGGGTATGGTAGTCGGTGACGCGCTCGAAGGCATCGGCGACACGCAAAATGCGCTCTTCCTGAAATGCATTCCCGAGCAGTTGTAAACCGACCGGCAGACCCTCACTGAAGCCACCTGGAATTGAGACGCCGCAGATACCAGCAAGATTGGCCGGGATGGTAAAGACGTCTTGCAGATACATCTGATACGGATCGGTAATCTCGCCCAGTTTGAAGGCAACCGTAGGAGAAGCCGGGCTCACCAGCACATCAAAGCGCTCAAACGCCTTCTCGAAGTCCTGACGGATCAGCGTACGCACCTTCTCTGCCTGTTTGTAGTACGCGTCATAGTAGCCAGACGAGAGCGCATATGTGCCAAGCATGATGCGGCGTTTCACCTCAGGGCCGAAACCATACTGGCGCGTCTTCTCCATCGCCTCCCACATATCATCGGTATCGCGATACGAATAGCCATATTTTACGCCATCGTAGCGAGAGAGATTAGCGCTTGCTTCGGCGGGTGCAATAATGTAGTACGCGGCGACACCGTATTTTGTAGAAGGGAGAGAGACATTGCTCACTTCAGCGCCCAGCTCGCGCAGACGTTCGATACCCTCGCGTACCGTCTTGACGACTCCCAGCTGTGTGCCCTCGACCCAGTACTCTTCCGGCACCCCAATACGCATCCCCTTGAGTGAGCCCGTCAGCGCCGTCGTATAGTCAGGGACGGCATTGGGCGAACTGGTGCCATCGCAGGGATCATGTCCGGCAACGGCCTGAAGCAGGAGCGCGGCATCGTGCGCATCGCGAGCGAAAGGGCCAATCTGATCGAGCGAAGAAGCGAATGCCACCAGACCGAAGCGCGAGACCCGGCCATACGTCGGCTTTACCCCGACGACATTACAGAGCGAAGCCGGTTGACGGATCGAGCCGCCCGTATCACTGCCATACGAGCCCATTGCCATGCCCGCCGCCACCACCGCCGCGGAGCCGCCGCTACTGCCACCCGGAGCCCGCTCGAGATCCCAGGGATTATGCGTCGGGAAGAAGGCCGAGTGCTCGGTGGAAGAACCCATCGCGAACTCGTCCATATTCGTCTTTCCCACCATCACAATGCCCGCAGCGTTCAGCTTATTCATGACCGTTGCATCATACACCGGCTTGAAATGTTCCAGCATGCGAGAGCCGCAGGTCGTCGTAATATCCTTCGTGCTGATCAGGTCTTTAATCGCAATAGGAATGCCTGTGAGAGGCGAGAGATTCTCATTGTTGGCAATGCGTTGATCAGCCGCGCGTGCCTGCGCAAGCGCGAGCTCATCGGTGACCAGCGTAAACGCCTTCACACGCGGCTCAACCGCGCGAATGCGGTCAAGATGCGCCTGAGTCAGCTCGACCGAAGAGATTTTGCGTGCGCGTAGTAGAGAAGCTGCCTCATGGATCGTTAATTGATAGAGTTCAGTCATACAGCTACTCTCCCTCCAGAACGGCATTCACCTTGAGATACTCATCTTCCTGGTCGGGGGCATTCGCCAGAAGCGCCTGGGGAGGATAAGAAGGCCGGGGGGCGTCGAGCCGGGTAATATTCGTCAGGCGTGAAGCGTGAGCAGTGGGGGAGACATTGCTCACATCCGCCTCCTGAAGAATCTTAATATTCTCCAGGATTACAGAGAGTTGGCTGCCAAAGGTCTCAATATCCTCTTCACTCAGACCCAGGCGCGCGAGTTTTGCGACATTTTGTACTGTCTCACGATCAATCATAGGTGTCCTCTTGAATCTCCTACCTACCAGTGGGTAGTAAAGCTACCATCGAATATAAAATCTCCTACCAGCAGCGGGTAGTAAAGCTACCATCGAATATAAAAGCCAGGAAAGAGCTCGGTCGGTTCGCGCCAGGAGGTCGAGACCTCTTCAACTTCAGAGGCCGATGGACCCTGGCGAAGCAGAACGAGGAGCCCTTCAAGGGCAGGGCGAGCTCCCTGGGCGACCACTTCAACGCTGCCGTCGCTCGCATTGCGTACAAATCCACGCAGGCCGAGGTTGAGAGCTTTGTGGACAACGAACTGGCGGAAGCCGACGCCCTGCACAAAGCCGGTCACCCGGGCAAATAGTTCTTCGGATGTGTGTTGATTGCTCTGGCTCATGACCTACATATTAGCATACTCTTAGCTGAGAGCATAGTCCTGGCATCTTCTTAACTGAGAGCATAGTTCTGTGAAAAACGTATATCATAGACAGAAATGGAATCGTGGGTGAACATCAGTACTGGTAGAAAAGGCATAGGACTTAGTTTCTAGGAAAATATGGTACGGAATGCAACAAAAAAGATTGCAAGAACGTAATTATAAGAGATAGTGCCGCATTTTGTGATAACATAACTATACTGAAGTGTTCTTCTTAGAATAACAAGAGAAGATCTATGAAACTGTTCACCTCACATAGAACCTCATTGGGGAGATACGAATGCAGTCAGTACAGGATTTAGCGACCGCAGTTCAACGTGTGGTCGCAAACGTTGAACGGGTCATAGTAGGGAAGGCTGACTCGGTGGCCTTCAGCCTGATTGCGGTGATTTGTCATGGGCATGTGCTCATCGAAGACGTGCCAGGTGTGGGAAAGACAGTACTTACCAAAGCAATAGCTCGTTCGATCGGATGCACATTTAAGCGAATCCAATTTACGCCCGACCTCCTGCCTAGCGATATTACAGGCGTTTCTATTTATAATCAGAAATCGGGAAATTTTGAATTTCGTCCCGGGCCCATCATGGCGCAGATCGTACTGGCAGACGAAGTCAATCGTGCCACACCGAAAACACAGTCGGCCCTGCTCGAAGCCATGGAAGAGAGTCAGATTACCGTCGACGGAACGACGTACCGCTTGCCCGATCCATTTATGGTTATGGCCACGCAGAATCCCATCGAATACGAAGGAACTTTCCCCCTACCCGAAGCGCAGCTGGATCGCTTTATGATGACCATCAAACTGGGGTATCCCAAAGCAGCCGATGAAGTCAATATTCTCGACAGCCATCAATTGCGTCATCCGCTGGAAGATCTCTTGCAGATCATGACCGCAGAAGAGCTCGTCTTGATCCAGAAACAGATAAAAAATATTCACGTTGATCCATCTATTCGCGAATATATCGTCGCCATAGCCAATGCAACACGTAGCCATAACAATATTTATCTGGGAGTCAGTCCACGAGGATCGCTCGCTCTTTTCCGAGCTGCCCAGGCGCTGGCTGCTATGCGCGGGAGAGGGTACGTCATCCCCGACGATGTGAAGCTTTTAGCCAAGCCAACCCTGGCACATCGCATCATTGTTACGCCAGCAGCACGTGTGCGAGCGATTAGCTCGACCGCGATCCTGGACGAAATTTTGCAGAGCGTCGCGGTGCCAAACGCCTGGGTTGGTGGGGGAAAGGTACGCTGAGCTATGCGACCGTGGCAAGCCTTCTTACTGATCATCATCCTGTCCTTTTTTGCGATTAGCAGTGGCTGGAAAGTACTCTATATCCTGACGTACGTTTTGCTCACCTTATTTCTCCTTTCCCTGTTCTGGGCGCGTGCGAGCGTGCGTAAACTGACCTTCCAGAGAACCGCTGCAAGTGGACGTGTACAGGTCGGCGAGATATTTGATGAGCGGCTTATGCTCGACAATCTGAGCTCGTTGCCCAAATTGTGGGTACAGATTGCCGATGGTTCCACGTTGCCCGGACATCGTGCTGGCTATGTGGCGAGCATGGGAGGGAGAAAGCGGGCGATGTGGCGCGCACGTAGCACCTGTCGGCAGCGGGGACGATTCCAGCTGGGACCGATCAGCGCGACGAGCGGCGATCCCTTTGGCCTTTTTCGGCGGCGTATCATGCTCGCGGACATGCAGGAGCTGCTGGTACTCCCCCGCGTCTTGCCCATCACAAACTTTGCCTTATTCTCGGGCGGATTGCCGGGCAGAGGGCGAAGTTCGCGAAGAGCACTGCAAACCACCACCAATGCAACCACCATCCGTGAATACGTGGCTGGTGACGCGCTCAGTCGGATTCACTGGCGGTCCAGCGCGCATTACAACCAGCTTATGGTAAAAGAGTTTGACCTGGACCCGGCTGTGGACGTCTGGATATTTCTGGATCTGCAAGAAGATGTGCAGGCAGGAGAAGGGGAACACTCGACAGAAGAGTATGGCGTCACGATCGTTGCCACCATTGCAACGTATCTCTTGAGGCAAGATCTGTCCGTTGGATTGCTCATCAATGGAGCGCACCGTGAGCTGCTTCCTTTAGATCGAGGTGATCGACAGATCGAGCGAGTATTAGAATTGCTGGCCGTAGTCGAAGCAGGAGTTGGGCCGGACCTCAAAGAAGCGCTGGCGCTGGACGCACTGCATTTTGCGCGGAACACCGCCGCAGTGATCGTGACGCCCTCAAACTCGCGAGACTGGCATGAAGGGTTGCGCCATTTGCAGCGGAGAGGAGTGCAGGTAGCCGTGATCGGGCTGGATGCCGCCTCATTTGAGCAAGAACCTTCAGATGAAGACACACTGACCTTATTAGAAGGTGCTGGTATCCCTGTATTACGTGTGAAATGTGAAGAGCCTCTTGCTCAGATCCTGGAGAGTGGTCCCGATGCACGTTATACGAAGTGGAGGTAGCCCATATGCGCGAAGCCTCCGTTGAGCGCCTGGCCCGCCTGATCTCCGAGAACAATAGCGATTCGCAGGATGAAGAACAGCATCGACACGAGTTCCATCTCAGTCTGGCCGAAGGCTGGTTCTCCCTGTTCCTGGTCGCAACTGTCTGTTTCAGCACCGTCTTATGTGTGCAAGCCGCAAACTGGGTCGAGCATCTGGACGCCCTGACGTTCATTACGACCGTCGGGTTGGCATATGGCATCGTCGCAGCAAAGCAGCAACTGTTCCCGAAATGGAGCATGCACCTGATCGCGCTCTGTCTTGGCCTGTTACTGGCCTTATGGCAAACCTCGAGCGCTTTTTTTGGCAATGATATCCCGCTTTTTCTTACCGCGATGCAGCGTTGGATCGCGGTAGTCAATAGCGGTGGCGCAACCGACGACGATTCTATTTTCCTGTTTTTCATCATTACCCTGAGTTTTATGTTATCCTACGCCAGTATCTGGTTCGTCTATCGTACGCGCAATCCCTGGTTAATGATCCTCGCGAACGCCATGGTGATTCTGATCAATCTGAATAATGCCCAGGATAAAAATATCCTCTACCTCATCGTCTTTTTACTGGCGTCCTTATTACTACTCCTGCGCTTTAACCTCTACGAATCGGTGGTGCGCTGGAGGCGTCAGGGCCTGCGTTTTTCCGATGATCTGAGCTGGGACTTTATGCAGACGGGAGCGCTGATCTCGGTCGGGCTCTTGATCTTCTCCTGGATATTGCCGGGAAGCTATGTCGACCCGGTGGTGTCGCGGATCTGGAATACCAATGGCAGCCCGTTAGTGGTGGTCCAGAATACCTGGAATCGTATGTTTTCGGTGAGCAATAACTCGATACCCGCGAACCATGGGAGCTTTCAGAAAGATCTGGTGCTGGGAGGGAATCCCCATCTCACGAATGATGTGGTGATGATTGTCCAGTCGGATGATGGGAGCCAGTATCTGGGGTCGCTCGCCTATGATACCTACACCGGGCGCGGGTGGACCAATGCCGGGACGGTAGACGATACCCTGAAGGTCCCGACCGATTTCAGCTATTCATCAGGAGCGTTAGATACGCATCCCGTGAAGCAGAAGATCAGCGTGGTCAATGCGCCCCAGGGATCGTATCCTTTTGTTTTTGGCGCTTCAGAGATCGCGCAGGTAA
Source organism: Ktedonobacteraceae bacterium (assembly GCA_035493895.1). Lineage (GTDB taxonomy): Bacteria > Chloroflexota > Ktedonobacteria > Ktedonobacterales > Ktedonobacteraceae > DATJHM01. Next base: position 11,391 of record DATJHM010000228.1, read on the forward strand.
ATATTCCGACGAAATGGCTGAGTAGTAGCACAACGGGCGCTCTGGTGGCCTGGGTGGGACAGGATGCGCGGATCGCCACAGGCAATACCAGCTATACCGTCATCTCGGATGTCTCTTCAGCCGATATTGCGACCTTGCGCAGTGTGCCCATGCCAAGAAATGCGCCGGACTATCCTGACAGTAGCGGCTATAACGGTGTCGAGATCATCGCACCGCCCACTGCCTACAATCCGCTTATCTTGCGCACAAATATCGCATTGCCAAAGGATATGAACCCGAGGATCGCGAAGCTGGCGCAAAGTATTACCGCGAATGCGCCCACCATGTACGATAAAGTGGTGGCTTTAGAGACGTATCTGCGCCAGCATTATACCTATAGTCTGGATGTTCAGCTTCCAGCGGGCAGAGAGGGCGTCTCCTGGTTTTTGTTCGACAGCAAGAAGGGGTATTGCAACTACTTTGCCTCCGCAATGGCTGTCATGGCGCGTTCGCTGGGGATACCGGCGCGTGTCGAAGTGGGGTATACCAATGGGAGCCTGGATGCCAGAAATCATCAGCGGATCGTGCGCGGCGTCGATGCCCATGCGTGGACCCAGGTATACTTTGCCGGTTATGGGTGGATCAATTTTGAGCCCTCGGCAACGTTTCCCACGTTCACTCGACCATTGCCAAATCAATATAGTAAGAGTATAACGAGTACTCCAGCTGATCTGACGGGCAGTCTGGCGAAGCAGCTCCCGGCCCAATTGCGCGACAAAGATCCGGAGAGCGCATTTGACACCAGTGCGAATGCTACAGCGGCGAGAAATCAGCAATGGCAGCGGGAAATGAGCGTGGGTTTGGGAGGGATCATCGTGTTGCTTATCGTCGCAGCCATTGCCTTTGGCGTCTGGTGGCGTCGTCTCTTCCGTGGATATAGTGAGTCGATGCGCATATTTGGTAAGATCTATCTGTTGGCAAACTGGGCAGGGATTGGAGGACAGACTTCGCAGACGCCCTATGAGTATATCAAGGGATTGTTTGTGGTTGCACCGGGAGACGAAAAATCGCTGGAACGATTGAGTGATATCTATGTGCGAGAGCGCTGGGCCGATCCGCAGAGTCTCGAGCATCCTGTGAAAACAGGCGAAATCCAGGAACTGCCAGGCATATGGAGAAAGTTGCAGCCAAAGTTTATTCTCTATGTGTTGAGGCATCCCAGATTTCTACGCTGGCTACCGAAACGGGTTGCGCGCATCGTCGTGGCGAAAAAGAAGCAGTGGCATCTCAAGAGGCGCTGGAAAGCAGAAGACCTGTAAGGTAATAACTCCCTCCCGTAGAGGTGCAGACAAGCAGCGACTCTACGGAATTGATGGGAGATGACGTGACGTTGCAGACAAGCCGCACCTCTACGGGAAAATATATCAGCTTGACCAAAGAGCAGAAGTTGCTTAAACTGTAGCAGGCAGTCTCGCAAACCATGCGCGGCTGCGGCTTTGAAAATAGTGAGGAGATTGATTTTATGTCAACAAATAATGAAGTCGCCGAGGAAGAGCAGCAGTATTCCATGGTAGCGCCAGTGCCGCAGGCGCAGGGTGTTGTAGAGATTGTGGGATCGCCGTCCGTGACCCTGCAAACGCTCGATTTAGCGAGGCATGTGGCCATTGCACCAAATGGACAACGGTATGTGGTCGCGACATTCAACGATACCCATATGGGGAGGCAGTACGTTACCGCGATCTATCCGCAACAGAGTAGATATCTGACATTATTTCGTCTGCTCATCAAAGAAAAAAGTTCAGAGAATGCGGAGCAAGCCATTCGGCAACATATCGAGTGGGTTCAGGCGATTCAGCAAGGGAAACTGAAGCAAATCCTCAATAAGGCAGAGGGATAGGGAACAGAAGAGACAATCTCGTCTGAATAGTACTTGACAGACCACTAATGTTTTCTTTATACTTAAACAAGTGGTATCTGCATGGGCAGAGTGAAGAGTTTTCGCCTCAATGCAGATAATGGACTCATAAACACACATTTATTGAAAAGGAGAATGGCAGCATGGCAAATGACATTCATGTCTTGAACATGACACGCTTGCGCGACATTTCGGTCGCTTACGGCCATGCTATGCCCTGCGCTCCGGCATTCCTGATCCTCGATGACGCGAAATTTGGTGGTGTTGTGCACACCGGGTTCCGTATGCAGGGGAGGAGTGCGCCCGTTCCAGGAGGAGGACCTCCTACTTTTCGAAAGTAGGAAGAGAAAGATCCCTCAACCGTGGGTACTGGGCAAACGCAAAAATCCAGTCCCACGGTTTTTTGTTTGTATTTTTTTGTATCGCTTGCCTACAGTAAAAGGAGAAAACTGCGTGGCTATTCAGGAAATCACGGTGAAGAATCACGTATCTGATGCAATCGTGCTCGATCCTAGTAAAGATGCAGTAGTCATTGACGGAGTTTCAAAGGTCTTTCTCAAGCCACGTCCTCTGTTCCGTTTTCGCGGGCAGAAAAAAGAACAAGAAGAGAAGAGAGAAGTAAAAGCTCTTGAAAATATCAATTTAACGATAAAGCGCAAAGAGATATTTGGTATCCTGGGCGCTAATGGTTCGGGCAAATCGACGCTTATTCGTATCCTCTCAACCCTTCTGATACCAGATGTGGGACACGTAGAGATCTTCGGGTACGATGTCATCAAGGATGAGCGCATGGTCCAGCGTCTGATCAACCGTGTGAGCGTAGAAGCTTCATTTTTCAAGAAGCTGTCGCCAATGGAGAACCTGATCTATGCGGCGCGGCTCTACAATATGCCAGGGACAGAGGCCCGGAACAAGATCCAGAGTATCCTCATAAGACTGGGGATTAAGCCGGATCGTATCAGCGCGCCTCTGGAGAACATGTCGCGCGGTATGCAGCAGAAAGTTGCGATCGCACGTGCATTTCTCACCTCCCCCATTGTGCTCCTGCTCGATGAACCCACCACCGGATTAGACCCACGTTCCAAGCTCGATGTCCAGAAATTTGTTCATGAATTGCGCGAACAGCATAACGCAACGATCCTTATCACCACACACGACATGGACGAGGCCGAGGCATTATGTGATCGAGTCGCCATCATTGATCAGGGGCGAATCGTCGCGCTTGGCGAGACTGCGGAACTGAAGCAAAAAGTAACCGGGCTGATGGGGCGGAGCAGTCAGGTCACCATGAACGAAGTGTTCATGCATTATACCGCCACACACAGAATTACCGAAGAAGATGTCGCAAAATATGGAAGCTGGGAGAAAGCGTTTCAGGCTCTCGAGGCTGAGCGTGAAGAAGAAGAAGAAAAATAAAAGAAAGATAGCAGAGAAGAATGTCTACATTACAGCATACGGGGCGGGCAACCTACGCCTTTTTTGAAAGAAACTGGAACCTGACCAAACGGTACTGGGCCTGGGAGATTGTCTGGCTCTGTTATAACGTCGTGAATGCCTTGAGCATCACGTTCATCGCCAGGGCCACGCCGGGGCTGAACGAGGCGCAGGTCAACTACATGATTCTATACCTGCTGATCGGTACCTCAGTCTGGACCTATTTGAGCGTCACGTTTGATGGCGTCACTGATGTGATCAATATTGAGCGCTGGGAAGGGACCATTGAATATACCTTTATGGCTCCCATCTCGCGTTTTACGCATATGATTGGCAGTTGCTGGTATGCGGTCGTGCATGGCCTGCTCTTTACGGGACTTCAGTTGTTTGTCGTGGTCCTGTTTTTCCACCTGGATCTCAGCCATGCCAACTACCTGACCGTGGCCTTCATGCTGCTCCTGGGGAGCATATCGTTTATCGGCTTTGGCATCGCCACGTCTGTCCTGCCGCTGCTCTATACCGAAAAGGGCATGCAGATGTCGTTTATCGTACGCGCCATTATCCTCCTGGTCTCGGGCGTGTATTATCCGATCAGCGTACTACCCGGCTGGATGCAGCCGTTTGCCTGGCTTTCGCCAGCGACCTATGTCTTGAATGGTCTGCGTTCTGGACTGCTTTCGGACAAAGTCATCTGGTCCGCAGAGATTTGGAGTAACACCTGGCCGCTGCTCATCATGGGGGTGGTGAGCATTCCGCTGGGAATGATCATCTTCCGCATGGCCGAGCGCCACGCCAAGCGCACAGGGCGCTTGAAGCGCAACGGCTAAGGGCAGGAGAAGCAGAGGGACAAAAGCGCTGCCGGGGGGAAAAGCAGCGCTTTTGTCTGGGAAAAAGATTGGAGCAATCATCGTGATCGTACGTTTTCATAATCTAGCGGCGCGGGCACCGAGTATGGCGGACCTGGATCAGGTCACCGCTTTAATGATCGCCTGCGATGTGGTTGAATCACGTATTGCGGAACCAACAGCTGAAGATGTGCGTCAGGCCTGGCAGCGCGCAGACTTCTGTTTAAGCAGGGATGCCTGGGTCATTGTGACTGGTCAGGGGAAACTCGTGGGGTATGCAGACGTACGGTGCGAGGCGCGGGGACACCTTGTCTCGACGATACGCGTTCACCCGGAGTATCGCAGACGTGGCATTGGCACCTTGTTGATCTGGCTCACGGAAGAGCGAGCGCGCCAGCTAATGTGCGATCAGGAGCAAGAGCAGCGGGTTGTGCTGAGTCTTACTGTGAGTAGCCTGGATCAGGGCGCGAGCTGCTTATTGGAAAGAGAAGGCTACACGCTGGCGCGTCACTTCTGGCGTCTGGTCATTGACGTCGACGAAGTCGCACGCACGGCACAGGAAGAGCAGGAGGAGCAGAGAAAGCTCAAGCTCGATCTGGTCATCGACTCACATACACTCCTGGGAGATGCGGCTGCGTTTCATAGAACTGGCATGTACGTCGCCCACCAGTATAACGTGTATGAAAAAGTGCTGCGTGTGGGGGTTCGGCAGGCAGAAGAAGTAGCGGTGGGGCAGTATGTAAGCGTGTAAGCAGATGAAAGCGGCCAGACACTGGCACCGTGTCGGGCCGCTTTCATGTTGTTTTAATTCAGCGGGTTTGTATTCTGTTACTTTTTTGAGAAATCGCAAGTCCTAGAAAGAGTGGATACAAATTTTATTGCATAATTTCATGAGGAAAGGGTCATGATGCCGGTCTGGCCTTATAGGGGCAGAATACAGGGCATCGGAGTTGTGGTATGCGTATTCTTTTACTTGTTTTAGTGTTGATTGCGGTGATTTTGTTTCTGGTTGGTATGACGATAGCGTTATTAACATGGCGAAATATGCGCAAACTGTAGAGTAAGCGAGTGTGTTGGGGTGTGCTGCTGGAAGTATGAGTATATCTTATAACTTTTTCGTGGCTTATTACTCCTGATTGTAAGCTTCATTGTCGAGCGGCTCAATAAATTCCACGCGATTGCCAAAGGGATCACGAAATTCGAAGCGATCGTAGCCGGGGATCGGGACGCCACTCAACGGCTGAAAGCCCTGTGCTTCTAGAAATGCTCGCCACGAGGCAAGATCGACGACCTGATAGGCGATATGCGCTTTTGTGGCGAGATGGTCTACGCCATCCTCGATACTCACATGGACCTGCCGATCCCCTACCTGTAGCCAGAAGCCGCCACGGTCCTGCAACGAAGCCGGTTTGGCAATCTCTTGTAGCCCTAATTGATCGCAATAGAAGTGCCGTGCCTGTGCCTCAGCATCAGAGGGAATCGTGATCTGGACATGGTGAATGCCTTTGATTTCCATAAGAAAATATTCCTTTACCTGGATTGAAAAATAGCGAGATAAAAAATTAGCTTTGCTTGCGCCCCCCAATGTGGAAGGTGCCGAGCGCACGAGCAATAAGCTGCTGCTCTGCGGTCTCCCTATTATAAACCGTCGCCTCAAGCACGATCGTGCTGCGCCCCTGGTGAAGAATCGTAGCCTCGGCACGCAGTTCGCCAGTACGGACGGCGCGCAAGAAATTGATCTTGGCTTCGATAGTGCTAAACGGCGTTTCGGGAGGCAGCACAGAGATCACCGCCATCGCCATCGCCGTATCAGCCAGCGTAAAAATCACACCGCCATGGACGACCTGTTGGGGATGATGCAGGCGGGCATCCACGCTCAGACTGACGGCCCCGCTGCCATCCTGAGCCTGATCTACCCGCAGATCGAGGAGATGGAAGTAGCCAGAGCGGTCGGCATACTGGCGTACCTCCTCTAACGTAGGTGGTGGTGGTAGCTCGGATTGCGTCATGCGCGATTATCTCCCTCGTACAATGCGCTCCATCTCACGCTTGACATCGCGTTCCGCAATCGCCTCGCGTTTATCGTACAGTTTCTTACCGCGACAGAGACCCAGCTCAATCTTCGCCTTGCCTCCCTTCAGGTAGAGCTTCAAGGGAATCAGTGTCAGACCCTTCGTCGCGACCTTGCTCAGCAACTGGTTGATTTCTTTTTTGTGCAGCAGCAATTTGCGATTGCGCATGGGCTCATGGTTAAAGCGATTGCCATGCTCATAAACGGCAATGTGCGCATTTTCGAGCCAGATTTCGCCATGGCGAGCCAGCGCGTACGCGCCACGGAGCTGCACATGCCCCTCGCGGATCGACTTAATTTCGGTACCCACCAGCGAGATACCCGCCTCGATCGTACGTTCGACGGTATAATCGTGATACGCCTGGCGATTGACGCTGATGACCTGTATCGGCTTCTGATCAGAAACCGCTTGTTTCGCTGTTGTTTGTTTCGCCATAAAAACTCCTTAAAAAGGACGTACATCTGCTACGCGGAAGAAAAAAGTCGCTAGCAGGAACACTGCTTGATTGCAGGGAGAGAACAAAGAAAGCTCTTCATTAAAAATGTGATCACTGGTGCTTGACATTCGATAGGAAAAACTCCTACGATTTGGGCAATAGAGCATGATGTTCTATCATACAACACGCTGTAAACCAGCGTCGAGAGAGAAGTAGGAACCGATGCAATTCTCCCTTGAATCCGCTTTCTTTGCTGGTAAGAGAAAGGCTCTCGTATGTTTTATCGTCTAGGCAAATTTGTGACCCGCTATCGCTGGTGGATCGTAGGATGGTGGCTGGTGGCGGCGGCACTTGCCTTGCCCTTTGCGCCGCAGGCAAGCCAGGTCTTGCAATCAGGTGGTTTTGTCAGCCCCGATTCTGAATCGCAGAAGGCAATAGACCTGCTCGTGCAAAAAGTGCATCTCAATTCGACCATTGTCCAGGTCATTCTGACCAGTGATCACTATACCGCGGATCAGCCCCAGTTTATTCAGCAGGCAGATCAGGTTATCAGCGGCCTGCGGAACTGGTCAGAGGTTGCCCAGATCGTCACATTTGTTGACAATCCGCGCCAGATTTCGCTGGATCGTAAGGCGGCGTATATAGACGTGCTGCTCAAAGCTGATTCGAATAGCGCACCTCAGTATTTACCGGAATTGCAGAAGCGATTACACTCTGCGCCTGATTTGAAATATAGTGTGGGCGGAGGACCGGTCTTTTACGAAGATATTCAGACCGTGAGCGAGCGAGATTTGCGGCGTGCTGAACTGCTGGCCTTTCCCTTCGCTATTGTGGCTCTGCTATTTGTCTTTCGCTCAGTCGTTGCCTCAATCCTTCCGGCGCTGGTCGGAGGCTGTGCCGTGGTGATCTCGCTGGCCTTGATTTTCGGATTGGGGCATATTACGCCGCTCTCGATCTTCGTCTTGAATATTACGACGCTCTTCGGTCTTGGCCTGGGTGTCGATTATTCGCTCTTTATCGTCAGTCGTTTCCGCGAGGAACTGGCGCGAGGGCGGGGCGTCGATGAAGCCGTGGTCGTCTCTATTGCGACTGCCGGGCGAGCGGTGGCCTGTTCGGGTTTGACGGTCTCGATCGGACTCTTTGGGCTGACGTTTATTCGCATCAATATGCTGCGTTCGGTGGGGATGGGAGGCGTGCTGGTGGTTATGCTGGCCTTGCTGGCGGCGTTGACGCTGCTCCCTGCGGCGCTCTCCATTATTGGTTTGCGGATCAATGCGTTCCCCGTGCGCCTGCCTCGTTTGTGGGGGAGAAAGACGCCGGAGCAGGCGGCAGAACTGGATCCACAGTCGGGTTTCTGGTATCGGCTCTCCCAATTTGTGATGCGGTATCCGGTGAGAGTATTGGTGCCGGTCTTGCTCTTGTTGCTGAGCTTTGGTTCCCCCTTCATCTTCGTGCGTTTCTCGGCTCCGGATGCGTCGATTTTGCCTGCGAATGTCCCATCGCGTGAAGCTTATGACCTGTTAGCGCAGCGCTTCGATAGCAGCGAGACCACGCCGATTATCATGGCGGTCCAGACCAAGGGCAATGTCATGAGTACGCAGAATATCGCATATCTCTATAATTATGTCCGGCGCATAGAGGCCGATCCGCGTGTGGCGCGTGTGGATAGTATCGTCAGCGCCGATCCGCGCTTCACCCTTGCCCAATATCAGTTGCTCTATACGCATCCGCAATTACTGGTCGATCCCTACTTGAGCGCCCTGGCGAAAAGCACGGTAGGAGGCAATACCGTCATGATCCAGGTCATCAGTAAATACGGCATGCTCGATGCGCGATCGCAGGCGATCGTGCAGGCCATTCGCAATACTGATCCCGGCCACGGCATACACGTCCTGGTCGATGGCGGGACGGCGGCGGACATGGACTATGTCAGTTCACTCTATTCGGACTTTCCCATGGCCTTGCTTGTGGTCTCAATTGCAACCTTGATTGTGCTCTTCTTGCTCTTCCGATCCATCGTGCTTCCCCTCAAAGCTATTCTGATGAATACGCTGTCGATCTTTGTGAGCTATGGAGCCCTGGTTGTCATCTTCCAGGAAGGGTTTTTGCATCAGATTCTGGGTTTCACGCCACTTGGTTTTGTCGAAGCCTCCAGTCCGATCTTGCTCTTCTGTTCGCTCTTCGGCCTTTCCATGGACTATGAAGTCTTCCTACTTTCGCGTGTGCAGGAGGCGTTCTGGCAAACGGGCGATAATCGGCAGGCCGTCGCGTTAGGCTTGCAGAGGAGCGGTGGGATCATTACCAGTGCCGCCGTGATCGTCATTGTTGTCAGCGCCTGCTTTGCCACTGCGGATATGATTCTCGTCAAAGCGCTGGGATTGGGCATGGCGCTGGCAGTCGTTATGGATGCGACTCTGGTGCGCGGTCTGCTGGTGCCCGCGACTATGCGTTTATTGGGAGACTGGAACTGGTGGATTCCGTTTGTAGGCGTGCAGCGCCGTCCGCCCGCAATGGCCGAATATATGGAGTCCGAGGGAAAGAAGAAGGTAGACGAGGCCGAGAAGATGGGCGAGGATGTGCAGATGGGAGGCACGCGATGAAAAGAGCGATGATGCGGCACATAAGCGTGCCGCTGGCTATACTAATCGGAGCCTTGCTGAGTATCTTCCTGGCTTCCTGCTCATTTCCGGGCGTCTATTCCTCGTCCGAGCAACTGCCAGCGGCAAAACCGTTGCCCGTAGCGGCACCGTTGCCCCCCGTTCGCCTGCCGCAAGATGAGGCCGCGCATAAGGATTTGACCGAATGGTGGTATTACACCGGTCATCTCGAGACAACGGATGCCACCGGTAACGTTCATCAATATGGCTTCGAATTTGTCATATTTCAGGGGCTGCGTAGTGATATACCGCCCACCTACGCCTCGCATTTTGCCATCAGCGATATCAGTCGGGGCGCGTTTTATTACGATCAGCGCAGACAGCTTGAGCCCGACGCCGTGCTCCCGAACGGCACCTCGACGCAAGGCTTCAATGTCGGCATCGACGATTGGCATATGCAGGGATTGAACGGGCACGATCATCTTCAGGCATCCATGACCAACTACGCCATCGATCTCAATTTGCAGGCACGCAAACCGGTCGTGCTGCATAACGGCACCGGTTTGATTACCTATGGTCTGGGCGGATTCTCGTACTACTACTCGCGTACCAATATGGCCGTTTCTGGCACGATGCAGGATCATGGGCAGACCGTGCATGTCAGCGGAGAAGCCTGGATGGATCATCAGTGGGGAAATTTCCTGGCGCAAGGTGAGGGAGGCTGGGATTGGTACAGTATCCAGCTCAAGAACCAGAGCGAAATGATGATCTATTTTATCCGCGATAGCAGCGGCAAAACGATCTCTACCTACATCGAGTATGTCGATCCGAGCGGAAAAGAAACATTGCTGCCCGCCAGTGCACTTCAGGTAACTGTGTTGAATAGCTGGACCAGTCCGACAACGGGCATCCGCTATCCTTCGGGTTGGCGGCTTGCCATCAACGACCCGCATCTACGAACGACGCTCACTATCACGCCACAGCTCAAAAATCAAGAGCTGGTTGCCTACCAATCGACGGGGAACGTCTATTGGGAGGGAGCAGCCAGCGTGCAGGCGCGTGGACCCGGGGCGAATGTGGATGGGCAGGGCTATGTCGAATTGACGGGATATACTCGACCTGCTAGCTAAAATATGTCCTGCGGCCTCTACCAGGCTGGCCGCAGGCGATGAGGCACAATATCACTTTTTGAAGCCGCAACCAGACGGTGCAGATCTGTACGCAGGATCTTCATATGTTCAGGACCCAGGATCGCCGTCCAGCGATTCTCCAGCGTCGCGAAAATGGCCTCGACCGTTTGAATACCATCCCAGCCTTTCTGGGTCAGAAGAATAAGCTTCCCACGTTTGTCCGTCGGGTGGGGGTGGCGGACAACATACCCATGCTCCTCCAGATAATCTACCATCTGGCTTGCCGCCTGTTTGGTCACGCCGAGATGCTCGGCTAATTCGTTGCCCGTAGCGCCGCCCGCTGAGAGTAGTTGAAAGGCGAAACCATGCGCAGGCCGAAGATCGCCATACCCCAATTTAGCAAGCTCAGTGTGGAGATCATCAATCAGAATACTGTAAGCCGTCGCTAGGAGTGCCACCAGCTCGTAGGTTATGGATGGAGTGTCGTCCACAGCGTCTCGGTCCCCCCCCTCAAAGAATTGTAATAACCCCATTATATCTCATCAATGATAGTGAACCGTGCTGGCTAAGAGTTTGTCCGAAGACTGGATTCTCTCTGGCTTGAAGCCACCTCAGACAGATTTGCAGATGAAATGAAGAGCGAAATCGAGACAGGATTCACGAATATCCCGGGCCAGAGGCGCTTTGAGCAGTGACACGAGACGCTAATACCTGGCGAAGAGAAAAAGGATAATGTAGGGTAGCTGAATTGGGTGAGCCTGCCATAGATGAAGCGAACACGATGAGGTAAACCAGGTAGGGGACAGAGCGATAGCAAAAAAACGTTCTGATCCCCCATGCTCAAGGATGAGCTTATTTATGGCCGTTCAAGGCATTTTCCATCGCCGTGAAGGGGAGATGGTTCCCGATAAGATCAGAGTAGAAGACTATCTGGATGTGCTGATCGGGCCCAATCAGGAAATCGGCAGGGATACGATGGAAATTTGCCCCCGCCTCGCTGATGAGTTCGTAGCCGATAGCCGCAGCGTCCTGGATCTTCTGCTGCATCTCTGAGGTATCGATACGAGCCACGCTGGCTTGCGTCTTCTCCTCAGAAACCTCAACGCCGTACAGATCGTAGAGGCTTGCGGTCGGGTCGGCGATAAGAGGGAAAGGAACATCTTGCCTGGATGTGACATATTGCTTGATGCTCTCTACTGGCGATTCAAAGAAGGCCAGTATCTCTAATCCTTGTGCGTGCAGCTCTGGATAATGCTGAATCAACTGGTGGATGCGCAAATTGCAAAGTGCACAGCCTCCATTGCGCAGGAAGGTGAGCAAAACGGGCTTGCCCTCATAGGCGCGCAGATCGATGTGCTCGCCGAAAATGTCCTTTACCTCAAAGTGAGGTGCCATCTCTCCTGTGTGGAGTTTCATCCTTTTCTCCTTATCTGCTCTCGTAAACGAGAAAATTAGTCAAGTAACTTTACTAAATGAAATGGTAGCCTGTCTTGACTAATTTGTCAAGGAACTTGCTTTTTTCTTGAGTGCTTATACAACAACGTTGAATTTCGCAAAAAGAGTTGCGTGCAAGCCAGATGAAAAAAGCCAGATAGTGGCCCGGAGTTTTTCCGGCACGGACAAGCAGTGCCTCTATCGAGCGACCGTCGTTCTCGCAAGCACCTGAAACTTGCCCTCAACAAAGCCCAGATACTCCTGTTGTGCAGTATACCCCCCCTGCTCATGCAGTTCTATCGTCACTTCGGCAATAGCTCGCTGAAAGAGATGACGTCGTGCGATATGAGGTGTGGGAGCAAGCTTTTGTAGGGGCAGCGTGCGTGTAAACAGGCCGCCATAGATGCTACCTGGAAGATAGGATTGGAGGCGAATTTGTTGCTCGCTGCCTGCCTCCAGCGAGTTTTCAAAGGGCGAACAGACAAATTGATAGAGACGAAAGCGCCGTTTGCTCCAGAGCGGGCGTGCCACAGCTGCATAGGAGAAGTGCACATCGCCAGAAAGCACCAGCACATCGGCATGATGGGCGCGTACCATCTTGTTCAGCTCATGCCAGGTATCCATAAAAACCGGCCAGTGATCGAAGCTCATTTTGCGCGTCAGCCAGAGTTGCCAGAGAGCGATGCGCAGGCCCAGGTGACGCAAGAGCGAAAAGCGACTGTTTTGCAGGGGACGGTTGCCCATAAGATATTCCAGCAGCCCAATCAAAGGCGGAAGGAGGACAGGCACCGAAGAGACCAGCAGGGCCGGTTGCTGTGCTTGCGCCTGGAGCCAGTCGTGAAGATTCTGCATCTGCGTGTGGCTCATAATACGTGCCGAAGCGCAAAAATCCGCTTCGTCAGCGCTAAAAACAGCCGAGCGTTCCGCACGCACATTCGTCACAAAAATAGGCGGTACCGTCGGAATGGTATAGTGCCAGGGAAGCACCGTTTTCCCATACACCTCCTCGCGGACACAGGCGCGTAGCGCTTCTAACGCATCCTCTCCACTTTGCGCCGCTTGCTGCATAATCGTAAGCAAAGGATGTTGCGTCTGTTCATCGCAGAAGAGATTGCCCCAGCCCTGGTAGATCCAGTAAGCAACCATGCCATCCACCAGGAGCTGTTCTTGCCCCTCTCGTAAAGCCCGTGCGCGCCAGCCGGAGAAAAGATTCCAGTTATTCGTAATTTCATGATCATCGAACATCATAAAACTGGGAACATGCGCGAGTAACTGGCGAATCCCCGTCGTACTGGTCCAGGCATGGCGATAGAGCGTCGCAAAATCGGCGAACGTAAGGGCGACTCTCTGACCAGCAGGGAAGGCATCGCGCACAAAAGGAGAGAGTTCATCCGCGTAGATTTGATCGCCGATCATCAACAGTGCCTGAGGCCAGAGTGTCTCGCGTTCCGCCTCGTGTTCGAGCAGCCAATCGCCATACGCACTGAGCGTATCGTCTGCCGGATTGAAGAGTTTGCGACAGGAGCCATAGGCAATACGTAACGGAGCATTTGGGTGTGGTGAGATCGTCTCTGACGCGTTGGCCGGGATGGATGGGAGGGTGCGGAAGTAGTAAGAATCGTCAGGAATAGTACTTTCAGGAAGATGGTTATCTTGTGTAGTTATAATAAGTTTATATGTATACCAGGTAAAAGGGCGTAAAGAGCGTAATTGTGGAGCGGCATAAAAGCGTGTACCGACCTGAATAGTTGGCGTCGTGAGCGAAAGGTCGGGGTCAGAAGGGGACTGAAGCAGAAGCGTCACAAGAGAAGGCTGGGATACCTCCACCCAGATCGTCGCGCATGTTGAGCTCACAGCACGAACCAGAGGGCCAACGAGTATGTGCATAAAGAGAGATCCTTCCCGCAAAAGATAAATGTGTCACAATTCGTATGAAGCGCAGAAAGCCGCTACAGTATAGTATAGCGTGCGGAAAAATAGATTGTGAAGGACAAAAAAGACAAGATGCCGGGGAATGTCGTATTTGCCTGCTCGAGAGAGATGTAATATCTGTATTGCAATGTAGATTCCGGCGTCACAGTTTTGTTATAGCTCCTGTTGGTCGTTACCGACAACACTGGATAAATTGTAAAAAGAGAAAAATAAGAGAGAAGAGTGAAAGAAGAAAAGAGAGAGAAAAGAAGAGTGAAAGTAAAAAATAATTTGGGCCATATTGCCGAGTTATTGACGTATATGTACGAAGGTATGGTATACTTTGTTGCGATGTAAAGGCCATTTCTATCTGCGATCCAAACACATCGCCCGGGTTTTGTTTTCACATTTTTCGCGAGAACGTAATAAAATGTAATAACATTTGTCATACAGCAGAAAAAAATATGTTGGAACAGGTGAAAAGAGAGACCTGAGCGAGAAGAGAAGCAGCTAGTTTCAGTCCCCTCAAGCGGGTCGTAAAAGGATTTTGCTCCAGCCGCCCGCAGAGGGAAAGTACATATGCGAAACACGAAAAGATCAAGTGATTATGCACTAGGGACGAAACAGGGAAGTCATGAAGGCGAAAACGAACACGACAACAAGGGAAGAGTCGGCAATTGTAGAGCGCGTCGCTCGAATTGTCTCGAGTGTGCGTGGAAGCAAACCTGATTATACACGTCTGGCAGCAGAGCTAGAGCAAGCCGTACCATTTGATATTTTTGGAGTTGTTTTACTGCGCCATGATCGAGAAGCGGTGCGTGTTGCTGTCTGTACAAGGGAGGGAGAGGGGTGGCATGCGAAATACCATCAGCATCCATGCGCTGGTTCTATGCTGGAGAGAGTGTTGCAGCATCCTCAACTGCAAGTAAGAGGGTACACCAGCGGGCTCGATGGATCACCAGCGGAGAGTGGAGACGCGTTGAGTGGGAACCACCAGCTGCGGGCGACCGTGATAGCGCCTTTGCTTATTGAAGATCGTGTTTTGGGGACATTAGAGTTGGGAAGCATGGTGCCAGGAACCTACGAAGATGAGACATTACAGCGTCTCATCAAAGCCGTAGGGCATGTGCTGGCAAGCGCCATTGAGAGTGCACAGAGTAGTGGCAGCGCAGAGATGCAGGATCGTCAGCGGAAAGCGCTCAAAGATGTTTCCAGCGCCCTTACCTCCGAAGTTGAGCTGGCAACCATCCTCAACCAGATCGTCGAAGGAATCGCCAAAGCATTACAGGTTGCCTCCGCCGTCGTCACCGTCAACAGGCGAGAGAACCGGCTGTGTTTAGAAGCGCAATGTGGTCTGGATGGACCGCGTGCGCAGGCCATTTTTCAAGAAGGCTGGCCACTGATCGGCACCTGTATCATTGGCGAGAGCCTGCTGCAACAGCGGGTGCGCATCTCACAGGATATCAGTATCGACGAACGCTATCCCGGCAGCCAGCAGAATTTCCGTGACTTGCAGATGTATTCTATCTGTAGCTATCCGTTAGTGACAGGGAATGTAGTCTATGGGGCCTTACTCTTATGTTCACCGGAGCCGGGTGGATTTACGCCTCTGAAAATAGACATTCTCTCGCTTTTTGCCAGCCAGGCCACCGTTGCAATTCATAATTGTATGCTCTTAGAAGCAGCGCAGCAGCGCAGTCGTTTTCAAGAAGCAATCGGACGGCTGGAGCAGGTGCATCAGCGAAAGACCTCGGGCGCGTTGCAGTGGGGAAGTGCCACAGAAGCGGTAGAGGCGACAGAAGAGGACACATTGCAAGCTGAATACGAGATGGTGAAGTATATCCATGAAGAGTCGCAGCGGATCTTCGGTGTGAGCTTCAGTAGCCTTTTGCGTTTCATCAGCAACCATCTACTCACACAACATGAGCGAGATTTGCACATTATTCTCCAGTCCGATCAGGAGGAGCAAGAGGTGCAGGTGCGAGGCAGTGTGGGCGAGAGTCTGGAGTCGGAGCAGGAAACCGAGGAAGCACAGCTTGGCGCGACAAGGAAAGATGCCCTGGCCCATACCGTTGCCCTGTTATCGCAGACGGCCGAAGCGGCCTTACTGGGCACAGATATGCTTGGTGAATTGAGCCGATTGCTATTACAGTTGCAGCATACCACCGCCAACGGCGTCAAAGACGCCTGGTTCGTCGTCGATATGCAGGGGAAGTGCGTCTACATGAACCCGATGGCCGAGACGCTGTGTGACGTGCGGCTGGAAAATCTGGCGCTGGTCTACGAAACGCCGCTATTGAGTAGTTCGAGCAGAAAAGAGCATACGGCAAAGATAGAGAATATTTTTGCGCGTCTTCTCCCACGAATAAGAAATGCTGAAGAAATACGTCAATATTTGCAAGAGTTTGGTAAGGGTATGCCCTATCAGCAAGAGCTGCAATGCGTGGTCGCGGACGAGCCGCTAAGTGAGAAATATAGCATGTCTGCAATGGCCGAACGCAGCAGAGGGAGAAAAGAGAGCACGGCTGCGGATTATCACTACCAGCTCAGGCGTTATCCATTGTACAACCAGCAGGGGCAATGTATCGCGCATGCCTTACAGGTGCACGACCAGACAGAGCAAGTGCGTGACGAGAAAAACAGATCAGCCTTACTATCCGCCGTCTCTCATGATCTGCGCACACCATTAACAACCATCAAAGTTGCAGTAACCGGTTTATTGCAGGAAGAAGTGCAGTGGGAGGAAGAGGATCGGCGAGAAATCCTGCAAGATATCGAGAACGAGACGGACCATCTTACGGTGCTGGTCAATGCCCTGGTAGAGATGTCACGCATCGAAATGGGTGCATTGAGTCTGGACAAAGAGTGGTGTGACATTGTCGAGGTCTACTATGGAGCCGTAGGGAAGATAGAACGCACATTGGGACAGTGTGCCATACAGCTCGTGGCTCAGGAGACCTTGCCTCTTGTGTACGTTGATCATGTACAGTTAGAGAGAGTATTTTTTTATCTGTTAGAGAACGTTGCGCGCCGTAGTCATGAAGAGCAGAGAGAGGTAGAGGTGCGGTTGGAAGCAGAGACGGGGCGAACAGGCGTGAGAATGCTGCGGGTCGTGGTCACCGAGCAAGGAAGAGGATTAACTGCGGAAGAGCGAGAGCGTATTTTCAGCAGTTACGTAAGTGGAGGCCATGGCACAAATGGGCTCGGGCTGGCGATCTGTAAAGGAATTATCGAAGCGCACCAGGGAGAAATAGCCGTAGAGTCCACACCGGACGGGGGAGCGAGCGTCACCATCACCTTACCGGCTCATCCCTCCAGTGTGACGGGGAGAGGAGGGGGAGAGGCGCAAGGGCAGGACGAGGCAGCATATCAAGCCGTGATACAAGAGGCTGAGGGGCAGCAGCGAGTAGGAGACACATTATGAAAATAAAAGGGAAACGCATTCTTGTAGTGGATGATGAGCTGCCAATCCAGCGAATACTGCAACGGAACCTGGCAATGAGTGGATACGACGTCCTGGTCGCAGACAGTGGGAAACAGGCAGTAGAAATGACGCGACAGCATCAACCAGATCTGATCCTGCTAGATTTATGTTTACCGGGAGAGATGGACGGGCTGGATGTGTGCATCTGGGTACGTCAAACCTTGCGTACGCCGATCATCGTGCTCTCAGCGGTCACCGAAGAGCGGCAGAAAGTGAGAGCACTGGACCTGGGAGCCGACGATTATCTGACCAAGCCCTTTAGTAATGAAGAATTGCAAGCGAGAGTGCGTGCGTGCCTGCGTCGTGCGAGCGGTGTAGACCTTGCGAAAGAGCAAGAGCCAGAAGAGCTGAGTAGTGGGGATGGGTATTTGTACATGAACATCGCGCGTCGAGTAGTGAAAGCGGGCGAGCAAGAAGTGCGCTTAACGCCGACCGAATTTGAGTTATTGCGGCAATTGATGCTTTACGCAGGGAAAGTGCTGACGCATCGTTCATTATTACGAGCCGTCTGGGGGCCGGAATATGGAGAGGAAGCGGATTACCTGCGCGTCTATGTCCGGCAATTGCGTCTGAAAGTGGAAGTGGAGCCATCGCGTCCGCGTTATATCCTGACGGAACCGGGTATCGGGTATGTATTTCGTTCACAGGGAGAAAGCTAAATTATTTAATAGGATTTTAACGGATTCTGGTATTTTTTTTACTGCATTCTCGTTCAATGTGGAATACACTATACACTAGCGTGCATTTGGCTAGAGGGAAGAGGAGGGAGTTGGGAAAACAGGAAAAATGGGAAAAAAAGAATAAAGCGTGTATTGCAGTAAGAAAAATTTCCGAAATTGAAGAAAAGAGCCGTATTAAAGTAGTATGGAGATGTAGCAGGAGCAAAATAAAAGGAACTGGCGAAAAGAGAAGTTGAGGTGAATGTGGAAGTGGAATAAAAAAGCGTGAAAAAGGGATGGTTGATGGGAAAAACGTCCATGCAAGAAGGCCAGGAACTACATCGACACGAGGGAGAGCAAGACGGCTGGCAACGAGAGAGACAAGCTCGTAGGTTCAGCTGGTAAAGGAAATCGAAACGATGGAACAGCACGACCGTATCATGGATGGAGATTTACAGACATTAGGTCTCCAATCAATATTGAAAATGCTCGCACTGAGTGAAAAGACCGGGAAATTATTTGTGTCCTCTGGTCCAGAGACCCTCTCAATAAGCTTGCGTAAGGGGCAGATCGTCGGGTTACATGAAGATGGTGTCCCGCAGCCCGACCTGTTAGGTATGCTTTGTTTGATCAAGAAGCTCGACCCTCCACGTGCGCAGGCTATACGCGAGCTGGCGCAAGGAAATATGCAACTGGCGTTGCAGATGCTTGTAGAGCGGGGTTGGATGACCGCAGCCGAGATGCAACGGCGACTGGAATTTTCCGTCACGCAGTCAATCAGCCATGCGCTGCGCTGGGTCAATGGGCGATTTGCATTTCATTTGCAGATTCTGCCGCTCGAGAGCAAGATGCAGCCATTAAACGTGGACTCCATGCTATTAGAAGCTCTGCGTCAGGCGGATGAGTGGGAAGAGATCATGGGCGAGGGCGTGACGCACCTGACGAGAACCACCGTTGCACGCTGGCAGCCAGAAGTCAATCGGGACGTGAGAGGGATGGGCCTCAACCAGGAGAGCATCGAAGTATTGTGTCTCTCCAACGGAGAATTGCCATTGCAAGCGATCGCTCTGGTCTTAATGACCCCGGAAGCCAGAGTTGCGCGGTTAATGGCGAGGCTTTTGGAATTCAACCTCATTGAAGTGGTTGATACTGCACTGGAAACCGAATTACAGCAAGATCTTTCCAATATCATCATAAAATGCCAATATACATTAGCACAAAAGAGAAATGCCACCGACCCAGAGCATCATTTATTAGGGTTAATCACCACCCTGGCGGAATGTATCAACGGGCTACTCATTCACCATGGCAGATACGCGCGAAGCCTGAGAGGGCGCGGGCATGTCTCATCAGTCGAGATCGTGCGCTATCTGGAGAGGCGTTTTTCGCAGCGTTTATTGCAGCTCGCACGTCAGCAGTATCCGATCCTGGAGACCACAAACTTTAACACCGGGCAGCTGGATTGCACCGATATACTCACCCTGAACAAGGTCGTGAGGGGTGAGCAATTGGAAGAATTTTATTGGGAGGCGGTCCAGGGCCTGGCGGCATTTTTGCGGATTGTATTTGCAGAGTTGTTACGGGATGAGGTCGGGAATTCGCATACCGGAAGACAGCTCAATGTCGCCTGGAAAATCTTTTTGTCGGAGATAGATCACGAAGTGCAGCAGTATCAGGTCTATCGAGCGCACAGGAACGCGCAAAGGGCGAGAGGAAAAGATGGGAGTCAGGGGTCGGCAATAGGAATAGTACAGAATTGGAGTGGAGCTCCAGAAAACGAGGCGAATACCTTCTGGACTTCAGAGTCGCAAAGGAGATTAATCTAGATGGCAGAACCGACAGTACTTGTTGTAGATGATAGTCCTACCGTGAGGAAGATAGTCCAGATGACACTGCAACGAGAGCATATCAGAGTGATAACCGCCGGGGATGGTTTGAGTGCATTAACCTCTGTTGCCGACGAAATGCCCGCCGTGATTCTGCTAGATATACAACTCCCGAGGATGGATGGGTACCATATTTGCCAGATAATACGCAAAAACTTGCAGTTTAGGCAAATACCCATTATTATGCTGAGTGGGAAAGATGGTTTGTTTGACAAGATGCGCGGACGTCTGGCAGGGTCGACGGAATATCTCACAAAGCCGTTTGATTCGGTAGAATTGGTCCAGACCGTGAAAAAGCATCTGGCGAACTGGCAAGAGCGGACGCCTATCCAGCAGGAAGGGACGAGGCCGCGTTTGCGATATCGTGGGTAAGGTTTTGTACAATCCTTTTTGCCTATAGCGGGAACTGATAGGTAAGGAGGCATCAGTGGGATAGCCCTTCTTTCCCATCGTACTGGTGTGGTTCGTTAGGAAAGGTTATAATTGGATGCCTGGGCAGAAAGTACTCGTTGTAGACGACAGTTGGACAGAGTTGACCATGATCGTCACACCTCTGCGCAACAGCGGATTTGAAGTGGTAACGGCTGTGGACGGCGATGAAGCGGTAGAGAAAGTATTCAAAGAGCGCCCACATTGCATTGTTCTTGACGTCGTATTACCGAAACAGAATGGATTTCAGCTGTGCCGCCGTTTCAAAAGCCTGGAGGCCAGTCGGCACATTCCGATAATTTTGTTAACGAGTAAAAATACCCCGTTGGACAAGGCCTGGGGGCTGAGGCAGGGGGCCGATCTTTACGTGACCAAGCCTTTTAACACTGAGGAATTAGTAGCGAGTGTGCGACGCCTCATCTGAGGGGTCGCCCGTTACATCTCTTAGCAAGTGATGCGGTGTGCCACCTTCACACGGCAGAGAAGTTGCGCGCTGCTTCATGTCTGATTGGGGAGAGTAGTAGTGTCCAGCAAAGATCTAAGAACAACGCAGCGTGACGCATTATCCGCGCTACAACAAATGAGAGCAGCGTCAGCACCAGGTGCCTCGTTACAACAACTGGTGCAGGCAGGGATAGCGCGCCCGGAAACACTTGGCCTTGGTGAGAATGTGCCTGTCGCGGTGGGGGAACAGTATCTCGTCTTTTCTTTGAATGATCGTGAATTGGCGGTCAAAGCGGAGCTGGTGCAAGGTGTAGAGCGCCTGATTGATTTAACGGTTGTGCCAAACGTGCTTTCCTGGGTCAAAGGGGTAATGAACCTGAGAGGTTCCATCGTCTCAGTCGTAGATCTGCGGATGTTTCTAGAGCTCGAGCAATCATCACATACGTCGCGAACGCGCTTGTTATCATTGCAATATAATGAGATGGTGATCTGTTTTATTGTGGATGGTGTGAGTGAAATGCTGCCAGTCCCAGAGGCCGCGATCAGTAATGGAAATATGCGCCAGGCAACTATTCCCCATTGGGCCCAACCTTACGCAGCCGGTATAGCGTTATTAGCTAATCGAGCAATCGTGCTCCTGGATGTACCTCGTCTCCTTTTCTCCGAAAAAATGCAGCATTATGAATCCCTTGGATAATGTGCAGGCGACCCTGAGCAGGTCGGCCGAAGAAAAAAGCTCTATTTTATTCTACAGGAGGTCTGGCGCATGAATCCTGAACGCACTAGAAGCGTAAGCTCGCTGATGCAGATAGGATTAATTGTTTCTTCTGCAATCATTGTCGTCTTTTTTGTGGGGCTGGGCTTAGCTTCTCTGTATATATCTGATCATACCATAATGATTCTAGCTGTGTCGGCATGTGCAATTATCGTCCTTATAGGTGTCATAGCTGTAAATTATTATGTACAACGTTGGATTCGAGAGCAATTTATCAGCCTTGCTAATATCTGTCGCGATTATACCAGTGGGGATCGGGGGGTGAGAGCGCCCGTAAGTGGTGATGACGAATTTGCATTACTGGCGACTTCACTGAATAACCTGTTGGATGGCTCGGGTGGGAGTATGAGTGGGATGGGCGCGTCTCTGGGTTCAGCAGGCGGGGATGCCGCAGCGTTGCAGGCACAAATTGAGAAGCTGTTGCAAGAGGTCAGTGCGGTCGGTGATGGCGATCTGCGCGTACAGGCGGAAGTAACGCCGGATACGCTAGGAGTGCTGGCTGACTCGTTCAATTATATGATTGAAGAGTTGGCGAAGGTCGTCGGACGTGTGCAATCAACCGCTGTGCAGGTGACGAATGCGACACGGCGAATTCTGGATCGCTCCGCTGATCTGGCGCAAGCCACGGAGACGCAGGTGAGTCAGATCTCGCAAACCTCGGAAGCGGTAGAAGCGCTGGCCATTTTCATTCAAAACGTGGCGCGAAACGCACAGTTGAGCGTGGAAGCCGCCCAGGATGCCTTGCGGAACGCGGCAAATGGACAGCAAGCGGTGCGTCAAACTATTGAAGGTATGATGCTTATCCGCGAGAACGTCCAGGAGACCTCGAAAAAGATCAAACGCCTGGGTGAACGCTCGAATGAGATCGGCGAAATCGTGCGTATTATTGAAGATATTGCTGATCAAACGAACTTGCTGGCCTTGAACGCCGCCATTCAGTCCGCTATGGCAGGTGAGCATGGACGAGGGTTCGCGGTCGTGGCCGATGAGATCCGTGTACTGGCAGAACGTTCGACGGAATCGACAAAACGTATTGCCACACTGGTCAAGAGTATTCAGGGCGATACCTATGAGGCGGTGGTTGCTATGGAAGATAGCACGCAGGAGGTGGTGAAGGGATCGCAACTGGCCGATGATGCGGGTCGTTCGTTGAACTCCATCTACGGCGCTGTGGAACGACAGGCGCAAATGATTGAGAGCATCGCCCGAGCCGCGAATGAGCAGACCTCTGTTTCAGAGGCTGTCGCAGTCGCGATGAGCCAGATCTCAGAAATTACACGTCAGACCGATGCGGGTACGCAGGAAGCGGCCGTGAGTGTGAGTTATCTGGCAGAATTGTCAGAACAATTGAGAGCTTCGGTATCAACGTTCCGTCTGCCAGATCGGAATGGCGAGGGGATGGGATCCTTCCAACCAATGGGGGGAATGCCAGAGCTATCTGAGGGTCCGCATAATGGGGCCTTTGCGGCGATGGGTGGAAATGAGTCCAATGATTGGAATCAGGGATTTTCGAATCCGGGTTTCCCGACACAGGGCTTTCCCGGTCAGGGATTTTCGGGGAACTTCCCTCCATTACCAGAGCCAGGGAATTCTGGTTCGCTCGTCGCATTGACAGCCCAGGCCGGACAGTATAATTTAGGGCCTGCGCAACAAAATGGCGGTAGCCTACCAGGGTTCGGTAGTCAGCAAGGTTTAGGAAACCAGATAAGCTTTGGCGATCAACCGCAATTCGGGCAGGTGAGTGGTGGGTTGGGTGGGGGACAGGTGAGCGGAGGATTGGGTGGAGGGCAGTTTGGTGGCGCAGGACAATTAGGTGGAGGACAGTTTGGTGGAGGATTGGGTGGAGGACAGTTTGGCAATCCAGCAAGCTTTGGTGGAAACAACTTTGGCAGCCAATCAAGCTTTGGAGATGCGGCTGGCTTTGATGCTCAGCAGGTCTTCGGCGGAAATGGATTCGGTAGCCAGAATTATCAATCCATGCCAGGGTTTGGTGGACAGCCAAATCAGCAGCAAGGGTTTGGTGGACAGCCGAGTCAGCAACAGGGATTTGGCGGACAGCCGAGTCAGCAGCAAGGGTTTGGTGGACAACCGAATCAGCAAGGTCCTTATCAGGGAATTGGAAATGCCAATTCCGGAGCATTGCCACCGGCACCAGGTCAGGGGCCGCAGGGAGCTCCCCGCCCACGCTGGCAGAATGGTGGACAGCAGGGCCAGGGTGGTCAGCTATCGTATAATCAAGACCAGGTACCATTCCCGCATAACAACGGGTAATGTGGTCAGTAGCTATAAGTGTTATCCACGCGCTACCTATCTCTTGGTAGCGTGGGGGTAGCACTTAAAAGGTAAGTGGGTAAGCGCAACATGTCGAACACATTTGATAAACTATCAATCCTCGATTCGTTTATCGAAGAGGTCAATAGTTATTTGCCGCAGATCGAAACGAACCTTGAGCGTCTGACACAGTCCCCCGCCGACATGGATGCCCTCGAAGAAACATCTCGCTTCACTCATACCATCGGCGGAGCCGCTTCCATGATGGATTTCCCCGGTCTGGCCCATGTAGCCCATGGCATGGAAGACATCCTGGGTGATGCGCTGGATGGGTTGACCGTCCTGGATGATGCGACGTTGGGTCTGCTCAAGCGTTCGTTGGGTCGTTTGCATCAACTCCTGGCGGGCGTGCATAGCGGAATTGATGAGGAGGCTGTCATTGCTGAGGATGACAATGATTATGCTCGTTATCGAGCCATGATCGAACCTATGCTCAATGCTCAGCAGACGGATACACATGAGGGGTTGGTGAATGGAGGGAATGAGGGATATGCTCCTGTCTCCGATTCATATGTAGCAGGGCAATTACCGGCATCTTCTGCGTACGACAGTTCATTACCATCTTTTGATGAAGTGCTGGCCTCATTTCGGACGCCGGTAGTATTGCCAGATGAAGAGGTCGCGTGGCCTGAGGAGCCGTTACCGGCGAATCAATTTGGCATGGGAGCTTCACCTCAGCTCCAGGAAACCTATCTTCCACAGGGTGGATTCGATAATGCGTTCGGATCAGGGCAGTCTGCCGGGTTACCTGATCAGCCCTCAAGTGCGCTGGATGCACTCGTCGCCTCAACCCGCCAGCCTACTTCAGCATTGCCTCCGGTAGGGATGGCTTCACCATCATATATTTTAGAAACGCCGGGAATGCCGGAGATGGCGGAAGAGACCGCTCAACCAATGTGGGCGGCCGATTACCCTGTGACCTCAGAGATCAGTGCTGAGAATCGGGGGGTAGCCGTGACGCCAGCTCAGGGTGGCGGAATGTTGCCTGCTGTCTACGAGGATATGCAGAGAGATGCAGATATTTTACAGGGGCAGACTGCATCGTTAAGAAGTCTGGTCACAAGTTTACGCTCAGCGATGTCATTGATTGATGTGCAGCGAAGCGAGTTCAAGGGCTTCTTAAACGGTTCCAAGGACGCTCTGGATCGGATGGAGGATTGGGCGGGGCAGGCAATGGGCCTGAATCTGCGCAATAGCCCTGATCAGGTGCGTCGTTATCTGCCGCTTTCCGTGATGTGGGTGGCGAATAGCAAGCTCAAGAAAGTGATGGATCTGCTCGATCCAGTCCTGGGTGGTGTTGAGCTGACTGATGAGCAGATGACTGTGGCTTTGCAGCAACTCCAGGCGTCAATCATTGCCTGTGGCGAGACCTTGCAGCAGACACAGACTATGCCAATGGCGATGCTGAGGCAAGATCCTGGCTGGTCTGCCTGGGAGATGCAGATCGCACGCGATAATAGAGATAACAACAATGTGCGCGAGCGCGTGACGTTTGAGCGTCAGGGGGATCCTGCCGCTTTACGTGCGGAGATCGAAGCCCAGGTGCGCGAAGAGATGCAGCAAGAGTATGAATCGCGCCCTTCGTCAATGACACTCGCCTTGCGGACTGAGTTGGAGCAACAGATCCGCAATGAGATCCGCCAGGAGTTTGAGGAGAATAGGCGTCTTCAGGAGCGCGTAGTTGGGCCTGAGAGTGAGGCTTTGCGCGATCTGGAGTCGCGACTGCGTAACGATATTGAAATTCAGGTGCGGCAGGAGTTCCTCAGTCAGATCACGAAAGGGGGTATTGACGCCCTCCAGCAACAGCAGCAACAGAATGCGGCCCCGCAAGAGAGAACGTCAACAACCAGTTTTAGCGATCGGGCGCGTGAAACGACGGGCGTGCGCCCAGGCATGGGCGGGCAAAAATCCAGCGTCTCTTTGCCACCTGTAGCTCCAATTGCACCAAAGGCGAATATCACTATCTCGTCTGCACCTGCGAACCCACCAGCACCCCGGTCGGCTCCACGACCTCAACAAACACAATCCATGGCAGCCGCGAATACCGATTTCGGTGAAGAAGCCGCTGAGATCTTCCGTATGGAAGCCGAGGAGCATCTGCAAACCATTAGTATGCATGTTGCTGCTCTGGAGAAAGATCCAGGCAACCTCGAGCTTATTCAGGGCGTACGTCGTGCGACGCATACGCTGAAAGGTGCTGCCGGTATGATGGGCTTCCAGGCTATCGCTGATCTAAGCCATGTATCAGAAGATCTGCTGGATAGCATCATGGAGGGCACCACGGCGATTAGCTCGCCCGTGCTCAGCCTGATTCTCGACACGGCTGAAACGCTCGATCTGCTGATTACCGGACGCGGCGAGAGCGCGTCGGAAGACGAAGCACGTGTGAATACACTGCGCGTGCGTTATATGGGACTGTTAGGTGAGCAGAGTCCTGCATTCCAGATGACGGAAGAAGATCTGGATGTAGATGATACCCATGATGATCTGCAAGATCCCTCAGCGATGGTATCCAGCATGGTGAACGCAGGTCAGGCGAATGGGACTGCTGCGCAACGCACGGGTCGTGGCGATTTAAATGTGCGTGTACGTTTGCAGAAATTGGACGAACTGGTCAACCTCTTCGGTGAACTGCTCGTGAATCGTAGTGTGCTGGAAGAGCGTCTGCAACGACTTTCGCGCCTGGTCTCAGATGTTGGAGTAAGTAGCAATCGTCTGCGCGATGTGGGACAGAAACTCGAGAGTCGATTTGAGGCGGCGACGTTGCCCAGCGGCCGTTCGGTGCAGGTGATGCCTGGTGAGGGGAATCAAGGTCCGGGCTTTGGGTCTTATGGCCAGAATGGTCATTCTAGCCAGAATGGCAACTCTCCGGCCCACCTGGAAGAGTTTGATGAACTGGAGTTGGACCGTTATACAGAATTCCACCAGCTGGCCCGTGGTTTGAGCGAAGGCATTTCTGACATGGCCACGTTGAGCACAGAGATGGATGCAGTCATCCGTGAGAGTGAGAGCGTGTTCACCCGTGAGAATCGCTTGAATACCACCTTCCAGGATCGTCTGATGAAGGTACGTCTGGTGCCACTGGCAACCATGGCTCCACGTCTCTACCGTGCCGCGCGCGCCGTGGCCTTGAAGCAGCATAAAGAATTCGAATTCCTCCTGGAAGGTGAAGATACAGAGGTTGATCGAACGGTGTTCGAAGAGATTTCTGGACCTTTGCTGCACCTGATGCGTAATGCCGTGAACCATGCGCTGGAGACGCCTGAGGTGCGCGAGAGCAGAGGGAAATCGCCGGTCGGACAGATCAAATTGTCGGCAGGTTATGAAGGCAACCAGGTGGTGATCACGGTACGTGATGATGGTATCGGTCTCGATCAGGAGCATATTCGGTCAGTGGCAATTTCGCGTGGTCTTATCCGTCCCAATCAGATGCTGAATGAGAGCGACCTGATCGATTTAATCTTCCGCCCGGGCTTCTCAACGGCAGAGGTTTTGAGTGAAGAGAGCGGACGTGGTGTCGGCCTGGACGTTGTGCGCGATAGCGTTTCGCGGCTACGTGGTACGATGGAAGTGGAGTCGATGCCGGGACAGGGAACGGCATTTACGATGAAGTTCCCGACAAGCCTCGCGATTCAGAGCGCGATGATGGTGCGGGTAAGCGGTCAGCAGTTCGCGATCCCTACCGCTCTGGTGGAGACGATTGGACGCCTGGATAACTATAAGCGCACAACGCTTGGTGGTCAGCCAGCGGTCAACGTCAACAACGAAGTGTATCCGCTCACCGCGTTGTCCCAGTTCGTGGCGTTGCCAGTTTCAGCGCTGGACGATCGAGCGCCGCTACTCTTTATCAATAATGGCGGCCAGAGGATTGCTCTGGTGGTGGATGATATTCGCGGAAAATTCGATATCGTGATGAAAAACCTGGGACCACATTTGCGCAATGTCCATGGCGTCGCGGGTGCAACGGTTCTCGGTAATGGTCAGGTGGTGTTGATCCTTGAGTTGTCGCGCTTGTTGGATACGCGCGCGAAGGCGGCGGCGGGTGTGCTCGGAGCCGGTGGAGCGCAGCGTCGCGATGCGATAGCCCCGGCACAGCAAGCCCGTGGGCCGGTGCGTCAGAGCGTCGATGTCTCGACCGTGCGGCCGGGAACATCACCACGTATGCCCGCCGTTCAGGCTACGCGACCTGAGCGTGGGAAGCATATCCTGGTCGTTGATGATAGCCCGAGCGTGCGTCGCGTCGTAAGTACGATGCTCAAGCAGCATAACTGGGAAGTACAGATGGCGCGAGACGGCGTAGAGGCTCTGGAGATGATCTCATACGAGACGCCAGCCGCTGTGTTGCTGGATATCGAAATGCCGCGTATGGATGGCTATGAGTTGATCTCGACGGTGCGTGCGCAGGATCAGTATCGTACGTTGCCACTGGTTGTACTTACCTCACGTGCTGCATCAAAGCACCAGCAGCGTGCAATGCAGCTCGGGGCGAGCGCGTATGTTGTCAAGCCATACCAGGATGAAGAGCTTTTGAATACGCTCAACGCTCTGGTGTATGGCGGCGTAATGCGATAGGCTATAGCGGCAGGTAAAACATGATGGGGGTCGAACGGGCAGTAACGCGCTGGTACGTGCTGCGACAGATGTTGCAGAGCGAGATAGCGCGCTTAGCAGAAAAAGAGGAACAGCTCTCTGGTAGCGGTTCGGAGCAGACAACCGTGGTGCTAGACGAGAGTAGAGATGCTGTTCACCAACAATTGGTGGCGGCCCAGGAACGGCTGAAAGCCCTGGGCCACTGCCCAAGACCAATGATGGGCTAGCGACTCTTCACAGCGGCGTGGCCTGTCCGCGCCGCTGTGAAGCCCTATAGCGCACATTTATCCTCCGTAGTGCTCTGTCAAACGTCACGCCATCTCTTCCACCGCTTCCTCTTCGCCCTACTTCGCCTGCCACAAAAACGGGTCTTCGGAATTTATTGCGGGATGACTCTTTCCTCTCTTTCTTCGCCTTCTATAGACTGGGAATGACGCTCTAGGAAACGAGTTCTTCTCCACGAAGGTCGACCAACGCAGCACTGATACGCCAGAGTTTTTCAGCTGTTGCTTCTTCGTAAGAGACTGGTGATGAACGCACCACCTTCTTGCGGAAGTTAACGTACTTCCCCATGAGGGC
This sequence comes from Ktedonobacteraceae bacterium, assembly GCA_035493895.1. Lineage (GTDB taxonomy): Bacteria > Chloroflexota > Ktedonobacteria > Ktedonobacterales > Ktedonobacteraceae > DATJHM01. The sequence goes on from DATJHM010000228.1 coordinate 40,321, forward strand.
TTCTACGTCCGGTGAGGATGCCAGGTAGAGTGAACTTTGTGCTGCATGGCTGGCGGTCAACCAGGGTGAGAAGAGTGGTAGAATGAGCCGAACGGCAAGGGGTAATGGGACCGCTTTGACCCCTTCGATTGTCCCCCCGGGATCAGCGGCATTCACCGTCACGTTGGTACCACGCAGACGACGTGCGAGTTCATAGGTGAAGAACAGATTCGCGAGCTTTGCCTGTTGATAGGCACACATCATATCGTACGCTCTTTCCGCTTGCAGATCATCAAAGTCGATGCGGCCAGAACGATGCTGGATCGAATTGACATTCACAATCCGCGCAGGCGTGCTGGCTTTCAGTATCGGAAGCAGCAGATCTGTCAGCAGGAAAGGAGCCAGATGGTTGGTGACAAAGGTCGCTTCCAGACCTTCAGCGGTCACGATCCGCCGGGCGTTGACTCCGCCAGCATTATTTACCAGGACATGGATGTGAGAATACTGGCTGGTAATCTGCTCAGCGAGACGACGGACTTCAGCGAGCGACGAGAGATCCGCCTGGAGAAAGGAAATCGCAGCATTGCCTGTGTGCTGCTGTATGCGGTTCACGGCAGCAGCACCGCGTTGTGCATCGCGACCAACAATGATGACTGTGGCTCCACGTGCGGCCAGCCCAGAGGCTGTCTCATAGCCGATTCCTTTCGTCCCTCCTGTCACAATGACGGTTTTCTCCCCCTTCTGCCAAATGGTGCTCATATATTTTTCCTCCTTGTATGTTTATGTATATTTCTGCAAGTTGTGACTACCATATGTGATGATGACAGAGGTACAGCATTGGTGATCTGTTACTCTTCTCTATCCTTCGACTGTGTATCAAGGCACGCCATAGGGGTCAGGCGCGAATATGCTATACTACATTGACAGCTCAATCACTACTGAACACAGTGTCGATTTACTTACTGGTTGTTAGCATACCAGAAAAAGAAAGAAGGATTCAAGTTTTATCGGCCTTTTACGATTTGTCGAACAAAGTAAATAAAAATGTCTATTAAAAGACAAAGGATTAAAATGAAGCAGACTACCGATTCCTCAAGCCCCTCGACGGATGGTTCCGAGCACAGAACCCGAACCTGTGTCTTCCACACGACAGGAAGTACGCTGGATGGACACGATACCCCCGTTGATCGACGCATTCAGAGGACGCGCCAGTTGCTTCGTGAGGCGTTGTTTGAACTCATCATCGAACGAGGCTACGAGAAGATCGCGATAGCTGATATTACCGAGCGGGCCAATATCGGACGAACCACCTTTTATCTTCATTATCAGGAGAAAGAGGAACTCCTGAAAGCCAGCCTCAAAACCCTCATGCGCGAACTCCAACTGGATGTTGAGCCGAGTGCCGAAGAAATCTGTCCCTTCTATATTCGCTGCATCCGCATCTTCCAGCATGTCGCCCAACGACGGCGCTTGTATCTGGCGCTCCTCTCGGAAACGGGGTCGCTCAACGTCGGAAATGTAATGAGAATGTATTTCGCAGAACTTTTTCAACGATATACGCTCGACGTTGTGGAGAGAGAGAATGCCTCGTCTTTGGGAAGCGAACTCATTGCAGCCCATGCGGCGGGGTCATTGTTTGGTTTAATCTCCTGGTGGCTTCATCATGAGAATTCACCTTCTGCGGAGGAAATGGGGTCAGTATACTTTCAATTGATGGTGAAAGGTGTTGAGAACGTGTCTCTCTAATCCGTAGCAGCGGAGCCAAACGCGGCGACCAAAACCCGGGGCAAGCGGCGTTCTGGATAGGGAAACTGTGGGGAGCCTCCTGAGTGACGCCGTAGAATCCACACTTCTTCAGTTACTTCTACGGCTGTAAATGTGGAGTCACCCCACAACAAATTCCGAAGGGCCACAAAAACGTGTGCCATGAAACTTGATTGAGATGGATTGGGCGAAGATAGCTCCTCCCGCCTCTATCTCTGGGGAACAGGGGCGATGGCTTCCGCGATATGCTGGCCCATTGCTTTTGTGGTGAGCAGCGTTTTGCCGCTTTCGTGAATATCAGCCGTACGGTAACCGGCCTCGATGGTCTGTTCGACAGCCTGCTCGACTGCATCGGCCTCGCGATTCAGGCCCAGCGAGTAGCGCAGGAGGAGTGCTGCTGAGAGAATGGCGGCAATGGGATTCGCTTTTTCCTGACCAACAATATCAGGGGCCGAGCCATGAATAGGCTCATACAGGCCAAAGGTGCCATATGCCGTCTGGCGTGTTCCCAGGCTGGCAGAGGGGAGCATACCCATAGAGCCGGAGAGCATAGCCGCCTCATCCGTCAGAATATCCCCGAACATATTCTCCGTCACAATCACATCGAAGCTTGCCGGGCGACGAATGAGATGCATCGAACAGGCATCCACCAGAAGATGCTCAAATTCGATGTCGGGATAGTCAGCGGCAACGCGTGTGGCGATCTCGCGCCAGAGGCGAGAAGAACTGAGCACATTTGCTTTATCCACTGAGGCCACGCGTTTGCGGCGACCTCGTGCCAGCTCAAAAGAAGTGCGCAGAATACGCTCGATTTCCGCTTCAGTATAGATCAGGGTATCGATGGCTTCGCGTCCCTGCGCAGTCTGGCGAATCTCGCTCGGCTTGCCGAAATAAATGCCCCCGGTGAGCTCGCGCACGACCAGCATATCGGTTCCTTGTAATACTTCAGCTTTGATCGTCGAAGCATCTAAGAGCGCTTGAAATGGGCGGACGGGACGCAGATTGGCGAAAAGCTGTAGTTCTTTGCGCAGGCGTAAGAGACCCTGTTCCGGCCTCTTTTCTGGTGGCGTATTGTGGGAAGCACCACCCACGGCCCCAAAGAGAATCGCATCGCTCTGCTGGCAGAGTGCCAATGTTGCATCAGAGATCGCCACGCCCTCAGCCTCCAGAGCAGCGAGACCGATCAGCGCCTGATGAAAGTTGAAGGTATGGCCATATTGCCGCCCGATAGTCTCCAGGACTATCCGGGCCTGTGCGGTAACTTCAGGACCGATACCGTCACCGGCCATAACGGTAATAGAAAATGTGCCCAACGTTGATATACTCCTCTCAAACTAAAAAAGTAGTAACATTGGGTTTATCATACGCTTTCCATAGGGGGAAAGACAACCATCTAATACAGTAGACAAACAAAAATGCCGGAGGCTGCTTCTGCTCAGGAAACGTTCCACGGTCCAGGTGCTCGTAGCGAACCAATGAAAAAAAGGCCACATTGCAATGTAGCCTTTTCATCTTTCTCTCCCATTAGACCCGACGTTTGGCGATTTGTCACCGTAATTGACCAGGTTATGTCTTTCCTTATTCCTTCGCGAGGCGCACGGCCTTGCGGTCCTCGATAACCAGCAGAACAATCAATGCCAGCTCAATGACCTTATCGACATAGCCGAGGGGATTCGGTGAAAATCCGAGCATTGCGAAGTAGGCTATGATGGTCAGAGCAGCGAGCACAATCAGTGCCCAGCGAATGAGACGCTGGAAACTCCTGAAGAAAGGCAGATAGAGCGCTCCTCCCAGGACGATATAGGCGACGAAGTTGAGCATAAAGAGGATGGGCAGGTTCTGGAAGAGCAGACCCATGATGCCAGCTGGATGATGACCACCCGCATGACCAGAGCCTGCGTGCCCACCGCCAAAGAAGCCCAGCGCGACTGCTTTGTCCAGGTGAATCAGTCCTGTGACAACGGCGAGAACTATGATGGCAATTTGCAATAGGCCAATGTGTATAATTGTTCGGCGTAATGTTATTTGGCTCATATTTGAACACTTCTCCTTGATGTTGTGGAATGCAAGTACGTGATATGGAATGTAGTATAGAGGATAATTATCAATACTCTGGGTATACACTTGTTAACAAATTATCAACACTTTTGCCGACCAGTACTACTCAGGCCCGAGGTTTTGCTCTCAGAAGAGTTGACTGGCTATACTTATACAAGAGTGTATGCAATGACGATTTGTAATTGTTCAGGTTTGAACAGAGGATGAGGATGTTATGGAGAATACAGCCACGGTTCTGGTAGTTGATGACGATGAGACTGTGCTTGATCTCATGCGCGATTTTCTGGAAGTGGAACATTTTGTCGTAGAGACAGCGCAGGATGCTCGGGAAGCATTGCATGTACTGGAACGTACGCTGGTTGGTTGTATCTTGCTTGATGTGATGATGCCTCACCTCTCTGGTTTTGATTTTTGTCGTCAACTGCGTGAGACAAATGATGTCCCGATTCTTTTTTTGAGCGCGAGGCAGAGCGATACTGATAAGCTTCGTGGCCTGAGTTTGGGAGGGGATGATTATATTGTGAAATCAGCCATGCCTGCCGAGGTCGTAGCTCGTATCAAAGCGGTCTTACGTCGTACGCAAGCACGACCAACCATAGCTCCTTACGCGCAAACGATTCTGGATTTTGGACGGCTGGTGATCAATATTACCGCGCACGAAGTCCGTGTGGATGGACGTGTTATCTCTCTGGCAGCGCGTGAATTTGCCTTATTGCAGCTTCTGGCTGAGCATCCACGTCAGGTCTTTACACGCGACCAGTTGTTTGAGCATTGCTGGGGTGAGGTTGGTGATCGCCATACGGTCGCTGTCCATATTGCGCGTATTCGCGAGAAGGTTCAGCCGGACCCCGCGCATCCAGGTTATATTACTACGGTGTGGGGCGTCGGCTATCGCTTTGAAGGGAGGGTGCGATGAGACCACTTTCCTTGCGTCTCTGCCTCGTTGTGGCTTTAGTACTGATTGTGATTGTGGCTTTCTTCTCAACGGAGGGACCAGCATTACTCCTCTCGCAGGGAACGGTACAGGAGCAGCACAACAGCGCAGTTCTCACGGCTCTGCTGGCCGACAATGCACACTGGACTGATCCGGCATGGCAGAAAGAGTTAACCGCGCAGCTCTCTGTCCGGAATATGGCAGTCGTCATACGCAATGCTGCCGGGCAAGCGGTATATCATGCTGGTGTCTATAATCAGAATGAGCCAATGTTTCAAGAGATTGTGGTCACAGATGGGACAGGCCAGATCGGAACTGCGTTTCTGTATGAGTGCACACCACTTGCGCGCGTGGTGCAACAATGGTTACTGGTTGGCCTGATTGTCCTCTTCCTGACACTGGCTGGCGTGGTCTGTTTTATTGTCTTGACGGTTCTTAAACCGCTGTCCGCGCTCGCGCAGGCGGCACACCGCGTTGCGCAGAATGACCTCGATTTCCATTTGCCGGTGACATATGTGCGTGAGGTCGCAAAAGTTTGCGAGTCGTTCAATATAATGCGCGAGGCGCTGCGTGAATCCTTGACGCGCCAGGCCGAAGTCGAGCAGGAGCGCCGCATCTTTATCAGCGCTATCGCGCATGATTTGCGTACGCCGCTTTTTTCCTTGCGCGGCTATCTGGATGGATTGGGGAGTGGCCTGGCGCAGACGCCTGCGAAGGCTCACAAGTATCTGGCGGTGTGCCAGGCGAAAGCCGCAACACTGGAGCGATTGATCAGTGACCTTTTTGCCTACACGCAACTTGAGTATCTGGAGCAGGTACCCCGGCGAGAAGCGCTGGAAATCAATACGCTGATTACCCATATTCTCGAAAGCCTGGAGCCGCAGGTAAAGAATCGAGGGGTCGTCCTTATTCCTGAAGCACCAGCGATTTCCTGTATTGTGCAGGTTGATGCTCATCTCCTCACGCGCGTCTTTGAGAACTTGCTGGACAATGCTTTACGCTATACGCCTGCTGGTGGCTCGATTTCTGTGCGCTGGTATCCTGAGGGTAATCGCCTGGTCTTTACCGTGAGCGATACTGGACCTGGCATTATGCCCGCGGATCTGCCCCATCTCTTTACTCCGCTGTACCGTGGCGATCCCTCACGCAATGCCAATACTGGGAGTGCGGGTTTAGGTTTGACGATTGCACAGCGTATTTTGCGTGCCCATGGTGGAGACCTGACTGCCGCCAACGCTGCATCTGGTGGAGCCGTCTTTACCGGCTCATTTACTTACAAAGAGTGGAATGTCAAGCCTGCTCATGCCCGCACGATGAGCGTTAAGTATGCTTGAGGCTCTGGATTTTCCCATCTCTTATCATTGTAGCTTGCTCTATGTATCTCGTTATCTGGCTTCTCTATTCTTCTAAAAACTCATCATCATCTATCGGCACCCTTACCCGCTCGTAGATAGCCGTGAAGGGAATGTGGATATCCAGGCTCTCTAATTCGACGGTTTGTCCTGGATAATAGCGGCGATAGGTCCATGTTGCTCCATTGCGCCTGTAGATTTCTACCATTTGACGTTGTGTGCTGATCAACATATATTCTTGCATGCTCGGAAGTTCTTGATAGTAAGAGAATTTCTGGACGCGGTCATATAACTCAGTGGTAGGAGAAAGAATTTCTACGATCAGATGTGGAGAGCGCAAGATTTCATTCAGTCCTTCGCTATCTGCCACATCACAACTGACGACGACGTCCGGGTACACATAGCGTCTCCTACTGAGTTGCACACGCATGTCTGAATTGAAAACACGACAGGGACCGGATTGCAATTGCTCATTGAGCAGATGTATCATATTTACTGCCAATAAGGAATGTGCTGCTGTTCCCCCCGCGAGCGCATACGCATACCCATCGATGTATTCATAGCGTATTTCGCTTGTCTGATCAAGTTTGAGATATTCTTCAACGCTTATTTTTTGCTGTTGTGGGTGTTCAACCACGATTGAGGCTCCTTTATGCACACTACCATCATCACCAACGGCTTCATTCCACTAGTTTCAGTATAGCATATTTTTACGCCCGATTTCTTCCCAAAAACCACCTGTACTGTTTTTCGGCTGACGTGATCCTTCGTAGAGGCGCAGACAAGCGGCAATGTCACGGAAATAAGCTTGTATCCGGTGCCCATCGACCCCATCCCCGTAGAGTCGCTGCTTGTCGGCGACCGGGGTTGACCACCTCCCATCTCGTCGTTGGCCCGGTCGCAGATAAACGGGCGACTCTACGGGAATTGAGGGGAGATTCGCCTTATTTGCGTGACATTGCAGACAAGCCGCGCCTCTACGGTGAATGAGGGGTGGCCTATGTAGGTTGATGTGTATGGAATTGCGCTTGATGCCAAGCTATGTCCCCTATCGAGTGGATATGCAGGCAGGCAGTGATGGCGAGCTGGTGAGGTGCGAGCCAGTGGCATACCTGGTGGTCTCGTGTTATAATAGGGCAGGCGGAATGTACAAAACATAACCTCACGTTTTATGTTACACCCTGCTATTATCACAACCGAGCAATAGGTGCTGCTAAACCTTTGCATAGGAGTTATTATTATGAGCAGCGATATAAAGGGAAAAGGGAGTGCGTCAGGGCTCAAAGGTCGGCGCACACCAGTGCCATTGTCAATGGCATCTGGCCCTCATGAATATGTCCCAGGGGATCAAGAACTGCCGGTTCAGCTCACCAGCCTTGCTGATATGTTACAGTGGGCGCAGAACTGGGCTCGTTCAAAGTCGGTATGGCCGTTAGGATACGGCCTGGCTTGCTGCGCTATTGAGATGATGGCTTCTGCTCAGTCACACTATGACCTGTCACGTTTTGGTTCTGAAGTCTTCCGTTCGAGCCCGCGCCAGGCTGATTTAATGATTGTTGCTGGAACTGTCTCGGTGAAAATGGGTCCGCGTCTACGTTTGCTATGGGAGCAGATGCCAGACCCGAAGTGGGTGCTCAGTATGGGGCAATGTGCCAACTCTGGCGGCGAATTCTATGATAGCTATTATACCGTCCAGGGTGTAGATACCATTGTCCCGGTGGATGTGTATGTGCCAGGTTGTCCTCCTCGACCAGAAGCATTGATCGAAGGTATTCTCAAACTGCGAGAAAAGATACAGAAGCAAGGTCTGAAGATTCGTGGTGAGAAGGAGATAGAGGTATAAGCTATGCGAGGAATTCTGGAAGGTATGGGCCTGACGTTCAGCCATCTATTTCGGCCGAAAGTCACGCGCCTCTACCCATACGAGAAGCCGAAGTTGCCTCCGCGCAGCCGAGGACTGATTCAACTGATCGCTCAGGAAGGTCTAAAGACAGAATTCAACTTGAAGTGTGAAGCCTGTCTTCTTTGTGAAAAGGCCTGTCCACCACGTGCTATCACGATCGAGTATGAGCCATTGAATGAGTGGAAAGAGCGTCCCTGGTACCAATCCTATATCCGCGAGGGAGCAGAGAAGTTCACGCCACGCAAGATCACACCGGCAAGCGGTTCCCCCAAAGCAGGCTTCTACAAAACGCGCATCTCTGAGTACGCAGTAGACTACTTTAACAAGCCAGTCTCGCCCTGCGTCGCCACGCCCGTCAAAGACCATCTGGAGCCAGCCATCAATCTTAGCAAAGTTGACGAATTGCTGGAGAGCTGGTCCTACGAGGCCAGTGCGTTGCCTGGGTTGCTGGACGCGATCATGAGCCACTATGGCTATCTGCCGTTGCCAGCTGCTAAGCGCGTGGTGCAGGCCAGAGGCGTCGACCTTAGCGACGTATTCGGCATTGCGACCATGAGTCCAAAATTCAAGCCAGCTCCTGCCGTCAAAGGTGTCAAGCGAGAAGATCAGCCTGAGCGCGGTCTCGCCCCGGACAAGCGCGGCGTATGGGGAAATATTAACCATGTGAGGCAGCCATATGCCTAGTTTTGAAAATACCTACCATATCTTGCCGCGTGAAAGTATCAGCACCCTTGCGAGCTATCGTGAGCATGGGGGCTATGCTGCGTTGGAGAAAGCGCTGAAGCAGCAATCGCCCGAGCAAGTGGTACAATCAGTAATTGACGCCAGATTGCGTGGACTGGGTGGCGCTGGCCGTCTGGCTGGCGAGAAGTGGCGTATCGTACGCCGCACACAAGATGACCAGAAATACGTAATCTGTAATGCCTACGATGCCGATCATCGTTCGCTTGCGGCGCGTCTGCTCTTAGAGCGCAATCCGCACCAGGTGATCGAAGGAATCCTGCTTGCCGCGTATGCGGTAGGGGCGTCCGAGGCGTATCTTTTCACGCGTAGCCTGTATCAGACAGGAGTCGAGACCCTGCAAGCGGCCCTGCGCGAGGCAACTGCTGCCAATCTGGTGGGGCGTGATATTCTGGGGACCGATTTTAGCTGCACGATTAACGTGGTGGCTGCCGATATGGGCTTTATGGGTGGCGAAGAGACGGTGCAGATGGCCCTGATCAAGGGGCGTCGTGGCATGCCGGAACAGCGTCCCCCTTTCCCTGCGCAGTATGGTTTATGGGATAAGCCGACGGCCATCAATAACGTCGAGACGCTGGCGAATGTGCCAGTGATCGTGCGCGATGGTCCAGCTCCCTTCGTCAGCGCGGGAAGTAAGAATACCGGTGGCACAAAAATTGTCAGCGTCTATGATTTTGCGCAGGGAAGCGAGCCGGTCGCGCTTGAGGTTGGTTTCGGGACGCCACTACGCCAGATCCTGGCGCAGGCGGGACTGAAGCGTTCGGAAGCTGACACGCGTGCAATCGTGGTTGGTGGAGCCGAGGGTGGCGCACTGCCATTTTCGTTGCTCGATACCCCCTATGATTTTGATGCCATTGAAGAGCAGGGCGCGATTATCGGATCGAGCGTCATCGAACTGCTGCCAGTTGATACCTGTATGGTTGCCTGGTCGATGGAGCGGAGCCGTTATCTCAGTCAAGAATCCTGCGGGAAATGCGTACCCTGTCGCCTGGGAACCAAGCGTATCACCGGGTTACTCGAAGGAATCGTCAGTGACCTGGGAGTGAATGGTGATCTGGATGTGTTGGACGAGTTTGGGGGATATGTCACCAATGGTTCGCTCTGTGGCTTTGGGGTGCAGGCGAGCAATCCGTTGAAGACCGCGAGGAGATACTGGCCTGAGCATTTCACGATGCATATTCAGGAATTGCAGTGTCCTACGGGCACCTGTGTTCCCGTGCGCTCTCACCGCTTTGTCACAAAGCATGTCCTGCCTTAGTTCAATTAGCTTGCTCGTTAGAGGAAGAAAGTACACATGGCAATATCAATCCGAGATAATTTCTCGCCAGTCACTCAGGAATCGCAACTGCCAATGGTGCGCAATGATGTTGGTCATCCCAGCTTCACCGTCACCATTGACGGCAAGGTCATGCAGGCCTACGAGGGCCAGACAATCTTGAGCGTGGCGATTGATAATGGAATCACAGATATTCCAAATCTCTGCAATGATGAGAAGCTGGAGCCAACCTCTGCCTGTCGTATGTGCCTGGTGCATATCGAAGGCGTAGATCGTCCCCTGCCTTCCTGTAATACCGCTGCATTGCCCGGCATGTCGGTGCAGACGAACTCAGATGAGCTTTTCCACATTCGCCGTACGAACCTGGAAATGATGCTCTCCGATCACAATGCCTACTGTCAGCCACCCTGTCAGGTGGATTGCCCGACCCACATCGATATCCCTGGCTATCTGGAATTGATCGCGAAGGGTTCGATGAAAGAGGCTGCGCGTCTGGTCAAAGAGGTGCTGCCATTCCCCTTTATTCTTGGCCTGACCTGTCCGGCTCCCTGTCAGAAGGCCTGCCGTCGCGCTCTGGTCGAAGAAGAGATCGCCATTTGTCGTATGCATGGACATGCCGCAGAGTACTCGTTGCTTGATCCGCCCGTGCCTTATTTAAAAGACCCGGCAACAGGGAAGCGCGTCGCCGTTGTGGGAGCCGGTCCTGCTGGACTCTCCTGTGCATACTATCTTGCGCTACGCGGCCATAGTGTCAAAGTGTTTGATATGCAGCCGCAGCCAGGTGGCATGTTGCGCTACGGTATTCCTGAGTATCGTTTGCAGAAGGATATGATGGACCGCGAGATTGATGGCGTCTGGGATCTGGGTGTAGAGTTCCAGGCGAACGTCAAACTGGGCGTGGACTTTACCGTCGATGATCTGTTCGCGCAGGGCTATGATGCGGTTTATCTGGCAATTGGTTGTTGGACCAGCAATCCGTTGAAAGTTCCTGGTGACGACGCGGAAGGTGTGGTCAACGCCATCTCGTATCTGGGTGAGAAGGTCGAAGGCAAGTCCGTGCCGGTGCGTGAGGGGGACGAAGTGATCGTCATTGGTGGTGGTTTCACCGCATTTGACTGCACACGTACTTCGTTGCGTCTGGGCGCGAAAGTGCACACGACCTACTATCGTACCCGTAAAGACATGGGTGCGACAAGCGAAGAGATTGAAGACGGTGAGGCCGAGGGCGCAACCCTGCACGTTGGCCTTGCGCAGAAGCAGATCATGGTGAAGGATGGCAAGGTCGTTGGCGTTGAGTATCAGCGTACCAAACCAGGTGAGCCGGATGCCAGTGGCCGCCGTCGCCCGGTGCCCGTCCCCGGTTCAGAGTTCACGATCGACTGCAATACCGTCATTCCCGCCATCGGTCAGGCCGTGGATACGAAGGTGCTGGACGATAAGCAGGGAGTGAAGTGGACAAAGTGGAAGACGATTCAGACCAATCCACATAACTTCATGGCTGATCGCGAAGGTGTTTTTGCTGGTGGCGACTGCCAGATGGGCGCAAAGACGATCATCGAGTGTGTTGCGCAAGGCAAGCTCGGTGCTCGTTCGATCCATTCCTTCCTGATGGGTGAGGATATGAAAGAGGTTGCGCGCCGCCTGGAGTTGGAGGAGCGTAAGCCGGATCTCTTCGACATCGTCCCTTACAAGCCCTACGAGCCCAAGGTGAAGATGCCGATGCTGCCATACGAAGATCGCGCTCGCAACTTCCGCATCATTGAGATGGGTTATCTCAAAGAGCAGGCGGAGCGTGAGGCCGGTCGTTGTTTGCAGTGCGCCTGTCCTGCTGCCGGTCAGTGCGACTTGCAGAAGTACAGCATCGAGCATGGTCTCGCCGACAACCGTTTCCACGACGGAGAAGCCAGCGATTACCATGACTACGAAGTCGATCTGTCGCATAGCTTCATTTTGCGTGACCCCAACAAGTGCATCAACTGCACACAATGTGTGCGCGTCTGCCACGACGTGATCGGTCCTGACTGCTACGGTATGTTTGGTAAGGGCTTCGATACGATTGTCTCGACCCCCTTCAACGTCTCCCTGCACGATACGGACTGTGTCTCCTGCGGCGCGTGTGCGCAGGTCTGCCCGACCGGTTCGTTGATGATGGCCGAGCGCAACCTTGCGCGCTACGCCTTTGCGCTTGACCGCTGTATCTTCTGCGGTGACTGCGTCGAGGTCTGCCCTCACGGTGCACTGGGTGAGACACCCAACTTCGAGCTTTCGTTCTTCGATCGCTTCGGTGACGACGTCACTCTGGAGAAGGAAGATCTGGCGAATGCACCAAACTACCTGGTGCGTCAGCGCCTGCCTCGCGGCAAGAAGAGCCTGCCAGTGATGAGCCCGCTCGTGCGCCCATTGCCTGCTCGCGGTATCCGCGAGTAATTGCTCGTCAGAACCTATGGATAAAAGGGGGGCAGAGTGTACAAGCTCTGACCTCCCTTTTTCCTATATGACAATGCACATCGGCCAATCGTAGGGAGCATGGGGAGGAGATGCACGATAAAATTGTAAAAGTGCTACACATCCTACACAAAGGTGGATGTGATGGGGATCTTGCCCCTACACTCTTTTCTACCAGAGTTACATGTGATCATGAGTGGTGAGACAGAGGAGGTTGGGATCTTTTGACGCGCTACAAAAATGGTTTACGAAAAAAAGCTACATATCCTACACAAAAATGGATGTGATGGGGATCTTGCCCCTACATCGGTAGCGTGACAACGGGCAGGCATAAAGCACAGCCCCTACCTGTTGTGTTTGTCGAAAGGAATCGATGGCGGGACAGGTTTCCCGGGTGACGCGTTATGAAATTTTGGAAAAAAGCTACATATCCTACACAAATGCCGATGAGATGGGAATCTCGCTCCTACACTCCCCCCTGCACCAATGCTACACGTTCCCCATAGTTGATGCTGCACTGTCCCTCTAGCAGGCGACATCGTTATCGTAAGCACTGGGAGGGAGGTTTTGTTGCCTCTTCTCTACTCTATCTATTCGGCAGGTGGTGAGAGTTCTGAAGGGTGATGTTAGATGTGTTTTTGTGTGTGTATATATGGGAGGGCATGGAAGACGCTGTTGTGATATTTTGTATGGATAAGCTAACGAGGGCTTCAGGTGTGATCGGGCGCTGGCTTTTTCAGTATAATGGGCAAAAGCGACAGAGAAGATGGCCTGATTGCAAGGCCATCCTGCGAAAGAGAGCGGTATTTTGCTTCCGAGCAAGAAAAAACGTCGAGGTAGGCACAGATTTTCTGCCCGTCCTGTGGCGATTTCGTATCAATTTCAGGCGAAGCTGGCCTGTTGTTGAGTGTTGCAATAGCTCTTATAGAGCGCTGAACCGGCAGTAAGCACGACCTTTACCAGGAGACCCACCAGGATATCTACCAGCGCACCCATCAGAATCTTTGTTATCAAGCTCCAGAACATGTTTCCATCCTTTTTCTGATAAAGAGTAAAACTTTATCGGTCTATCTATTAACGAGCACTTCCTCGCTGTATACAAGTATCGCTATTCTATTGCTGATCAATATAATTTTATCTCTTCATTGTTAAATGATTTTTAAATGCGCGTAATCGATCCATTATTATTATTGGTTGTGGAGAAGAATCTGAGATTGTATTTATAGGTTTTATGTGATTAATAGATGATGAAAAGCAAAGGAGGAGATTATATAGTGCAAGGGAAAAATGGTACGAAAAGCTACTGTTACCGCTTTCTGGTGTTTTTTTAGAACATCATAAAACAGACATTGTTCTATTTAGATCGGAGAGGGATGCGATGTTAAATGAAGAGCGTATTGCTCTGACAAACTTCAATCGACGCTTTTATATGGCTAACGAAACAGCCTGGGAAGCCATTTCAATGATTGTAAAAAGGGTGTAATGAAGTTTGTCAGAGCAGTATTGCTCTGACAAACTTCATTGCGTCTTTTCTACAGCCATGAAAACGCACTCGAGAAGCACGTGTGAGGGCGAGATGGCCGGTGGGGGTGGACGCCATTCGCCATGGCGTCCCTACTGAGTTGGGCACGATGGCGGTCAAAAAGGACGCGATGAAGCTTGACAGAGCAGTATGTTATTGGGTATGACATACAATCTGGATGAGCCACCTCCCTGGCCTCCAGAGATCTATGCGGATATCGAGAACGGAAAAACGCTGGTATAATTGATACGAAGGTGTGCTCAAGGGTCAGGTACCCCCGTCTGAAGACAGGGGGCTTGTGTGTGGGGTGGCTTCTGCTCGTCGCTCATAGGCCCTGGACCTGACCAGACGCAGCCAGGGGGAGCAATTCCCATCGGGCTACGTTCTACAGGAGCGTTTCCGTTCCTACCTACAGATGCTTGCCAGTCTGTAGCTCTAGAACCCTTAGGTTAAACAGGCAAACGGGGTCTAGCCAGTGCTTAGGGGAAAGTACCGCTGTAGAACCTTGTCGAGGCTCACATGACCCTCAAGGCGCAAGCTGAGAGGAGGGGTTTTGAGCGTTCCGACACAAAACGCTCTGCCTTCGGGCAGGTCACGTCGTTCCTGCAAGAAGAATGGAGATGCGGCAATTCCTCCCCGGCCTGAAGGCGCGGGGTCTCCTTGCTGCAATCTGATGAGCGATGGCATGCCATGCTGAAGGGAGAAAAAATGCAGCAGCGAAGCCTACGTTTTCCCACAGGCTTTCTCTGGGGGACAGCTTCCTCCTCCTATCAATGTGAAGGGGGAAGCACGAATAATCAGTGGTATCGTTGGGAGCAGCAGGGGCGGATTTTGAGTGGCGAAGCGTGCGGGCAGGCTGCGAACTGGTGGGAAGAGGCGGAGGCGGACTTTGAGCGGGCGGAGCAGCTCGAGAATAACGCTTTGCGCCTGAGCCTGGAATGGAGCCGCATCGAGCCAGCTGAGGGACAGTGGGATCAGGCGGCGATTGAGCGCTATCGGGCAATGTTGCTCGATCTACGGCAGCGGCACATGACCCCGGTCGTGACGCTGCATCATTTTACGGAGCCGCTCTGGTTTGCCGAGAGGGACGGTTTTGCCCGCGCCAGTAGTGTGCGCTATTTTGTACGCTATGTGGCCTTCGTCGTGCGTCAGCTTGGTGATCTCTGCTCGTTCTGGCTCACGCTCAATGAGCCCAACGTCTACGCCTTTCAGGGGTATCTGCGCGGCGACTTTCCTCCCGGTGAACAGCATTTGTTGCGTACATTTATCGTCTTACGCAACATAATGCAGGGCCATGTCGCAGCATTTTACGCCATTCGCGATCTGCAACCCCAGGCGCAGATCGGGTATTGTCTGCACTATCGTCTTTTTGATCCCCTTAATCCCTTCTCGCCGCTTGATCACGGTGCAGCCAGAGTACAGGAGCAATTTTTTAACTGGTCAGTGTTGCAGGCGGCAGAGAGTGGCCGTTTTACCTTTCCCGCTGGAGCGCTCTTGCCGCCAATCAAAGGGGCAGCAGGCGCGCGAGATTATCATGGGGTGAATTATTATACTCGCGAACTGGTGCGCTTCGATGCAAGCGTGCCAGCGGAAGCGTTTGGGGTGCGCTTAGTGAAGCCGAACACAATGCGCAATGATCCCGGGTTGGATGCAAGCTTTGGCGAGATCTATCCTGTGGGACTGTACCGTGTCCTGAGAGAGGTCTATCGGCGGACCAGGGGGAATAAGCCGCTCTATGTGACTGAGAATGGTTTCAGCGATGTGCAGGATACGCGGCGTCCGCGTGCGCTCCTGGAGCATCTGGCACAACTGCATCGCGCAATTCGCGCGGGTATTCCAGTGCAGGGGTATTTCCACTGGTCGCTGGTCGATAATTTTGAATGGAACAATGGCTGGTATGTGCGTTTTGGCCTGATCGAGATTGATGCGCAGACGCAGGAGCGAACGCCCAGGCGCAGTGCCAGCATGTTTGGCGAGATCTGCCGGGCGAACGCCATAACCGAAGAGATTGTCGCACGTTACGCGCCTGAGGCCATGGAGAGAATCTTTAGATCACGGTCAGATGCTGTACCGCAAATGCAACCTGATCTCAAGAAAACGTGAGATACATGTGCCAGACAGGCGTATGTTACAGCCATACAGATGCGTTCTGAATGGGGAGAGAGAATGGCTTGTCACGTATATTGATCCGTGCTACACTTTGAGATGAGAGGGCGCAAGATTGCACGCTGCAACAGGGCCGAAGTAAGAGCTGCTCGCCCTGAGTTTGCATATCTGTCTGTCCATGAATTTATTTAATTGTAACATAAGGGCTGGACTTTTCGATGGAAAAATCAACGTTAATTTCTGAAATGCATAAATTCCAATTTGGCGGTAAGGTAATTTGTACCGATGGGGAAGATGGTACATTGACCCATGTGGTCTTTGATGCCGCCGCCAAACGCTTGAG
Organism: Ktedonobacteraceae bacterium; assembly: GCA_035493895.1. Lineage (GTDB taxonomy): Bacteria > Chloroflexota > Ktedonobacteria > Ktedonobacterales > Ktedonobacteraceae > DATJHM01. The sequence goes on from DATJHM010000228.1 coordinate 56,744, forward strand.
TGCGATTGGAGTGAAATATGGGCGCTTCATTGGCAAAACCGTATATGTGCCTGTAGCAACGATTACTGAGGCCGCTTCCAGTGGGATCAATCTTAACATTTCCCGCGCCGAGCTGGAAAAGAGCAGTAGTGCGGCGTCGGGCGGCGTCTTGCTGGATAGCAGGAGCAGCGTGCAAATGGCGAGCGGCCAGGCAAGAGGCGGGCTTTTGCTGGTGGCAGTGCACCCCGAAACCTGGGAACTGGGATATATCGTTGTGCATAATCTGCGTCCAGGTCAGGATACGCTGTTGGTTCAGGAATACGTTGTCAAGCTCGAAAATGGGCAAATCTTCGTCTCAGTGCCAGAGGCAACGCTCCAGACCTTGCAGCCATATCGTTCGGATGCAGAGTTGCAGCGGGAAGTCGAAGATATTTTATTTGACCTGACCCCACTGCATGTAGAATTCACGGGCATGAACGTTCGTGTTCTGGACAGCGTCCTCTACCTGGACGGCAACATCTCCAGTTCGCTGCGTGGTGATATCGTGCGGAATCAGGCTGCTGGCGTGAGTGGGCTGCTGGAGATTAAAAATCGTCTGGTTGGTGATGATCAGCTGGCAGGCGATCTGGCAATGGTCCTGGCACATGATCCACGGACACGCAACCTGCCGATCGGGGTCTATCCGCGCCTGGGAGAGGTACGCCTGAGCGGGGCCGTGCATACGGTGACGCAGAAAAAGGTCGCAGAAGAGATTGCCAGCACCTTTCCGGGCGTGCGTGCGGTCGTGAATGATCTTCAGGTGAATGCGAAGACGGATATGCTAAGTGTGATGTCTCCGGCTGAAGGCGGTCGGGCTACGGATCTGGTCCCTGGAGCATATATTCGCCATACAAAATGAGGGTGCGACTGGCCAGGCCATCGGCACCATTCCTATAGAGGCGCAGACAAGCCGCAATGTCATGTAGAGAAGAGAATCCGCTCCGCACCCTGTGTACGTAACATTGCGGCTTGTCTGTACCTGGTCCCCATCGATCTCCACCCCCTTGTAGCGTCGCTGCCTGTCTGCAATGAATCCGCATCAACCTAAGAGCCGAGAGGGCCGGTGGGGCTCGCGGGCAGGGATAAACCGCTGCCCCTACCTCTGCTTTTCTTCGAGGGTGAGGAACCTTTGTATCCCCTTGCCAGGAGCGACCCGGTTCCGCTCAACACCACAGAGAGGAGCCGGGCTTGTCTCGCCCGCGTACCCCCCGGCCACCTCGAATAGCTCATACATTCTTAGGTTGATGCGTATTGGGCGCAGACAAGCCGCGACTCTACGGAATTGATGGGCGATTCCTGTATGGATTCCTCCTATTTCCGTGACATTGCGGCTTGTCTGCGACCGGGTCGACAACGAGGTGGGGATCGATAGACCAGCAGCGATGCTACCTCTACCTCAGCTATGGACTTACTGTTCTCGTCCCTCTTGACAAACTAGCTTAGCTAGATTATTCTTGGGGAGAAGAAAAGATGACTAGCTAAGCTAGTTTGTCAAGGGATGGCAACTCTTTCCACAGACGAATGGAAGATATCTGCTTTCTGTCTTTACAATTTGGCATCTCTCTTCCCAGGGTTGGGTCATGGATCTGGCCAGTATGAAAGATTCCGTTGAGGCCTACGAAGCGATGACGCGAGTTGCGCAGACTGCCGAGTTCTTCATGACGCTATGCAACGCCTTATTCATTTTAAAACAGGAAGGAACACTGTATGACAATTTTAGTAACCGGCGGGACGGGTCTCGTAGGATCGAGAGTCTTGAAGCGACTAGTAGAAGCAGGCATTGATTGTCGTGCACTCGTGCGACCTGGCAAGGAGCTGCCGACTGGTGTCACGGCAATTGAAGGAGATATCCTCAATCCTGAATCACTAGCGGCTGCCGTTGAAGGCGTCTCCGCAATTCTTCACCTCGCTGCGGCATTCCGTACGCCCAACCAGGATGAAATATGGAACGTGAATCTCAAAGGGACGCGCAATCTCATCGCCGCTGTCAAGGATCACGCTCCCGAGGCTCGTTTTATACTGGCAAGCACCTCCAATATATACGATCCGGACAGTTCGCATCCAGGTCGTGAAGACGACCCGGTAACCCCAACACTTGCATACCCCGCCAGTAAGCTTGAAGCAGAGAACGAACTTCAGAACAGTGGACTCAACTGGAGTGTGCTCAGGCTTGCGTTTGTCTATGGCGACCAGGACGGACATCTCCAGTCAGCTCCTGGGCTACTCGCGGGCATGAAGTGGCATCCTGCACAGAGGATGAGTTTGATTCACCATCGAGACATCGCAGCCGCTGTCGAACTTGCGCTTACTGGCGCAATGGATGGTCACGTCGTCAATATATGCGACGAGGCACCGACCACGATTTACGAGATTGCCCAAATTGTCGGCGCTCCTTACGAGCCATCAGCCGAGCCTCTCACGAATCCATGGAAGCTTCACATGGATGGAACGCTTGCCAGAAGCCTTGGCTTTCAGCCAAAAGTTTCAACCGTATACCAGGCAAGCCGAGAAGATGCGCTGTAATAACAGGGCAATCGCATCTCATGTTTGGAGCGGCTTGTAGTGCGTATCTACCAGTTGAGCTTTGATAAAACTCATCATTGAGGCAACTCTCTCCGTTGGTACGCAGCCAATCCGCTCTCGTACCAACGGAGAGAGTTGCCTCTTCTCTTTACTCATAAAGGCATCCCTGGCAGAAGCGCGATAGATAGCTCTGACCAGGGGTGTCTCGGCAGAACAAAGGCAAGATACGAAAAGAAGGAGACCAGGAATGCCGTTACAACGTGAAACAGTGGCGCGTGCCGCTCTGCATTTAGTGGATGAGGTTGGGTTGGACAGTTTGACCATACGTCGTCTTGCTGCGCACCTGGATATTCAAAACCCGTCGTTGTACTGGCACTTTAAGAACAAGCAAGAACTGCTGAACTGCATGGCCGAACTGATGCTGGCTGATTTCTTTGCTGAACTGCACGAGCCAGAGCCAGACCAGGATTGGGCTGATTGGCTGACCATCTATGCCCGCCAGTTGCGTAACATGATGCTTGCGCACCGCGATGGAGCACGAATCGTGGCGGAAGCCGATCCATCGCGGAGTACATTCTTCGAGGGTTTCGAATGGGCACTGAAGGTGCTGCGGCATGCAGGCTTTGATGGGAATGAGGCCGCCATAAGAATAATAACGCTCCAGAACTATGTTCTGGGCAATGTCTTTGAAGTACAAGCGCATCCCTTTTCTCTTGCATCAGACGAGGACGAGAACCATCTGTCTGCCTTGAGACATTCTCTCGATGAAGAACGCTTTCCCAATGTTGCTACTTTTCTTCAGACCCCTGCTCTTTTCTCATCCGCCTGGGCTTCCGCACAGTTTGAAGTAGGATTGTCACTGTTTCTGGATGGCTTGCGTGTCAATTACCATATTTGAAGAAAATAGTGCCATATATTGTGATGAATGACAGTTCATGGTTATTAAGATCCTCTTAAAAAAACGATCAGGGCAGAGCAACCGGTAAAAAATATTCACAGATTACTATGCTTTGTAGTATGATAGAAGACGGCATTTTTATTGTATATTTTGTTGACAATGCACTTGGGGATGGTTAAGGGGTAATTATTGTATTGTTGTAAGTGTCCCCCGGGCGCACTAACGCTCTGAAAGAACGCGTGCATGGAACGTCTAGAAAACCTGCAAGCCCTCGAACGCGATTTACGATCTACAACTACAGCTACCAGTGAGCATCTTATACAAGAGGGCGAGGTAAATCGGCAGATGCCCGTGCCGCGTTGTGAAATAGTAGCGCGGGCCCTGCAAGAATTGTGGCATGAGTTAGAGTTGGATGGGCTCCCACTCATTTTTGAATCGCCATTTCATGGTCATGTGTTTACAGAACACCATGCGATGTTTCTGGATCTGATGGTCGAGGAGGGGAAGCGGCAGAAGAGGGTACGGCCCGGACAGTTGGCAGCATGGAGGCGTCTGGCCGCGCCGGAGTATGCCCACGGGGTCGCAGATGTCGCGTCATCGATGTTTCTCTTAAAGGCCGATCTGTCCAGACGAGCGGAACCGGGCGATCGTGGCACCATCCCCTGTGCCCCTTATGGCTGGATCTGTTATCGCTTCAGTGGCGGCTGGACCGCACTCTCGGTCCATTACTTCGATCCCGATAGCGATGAGCGCGGACCGGTTGTGATGACCGCGTTGCCTGCGGGGAAGCAGGATGAATGGCTGGCATTTCTGGCCCATATCGACGAATTGCGCAATAAAGTCGCACATAAGCAGCGGCGGGGGCGGATCGAGATCATTGGTGGTAGCGAGGAGCATCTGGTCGACGTGATCAAAAAGACGTCTTTTGTCGACCTCTTGTTGCCCGAGGCGACCTTACAGCAGGTGCTGGCGCAACGTCGTATCTTTACTTCCTCCATCTTGCGCCGTTATGCGAGCATGAGGGTGCCGCGTTTGCGCAAAGTGCTGCTGGTGGGACCGCCGGGAACCGGGAAGACGACGCTCTTGAAGGCCGAGGGTGCGCGCCATGCGAAAAGGGGGGGGCTGGTATTATACGTCTGTGCGCCCCTGAAAAATCGGGGCGAAACGTCGTGGCAGCGTCTGGCTTATGCATTACAGGGTGCGGCGGAGAGCCGTTTGCCAACGCTGGTCCTGGTGGAAGACTTTGAGATGTTTATCACCGATCCGCAAGAGCTGCAACTCGTGCTGAATACCCTGGACGGCGTCGCGACCCCCGATAATCCGGCGGGCACGCTGCTGATGGCGACCAGCAATGATCCCGAGAAGATCGATCCGCGCATTCGCGATCGGCCCGGGCGCATTGATGTCGTGATTGAGATCGGATTGGTAGAAGAGCAGGATCTGGCGGTCCGTTTTTTAAAACATTTCCTTGGGAGCGCGTATCGTGAAGAGGAGCATGCGCGTCTGGCTCCTCATCTCATCAAGCAGCCGGGAAGCCATTTTCGCGAAGTCTGCCTGGCAGGGGCAATGCGTGCTCTGGAGAAAGATCGTGTCGATGTCTTGCACGAAGATCTCCTCTGGGCGCATGAAACGATCCTGAACGGACGTGATCTGGCGCGCCAGGGAGAGCGTTTTATGCCTGCCCCGACGCGCAAACGGGCGGGATTTTTCAGCAAAGAGCGCCCTTAAAAGCGCGGCATGCTTACTTGCCCAGTGCCTGGTCCAGATCCTGGATAAGATCGTCGACATGCTCAATGCCAGCGGAGAAGCGAATACAGCCCGCATTGATCCCCATCTTCTGACACTCCTGCGGCGTCAGGGTGCGGTGGGACGAGATGGGCGGATAGCTCACCAGCGAAAAAACATCCCCGAGCGATGTGGCAGGCAGGCAGATTTGGAGCCGATTCATAAAGCGAAATGCCGCTTCACGTGTCTGCTCTTTGAGCTCGAATGCGAGAAGGCCGCCGTAGAGCCCATGACTGAGCAAGCGTCCGGCCAGTTCATGTTGTGGATGTTCGGGAAGACCGGGATAGTAGACGCGCTCAATTGCTGGATGCTCATGTAAAAATCTGGCGATCTGGAGCGCATTCTGGCTCTGACGCTCCATACGCAGGGCCAGCGTGCGCAGACCACGCAGCATCAAATGTGCTTCGAAAGGACTGAGCGTGGCACCCAGCAGAACGTAGTACGCACGGAGCTGGTCAAGCAGGGAATTTTTCGCGCTGATCACCGCACCGCCTGTGCTATCGCCATGACCGCTGATATACTTTGTCGCGCTGTGTACGACAAGGTCAAAGCCGTGCTCAATGGGCCTGAGCAGGTAGGGCGAACTGAAGGTGCTATCCACGATCGTTACCGCATCGACCGCTTTCGCCGCCGCACTGATCGCGTCCAGATCATTCACCTTGACCAGCGGATTCGAGACGGTCTCGACATAAATAACATCCGGTTGTTCACGTTCAATGATCTCTGTGGCGGCGGGACAACACAGATCGGCCAGGACCAGCTCAACCCCTGTTGGCACAAAGACCTTACGTATCAGGCCAATTGTGGGACCATAGAGATCCTGCGAGGCAAGGATTTTCGCGCCTGGAGCCAGACCAGCTGCCAGGAGCGCACTATGGATTGCGGCCATGCCAGAACCAAAGACGACTGAACCGACGCCGCCCTCAATAAGTGTCAGCGCTTCCTCTAAATGGTGAGTGCTGGGGTTGGCCTGTCGGGCATAGACAAAAGCTGGTTCGCCATCAGCAGTCGGGCCCTCGAACGCCTTATCCTGCGCCTCAATATTCGTGTGCAGATAGGTGGTGCTGGCATAAATAGGGGGAACCGTAGGTGATCCTGCTGTGGTCCCCGTATGTTTCCCGCGTCCGCCGTGTACGAGACGGGTGTCTATATGTTGTGATGTTGCAGCGTTTTCTTGTGTCATCGTGGCCTCCAAAAATAAAGAATCCGTGAGATGCAGGCGTATCGCGTATCCATAAATCTCATTACAAAAGACTTTACAAATAGCTTTTCTACAGCGTTCTCGCAGAGAGAAAAAAAGGATAGGAGAACAGCTAAGGAGTGCATAAGCGATTGAGATATTGTAGCGACTCCAGAAGTTCCGTCAGCGTTGGTAGCGGGTTTGCCTCGCTGTCAGCGCGCCATTGCTGATAGACAGCATTATAGCGATCCGCCAGCACGATGCAAGGATGAAAGCGATCGTGGGCTCGTTCCCAGAGCGTATAGCGCGATATGACCGTACCTTGAGGATCTGCCAAGAGTGGATAGGGGAGATGCAGCGTCTCCTGCGTTGTCATATTGCGAATCACCGGGTCCCCAGTAATAGCCAGGAGTGTGCACTGCTCTTCGCGAAAATCTTTGTAGCGGTCAGCGAAGGCGCGGAGAAGCGTGCGTGCGAAATCGTCCTGTGAGTTGCGCAGAAAGAGCAGGACAAGATGTGCGCGTTGTTTATAATCCCAGGGACTATAGGGTAGATTGTCAGTGCCTGGCAGCGTAAAAGCAGGGATGATCTGCCCATGCTCCAGCGGTGCAGGCCCAGTGTGAGATAAATCAGACATGTGTATCCTCAATGCTGTTGGCGAAGACTTCTCTTTTCTATTCTACATAGTACTGTATTGTCCTGATTTCTGCCAGTCTCTCTGAGAAGACGTACAACATTTCACAATCAAGGGGCCGGTCGCCTGTACAAACTGTCTATTGCTATTCGCGTGTGCCGTCGATTTTGTGCCAGGATTTGCGGCCATCCTTATTGCCGGAATGGTAGAAGAAATGTTATGATCGATAGGCTGGCGGCAATAAGCGATTTAGTGAAGTAAAATAGGGATAATCATGGTACAACGTAGACAACATGCACGCTTAGAAGACGTGGGCGCGATCCTGGTGATTGGCAGTGGCAAAGGTGGCGTGGGAAAGTCGACGGTCAGCGTCAATCTGGCGGTTGCGCTGGCACAGCAGGGAGCGCGCGTAGGATTGCTCGATGGCGATGCTTATGGACCAAGCGTTCCTATGATGTTAGGCGTACGAAAGCGGACAGCCAGTCAGGGAGCGCAGGCCGTCTTACCATTGGCGGAGGCAAAAAATCTTCCGGTAGAACGTAAACTCAAGCCTCTGGTGCGCTATGGTGTGAAAATTATGTCTGTGGGCTTTTTTATCGGCGAGGAACAGGCCGTCGCGCCCATGCCAGATGTCCTGGGTATGCTGATCCGGCAACTGCTCTACACGGTCGATTGGGGCGAGCTCGATTATCTTTTGATCGATCTGCCTCCAGGCACGAGTGAGCCGCAAGCGACGCTCTGTCGAGAGATGCAACTGGAGGGTGCCGTGCTGGTCACAACGCCTCAAGATATTGCGCGGATCGATACCGCCAAGGCCCTGGCGATGTTTCAGCAGGCAGATGTGCGCGTGCTGGGCGTCGTACGCAACATGGCCGGTTTCCTCTGTCCTCATTGTGGTCAATCAGTAGAGATTTTTCCACAGAGCGACCAGATGCGTAGCGCACTCGACGAACTGTCAGAACTGGCCAGCGTGCCCTTAGATCCTGCGGCAGTCGTGAACGGCGATCACGGGCGGCCAGTCGTCATCAGTATGCCGGACTCGCCTGTGACCCGGGCCTTTCTTGGGCTCGCCGAGCGGATCGCAACCCTGGTTCCCATGGAGTAGAGGCGTGGCAGGGGTCGGATGATGCCGAACGGGAAGATTGTTAACGAAAAAATAGAGAGTGAGGACACCGCAAGCGATGAAAGAGAAGCTGAAGGGCCTGTTTGCTGGCGTCATCTTTCGTCTGATTGCCCTGTTGACCTTAAAGAAAATCTCACCTATTCTGAGCGCTTGTGCAATTATTGAACAGGATGGTAAGATTTTGTTAATTGAGCGCACGGATGGCCTGGGATTTACCATCCCCGGCGGTATTACGCGATATGACGAGACAATAGAGCAGTGTGTGGTACGTGAAGTGGAAGAGGAGACCGGATACCATGTCGCCCTGACCGGACTATCGGGGGTCTATTCTGACTTGAAGCGAGATCCGCGTTTTCGTGCAGTATCGATTGCCTATAAAGCCAGAATATGTGGTGGAAGCGAACATCGTTCAAGTGAAGGAAGTGTTTGCTGGCATACGCCGGAAGAAGTTTTTGGCCATATGGCATTTGACTGTGAATGGATGCTCAAAGATTATTTGAATAGTGTACAGCGTCTCTCATAACGCATCCATGCCCGTAAAAAGCTGCGGAGAGCAGCAAGAAAAGAGAGAAGAGGAGGCAACGTATGCCGATCTGCCCCATTTGTGATGATACCGGTTTGATCAACTCGGACTCGACTGCGCCAGAGTTTTGTTATTGTGCAGCAGGCAAAAAAGCGCGACGACAGTGGCAAAGTGCGCAGCCCGGAGGGAACGCCGTAAAAGCGCCGAGTTTTATTGATATTGCCAACCTTGAACAGGTGAATGCGAGCGTCGACGCAATGCGCGCGTCCCTATTAGGAAATAACAACGAAATCAGCACCGCGCCTGCGAAGCATGCGGCTGTCCAACTGCTCTATCATGTCGGGCATCCCGGACATGAAGTCACAGCCAGTGAGGCGACGCAACTGTATGATCTGGCAAAGGCGCTGGAAGGATTTTTGGGAGGGCTCGGCGCAATCAGCCGAAATAGTCGACGTTAAGCTTAGCGCACGCAAGAAATATCGGTATTCGCAGCTAATAGAATAGCAAAAAATGCTATCTTTATTGACATGTAGAAATGCGTAAACTATACTTCGTGCGTCACGTCTCTTCCTTGTCCCCCTTAATCCAGGTAATCGAGGAAGAATGGGATCGTAGGGATACATTGAGAGGGAATAACAGGCACCCTTTTTCTATGAGGATGCGGCATATTTTTTTGTCTCGGAAAAAACCAGTATTTTGTATGAAGATGCATTGTGTTCCTGGTAGAGCAAGCCCGGGGATGCCAGCAGCGCATGTGGCAGAGAAGGCTTTGTTCGTGCAGAGAGAGGAATAGAGTATGACATGCCCACGTTGTGGCAATGAATGGGATGTGAGTAAGAGCCCTTGCTCGCGTTGCGGATTGACTGTGCGCTTACCCGAAAATATGCGCTCTGCAACGCGAACGCAGAGTCAGCGAGTGTCATCATCATTATCTGGCATATACCCCCCCTCGAGTGACCTTCCTCTAACGCCGCCTCCTGCGAGCACCAGACCTTCAACATCTGGCGGTTCGTTATCCGGCGGCAGTTCATTTTCATTTAATCAGCGTGAGCCACTTCGCTCAGGATCATTGCCCGAGATTCCTATCCCGAATACTCCGCTTGAATGGCAGCAGCCCGGGGGACCTTTCACCGGAGGGTTGTCCATGACTTCTGCCTCTGGAGAAACGCCTCTGCCCTACACCAGCGGAAGTTTTAACGCAAAGAATTTTCAGAGTGGATCGTCCCCGGTTGATCCATTTTCTTCCCAGCCCTCTGCACGTGTGAATGAGCAGACAGCGCAGAGGTCAGACCCATTTACGCCGATGCCCTTTGTGCGCGGAAATGAGCAGGCTACACAAAAGAATGCTCCGCCTCGTCCGCAAAGTCCGTTACAGTCTGGACAGCGGAACACTACGACTTCAGACGCGCAGTCAGGTCTGCGTGTGAAGCGTCCGGTTACTGGTGCAGACAAAGGGGAGATGCAGGCAAAATCGATCTCCAGGTCTGGAAGCGCAGGCGGTGAAGAGGCAAGAATGTCTTTATCGGGAGTGCCGGTCAGCCAGGACGAGCCGTCATTTCAGATACGGTCGTTATTGCCCGGGCTAACGCTCCGCAGCGGTCGCTATCAATTGCGTGAATTGCTCAATCGTCAGGAGTGGCAGGAGGGCGCTTATGAAGCGACCTGGTCGGCTCTGGATGCCCAGCGTGGCGGTTCGCAGGTCATCATTACCGAGTTTGTGATACCGGACAGTAGTTCTATGGTGGTGCAGTCTCTGCTGCGTACGGCCACGATGACGTTGACCTCGGTGGGACGTCATGCGCATATCCCGACGCTCTGGGATGCTTTTGGTGAGCTGGATCGCAACTTTTTTGTCTTTGAGCCGATCGAAGGGGAGTCGCTTTCTGCGCGTATGCGGCGAACCGGACGAGCTCTTTCTGAGCAAGAGGTCGTCGAATTCTGTTTCCAGATGGCTGATGTCCTGGAGATTTTGTCCCAGCAGATGCCACCCCTGGTGCATGGCCTGATCCGCCCCGAGCATATTATCGTTAGCCGGACAGATAATCAGTATACACTGACGAACTTCTCGATCCTGCTGGCGGGAGGCGCGACCCAGTTTGCTGCGGGTTTAGATCCCATGCAATTTTCCCCATACATGGCCTCTGAATTTGCGCGAGGCACGATAGATACCCGCACCGATCTCTATTCACTGCTTGCGACCGCATATCATATAGCCACCGGCAGCGTTCCCATTATCTCCGGTGCCATGGGTACGATCCCTTCGGCCCAGCGCTTGAACCCCACAGTCTCACCACAGCTCGATCAGGTGCTGACCAAAGGGTTGCGTCCAATCATCGGTCAGCGCTATCAAAGGGCCGCTGAGCTGAAGTATGATTTGCTCGGATTGCGTTCAGCGAGTGCGAGTGCGGCCTCTCCTTCTGCAATGAGCGTTCCCTCTGCGAACGAGATGAGCTTTTCGCAATTAGCACAGATAACCGCAACGCAGTCACCACCGGTCGATACGGTTGCGCAAATGTTGCCCAATCTGCTCTCGAGCCATCTGGTGAATGGAGAGCAGGAGCGGAAATTGCTCCTGCCGCGTCCAGAGGACCTGCCGCCTATGTCCATAGGCAATGATACGCAACAGTCTATTTTGTGGTTTGCAAGCATCCTGGTGTGCCTGGTGGTGATTGTGGTGCTGAGCCGTATGCTCGTTTAGGCACAGTGGAGAGGCGCGGCTGGTCTGCGCCAGATTATGCATCAAGCGAAGAATGGTTCAGTTTGACCACCCGTCTCAATCGATGGCGGAAAGGGTTCTGGACGGGCGAGAGGGTCGGTGGGGGTCGCGTGGGATGGGATGAGGTTTATCCCATCCCACGCGCCTCTACGGGGATGGTTTATGCTGCTTTCGTGCCCACGTGGATCGCGACGATGCCGCCATTGAGATAATAATAGCGCACATCGCTCCAGCCCACATCCTTCATAATCTGCTTCAATTGCGGCGCCTTCGGGAAGGTCGTGAGGGAATTGGGGAGATAGTTATACTCCTCAAAGGCCTTGCCAAGGATAGTGCCGAAGAGCGGGGCCAGCTTATAAAAATAGAGATAGAAAAGCGTGCCAAAGATCTTGCCCGGCGGATGGCTGATTTCCAGGCAGACAACGCGTCCACCAGGGCGCACTACACGCAACATTTCGCTGAAGCCCTGCTGAATGCTGGTCAGATTGCGTACTGTGAAGGCCGAGCAACACCCATCGACGCTATTATCGGGCAGCTCGATATGCTCCGCATCACCGACACGCAACTCAATGCGCTCTTGCAGACCCAGGCGAACCAGCTTTTTTTGTCCTACCGCAAGCATCTCAGGCGTGATATCCATGCCGAGCATGTGCGTGCCAGGACCAGCTTCGCGAATAACGGCGATAGAAAGATCTGCCGTGCCTGCCCCCAGATCAAGACCGGTCTCACCGCTTGCCAGCGCCAGATAGTGTGCGGCACGGGCTCGCCAGTACCTATCGAGGCCGAAGCTCATCAGACGGTTCATCAGATCGTAAACGCCAGCGATCCGCCCAAAGAGACGGCGAACGTAGGGACGTTTGCCGCCAGTTGCACGAAATTTTTCTTCTAAAGAAAACTTAGTCATCATACACTTTAAAATCCCATTGCAGAAAAATGTATGGCGCGAAGGTATGAGGAGATGCCATACATTTTTATATTTTACGCATAATTACGAAATCAATAAGCTCATCAAGAATATCACGATCAGAAGAGGGTGCAAAATGATACAATGCCTCGCGTGCCTTGTTGCCGTGCGCGTGCGCTTCCAGCATCGCATGCTTGATCCCCTGACTATTGACCACCCAGTCAACGGTAGAGCGGATCTCTTCTTCGCTATGAGGAGCGCCATTCAGGATCTCCTGGACCAATTGATATTGCGCCTCCGAGGGCTGCTCCTGCAATGCGTAGATCAGAGGGAGCGTGACCATGCCCTGGCGGAGATCATTGCCCGCGGGTTTGCCGATGGTCGATTGATCTTCAGTATAGTCGAGAATATCATCAATGATCTGAAAGGCGATCCCGAGTTGCAGGCCATATTGATTGAGCCGCTCAATCTCTTCTTCGGACGCCTGACTGATAATCGCCCCACCCTTGCAGCAGGCCGCGATCAGGCAGGCGGTTTTATGTTCGATTTTTTCATAGTAGGCATCAAGCGTCAGATCAATGCGTCCGGCGGTCATAATTTCCATGATCGTGCCTTCGCAGACCGTCGCCACCGTGTCGGAGAAAAGGTGATCGATACGATTATCTTTAATGTCGGCAATCAGGCCCGCAGTTTTGGCAAAGTAGTAATCGCCGAGCAGAATCGCGATCTTATCGCCCCAGAGAGCGTTGACCGTAGGATTGCCACGGCGCGTCTTCGCCTCATCAACAATATCATCATGAATAAGCGTGGCAAGATGAACCAGTTCAAACGCCACGCTTAGGAGCAGTAACTTATCGAAATTGTACGTACGCAGTTTCCCCGAGAGCAGAGTGATCGCCGTACGTAAACGCTTCCCCGGCGAAGCAAGAGCGTGCATCGAGGCAGAATTTAAAATATTGAGCCCGGAAGTCGCACGTTCTTGAAACGTTTGATCGACGACATCAAGGTCGTTCTGGATACCAGCAAACAGGTGGCTCAATGTGGCCGTAGTCTTCATAAAAAAGCATCTCCATTTCGCATGTTCTCTGGCAATGTACCAGGCATGCGCCAGTACTGAACGAAGAAAAGCCGTCTATGCCAGGTATATGTTTTCGGTGGATAAGAACCTGCCCCTATGATTATAGCGCGTCACAGCTATCAGCGCATAGGGTAAAACAGATCAAGATTATGTCACGTAAATGCTTTTGCCATTAGAGATCTGAAGTGGTGTCAACTTCAAGCAGATCTTCCTGGACATACCCGGCAGTGAACTCAAATTCGTCCAGCGCATCCAGGGCACCGCGATACTCCGACCAGCTCAAACGGCGATTGAGGACTGGATCATTCACCGCTTTCCAGGCCGGGAAGTACTGGTCCATGAGGCTAATAGGCGTGTCGGGACCCAGCTCAGTTGCAATCCAGCTGAGCACATCGCGGGTGCCTGAGATATCTTCAGGCATGACCAGATGGCGGATCAAGAGACCACGGCGTGCGATTCCCTCTTCATCGAGTTCGAGTGGGCCAACCTGGCGGTACATCTCCTGGAGTGCGGCCTGATTATAGTCGACATATCTGGGCATTTTAGAGGTTCGCAGAGCATGTTTGTTATCGGCATATTTCGCATCCGGGAGATAGATATCGACCACGCCATCAAGCAGTTTCAGCGTTTCCAGATTCTCATAGCCAGCACAATTATAGACCAGCGGCAGGCGTAGCCCTTTTTCGCAGGCGATGACCAGTGCGGCCAGAATCTGGGGGACAAAGTGGGTCGGGGTGACCAGATCGAGATTATGACAGCGTTTTTTTTGTAGATAGAGCATCATCTCTGCCAGGCGTTCCGGGCCAACACGATGCCCCAGGCCGCCCTGACTGAGAGAAAAGTTCTGACAATACGTGCAACGGGCCTGACAATAGCCGAAGAAAATCGTTCCCGCGCCACGAGTGCCGCTGATGGGAGGCTCTTCGCGGCGGTGAACATTCCACGATGCGACAATGGCTTCAGTGCCAGAGTGGCAGACACCGGTTTTGCCCGCGATACGATCACAGCGGCAATTTTGCGGACAGATGGTGCAGCTGCGTAAGACTTCCCAGGCGGCGGCGGCGCGTGCGGCCAGTTCGCCCGATTCGTAAAGATTGAGATAGCTGGGATATAGCATCGGACCACTCCGAAATACTCTAGTTATGCTGCTGGATAGCAGTAGAACGCAAAGAAGTGTGCCCGGCATACAGAATAGAACGACATGACAGGGCACACCTTGAATAGTTTACCTCTTACATGACCGACTTATGGGGTCGGCCATTTAAAACCGCGCTGAGAAGGCTTAATCACGGTTGCGCGTGGCTTCTTCTCGGCCGCAGCTTTTTTCTCCTCACGGCTCGCGGCGGTACGCGTACGTGGTTTACGTGCCGGTTGTGGCGTGATCGCCACTGGCTCGTCAAGCGCTTCAACCTCATCAACCACATCGGTGGTTTCTGGCACGTCGTCTGCGCCGGGCAACGTATCCACAGGAGGCTCTTCTGCCAGATGTTCAAGTGTTGTCAGAAGTTGCTCCTCGGCCTCAGCTTCGTCCTGATTATCCACGGTATGAATCTGGCTAACCAGATTTTCCGTATCGTCCGCAACATTCTTCCAGAAGCGCTCATTTTTGCGTTGCGCCGGGCGTGGACCTTTGAGTACACGTCCATCGGGCATGCGTGTGACGTGGCGCTCTTCAACCTGTTCTTCGTCGTCGCGTTGAGGTTTGCCATTGCGGAAGTAAGGTGCTGGACGAGGAGCTGTTTTCTCGTCAAGACCTTCGTAGTCCCCCTCATAACGACCGCGCGAGGCAGGCTGGCGTGGCTCTTCCGGGAAGGAGTCGCGTCGTCCTTCGCGGAAAGGAGGACGTGGCTCGTCGCGCCTGAACTCACGATCCTGATTGCGATCGTTGGCGAAACGAGATTGATAGCCGCCGCGATCATTGCCGCGGAAGTTGCCCCGCCTCTCGCGAGACTGACCATCGGGCTGATCGTTGCTGCGATAATTCGCATTGCGTTGCGGATCGTAAGGGCGCGGGCCAGTATTGCCCTCACGGTCATACTCGCGACGGTTGCCATAGGAAGGACGCCCGCCCTCGAAGCGATTGCCGCCCTCGTAACGATTATTGCCGTAGGGAGGACGTCCACCCTCGGGACGATTGCCGCCTTCGTAACGGTTGCCATAAGAGGGGCGATTGCCGCCTTCGTAACGGTTATTGCCATAGGCGGGACGGCCACCCTCAGAGCGATTGCCGCCTTCATAACGATTATTGCCATAGGCGGGACGGCCACCCTCGGGACGGCTACTGTAAGGACGGCTGTTCTCGGGGCGACCTCCATAAGGGCGACCCTCGTACGGTCGGCCCTCAGGGCGATTGCCATACGGACGGTTGTTGCCATAAGGGGGACGTCCACCCTCAGAGCGATTGCCATAGGGTGGGCGATTGCCCTCGAAGTTATTTCCACGAGAGCGATTATCGTAGGGACGATCACCATTCGCGCGATTATTGGGGGAATACTCGGAATAGCGGCCGTTGCGCTGGCCGTTCCTGGGCGGTTGGCCGTTGGTAGTGCGTGGATGATAATCGTGATGCTGAGTCTGGGCTCCAGATTCCCAGGCGCGATCTACGGTTTCACGATTGAGGCGAGGTCGTGCAGGGCGTGAAGATCGCTCTTCTCCAAATTTATTTGAGGGCTTATTGCGGAATGGCGGACGTGCGTCATCTCGCGGTTGCTTATTGAAATCTCTGGTCATTAGAATGCGGCAGGTGCACCTGACCGAAGCGGTAGGGCAAAGTATGCCGCTACTCCTTTCTTTTCTTGAACAAATCATGACCGAAAAGCGATCCACGTAGAACGGGTAAGCTATGAGTCGGCCTTTGGCTTATGAAGTGTGCTGATGCGTCTATGCTGTAGGTCATCGTGATGCCTGACTATAGCCCTTTTCCATAATCCGGCATATGCTAATGCGTGTTGTATGTGACGAGGATAACACGCTAACAGTAGAACGTTCGGGTTCTCTTCTCCTTAGATTGCCCAGGCCCTTTCGTAACGCTTCGCACCCTGCGAAGATGTGCTGCTGTTGCCCTTCGATGAGTGCTGCGCCTGGAGGAGCGCAGCGTAAGTCGTGATTAGAATGGCACGTGCTCGCTCTCGTTTCCTCCCATCAATCGTTCCGCACCTACTCTTGCAAATGTGACGCGCTATGTCGCTCAATCAGCGTATAGTTGATGTGTTATGCCTCAGGGGGCGCGTCTCCCATAGTATATCACAAATTATTTGGTGTAGCGAGACTTCGGCGAATCTGTTTGCTTCCCTCACTTACGAAATTGTTGTGCTTTGCGGGATTGAGCCAATTTGTAACGGCACTCCTTTATAGCTTAACTGTGATCCTCCAAACATTGCCAGCTTCTTCTGTCGCTTTTCATCGGGGAGCAGTGGTCGCATCGTGACTTCATAGTAGAGGCCACTTTCGCTGAATACTTCTGGTTGCACCAGAGGGAGCTGTGCTTTCAAGACGCTGTATTGAGCGGAAGTGAGTAGCAGGGCGTTTTGTGGGATGGTAAATTTTAAGCAGGCAATCTCTTTATTTGAGCTGGTTGTATCTTCAGGTACGGCACCGCATTCGAACGTGGCAAGCTGGGAGAGCGTGAAATCTGGCAGCGACCAGTAGGGTATCAGTTGTGTACGATCAACAAAAGAAACCTGTCGTGCGAACAGGGCATAATCGCTGGTGATATATGGCTTTGTCGGACCGTTGAGTGTGCGGGTAATCGTCTGAAGTGCCTTGCCCAGGTGTTGATATTCATCCAGAAGCGGCTGACTTTCGGGTTGGCTGCCGAAGATGCCGTAGACCAGTTCGTGCGTTTTGCCGTTGAGCGTCAGTTCGAGATAGGTTGCGTTCTCGTCGGGGAGGTCGAAAAATTGTGGCTGGCTCAGTGAGAGCAAGCCATCGGTATCGACCAGCGTGGAGAGGAGCGTGTGGAGCTTGTCGCTACTCAACTGCCCTCGACGATCCAGTCCGAGAATATACGAGCCGTCACCATAGAGGCTGATACGTGGTGCCATTTGCAATGTGCCTGCGAGCGCACCACCGTAAAACGTGCGCAGCACCACGTCGTGAGGACTGCTGCTGTACGTAATCTCCTGATGAGCGTTGCTGGTAAACGTCTGTTTCTGCGGCTCTCCCTGCGTATTTGGGATGGGAACCCCGTTGAGGTTGAGGTCGCAGCCGCTGACAAGAATACCAGACAACAGAAGGCAAAGGATGCCCAGGAGGAATGTTCCCTTTGCCAAACAGGCGGATGCGGGTCGGGTGATACGCTGCATCGGTTTCATGTTAGAGCCTCCTGTTGCTGGCGCTCTGTTATTTGTTTATCGTTTCAGTACAATAGCCGATCATTTTATAGACCAGTTTGGCGGCCAGGAAGTCTGCGCGCGTCTGCCCTTCCATAGGACAGAGTTCGACGACATCCATACCCACAATCGTGGTGCGGCGGCAGATCTCACGAAAGAGATCAAGCACCTGATACCAGTTCAGGCCGCCTGGTTCGGGTGTGCCAACGGCGGGCATTTCACCGGGATCAAAGGCGTCCAGATCGATGGTCACGTAGGTATGCTTGCCGAGCCGCTCCCAGGGGATCTGCGCGCTGCCACGTGCCAGTTGATATGCCCAGACAATCGCGACATCTGGTTTCGTCTTCAGAAATTGTGCCTCTTCTGGACTAAAACTGCGAATGCCGATCTCTAAAAGTGGAATGCCCATATCGACCACGCGCCGCTCAATCGAGGCGTGCGAGAGTGGTGTGCCTTCATATGTATCGCGCAGATCGCCATGCGCATCAATATGCACAACGGTCAGATCGGGATAGCGCTCGTGGACTGCGGCGATGACGGGCGCGGAAAGTGAATGCTCGCCGCCAAGCGTCAGGGGAAGCTGTCCCCGTTGCAGGACGCCGCGTACGGCATCACCGGTCAGCTTGAGCGCCGCGGCATGGTCCAGGCCGCTATAATCCAGCGCGGGCAGCGTGTACACGCCCACTTCGATGGGGCAGCGATCCAGTTCCTCATCGTAGAGTTCCATCTGACTGGAGGCATCCAGGATTGCCTGTGGTCCATAGTGTGTGCCCTCCATATAACAGACGCTATATTCAAGAGGGGCAGGGATAATCGTAATACGAGCCGTCTCCGGGTTGCAATAAGGCGCGTCGGGCGCACCAAACTGTGTAACAGGTAAATCGTTCATCGCGTTTTTTTCAATTCCTTAAACATTGCTTCTGGCTGCTCGGGATAATTTTCCGTGTTTATTCTATCGTACCGGGTATGCCCAAAGCAATATGGGGTTTTCGAGAGACGCGGATCGGCATGAAGCGCGATCCCTACCTGTGCGTGATGGCGACGGTGGGAGGGCATCGTGCCTCCTCGGTGCCACATATGACGAGGTGGGATGTGGTCGCCCCAGTCGCAGACAAGCGGCGACTCTACGGGGATGGTTTGTGAGAAGCAATGGTTAATATGCATCACTGATCTTCCCTGATATATAAATACTAGAAAAATAATGGCAGGAAAACGCAGGGATATGAAAAGTGAAACAAAAATACAAATAAACAAATGATAGAAAAATAATGTGGGGGAAATGGTACTTATTTTTATCGAAAAAATGACGCGAGAGAAAGATCGAGATTCTATAAAAGGAGGAAAGAGGGAAGCAAGCATTTTCTCTTTAAAAATGTTGCTTGCCCTCCCGGTTTTGCTGGTCCTGGCAGCTGGCACAGAGGGAGATATCCATGTGCCAAGAGCATATTGCCCTTAGCGCGCCCCCGATCGTGTGAGGCGAGCGGCCATTGCCTCTTCATAGCGGACAGGATCGGGCTCGTCTGGGCGGATCGAGCGATTGGCGCGAATAACGAAATGCGTCTCGATATCATCGGTCTGAAAGACTTCTTTCGCGAAGGCGATTGCGTCTTCCTGACTAAACTCTTTGCAGGAGCAGATGTCGATATCTACCTCGCCATACTCAGGCCAGGCATGAAGGCTGATGTGACTTTGCGCGATCACCACGAAGCCCGACATACCGGCGTCCAGAGGATTGGAGGTTTCGATATCGTAGAGATGGACGGGGCTCACCTTTTCCATATCGACTCGTGCGGGATATTCATCCAGAACGCGTCGGAGTAAGGCTGCATCGACCAGCGTCTCGGGTTTACAATGATAGAGTTCTAGCATCAAGTGGACAAGCATGGTAGTTCCTCCCAACGGTGTATCTGAGCAGCCTGAATCTCGTTACTGAGAAGTTGTACTGCCAAAAAACATCCTGTGTGTTTAATTCTGCACACAGGATGATATTATACATTAGATTGTCAAGCTACTGCAAAGAAAAAGTGTCCATTTTTGACCTAATCCAAACTCCCGTTCCATCTAATGGTCAGAGGCTTCTCTACCTAAACCAAACATTTATCTCAGCCACAAATAAGGCAGTCATCTATCTAATGGGAAAGGTCTGTCGGTATTAGATCGAAAATTTGCTTATGGACGAACTTTTTTCCCTTTCTCGTAAGCGCCCTTGAGTTCTTGCAGCAGCGCCTCTCGTTGCGCAAAAAGTGCTTTGCGTGGCCGTGGTTGAGCTTTACTTACCGCATAGGCCGCGAGCAGGGGCAGCGAGATGGTCGAATCGCCGTAGACCACGACGGCATCGTGCAATTGATCGGGTTTAATCTTGCCCCATGAGACGGCTTCAGAGGGGGTTGCTCCGGAGAGTCCGCCCCAGTGAGGCGCATCGGTGGTGATCTGAAGAAAGAAATCGTGGCCGCCCTTTTGAATGCCCAGCACCTCCCACAATTGGGGCTGTGTCTGCAAATAGAAATTTTTCGGACTGCCCCCGCCCAGAATAATGACACCATTCTTCCTGGCATGATGCACAATCGCGGTCGTCTCGTTGACATCTGCCAGCGGATCGAGCGTGAGCAGGCTCCCATCCAGCGCATTGCGTGCCACATTCATGCCAATCGAAGAATCGCCGGGCGACGACGTGTAGATCGGTACATTCCAGGCCGCCGCCTGTGCCAGCACCGAATACTCCGGATTCACGCCTGCGTGCAGTAACTGTGTGCCCAGATGATGGTGCAATTCAGAGGTAGCGATGGGACGATTGGGCAGCGTCTTCAGGGCCTCACGCACGAACGCGTCGGTATCGAGCAGCACTTTATCCTCAAACAGGATATCGTATATACGAATGACGCCCTCTTCCTGAAGTTTGGTATCGTCAAGACGAAAATCGCCCCGGTGCAGGGACATTGCGAGGGCATGATGGATATCGTGATACAGATTGGCCCCTGTGCTGATGATGAAATCGATAAAACCATACTCCATCAATGTGATCAGACAGCCACCCAGGCCAGCTGGCGTGAGCGCACCGGCCATCGTCAGACCGATCGTGACATCCTCTTCGGGCGCGAGCATCTTTTCGGCGTAGAGTCGTGCAGCCTCGTGTAAACGCGCCGAGTTATAAGCCTGAAACTGTTCATCCATCAACTCGGCCACAGTCATATTCGGGCGAATGCGGCGGGGCAGAATCTGTTCGCCGCTGAGATACTCCTCCTGATGAACGTGCTCCTCTGTATGGTCTGTATGTTCGTGATGCATATCGTGATGCTAGATCCTTTCTGTGTTCTGCAATCTGGCGGTAAGCCAACGGTGTCTAGCATAGGGGATAGAGGCCCTCTTTTCAAGTCCTCTTTGCAAAGCCTGCTCTGGACCCGGGAACGTTTTCTCTTGACGGTCGAATTGGCGATGACTTTGAGCCGCAGGAATACATCAGCGAAAATACGGGTTCCTATAAAATAGAGAAGTCCATTTGAATTTTTAGCAGACATAGTATAGAGAGGATTCGTTACATGGCAGATTTGAGCAATCCCAAAGTGCAGAAGCTATTGCACTCAAAATCATTAGCCACCCTGGCAACCATTGGAGCCAAAGGAGAGCCACAGTCATCCCCTATGTGGTTTTTGTGGGATGGTGAATATATCAAGTTCACGCATACGACCGCGCGCCAGAAATATCAGAATATTAAGCGCGACCCACGTGTCGCTATTTCCATTACCGATCCTGATGATTTTTATATTTACGCCGAGTTTCGGGGCGTGGTCGAGAAGATTGAAGACGATCCAACCGGCGCGTTTTACGATGAGCTGGCCGTGCACTATGGCACTTCCGAGCGCTATCGGGGTGATACGCGGGTCATATTTTATGTGAAGTTTGATCACATCGTCGGTCAGAACCTGTAAGAAAATTAGCATTGGCATTGTAGAGGCGCTGCCAAAGTTCAATGCGTCTTTTCTGGAAATGCGCTCGAGAAGCTTGTATGAGGGCGAGATGGCCGGTGGGGGCCGGGGGCCGGCAGAAAGCCCGGTCCCTACCTCTGCCATTCTTCGAGAGATGAGACCATTGGTGTCTCCTTGCCAAAGACGATCCGAGCCGCAAAACAGAACAGGTAGGGACCGGGCTTTCTGCCGGTCCAATACGCATCAAGCGAAGAATGGTTCGGTTTGACCTCCCGTCTCAATCGATGGCGGAACGGGTTCGTGGAAGGGCAAGGTGGTCGGTGGGGGTCGCGTGGGATGGTAGAAAACACATCCCCTACCTCTGCGGATGGGCGAGAGGGTCGGTGTGGGAACGCAAATGACCGGTTTTTTCGGGCTCATGCCTCTTTCCTCCCGATCCTGTGTGACACGATTGACCCTCTTGGCTTTCTATTGACCTGCATCATGGCATCTGAACCATTCTTAGGTTGATGCGTATTGCATTGGCATAAAGCACAATCTCTACCTGTGGTATTTCTTCGAGTTTTGCGATATGCTACGGGAATTTTCTTGAAAAGGCTACACCTCCTACACAAATGCCGATTTGATGGGAATTAAGGCCTACACGATAGCGACACCAAAGGCTACACTGCCTCTGCATTGGGGCGACATTGCCTTCTGCATTGGGGCGCTACACCACCGTACCTCTTCCCTGTTTGTGACGCGCTACGAGAATTTTCTTGAAAATGCTACACTTCCTACACAAATGCCGATGTGATGGGAGTCAAGACCCTACATTGAGGCGACACTGCCTCTGTATCAGGCGACACTGCCTGCATACTTCAATGCTATACGCCCTCTCCTCCATCAGGCTACGTGAGCGATGCGAAAAGGGCGTGGCTGGCTCTTACTTTTATTATTCGGCAGATGGTAAGGTTTCTGAAGGGTCTTTTCGAGATTTGTTCCAATGGAAGGGCGAGGCTTCCTGGTTTGCCG
>DATJHM010000229.1:0-21019 GCA_035493895.1 Ktedonobacteraceae bacterium
GGAGGCCGATCTGCATGACGATGATTTGAGTGAAACGACGTTGATCGATACCGATTTCACCGGGGCTGATCTGAGCCGGGCAAATATGAGCGAGGCCAATCTGCATGGAGCATATATCAAAGAGGCGAATATGCAGGATACAATTATTACGCCGGAACAGATCAAGCAGGCGCGATCGGTGAATACAATCCATTGAGAGAGGGAGAGATGCGGACCGGCGCGGGACGCAGGCGGATGCCGACCGGCGGGGGGACGCAGGCGGAGCGGACCGGCGCGGGACGCAGGCGGAGCGGACCGGCGCGGGATGCGGACCGGCATAAAGCCCGGTCCCTACCTGTTGTGTTTATTCGAGCGATTTTGGTGCCTGTCCGTGTCCTCTATGATGGGTTGTGCCTATTTGCAAGGTGAGGTAGGCGGTTTTTATGCGGGTTGGAGGTCGCGGCCGGGTTGCAGTTCTTTTTCGTAGCGTCCGATGCGCAGGGTAACGTGCATGCCGACGCGCTCATAGAGGCGATTGGCACCAGTCAGGCTCTGTGCGTCGACGCTGAGGGCGACGTGGGATATGCCACGTGGATAGAAGGAGTGAAAGATGTGGTAGAGAAGAGCTGCACCGAGACCGCGTCTGCGCCAGGGACGGCGGACGGCGAGCTGATGCACCCAGGCAGAATGTTCATCGGGAAGACGGCTGAGAGCGGCCGCAACGATCTCGTCTCCCTGTTGTACAAGAAACCAGAGTGAGGGATCGAAACCATCACGCACCATCAGGCGCTGCCAATCCTCGAAGGGCTGCGGATCATGGGCCCAGTGATCACGAAAACCATCCTCGATCGTCTCATAGGCGCGATAGATATCCTCCGGGCTACCATCACAGGTGCGCACCGTGAGAGCATCGGGCCAGACGGGCTGCGGTGAGGAGCCATCCAGAGCAATCCCCATGAAGAAATAGGCACGCGTCAGCTCGTAGTGATGCGATTCCAGAAGTCGGCAGGCGACCTCGCTGGTCGCAACCACATTGTTCACCAGCCTCACGCATACATCGGAGGGAAACGTCGCGAGCAGCTCGTGAGCACGGGCCTCCGTCAGTGCCACAATCAAAGAACCGAGGCCGCGAGCATTGTGCGAAGGATGGACATACCCATCGGCGAAGATACGACCGGTGGGCAGTTTCGCCGTCACCGTCGCATAAGCAGCAATCATGCCGTCAGGAGCAAGCAGCACCCAGGTATCAGTGGAGCGATCCAGCTCTTCCCAATCGCTGAGAATACTATCCTCCGTATAGATATCAGGCTGCTCCATGGACGCCATATCGTGAGCGTAGATCAGAGCAAGGATTGCGGGAATGTCGGCCTCAGTTGGAGCGCGCAGTGTATAGTCGGGAGGCATGGGGAAAGAAGGTAACATCGTGTATTTCTTTCTTTACAATATTTCTGGATGCAATAGCCCGAAATAAAAAATGCAGCAACATCTCTTTGAGTGGACAACGTTGCCAGTATACACGATTTGAGCGTAATTTTGAATATGGATATTTTTTCGAAAAAAGCGCTAGATCGTCCATGTCAATGAGCGTGAGAAATAGCGTCGATTGGTTGCGTATTTGTGGGCAACAGGGGCAGAGAAAACCAGAACGTTGAGCCACGGCCGGGCTTGCTTTCGACGCCGACGTAGCCATGGTGCTGCTGAATAATCGTCTGGCTAATATAGAGACCGAGGCCGAGACCAGACGAGCCAGCGGCATGAGAACGGGTTGTCCCCTGATAGAAGCGTTCCCAGATGTGGCGCTGTTCCTCGGAAGTCAGGCCCGGTCCCTCATCTCGAACGGAGACACGTGCGGCAGTCGCAGAGAGTTCCAGGCGGACGGCGATAGGATACTCTTCGGGAGAATAGCGAACGGCGTTGGACAGAAAATTGATCAACACCTGAGAGAGGCGATTTGCATCGCCGTGCACCATAGGAAGAGCATCTTCAGGGAGGCTCAGCACAAAACGACGGTGCTCCTCGCTGGTCTGAAAATCCGTCATCACCTCGCGCACCAGTTCCAGCAGATTCAGCGGTTGCATATACAGTTCCAGCTTATTGCTTTGAATGCGAGACACATCGAGCAAATCGTTGACCAGACGCACCTCCACCTCCACCTGACGCTCCGCCCGTTCCAGCATATCCTCCGCCCGTTCAAGGAGCGTCGGGAGAGGGAGTTCGTGGGCGCGGCGATGGAAGAGACGGCGTACCATCTGAATACTGCCCTTAATAGTCGTCAAAGGATTGCGTAGTTCATGGCTCGTCATGCTCAAAAACTCATCCATGCGGCGATTAGACTCGCGTAAAGCCAGTTCGCTGGCCTGAGCCAGAATGCGCTCTCGTGAGAGACGTTCCCGTTCAATAACCAGAGCAGCCAGCCGGGCAATCGCCCCGATCAACATGCTCTCCTGCTCAAGAGGGAACGTATGAGGCATACTGCCATAATCCAGTTCCAGCACCCCGATAAGCTGTTCACCGATCCAGATCGGCGCGGCGAGCACCTGGCGAATACCGTACGCAGGGAGATACACGCCCGGGACAGCAGCCAGGTCAACCAGGGCCGTATCGCCATGTAGAGAAAACTCGCGTCTGGCCGCCGAGAAAAAAGCTTCCAGGCAGACCGGCGTGGTCTGGCTCCAGAAATGCTCGCGCTCTTCCGGGGAAAGGCCGACCAGAGCAATAGCCTCGAGTTTATTGTCAGAACGAAGCGCCAGAATCGCGCCCGTAGAGCACTCCAGCAACTTGCAGGCCAGGTCGAGCAAGCGTGCGGCAGCATGACGAAAATAGACAGCGGGCTCATTTGCGGGCTGCCGTAGCGACTCGGGGAACTGGACCATCGCCTCAGCCATCGCCACCAGCACATGCAAAGCGCGCGTAGTGCGATGCTCCTGCTCACGACGCGCCGTGACATCGCGCAAGACCAGAACGGCCCCATCCAGTTCGCCCTGAACAGTATAAATAGGAGCGCCACTGATGTTTATCAAAAGATGGCAACCGGAAAATACCGTCACCCAGACGTCAGCAGAATGTTCGCTCTTCAGCATCTCACCTTGCAATACGCGGGTCAGAGGCAACTGTTCAGCTGAAAGCTCCTGACCATACTCATCGCGTACATGCAAATACTGCGCCCATTCAGAGAGAGACAAAGTCTGAATAGCAGGGAAACGCTCAAGAGCCAGGAGAGAGTGTGCAGCCGTATTGTAGAATACCAACTGGCCCAGAGCATCAAATACCATCACAGCATCAGCCATGGCCTCAAAAGTTGCTTCCAGGCGTAAACGATGTTGAAGAGCGAGTTGTGCTTCCGAAATTCCATGAGCCGACAAATCCTCAGACATACCTCATCCTATCCTCTCTACGCAAAAATAGTAAGGAGATGCAAAAATCTCTCCTCCATGTTTCTTGCTTTCATCTCACGAACGGGCTACATGAACACAGTCTAAGAAAACAACGTAGGGCTCAGCCAAACAGACACAATCCTGTAACCAGTGAACATTCTCTAGAGATGCCATAAAATAAGACGCAATGGGAAGCAAGGCAAAAAAAGTCGCAAAAATTCAGAGATAGTTTCTATCATGGTGTATATACGAACGTTTTCTCTAGATTGCTGCATTATAGAAGGGCAGACTTGAAAAATGCCATAAACACGAGTTATTATTAGTCAGACAGGTCTGTCTGACATTTTACGCGTTATAGCAGGGAAGCAGCGAATAGAGAAAGCATCATGCCAACAAGTACGCATGCAGCCCGTCAGAGAATACTGGAAACGGCGCAAGAGATGTTTTATCAGGAAGGTATTCATGCAGTTGGCATAGATACCATCATCGAGCGTTCGGGAGTCGCCAAAGCGACCCTGTACTACCATTTTGCCTCAAAAGAAGCATTGATCGAAGCCTATTTACAGGAGCGGGACCGGGCCTTCTGGGTCTGGTTTGAGCAAGCGATCAGTGGAGAGAGAGAGGCAAAGGGGAAATTGCTAGCCTTCTTCGATGCGTTGCTCGTCAAAGTATCCGCGCCGGACTATCGAGGATGTGGATTTCTGAACTGTGCCGCAGAATTTCCCCATGAAGGGCAGGTTGGTCATACATTGCCACGAGCGACCAAACACAAACTGCGTCAACAGCTGCTTCAGCTCAGCGAGGGGCTCAAAATTGAGCAGCCTGCGGTGCTGGCCGATCAACTGGTTTTGCTTGCAGAGGGCAGCTTTGCATCCTCGCCGATGTTTGATGCGCCCGGACCGGCCACGCATGCCAGAGAGGCAGCGCGCATCCTGATCGAAGCTCATAGGGCGCGCGGGCTGGCATAAAGCCAGCCCCTACCTCTGCCTTTCTTCGAGGGTAGAGATTATGGATGGTCTGATTTTTTAATGACAATTCGTGAGACAAGGAGCTCAAACCATGCTGGCTTCAAAGAAGCGTGAGAGGTTCCATTACGGTTGGATTATCGCCGTCACTACCTTTTTGACCATGCTGGCAGCAGCTGGCATACGCGCCACACCAGGCGTACTGATCGTCCCCCTGGAACAGAGTTTTGGCTGGAGTGCGGCGACCATTTCGTTAGCAATCTCCATCAACCTCGTCCTTTTTGGTTTGAGCGGCCCCTTTGCGGCGGCATTGATGCAACGGGTGGGAATTAAACGCGTAATGATCGTAGCGCTGATTCTGGCGGGATGTGCGGCCGCATTGACGACGCTAATGCGTGCGCCGTGGCAGTTGTATCTGCTGTGGGGCGTGCTGGTCGGATTGGCCTCAGGCTCATTGACCAACGTACTAGCGGCGGTCATCACGAACCGCTGGTTTGTCAAAAATCGAGGATTAGTGCTGGGTCTGCTCACCGCAAGCAATGCGACAGGTCAGCTTGTTTTTCTGCCGATGCTCGCCTCGCTCACCGTTCATCCGGGCTGGCAGGTAGCCGTGCTGGTCAGCGCAGGCGCGACGCTCGTCGTTGCGCTGCTCGTCGTCATCTTTATGAAAGAGCGGCCACAGGATATCGGGCTGCGTCCCTATGGAGCCAGTAGCGATGAAAGCGTGCAGGAGAGCAAGGAGAATCCGATCTTCGTCGCGATGCGGGGACTGGTACGCGGGGCGCGCTCAGCGGATTTCTGGCTGCTGGCGGGCAGCTTCTTTATCTGCGGAGCCACCACCAATGGTCTGATCGGCACCCATTTAATCCCGGCATCGATGGATCACGGGATACCCGAAGTGACGGCGGCCAGTATGCTTGCCGTGATAGGCGTATTTGATCTGATCGGCACGACCGCTTCGGGCTGGCTGTCCGATCGGATCGACAATCGCTGGCTGCTCTGCTGGTACTATGGGCTGCGAGGGATCTCCCTGCTCTTCCTGCCCTACGCGCTCGGCAGCAACTATCTCAGCCTCGGACTCTTCATTATCTTCTATGGGCTGGACTGGGTAGCGACGGTGCCACCAACCACGAGACTCACGGCAGACATTTTCGGCAAAGAGCAGGTGGGGATTATCTTCGGCTGGATTTTTGCGGCCCATCAGCTCGGAGCGGCGAGTGCGGCACTGGGCGCGGGCATTTTGCGCACGTGGCTGGGGAACTATCAGATTGCGTTCCAGACAGCGGGCCTGCTGGGTCTGGTGGCGGCCGGGATGGTGATTCGCATCGGGCGCAAGAGGCAGGTGGAGGAGAGAGAGACGGAGATCGAGGGAGTGGGCATGGCGACGGCGCTCGATTAGTGGATGCTTTTGGCGATATGAAGATCGGGCTTGATTGGCGGATAGTACGCGTGGTATTTGTAGTGGTGGGAGTGATGGGGTTGAGTTGGGTGGGGACGGTGCCAGTGGAGGCGGGAGCGCGCCATGCGATAGTGTTGCGTTCGCAGCCAGCGGAGGGGAGCACGCAGGCGACGGGACCGCAGAATATTTGTCTGTGGTTTTCAGAAAGCGCTCAGCCGGTGGGAGAGAGTATCAGTGTGCTGGCACCGGATGGAAAGTCGGTAGAGACGGGGAAATTGCATGTACGTGGGGCGCAGTTTTGTGTGCCGATCTCGCTCCATGCAAGCGGAAGTTATCTGGTATCGTGGCAGGTGATTTCGCTGGATACCGACCCGGCCAGTGGCAGCTTCCTGTTCAATCTCCGGCATAGTGGCGGACAATGGGCGACGACGACCAGTTCGGGAACATCACCGCAGGGAGTCGTGCTGCAAGTGCTGGCACGGCTACTGCATTTTCTGGGGTACGCGCTCAGCTTCGGAGTGCTCGCTTTTGGCTGGTTCGTCATTCAACCGCTGGGGGTGACGATAGCGGAGCATATACGACATCGTCAGGAGAGGCTGGTGATGATCGGAATCGGAGTGCTCCTGGTGGCTGAGCCGCTGGCGCTGCTTGCGCAAACGGTGAGTCTGGGGAAGGGCGATGTGGGGAATATTATTGGCGCGATCCTGGCCTCCAGCTTTGGGCGGGTGCTGGCGCAACGTCTGGGCGTGGCGCTGCTTTTGTGGATCATTCTGGGCATGGTGCGTGAGAGTAAGGAGACGCGTGCGAGCAGGATCGGCATACTCGGGCTCGGGCTACTTCTGGCGTTCGTCGATGGTGAGGCCAGCCATGCCGTCAGTAAAGAGCCCGTCTGGCTGGGATTGCTGGCGAACATGGTGCATGTCGCGGCAATGGGGCTGTGGGTAGGTGGGATGATCGGTTTGCTGGCGCTGTGGGGGGAGAAAGAGCCGGGTGAGCGAAGGGCGGAGATAGTAGTACGGTTTGGGCAACTTGCGACGATTGCGGTCAGCGAACTGGTGATCAGTGGTCTGCTGATGGCGTGGTTGCGGTTGAACCAGCCGCTCAACCTGTTCACGAGCGTCTATGGTCGAGTTTTGCTAGGGAAGATCTGTCTGTTGCCGCTGGTATTGCTACTGGCGTGGGTGGGGAGACGTGTGAAGTGGCGGGAACAGGTGATCTGGTGGAGAATAGAAGGGCTGGGATTGCTGGGATTGCTGGTGCTGGCGGGTCTGCTGGTAGCGTTGCCACCACCGTTGTGAGATGAGTAATACATTCTTATAATAAAAGAGTAATAAAAGAGCAAGTTGAGTTCATTGCCAGTACATTTCGCTAGAAAATACAAAGGACCTGCTACAGCTTTCGTCGCAGGTCCTTTATCGTCGTAGTTTAGAGGGTAAATTTAAGCAGGAGTTTCTTCGGTAGTTTCTTCGATAGCTGTAGTCTCCGGGGTCTCCCTCTGAGCGCGGAGAGCGGCGGCACGTTTTCTGCCGTTGCGGGAGTACCATATCGTCCAGAGAGTTATACCGCCAATAAAGCCATAGAGAACGAAAGGAGAGATGAGAAGAAACTGAGGAATGGTCAGAGTAACGACCAGATACGTACGAATCACCACTTCAAGCAGGAAACCAATGCCCCAGACCACCGTTGTCACCCTCATTGAGCGTCGAAAGTGGGGATATTGCCAGAGTGAATTGAACCATTCCACCTTCTCAGGCACATTGCCCGTCACAAAAGCGCGCGCGAAGTAGAACCCGAGCGGCTTAGGAAAGAGCATCGACACCAGATATGACAGGCCGATAGCAGCCGTAAAAAATGATTCGCGTATCAGGTAGACGCGGGGGCTGCCACCAACCAGAAAGAGCACAATCCCAATCACAATGCTCGCCAGAGCGATGCCAGCAATAAGATCTACGCGTCCTTTGCGTATCACCCCTACAATCGTATCTATTATAGGAGGAACGCCAGAAATGAGAAGAGCAACAAGTTCTGAAACAGAAGTATAGTTTTTCAGGAGCGTATAGATGATATAGGGAAAAACCGCATTGATAATGATACTATACGCGAGGCCACGAAATGTCGAGCCAGGCTTCATCAGTTGTCCGGTCACACTTACCGTCGAAGACGAGGCATTCGTCATGGGTACAATTCCTTTTTTTTCTACATAACAGATCCTACACTATACACTACGCAGATGAGGCACCCTTATCAAAAAGAAGATAGATACGACAATGGGATTTTAGAGTCAGGCAGGAGATTTCAGCTCGGCGGATGATTTGACTTCAGTTCGTCTTGCCAGAGAGAGCGCATTTCGGGGCTGGTTTGCAGGAGTTCGTCCAGGGGGCCCTGAGCGGCGACAGAGCCATCTTGCATGACAATAATAGAATCGGCGCGGCGCAGGGCACTGCGGCGATGCGAGACAACGAGGCAGGTGGCGATATTGTTCTGTATGGTAGCGGACGAAAAGAGCTGCTCCCAGAGTGTATGCTCAGTCTCGACATCCAGAGCGCTGGAGAGATCATCGAAGACGTAGAGTTCCGGCGTACGGACGAACATGCGAGCGGCGGCTGTACGCTGGATCTGGCCGCCGGAGAGTTTCACCCCCTTGCGTCCCACTAACGTCGCCAGCCCCTGCTCCATCGCGGCCAGATCGGGCTCCATGACAGCGGCGCGTACAGCGGCCAGGAGATCGACCTTCTCTTCAGGGAGACCGAGGAGAATATTGTCCTTGAGCGTTTCGCTGAAAAGGAGCGGCACCTGAGCGGTATAAGCGCTGCGCGGGGGCACGAAAAACGTGGCAGGCTGCTCAACAACATCGCCGTTCCAGTAGATCTCCCCGGCCTCTTTCGCCAGCAAGCCAAGCAGCACACGCAGTAGCGTCGTCTTGCCCGAGCCGATGCGTCCCGTCACCACAGTAAATGAGCCACGGGGGAGAAAAAGATCGACCTGATTGATGCCGTGGTTGGTCCCCGGGTAGTGATAGGTCAGGCCTTTCGCCTCGAGAGATTGAAGATGATGCGCAGTTGTCTTCACCTGATAGGGTACCTCTGGAAGAGGGCCGTGCATCGTCAGCGGAGTATAGGCAACCAGGCTGCTCACAGGTGCGCCCTGTAAAAGAACCAGCATGCGCTCGAACGAGACCTCAGATTGTTTGAGCGCCGTAATCGTCGTCCCGATACGGTTCGTCAGTTGAGTCAGCGAACTGAGATAGTAAGAGAAGAGCGCGAAATCGCCAATCGTAAAGACTTGCTGATGCATCGATTGAGCGGCGAGTAGCAGAATAATGCCCATGCCCAGATTCGTCGTATTCGAAAAGAAGGCCGAGAGCGAGGAATTAAACACCTCCTCGCGTAAGGTAGCGTGTCGGCGCACATTGTTGAGGCGGGTAAAATGCGCGATTACACGATCCTCTGCGGTCGCCAGCTTGATCGCCTGCACAGCGCCAAACAGCTCCCCGAGAAAGTCCGTGACATTGCTGGTTGCGGCGCGGCTGATCTGGCGATAGCGGCCAATGCGCTTCAGAGCGATCTGGGCAGTGGCGACCACCGCTGCGAGAGGCAGAAAAACCACGAGCGTCACAAGAACGTTGATGTGCAACATGATTACCAGAGAAATGGCACCGAAGACCGCGAAACTGAAGAGAAAAACCAGCGCATCCAGCAACGTCGTAATCTGATCCACATCATCGCGAAAGCGACTGATCGCTTCACCAGGAGAGCCGGGAACCGCCTGAGCGCCGGGATGCTCCAGGATACGCTCAAAGAGATTCTTGCGCAACAACGTCCCCACCGTCACCACAAACGTACTCTCAAGTGCGATATCCGCAAAAACGAGAGCGGCGCGCGCCAGTGAGAGTCCCATCACCAGAGCAATCAGGCCCCAGACGCCAGCAGTCGCCGGGGCATGCATCGTCAGCGTATTAAAAAATGCCTGAAAGACCAGACCAACCGCCTGAGCGTACAGACCGAAAATGGACGTGCGCAGCAAAAACGTCGGGAAGTAGAGCCAGGGACGGAACCACATCAAACGCCAGACACAACGCCAGATTTTCATACCAGTACCTCCTGTAGCTCCGTCTGCACGAGTTGGGCGAAACGCGAAGAAGAATCGGCGAGGAGAGTGGTGCGCTCGCCGGATTCGCGAATGCGCCCCTGCTCAAGGATCACGATCTGATCGGCTCGCCTCACCGTCGTCAAACGATGGGCAATGATAATCGCCGTGCGGTTGTGCAAGAGTTTATCGATGGCGCGCTCCAGGAGTTGTTCTGTGGCGGGATCGAGACGGGACGAAGCCTCATCGAGGATCACCAGACCGGGATCAGCCAGAAAGATGCGCGTCAGAGCCAGCAACTGCGCCTGTCCCGCCGAGAGGCCACCGCCCGATTTCAGTTCAGTCTCCAGGCCTTCGGGAAGCGAATGGTACCAGTCGCCCAGGCCCAGATCCTGCAAGACCGCTTCAATGCACGCATCGGGAATAGTATGATCAAACAGCGTCAGATTGTCGCGTACCGTGGCATGAAAGAGCTGCACATCCTGCGTCACCACGCCGATGCGCTGACGAAGATCGCGTTGCTTGAGCGTACGGATATCCTGTCCATGCATACGGATAGAGCCGCTGATGGGATCATACAGGCGCAACAGGAGACGAGTGATACTTGTCTTGCCGCTGCCGGTGCGTCCGAGCAGGCCCAATACCGAGCCGGGTTCTAAACAAAACGAGACCTGCCGCAGCACCAGATCATCGTCGGAATAGGCAAAAGAGACGTTTTCAAAGGCAACGGCGAGCGGTCCCGAGGAGGTGAAAGGAATAGTTCCATCCTGCAACGTAATCTTGAGAGCATACAATTCTTGAATACGAGCAATACTGGCTCCGACCTTCTGCAAATCATCCATCTGCTGCGTGATCAGATCAATCGGTTTCGTGAGCATCGTCGAATAGTAATATATCAGGTAGACTGTACCAATGCTGATAACATGATGCAGATAGAGATAGGTACTGACCGCAAAAGCCACCACCGTGCCCAGCGCGATCAGCAACATCGTGCCATTCACCATCACGCTCGTCACCAGACCGGCCTTGCGTTGTGTACGTAAACGTGTACGCATCAGCTCGGTGAAGCGGCGAAGCGTATAGGCGCGGGCCCCACTGGCGCGAATATCTTCCGTGCCAGCCAGACGCTCCTCAATAAAGCTGTACGATTCCGCACTTATTTTGCGTGTTGCCAGCCAGTGAGGGACAGCGATCGTGCGTAGATTCCGCAAAGTCAGGGCCGCAACCAGCACAAACAGGCCGAGGGCCAGCCCGACGCGCCAATCGACTTGAAAGAGCAACAGCAACACACCCAGGAGAAGTATGACATTGCCAAGGACTTGAATGATCAGTTGCGAGAAGAAATTAGAAAGAATAGTGACATCCCCGTCGAGACGATCAATCATCTCGCCGGGCGTGTGCAGATTGTGAAACGGCATGTCAAGTTGGAGACAGTGTTGCGCGAGATCGGCGCGTAAAGCGTTGGTGGCAGTCCAGCCAACGTTGGTGCTGACGTAGGTTGAGGCAACGGTCAGGCCCTGCGAAATGAGCGCAATCACGAAAAAAAGGAGAGCCGAGCCAAACAATGCCGGGCTTCCTTGCGATGAAAGAGCAGTATCAAGAAACGACTTCAAAATTTGCGGGTTAAGCAGTTGTAAAGCAATATTCGTCAGCAACACGATAGCAAGCAATACGACCCGCATCAGTTGTGGCTTCAGATAGGTTACCAATAAGTCAGCATACTGCTTGAGAGAGATCTGCAAGGGGAACCCACGCTCTTTCCAGTGTACTGCCATAACAAAGCAGTCGCACTTCTTATCATGTTTTAAACGATCATATGTTCTCTTACTATTCTAACAAATTTTTCCAGGAAAAACGAGTTCGGTAAATAAATAAAGGTAACGCATTACGTATACTATAAAGAAGACATGATACAGAAGACTCATTACCATAACGAGCTTCAAATCCACAAACCCAAAGTGCTTTCAGCGCCTCTATTACTAGTAATACTGAGCGAATTTCTTTTTTAGGAAAGAAAAGGGAGAGAAAAATACAGCATTCCAAAGAGCCCAGTACCACATAAACAAACAAGCATCATGAGTTTATGCGTTATAATTTTACTTCTCTTCCCATTTTCACCAAAAATACACTCCTGGTAGTGATTCCTCCACCATGCACAAGAATATATAGCCGCAAGCAAGCTTGTAATGGCTGAGATTGGACCTGACCTCTGAAGTAGCGGCTTCATCACACAACTGTTTTATCTCAGCCAAATGCCCGTTTTCTATGGCTGCATGAGATACAACTCTTTAGAGCTTCGCGATTTTAGAGAAAAAAAGGGCTCAGACGAGATAGACAAGCTCTACGGGAATAGATGCGTAGTATTGTGGAGCATGTTCCACTATAGGATGAAGTTTTTATAAATAAGTTAACAAATAAATTATGATATCCTTGATTTTATAATTTATTTTGTGTAAAGTTCCTATTGCGAACCTACCGTTGATGGTAGTAAGCAACAAGTCCACAGATCGTTTAGAAGAAGAAAGGGTAAGACCACAGATGAACACAACAATCATAGCAGCCATTGAATTGACCGACGAAGAGTTGGGGAAAGTTACCGGCGGATGGCGTCACGGACGCCGTTGTGGCGGCTGGGGTGGCGGCTGGGGTGGCGGTTGGGGTGGTGGCTGCGGTTGGGGCGGTGGCTGCGGCGGCTGGGGTTGGGGCGGTTGGGGCGGTTGGGGCGGCTGCGGCTGCGGCGGTTGGGGCTGGTGTTAAGTAAAAGTCAAACACCAGTACACTTCTGCTTTGTAAAGTAAGGAACAAGCTATCATCATTCCAGGGAATGGTGATAGCTTTTCCTATGTTATATACTCTGAATCAACGCCTGATTGTTTTTTTCAGGACTACTTCATAAGAGAAGTAAAAAAGTTACACGCACACAGGATCACTATCATGTCGCAATCACCACGTCCACTCTTTCGAGAGCACGCACTAAAAGAATACATGCAACGCCACGAGAAAGACACCTTACCGCGTTCTGTGGCGCCACCGACGATCATTTTTGCCTGGTTACTGCTCGTTATTGCTCTGGCCCTGGCTGGACTGGCCTGGTGGGCGCAGGTGCCAGCCTTTCTACCGGGCAATGGAATATTGCTCTTCCCGGCGAGCGGGAGTGCAGTTCAGGCAGAACAAGGAGTTGCGCTGATCCTGCTGCCTCCGAGTGCAGCAGGAAAAGTTCGTGCAGGTCTGCCAACAAAAATACAAATTGGCAATTCTCCACAACAGTTTCAACGTCCGATCACGAGAATCAGAGGTATCCAGAGTCCACAGGCTATTCGTCAATATTATGGCCTCAGTGGAGGTACCGCGTCGTTAGTGGCACAGCCCGCGCTGGTTGCAGAGATCGACCTTCCGCCTGGGAGCGTGAATACGCAGGATGCAGGAAGCGATTTGGCGGTGCAAGTGCAAGTTGGCGAACAAAGGGTAATCTCACTGCTGCCCGGATTGAATCAGTTGATTGGAGAATAAACGTATGAGCGAGACATTCCAGCAACCGTCTCCCCCTTCTTCATATAAGGACCCACATACACAGGGCAGCACTCCAGCGCAGGGTTCAGCGCCGACAAAAAAGCGTCGTTTCGGCTCGCTCTTTCGTCGACGCGTGACGCCACTCATGCAGATGTCAGAGGTAGAGTGTGGAGCCGCCTGTCTGGCAATGATGCTTCAGTATTATGGAAGAAAAACGAGTGTAGCGGAGATCAGTGATCGTTACGGAGTTGGGCGAGATGGCCTCTCGGCATTGAGTATCACCACAGCGGCCCGGCAATCTGGCTTGCGTGTACGTGCAATTTCGCTGCGCGAAAATGATTTCCGCTTCGTGCAATTGCCTGCAATCGTCCATTGGGAATTTAATCATTTTTTAATCGTCGAACGCTGGACACCCAAATCAGTCGAGGTCGTTGATCCGGCCGTGGGCCGCCATACTATCAGTGGAGAAGAGTTTAATCGAGGCTTTACCGGCATCGTCCTGATGATGGAGCCAGGGGCACAATTTGAGCGGAAATCCACACGCAACCGCGTGAATCTGTGGAGTTATGCTCGAGCATATATTCAACGTGCGCCACAGATTCTTTTTCAAGTACTTATCGTTACCTTGCTGCTCCAGTTGCTCGGCCTGGGCTTGCCACTCCTCACAGCCATCGTCGTCGACCAGATCATTCCATCGGGCACAACCAGCCTGCTCACCATACTGGGTATAGGAATGATATTCGTTCTGCTTGCAGAGCTTATCATTCAGATATTACGAACCTTATTGCTGATCTATCTGCAAAATCGTGTCGATACCTATATGGTGCCGTCCTTTATGGAACATCTACTGCAATTGCCGCTGAAATACTTCCAGCAGCGATCCAGTGGTGACATGCTGACACGCATTTCCAGCAATCTTACGATACGAGAGATTGTAGGAACCCAATTCATCTCGGCGATTCTGGATGGCGGCACCGTCATCCTCTACCTGATCATTCTCTTGCAGCAAAACATACAATTTGGTCTGGTGGCACTGGGCATAGGACTGGTCCAGGCGCTTCTCCTGTTCGTGAGTCGGCGTCAGATGTTGCAACTTTCCAATCGAGAGTTAGAGACAATAGGACGTGAGCAGGGCTATACAGCAGAGATGCTAAACGGCGTAACCACCATCAAAGCAATGGGATTTGAGCAGCGAGCATTCCAACAATGGGCAAATTTCTTCAGTAAGCAATTGAACGCTACATTGAGCCGTACCTATCTTTCCTCATTGATAAGTACAGCCATGACGACCATGAGCACACTTTCGCCGATATTGCTCCTCTGGATAGGAGCGATCCAGGTGCTCCACGGGCAGATGCAGGTAGGCACCATGATTGCGTTAAGCACATTAGCGACCGCATTTTTAACGCCGCTGGCTTCGCTCGTGTCCAGTGGTACAGAAATCCAGATCGTCAATTCGCATCTGGCCCGTATTGCAGACGTCCTGGATGCCGAACCTGAGCAAGAAATACAGGATAGCGAGCTGGTACAACATTTGCATGGGCAGATTCGCATGGAGCGGGTAAGTTTTCGCTACGATGCTCAGACGCCGAACGTGCTTGAAGATATTAGCCTGAATATTGAGCCGGGACAGAAAATCGCCATTGTAGGACAGACGGGTTCGGGCAAAAGTACGCTGGGCAAACTGATGCTGGGTCTCTATCAACCGAGCGAGGGAGAAATTTTCTTCGATGGTACGCCGCTTCAGAAGCTAAACTATCAGAGTTTGCGTGCGCACTGTGGCGTCGTGATGCAGGATAGCTCGATTTTTAGCGGCAGCATCAAGCAGAATATCACCTTTCAAGATAGCGAGATCGGTCTCAAGCGCGTTGAGCAGGCCGCGCGGCTGGCGGCACTGCATGAGGACATTTCGGAAATGCCAATGGGCTATGAGACCTTTGTGGGTGAGGGTGGAAATTCGCTCTCAGGCGGGCAACGTCAGCGACTGGCTCTGGCACGTGCTCTGGCACATGCGCCCAGCATTTTATTGCTGGATGAGGCCACCAGTGCACTGGATGTCGTGACAGAACGTCAGGTTGAACAGAATCTCAGGCAACTGGGCTGTACGCAGATTATCATTGCCCACCGTTTAAGCACGATTCGTCAGGCGGACCTGATTCTGGTGCTGGACCAGGGTCATATTATCGAGCGTGGCACACACCAGGAATTGTTGGAGCAGGATGGCTATTATGCCTACCTGATTCGCAACCAACTGGTACAACCAACAGGGCAAAGATAGACGATAGTGGTTCCAGGGTCGA
Source organism: Ktedonobacteraceae bacterium (assembly GCA_035493895.1). Lineage (GTDB taxonomy): Bacteria > Chloroflexota > Ktedonobacteria > Ktedonobacterales > Ktedonobacteraceae > DATJHM01. The sequence goes on from DATJHM010000229.1 coordinate 15,614, forward strand.
CATAAAGTTGCTCCTGGAACAATATTGCTCCTGTACCAACGAACAGAAGTGCATGAAAAGAAGAGTTGAAGAGAAGCATTTCTTTGACTTTTCTGGATACATTCATTATAATCTGGTCAAATCCAACATCAAAGCCTGTTCCTGGTTGCGACAGGCAGTCGATGACAGTCGGTCAATCGTCGGCAGGTCGCGCAACAGACGCTTACTGGTATGGAGAGCAATTGCATGTTAAGATCACGTTTGTTGAATATATTTGCCATCATTACGTCTTTTGTGGCTTATATGGTGGTGCTCATGGGAGCAATCGTCACAGAGACTGGCTCTGGACAGGGGTGCGGTACCTCCTGGCCGTTGTGCCATGGTCAACTGATACCGGATACCGTCTCAGTGTCGGGAGCGATAGAATACAGCCATCGTATCGTCTCGGGACTTGACGGCTTTCTGATTGGCGTCCTGATGGTCTGGTCCTGGCTGGCCTATCGTCGCGATTTCCAGGTCAAGTTGCTTGGTATCTTGAGCTTCCTCTTCGTCGTCATCCAGGGTGGATTGGGCGCGGTCACCGTCATGTACGAGGGCACGTTCGAACTACGTTATATTCTCGCCGTACACTTTGGCTTAGCGCTGATCTCCTTCGCCAGCGTCATCCTGCTGACCTTCTATCTATTCCAGGTAAGCAGCAATAAGCGCAAAGAGCTGGCAGAGATGGCAGCAAAACAGCCTGCCTCGAAAAATCTGCAATATAGCGCCTGGGGTCTGGTGGCACTCACGTATCTTGTGGTCTATACCGGAGCGCTGGTGCGTCATGCGGGGGCGGTGCTGGGTTGCGGGACAGAATGGCCGTTGTGCGGTGCTAATTTTCTGCCGAGCCTCACCGACGGAGCCGGTGTGCAGATCTTACATCGTCTGGCAGCGGGCGCAATCTGGTTCTTAATCCTTGCGTTCCTGATCGTCGTAGTGCGCCTCTATAAAGGCCGACGAGATATCGTAGCGGCGAGCTGGTGGGCCTTTCTGCTCGTCACCGTGCAAGCAGCCAGCGGGGCGATGACAGTGCTGAGCGAAGGGCAACTGGTCGCGGCGCTCATTCATACGACCATTATCTCCGGGCTCTTCTCAGTGCTTTGCTATCTTGGCATGCAAGCGGGCTGGCCGTGGAAACGTCAGGTAACGACTGTCGTCCTCGCAGAAGAAGGTTTGAACGCGGTTTCAGGCGGTGGAGGTCAATAAAGCATTTCGTGTAGAGGTGCTGGCGCAGACAAGCCGCGCCTCTACAAATGAAATCGCACCTCTTACAAATAAAACCGTTATGGATTACAAAACGTAGCTGATCTCTCCGCTCAGAGCGTAACAGATCGCCTGCCCATTCGGAAAATAGAGTTTGAAAGTACCTTCGACAATACGCCCGTTTCTATCAGTACTCGGCTCTTCATGGGTAAAGTTACAAATAATCGCCTCACCATTTACCACGTCTCCATCAAAACTACGAATCAGTTTCAGCGCACTCCGTGTAATAGTGTTGCAATAAATACTTTTCAAATCTACTCTCCTTGCAGGTAAAGCGAACGCTTGAGATAAAATTTCACCTATCAAATCATTTCTCTGTCTGCTTGTCAACAGAATGTACTTATTACACCAGGAAGTACTAATAAAAAGCTACAACAGCGTTCGTAAGAGAGCGACGACAATGAGAGAGGGATTTAAGAACATCCCTTAACATATACAATGAAATCTCGCAATATTCAATGAATTCAAGAAAACAAATTTTTTGAATAACGTCATGCTAAACTGATTGATTGATTTTTAGGGATTTACTATATTTTTGATCAATCAGAGCATTACACGTCCTAATGAGTGTGAAGAGTTTATTACCTGGATAAAGGAGAAGCACTCATGAGTCTGGTTACGTGTACTGAATGTGGTGGGCAGATGTCAACCAGTGCGCGTTTCTGTCCGCACTGTGGCTCGACGAAAGTACGATTTATCAGAGTGAGAAACATAATCGTTACGTGCGTTTTAGTATTCGTTGTCCTTCTGCTCCTGACTGGAGTTATAACTTTATTCATGGCTAAATAGTTCTCATGAAACATTTACTGGTAAGATTTTTCTTTCTGATAGATAAAACTTGTAGCTCAAAATACCATAAATTTTTACAAATTTCACAAATTTTACCTCATTTACACCAGACAAATTATCCGCCAGACACCAACAATTTGGGTAAAAAAGTAAAATAGGGGCGTGATGGAGCGCCTAGACGTAGCTATGGCATGCATCTGGTTGCGATGGCGGAAGAGAAGGCCACGCATCCCTGGCATCCATGAACGCCTGCGGAGCCAGCTTTATCGCACGAGTTCCCGGGCATAGTTCCGTTGCACTCCACCATGCCCCTACTAGCTTTTTTAATGGTCGATGCGAATGCAGATTTTGCCGGAGCATCCCGCGTTCTTTTTTTATTTGCTACTGCATGCGTAGCAAAAGTTTTCCTACTGTGTCCCTGGACTCCAGGCGACGATGGGCCTCGCTGGCCTGCTCCAGAGGTAGGATATCGGTAATATCGATTTTTATCCGGGACTGTGCCACCAGGTCGAGCGCCTGATGTGCTGTCTCGGCCACCAGATGCGGTGCCGATTGGCTCAAGGTACCGATGCTATAACCCATGATAGCCTTATTTTCGGTGAGAAAAGCTCCTGGCTCCAGTGGTATCTCCTGGACTTTGCCAGTACTATTGCTGGCATTGCCAAAGATGACGAGTCTTCCGAACGGTGCGAGAATCGCGAGGCTCTGGCTGCGGATTGGCTCTCCAACTGCCTCGAGCACGATATCAACTCCGTCTCTATTGGTAAGTTCGCGTACACTTTGCGCGAACTCGTCATAGAGGACCACCCTGTCGTAGCCAAATGTACTCGCGTAGGCCGCTTTTCTGGTATTGCTCACCGTACCGATCACCAGACCAGCTCCCAGATGTCGGGCAAGTTGTCCGGCAATGATGCCGACGCCACCAGCGGCGGAGTGGATGAGCACGCTTTCGCCCTGTTGCAAGCGAGCAACACGCACGAGAAGGTCATAGGCGGTTGGCACGATCGTCGGAAATCCGGCTGCCGTCGTCAGGTCAATGGTACCGCTCAATCTGTCCAATGGAAAAGTGCAAATGGCCTGGGCCAGCGCAACCTCTGCATATCCTCCGCTTATGGTCAATGCAGCAACTGGCTGCCCGACCTGTAGTCCATCGACACCTTCGCCAAGAGCAAGAATGTGGCCCGCGACCTCAAGACCGGGAACAAAAGGGAGCAGACCTTTATGGAGTCCTCCGCGACGTGCCATCGTCTCTGCATAGTTTACTCCGGCATAGGCAACCTGAATGGCGACCTGCCCTGGTCCAGGTACAGGTGTGGGTACTTCCTGCATCTTCAACACGTTCGGGCCACCAAATTCGTTAATTACGATTGCGCGCATTTTTATCTTCCTTATATTCATACACACGATTTTGTTCAAGGCTTATTTTCTGGAGAAATACTCAGAAAATGTCTCTCAAAGACGTTAGCGGGTCAGCACCTTTAATGCGATATTACCGCGTCCCTTTCCCTGGAAAAGAGCAAGGGTTACCCAGAGTCGTAAGACATTGTCGACCACTTCGATCTGATCCAGACCACCCAGATTCACGGGATACAGGCCAATCTCGGCAATGAGCTGCTCAAGTATTGTTTGTCCATCACCATCAGGACCACAGTAGAACAGGTCTGCCTGAACTCCCTGATAGAGCGGGTCTGCAAACGCTTCCCAGCCGTACGAGTTGAAGGCGCGATAGACCCGGGCATGAGGGGCATGAGCTTGAATAGTGCTCAGACTATTGAGAGAAACAAGATTCTGCCATTCTTTTGTAGACGCAGCTTTCCCTTTTGTCAGTTGATTTGTCGCATCAATGATCATTTTGTGGTCCAACAGTTGGGCATGGGTCGCAACGATTTCTTCCACTATGGCACCCGGGACAGCGAGCAAAACAATATCGCTTTGAGACAGGGCTTCTGCTGGCGAACCGATCAGAATATGCTCTCCTAAATCCGCTCGCAAGCTTTGTGCGCGCTCTGATGATGGATCTTTGACGCCAAAGGCGACCGTATGTCCGGCCTCGGCCCACTTGCGGCCCAATGTGCTCCCGATCGGGCCTGCGCCCAGGATGGCGATACGGAATGATGGCATGATTTTTTCTCTTTCTTTTTTATATCTATCATTTTGTAACAAGCAATGTGACGTTGATATGACAAAGTATAGAGAAAAAGCTTTTTTCTTAGAAGGAGGAACGAAAAAGTGCTATAGTTACTTTCGGGTAACCTTCGAAAAGCAGAAAGGGGATCAGATGTCAGAGTCGTGTCCATCCTGTGGGGCTATTCTGCCAGAAAAGAGCACCTGCCAGACGGTCCACGAAGAGCTCCTGAATTTTGAATTGTTCAATACTATCCCTCATTCTATTCATTTTCTCCATGTCACCTGCTTCATGGTCCAGCATGAGCGCTACAGCGATGAAGGACTCAAGTGGGCACAGGCGATACTGCGTGCCAATCTCGATCCCCATCTGACGGAGCAGCAACATCTTCAGTCTCTTCGTACGGCAGGGAAAAATAGCGCTTCTCGCAGCCGTACATGGAGCTTCAAGCGTGCAACGGATGCACGTCCCTTGCCGAAGATCGCGTGGGAGGTGACAATTGCCGACGTTTTTCGGCAGATGCAGAGTGCTCAGGCGTACTGTGAGCAGGTGAAGAGATGGGCGCATGCGACAGAGCAACAGATGGTAGCTCTACTACATTGAGGAGTTACTTCTATTCAGGAATCTTCTTAAACATCCTCACCCATCAAAAAGGCGAGATTGTGTCGTATGGCTTGCTCTCGTTGCTCAGGGGTGGGAGACATCCGCTGTCTGGCTGTGTTCATCTCTTCTTCTATTTCCTTCAAAAGGTCACAACAGGAGGTCATCATTTATGCTGTTGGTTTTTACACTGAGTAACACGGTGGATCGTGGGCAAGCAACTGGTGTGAGCACAGTTCGCTAGTCGCGCTACTTCTGGCGCTTTCTCTCAGAGGGCTGCTAGCCTTTAACTGCGAATTCTCTACGAGCTGGCTGCTCATGACACCTCGACAGGCACGATGCTTCCTGGTCTGAGGTGCTCCTGGCATGCACTTTTCCCTGATCCTCGTGCTACTCTCCCCTATTAACTCCATCTTCTCCGTTTGTTTCAACCACTCTCTGGCATTGCATGCTCTTGCCTGGGATAGCAAGCAACAAGGGAAAATCATGCTCGTATCATTACCTGCACAATTAGAGGCAGCAATCGAGGCTGCCTTACGAGACCTGCCGCCCTCACGATGGATGAAGGCAGCACGAACCGTCAGTGAACGCTATCGTACAAGACGCGATGG
>DATJHM010000230.1:0-14357 GCA_035493895.1 Ktedonobacteraceae bacterium
GACGTTGCGTGCGCTGGTCGCCGAATTGCTGCATTTGAAAAAGCAGGTCGAAGCGTTGCACGCCCAGGCCGAGCGCGATATTCGGATGCTCAAAGTGCAGCAAAAGGTGTCGGGCGGCTTCCGTAGCCTGCCGGGGGCTCAAGCATGAAGCGCAAGGACGCTACGAGCAAGCATTGGAGCTCCTTGCGGAAGGTGAGGAACCACTCCTTACCGCACACATCCTCGACAACCTCGGCGTTGTGCATTTGTATCTGGCTCACTATCCACAGGCTGAGGCATATCTGAGAAGAGCATTACAGTATTGGAAAGTGATAGCAAATGCTATCAACTCAGCCATTCGGACGGTTTCCGTTGACGGAAGAGCCAGTCCCTTCCTTACGGACAACTTCAACCGCCCTGGCAACCACTGCGGGCGCCACTATCCCCTGCCCGAAGGAGTTGGGGAGTGCTTTGCGCAAAATGTTATACGAACCATTGACATCGGCGTGGATGCGCCTGCCATCCTTTGCACGATAGAGGCCACGGTATTCGCGTTTTCCGCTGAACTGGGGCTTCTCGGTTCGCTTGGGATCATAGACCGGAATGGGATCACGATCCAGAAATGAGGCTTTACTCGTATAACTCTCCTCCTGGAACAGCACCGTTATTCCGATCAAATGAGCTTTGTAGGTGAGCATGTCAAGAAAGCGTGCATGAGGAATCTGAACAAACTGTTGATTCGTTTTCCTCCCCAGCGTTCCTTCTTGCTTCCAAAGGAGGTTTTTCCCCAGAACCAATGTACTGATCCCCTCCTCGACCAGAACGTCAATGATCCGACGGCTTGCCGTGTGTAGATAGGCGTTCACACGGCGCGTTCGCTTCGTCGTGATGGCGCTCAGGCGATGAGAGCTATACTGGTTCTCGGGGAGAAGGCCCTGAAGGTGGGCGCGTTGTTTATTGTAGCATTGGTTTTCGCTTTTCAAAGGACGACCGTTGACCAGAAGCGGCTGAAATCCTGGCTTGTTCGAGGTGAGCGCGGCAAGGGTATCTACTCCTGGGTCCAGAGCCGCTACCCACGCTTGGGTCACATCGGCTTGCTCTTCCGGCTGCTCATACACCACTTCGATCAGGTACCCAGAAGGCGCGGGCACAATACGGACCTGGTCAAGGTGCCACCACTCCGTCAAACAGGTTTCAATCTCAATGGCGAGTCCTGAAGGCACGAGCGTCCCCGTTTTCTTGAAGTGGCGTTTCCCCAGCGCCTGGGTATCGTAGATCAGAATATTTCGGCCTCGCTCTTTGTCTTTGTACCCAGGAATGCGTGGGCGGCCCACAAACGTTGAGGGATCAAGCTGATACGCCTCCAGCGCTTTGAAAAAGGATACCCAGTTTTTATGGACGAGAATCAGAAGGGAATTGGCGACCTTGGCGGGAAGCGCTTTATAGCAGTCCATCTGCTTGACCCGATGGAAGACCTCAACATAGGGCAGGTATTTCCCCTCATGGAGGTAGGCTTGCCGTATCTGATACATCGCCTGATTATACAGGTTCTTGGAGGCAAAGGCGGCGGCATCGATGAGGCGGTAGCGCGGATCACCTTTGCGGATGAGGTGCTGTTCAACGAGCTGCATCCGTTTGTGTCTCCTCTTTGATCTGGGCAACCAGGGTTTCCGTCTTCCGTTTGGCCCGACGTGGTCCATACAGCCTGGCGCAAAAGCTGTAGATGATGCTGGTCAGGTCAGAGAGCAGGTCTTCGGTGCTGTTCTCCGCCAGATTCACGACTTCAATGGCTCGATCCTGGACTGCCAGCAGCGTTTCCAGATACCGAAAGCCAAAACGGGTCAACCGATCTTTGTGCTCGACGACGATGCGACTGGCATGTGGATCTTTGAGCACGGCCAGCAATTTGGGACGACTGTCGTTGACTCCTGAGCCAATTTCCTTTACCACCTGATGCACTTGATAGCCGCGTGCGGTGCAGTAGTGGACCAATCGCTCGGCCTGTCGCTCCAGATGCTCCAGATGCTCCGGTGAGGAGACACGAGCATAAATGATCACATGCTCCTCCCGGGGCTGAGGCTTTTCTTCCCTTTCCACAATAATGGTACCGGTGGGAGCCTGATAGCCACGAATAGCTCCTTGTCGCCACCAGCGCAATGCCGTCGAGTAACTGATTCCTTGTTGTTTGGCATACTGACTCAATCTCATGCTCGAAGTGTACCATATTTGCACTCGTTTGACAACGTTTGCCAGCACTTCTTAAAATCGGTTACAACACACGAAAATACGATCTGGCCGCGAACCCTTCAGAAACCTCACCGTTTGCCGAATATATGTAATAGGAGCAGCCATACTATTCTCTCTCCATTCTCACGACAACGATGTCGCCTGATAGAGAGGGGTGTGTAGCCCCTGTGTAGCATGTGTGTAGGGTCAAGATCCCGATCACATCGGCATTTGTGTAGGATATGTAGCATTTTTGAGAAAACTCTTGTAGCGCGTAACAAATTCGCAGTCATGCCCCTCGCCTCTCCGGGAGGCACAGGCATAAGCAGAAAGGATTCTTCAGATGTCGGAACAAATTATTCGCAATCTTTTTCGTGTCGTTGATGCCAGAGATTGGAATTCTATGCAGGCTTTTTTCTGTGAGGATGTCATCTATGAGCGTCCTGGCTATGACGCCATCGTCGGTTTTGAGAACCTGCTGCATTTCTATGAACATGTGCGTATGATTGCCAGCGGCAATCATGAGCTTGAACATATTGTGATCGATGAAGAGCGTGGCAGTTGTTGGGGGCGTTTTGTCGGCGTGAATAAAGAGGGGATGCCTCTGGACGAGCGCTTTGCCGATGTCTATCTTTTTGAGAATGGCAGAATCAAACAGCGCTGCTCTTATTTCTTCCGCCCCGCTGTCTAGTATTTCTGCCAGAGAAAGATTCCTCTGACGTGACTTTGCACGGGGCCTGTCTCGTTTTTCGTTCGCCAGGCCCCTTTATATCAGGAAAAGAGATCAGATATGACTACATTCGCGACAACCCAACAACAGAATATCGAAGCTCAGTTGAAGGAACTATTTGGTCAATTATTAGGCATTGATTTAAAGAATATCGCAAGCCAATGCACCTTTCTGGAAGCCGGGGCAGATTCACTGCTGCTACTACAGGCCAGTCAGCGCATACAGAGCCTATTTGGCGTGAAGGTCCCATTTCGCGCGCTCCTGGAGCAGTATGCAAGCTTTGCTGAACTGGCCGCATTCTTAGGACCCAGGATGCCAGCCGGTCCGTCCAACAGTGGCGCTGCCCCGCAGGTAGCCGCGCGTGAGCCTGCGACGGCCCCAGTATCGCAGGGAGAGATGATGGGTAGCAACAGTCAGACGTTTGTGATGTCCAGGAGAGAGAGAGCAAGCATGCATGCAGTACCTGATCCTGCAAACCAGGCTTCTCTCGAAGGAGAGCATGCAGCTGAAGAGAGTACCTGGGCGGCGAACTCTGGCGTTGAGCATATTGTGAAGCAGCAACTGCGGGTCATGAGCCAGCAATTAGAGGTACTGCGCTCCATCACTGGTGGGCTATCGGCAGACGCTGAGGCCCCTGTTCAGCACGAGGTTCGCCAGACCGTAACGGGCGAGCTGGCCTGGGCTGTCCCCATGGGGGGAGCAGATGCCACTACTGAGCGAGAGATGGGGGGAGAGACGCAAGCTCTACCACCCCTACAAGAGATGCCAGCTCCATCGGTGACGCAGCCGTTAAGTGCAGAGTTGCCATCAGTCACGCAGCCACTGGACACGAGAGAAGATACGCGCAGCCTGCACATTGATCCGGAGACCTTTGTCGCCTATCAGACACGGAAGGTTGCGCGTTTGCACGGTTTGACTGAGCAGAAAAGATTACACATCGAAGCGTTACTGGAGCACTATGTTGAGAGGACAAAGAAGTCCAAACACTATGCTCAGGAGGGGCGTTCGCACCTTGCCGATAATCGGGGAACTGCGGGATTTAACCTGACCTGGAAAGAGGCCGTCTATCCCCTGGTGATCAAGCACGCTGAGGGAGCGCATGTCTGGGATGTCGATGATAACGAGTATGTCGATATTGCCATGGGGTTTGGTGCATTGCTCTTTGGTCACTCGCCCAAATTTCTGATGGAGGCGATCGAAGAGCAGTTGAAGCACGGGATCGGCCTGGGTTGGCAGTCCAGTATGGCCGGGAAGGCCGCGCAACTCCTGTGTGAACTGACCGGGATGGAGCGCGCCAGCTTTTGTAATTCTGGGACGGAAGCCGTGATGACCGCTTTGCGTCTGGCGCGTGCGGTGACCGGGCGTAGCAAAGTGATGATTTTCGGCGGCGCTTTTCACGGCACATTTGATGGCGTGCTGGTGCGCGGGCAGGAGATGCCTCAACATGGCCTGAAGACAATTCCTCTGGCCCCGGGGGTCACCTCGCATTTGATCGGTGACGTGGTGCTGGGACAATTCGGGCAGCCTTCCGCACTGGAGCTGTTGCAGACACATGCGCATGAACTGGCCGCAGTGCTTGTAGAGCTACCGCAGAGCCGTCGTCCCGATCTTGTGCCGCTCAGTTTTGTGCAGGAAGTGCGTAGGATCACCGCCGAGTCCGGGATCGTGCTCGTTTTTGATGAAGTTGTCTCTGGCTTCCGTTCACATCCAGGAGGCGCACAGGCACTCTTTGGCGTCAAAGCCGATCTGGCATCGTATGGCAAAGCTTTTGGTGGCGGTTTGCCCGTCGCGGCAATTGCTGGTAAGGCGGAGTATATGGCCGCTGTGGATGGTGGCGTGTGGAACTATGGGGATGACTCCTATCCCGAAGCCGTGCAAACGTTCTTTGCCGGAACGTATTTCAAGCACCCATTATTGATGCCTGCCGTCTGTGCGACATTAGAGCATTTTAAAAAGAGCGGCCCACAACTTCAGGAACGTCTCAACCAGCGCACTGAAGCGATGGTACAGACACTGGATCGCTTCTTCGAAGCTGAGGGGGCACCACTCCGCACGATGCATTTTGGCTCGCTGTTCCGCTTCACTTTTCCGCCACATTATAAAGGAACGGATGCAAACGTCTTTTATTATCACTTACTGGAAAATGGTGTGAATATCCCGGAGACGCGCAATGGTTTTCTCTCGACCGCGCATAGCGACGAGGATATAGAGCATATCGTGTGGGCTGTGAAAGACGCTTTCCTGCGGGCACGCTCGGGAGGCTTTCTGGCACATGGGCTGGAGGCGCAGGCCGAGGCCGCATTGTCAGATTCGCAGCTTGTTTTGCGTTAGTACTGTATCCTGCGTAGAAAGGATGATAGAAAGCGTGTTTGCCTCTGAAAAGCGGCCCGGTTTCAGGCGAAAGTCTCTGCGTTCTTCTGAAATCACACAGCTCTGCCAACAACAGCTTCAGATTATGTCCCGGCAACTGGATCTCTTGCATGCGCTGCCAGTTCCTCAGATTGCTACACCCGTGTTGCGCGCGGTCGCACCTCCTGATCTCTTGCGGATGTTGCCAGGGCCTGCGATTTCGCTCCCCGCGTTGCCACCAGTGGAGCCGCCTGTTACTCCTTCTCCGACTGATGAGGAGGGGCAGCAAGTGCCAGCAATGCGCATCCTTCCGCTCTCTGAGGAGCAGAAAGAGCTCTGGTTTATGTCGCTTGCGGAAGAATCTGCTTCGCAAGCCTATAATCAGGCCTTGAGTATACGTTTGCTTGGACCCCTGAACGTCCAGGCGCTGGAAGGGGCACTCCAGGCGTTAGTACAGCGCCATGAAGCGCTGCGCACGACATTTGAGCGTAAAAGTACACAGCAGAGGATCTTCTCCTCGCTTCCTCTCCAGATGGGATATGGAGATCTTTCGCCGTTAGAAGGAGAAGAGCGAAAGAGGCGAGTCGTGCAGTTTCAGGAGGCTGAGGCTCAGGGTCCGTTTGATCTTGAGCATGGCCCTCTGTTGCGGACGCGATTGCTCAAACTGGAAGAGGATGCCCATCTTTTATTGTTCTCACTGCATCATATTGTTGCCGATGGGCGTTCTCTCGGAACCTTGTTGCATGAGTTATCTGCATTATATACGGCCCATTGTACAGGCATCGCGCATACATTGGCGGCCCCACTGCCCTATAGCGCGTATATTCAGCAGCAGATGGCGCTCGCGCAAAGTGCTGAGATGGCTACGGCTGAGCAGTACTGGCTGGCTCGTTTCGCAGAGACGCCCCCGGCGCTAGACTTTCCAACCGACTATCAGAGGCCACCCGCCAAAACGTTTCGCGGCGCAAAGCATCATTTTACCTGTGCTGGGGAGCTGTATCTTGCATTAAAGCGCGTGAGTATAGAGCATAAATGTACGCTCTATACAACCTTGTTGGGGGCCTATGTCGCTTTTCTGGCGCGGATAACGGGTCAGAGGGATCTGGTTGTGCCGATCTCCAGTGCCGGTCAGTTCTTTGTCGACGGTGGGGCCGGGCTGGTAGGCCATTGTGTCAAATTGCTCCCTCTACGCATAACGCTGGCAGGTGATCCCACTGTAAGTGATTATCTCTATATGATTAAGCAGACAGTGTTTGAGGCGCAGGAGCATCAATGTTATCCCTTTGCCGAACTGGTCCAGAAGCTGAAACTGCCACGTGATCCCAGCCGCATGCCGCTGGTTGCCACGGATTTTAATCTCGATGTGGCCGGTGATCTACGCTTTCAGGGGCTGGGGACTGAGGTGCAAAGTACCGTTTCTCATTTTGCACAGTTTGATTTCTCCCTCAATATCACACAGGTGCAAAACGAGTTGCAGTTTGAGTCTACCTATAACACCGATCTGTTTGCACCAGAAACGATCGAACGCTGGGCCGATTACTTCCAGATGGTGTTGCAAAATATGCTTCATGCGCGGACCTTTGCAGATCTGACGCTGCTGAATAGAGAAGAGACACAACGTTTCGTGCGATCGCAGCAGCGTCTGGAAGAGAGCTATCCAGCGGGCAGCACGTTTATGGATATGTTCGCCGCGCAGGTTCAACGTACTCCCGATGCAATCGCTGCGGCATGCGAGCACGAGCAGATGACCTATGCCGCTCTGGACGAGCGAGCAGAACACATGGCCTGGCAACTGAGCAGACGAGGCGTGACACGGGAGACGCTGGTGATATTGCTGGCCGAGCGTAGCCTGGATTTTCTGGTCTCGCTGCTGGCCGTCTTGAAGGCCGGAGGAGCCTATTTGCCGCTGAATACGCATTGGCCTGAGATGCAATATACGCGCATTCTTGAAAGCTCTCAGGCGCAGTATGCCGTGACGACAGCAGCGTATCTTCCGAAACTGCGGGCTGCTCTCCCTGCTGAGGCTCAAGATGGGCAGCAGGTACAGATTTGTCTTCTTGAGGATCTTGCCCAGGAGACGTTTGCTGAAAGAGGCACATTGCCGAAGAGTGAGCCTGGTAATCTGGCGTATGTGATCTATACTTCCGGCTCGACTGGTATCCCGAAGGGGGCGATGGTAGAGCACAAAGGGATGCTCAATCATTTGTTTGTAAAGCAGCAGGAACTGGCGCTCACCGCAGGGGATAGCGTGGCCCAGAATGCCTCGCAATCTTTTGACATCTCGGTCTGGCAGTTTCTGGTATGCCTGCTGGTTGGGGGACGTGTGCAGATCCTCCCGGATGTTTGTGTCAATGATCCCATGCGTTTGCTCGAAGCGGTCAGGTTCTATAGTGTCTCGGTCCTTGAAATCGTGCCCTCACTCTTGCAGGGGTTATTCTTATTGCTTGAGGCGACCGGGAGCAGTGCGCCGGATCTGACGCATATGCGCTGGCTGGCCTCAACTGGTGAGGCGCTGCCGCCCGGTCTGGCGCGACAATGGCTGCGGACATATCCCCATGTGCCGCTGATGAACTGCTACGGTCCAACTGAGTGTTCGGATGATGTGACGCATTATGTATTGGTGGAACCTCCCTCTGAGAGCGCGGCGCAGGTGCCGATCGGACATACCCTCGCGAATTTAGAACTCTATGTATTGGATGCCGATATGAGGATCCTTCCGCCCGGTATTCCTGGCGAGCTGTATGTTGGAGGGGTAGGGGTTGGGCGAGGATATATGCGCGATCCTATGACGACGGCGACAACATTTGTGCCTCATCCTTTCCACCCCGAGCCAGGGCGCAGGCTGTATAAGACCGGGGACAGAGTGCGCTTTGCGCCCGATGGGAATCTAGCATTTTTTGGCCGGATAGATCATCAGGTAAAGATACGGGGATTTCGCATCGAACTGGGGGAGATCGAGGCGAATCTGTATCGCCATGCCTCCGTGCGGGATACAGCCGTAGTCGTGCGCGAGGATGAGGCTGGTGAGAAGCGATTGGTTGCTTATATTGTGCCCGGGCCAGGGGAGCAGGGGCAGGCCAATGTGCTCCGTACCTGGTTACGTGAGCAGGGACCAGAATACATGGTGCCTTCAGCATTTGTCTTTTTAGAGCGTTTGCCCCTGACACCCAATGGGAAGCTTGATATACGTGCACTACCGGCTCCCGTACAGGAGCATCTGTCCGTCGAGGGACAGGATGAGGTCGCGAACCCGCGCAATGCGCTTGAGAGCTTGCTGGCAAAGACGTGGCAGGACGTTTTGCATAGAGAGCCAGTGGGTATTCACGATAACTTCTTTGAGCTGGGTGGCGATTCGATTATGAGTATTAAGATTATTGCTCGCTTGTATGACGCCGGGCTGAAATTGACGACGCGCGAGATCTTTCAGTATCAAACGATTGCCGAACTCGCGACGGTCGTTGCACAGAGTCCGAGCTTTCGTGTGGAGCAGGGACCAATTACAGGCGAAGTTCCCCCGACGCCAGTGCAGCAGGCCTTTGATGCCTCGCTGATTGATCTTGATGTACAGGCTTTGCATGGATTGCTGGAAAAAGTGAGGTTTGACGATGGACAGTCATGAGCAAGCGATCGAGGCAGTGTATCCCCTCTCTCCCGCTCAGGAAGGAATGCTCTTTCATGCTTCTCTGGCAGGAGATACCGGTATCTATTGTATTCAGCGGTTATGCACATTGCCGCCAGACCTGGATAGAGAGCTTTTTAAAGCCGCCTGGGAGCAAATCATCCAGAGGCATACCATCCTGCGCACTGCATTTTTGTTTGAGAGCGTGGAGAAACCGCTCCAGGTCGTAGGTCGGCGTGTACAACTTCCCTGGGAAGAGCTAGATTGGAGGGGATTGAAGGCGGAGGAGGAACAGGGTGCTTTGCAGGCTTTATTGCAAGCAGATCGCACGTGGGGCTTTAAGATCGAGCGTGCTCCTCTGATGCGTTTGAAGATCATACGGAGGCAAGACGGCAGTCATACGCTGTTTTGGAGCTTTCATCATGTCATCCTCGATGGCTGGTCGGAGCCGCTTGTATTGCGCGAAGTCTACACGCTCTATGAGCATGCACGAAAGGGTCTTACTGCACAGCTTGAGCCGGTTTTACCCTATCAGGCATATATCGCGTGGCTTCAGCGGCAGGATTTACACGCGGCTGAGGATTTTTGGCGGCGTTACTTGCGTGGATTGATAGCGCCGACTCCGTTCTTGCCTGAGAAGGCTGATCGTCAGGAGACTGCCCCGGTCTATACAAGCCAGGAGGTGCATATCTCTCCTTCTCTGCATGCGACTATGCAGGTATTCATGCGACAGCACCATCTCACGATCAATACGCTATTTCTGGGGGTCTGGACATTGCTTTTGAGCCGGTATAGCGGTGAGAAAGATATCATTTTTGGGACGGCTGTCTCCGGTCGTCCGCCGACATTGCCTGGAGTTGAGGCGATGGTGGGAATGTTTATTAACACCCTGCCCGTCAGAATACAGGTTATAGAGGATAAGCTTGTCCTGTCCTGGCTACAAGGGATACAGCAACAACAGGCTGAGATTCAGCAGTTTGAGTATAGTCCTCTGGTTCAGGTGCAGAAATGGAGTGAGATGCCCAGAGGAACCGCATTGTTCGAGAACCTCCTTGTTTGTGGTGGGTTCTCTGGGCATGAAAGCGTTGGCGAAGGGATCGAGACTTCTCTGGAGAGAGGCGAGGCGCGTTTTTTTGAGACAACGAATTATCCGCTGACGCTGAATGTTGAGTCGGGTGTGGTGCAGGTGGTCTATGATGAACAGCGATTTGGTGGGAAGGTCGTGCAACGTTTGCTGGCGCATTTGCAGATCGTTCTGGAGGCGCTCTGTTCCAATTCAGGGTTGCGCGTGGGCGATGTGGAACTCCTGAGAGGGCAGGAACGCCAGCAGGTTTTGCGTGCCTGGAATGCTACAAGACAGGATTTCCCCATTGACACACCAGCCATACATTATTTTGAGGAAATGGCGCGAATGCGCCCAATGGCCATCGCACTGGTTTACGAGGGGGTGGAACTGACCTATCAAGAACTGGATCTGCGCTCTCAGCAACTTGCACGCTATTTGCGGAAGCTGGGAGTGGGTCCAGAGACGCTTGTCGCATTGTACTGTGAACGCTCGTTAGAGCTGGTTGTGGCCTTGCTGGGTATTTTGCAGGCGGGCGGGGCCTATGTGCCGCTGGACCCGGGGTATCCCGCCGAACGGATCGCTTTTATTCTGGAGGATGCGGAGTGCCCGCTCATCTTAACACAGGAGCGGTTGAGAGACGGTTTGCCTGCTAATGAGCGGCGAGTGGTGTGCCTGGACGAGGATTGGCCGAAGATTGCCGCGGAGAGCACTGAGGCGCTAGAGCAGGAGGCGAGCCCGGAGAATCTGGCGTATGTGATCTATACCTCTGGCTCAACTGGCAGGCCCAAGGGGGTGCAGATTACTCACGCCGCTCTGGCGAATTTCCTGTGGGGGATGCGCGATCAACTGGGGATCACGCGCGAGGATATCTGGCTGGCAGTAACGACAATCTCTTTTGACATTGCCGGTTTAGAGCTCTATTTGCCGCTGCTTGTAGGGGCAAAGGTCGTATTGGCAAGCACCAGTGTGGCCGTGGATGGCTATCAGCTCGCGCAACTTATGGAGGAGAGCCGGACAACAATTTTGCAGGCAACCCCGGCGACATGGCGCATTCTGCTGGCGAGTGGATGGTCTGGCAATGTGGGGTTGCAGGTACTGTGTGGCGGTGAGGCGTTAGCGTCCGATCTGGCTCAGCAACTGGTTCAGCGATGTAAAGCAGTCTGGAATCTCTACGGTCCGACAGAGACGACTATCTGGTCGAGCGCGACCCAGATTATAGAAGGGAAAGAGATTACACTCGGTCAGCCGATTGCCAATACGCAGATGTATGTCCTGGATGCAGCCTTGCGTCCTGTGCCGGTAGGTATCGAAGGGCAATTATATATTGGCGGCTTAGGATTGGCACGTGGCTATGTCAGGAGGCCAGATCTGACAGCCGAGCGGTTTATCCCTGACCCTTTTAGCGAGCAAGTGGGAGCTCGACTCTACCAGACCGGGGACAAAGTACGCTATCGGGCAGACGGTTGTCTGGAGTTTCTGGGGCGTGTGGACTATCAGGTCAAAATTCGTGGCTTTCGTATCGAACTCGGTGAGGTCGAAGCTGCCATGCGGCAGCAGGAGCTGGTACGTGAGGTTGCCGTTATGGCGTTAGATGATCCGGCGGGGCATAAGCGGCTCGTTGCGTATGTGATTGTGGCACCCGAGGATAAGGATGTGTTCTCGACGCAACAGATACAGAATGCATTGCGCCGCTCTTTGCCTGAGTATATGGTACCTGCTCTCGTGATACCGCTGGAAGCGTGGCCGCTCACGCCGAATAAAAAGGTGGATCGGCGGGCGTTGGCGCTGCTCGATCTGGGGACTGTAGGGCAAAGCCAGGATAACAGGTATATTGAGCCACGCAATGCCCGTGAAAAGCAGCTTGCGCAGATCTTGCAGCAGGTGTTGCGTGTCGAGCGCGTTGGTATCCACGACTCGTTTTTTGCTCTGGGAGGCGATTCGATCCTGGGTATTCGCGTCGTTGCTCGCGCCCGGCAGATGGGGCTGTACCTGACGCCGCGCGATCTCTTTCACTCGCCAACAATCGCTGAGCTGGCTCCGATTGTTGTGGAAAGTGGAGAGGCCGAACCGCCTGAGAGTGGCGAGATTTTGCCTTTAACACCTATACAAGAGTGGTTTTTTGCTCGTGAACTGCCCAATACTCACCATTGGAATCAGGCGTTGCTTTTTCAAGTGCGTGACCGCCTGGATGCAGACCTTCTCAGAGCTAGTTTGCGTGTGTTATTAGAACGGCATGGAGCGTTGCGCCTGCGTTTCAAGCGCGAGGCAGATGGCTGGAAGCAGACCATTGCCTCTTTGCGCGCGCGAGATGAGGTGCCACTGACCATCTTTGACTGTAGCAACCTGACGGGGGAGGCTCAACATGCCTGGATGCAGCAGCAAACAGCAGCATTGCAAAAGACTTTACGCCTGGATCGTGGGCCTCTCTTCCAGGTAGCGCTTTTCGAAGCCGGTCCTATCCAGGGCCAGTATCTGCTCTTTGTCGCGCATCATATGGCGGTCGATGTCAGCTCATGGCAAATCCTCTTGCGCGATTGGCAGGAGCTGTATCGGAAGATCCAGGTTCAGGCGTCGATCGATCTGCCCTTCATCCCGACGACGTTTGCAGCCTGGACAAAACATCTGGAAACCTATGCAAACTCGCTGCGCTTGATGCGTGAAAGAACCTACTGGCTGGGACTGCCGTGGAAGCAGGTAAGGTCGATCCCGGTAGATTTCCCAGGGGGAGAGAATAGCGAGGGGAGTGCGCGCACCCTCACTGTAGCGTTGGATGCTCAGGAGACATCTGGTCTGCTCTATGAAGTCTCGCGGGTATATCACTTGCAGGCCTATGAGGCGCTGTTAGTGGCATGTGTTGAGATGCAGGAGCGTTGGACAGGTGCGCAGACGCTGCTAATCGACGTAGAAGGGCATGGGCGCGAGGATATCAGAGAGGATATAGATCTCTCCCATACCGTTGGCTGGCTGACCGCCGTGTCCCCGCTCTGTCTGCATACCAGAGAGAGCGATACCATAGAGGAGAGAGTAACGGCTCTCAAAGAGCAGATACGTGCGGTGCCCAATGGGGGGATCGGGTATGGGTTACTGCGCTACAAAGGCAAAGATCGAGCGTTGCGCCAGCAGTTAGCGAGCCTGCCACAAAGCGAGATGGTCTTCCACTATCGGGGGCGTGCGCTGGTGAGCGATGCGCATGATGAGCTAGTCGTGCCTGCCGCTGATGTCAGCAGTTCGGCGCTTGATCCAGCCAGTCCGCGTACCCATCTGCTGGCCTTTGAGGGCTATCTGGCCGAGCAGCGTTTGCATATAGCCGTGACCTATAGCGAACAGCTCTACAGGCAGGAGACCATCGAGAAGCTGCTGGGCTGGTATAGAGGGGCGCTACGGACCCTGATCGCGCATTGTCAGCAGCAGAACAAGATATATGTCTCGCCTCAGGATTTCCCCGAGGCAAACCTGGATCAGTCCGAGTTAGATAGCATGCTGACAAGTTTATATGAGGAGATGGAGTCTTAATTTCATGCAGACACACGTAAAACCAGCGCTCAAGGCGATCTATCCGCTCTCTCCGATGCAGCAGGGGTTACTCTTCAATACGCTGTTCCATAGTGATAGCAGCACAGACTTTGTTCAGCAACGCTATATCTTGCGAGGTGCATTAAACGTTGTCGCCTTACGAGCAGCATGGGAGCAGGTTGTGGTTCGCCACGATATCCTGCGGACCCAATTTCGCTGGGAAGGGGTCAAGCAGCCTTTACAGATCGTATGGCAACAGTGTGAATTGCCCTGGATGGAACAGGATTGGCGTGAGGCAGTGCCAGTCGCGCAAGAGAAGCGGCTGCAAACATTTCTGCGCGCAGATTTTGCCCAGGGAATTGAGCTCAAAAGGGCCCCTCTGTTTCGTCTGAGTTTGATTCGTCAGGCTCAGGAGGTGTATCAGCTTATCTGGAGTTATCATCATATCTTGCTGGATGGTTGGAGCAATGATATTGTCTGGCGCGAAGTGCTGGAACTTTACGAGGCGGAAGTCGCGGGCGTGGCGCTGGAACTGCCGCCGAGCCAACCTTACAAGAACTATATTACCTGGCTTCAGCACCTGGACGATACCGATGCTGAACACTACTGGCGCTCGGCTCTGAGCGGCTTTCAAGAGGCGACAAAGCTGCGTGTGCAGCAGGCCGTGCCCGGCAAGAGTCGAGGGGTGATCGATTATCAGGAGCAACGTCTGGTGTTGTCTGCAAAGGTCTCCTCGCAGATGCAGAGCTTCAAAGAGCGTTATCGTATCACCGCGAATACCCTGGTTCAGGCGGCCTGGGCCTATCTGTTGAGCTCTTATAGTGGAGAGAAGGATGTACTCTTTGGCTCAGTTGTCGCGGGGAGGCCCGGTGAGG